>JADGAR010000042.1 GCA_015231915.1 Magnetococcales bacterium
AGAGTTTCGGGGCCTTCAACGTCCCTGGCGTGACGCTCCATCTGGAGGGGGCGGCCAACGACTACGTGGGCAAGGGGATGTCCGGGGGGAGGATCGTCATTCGCCCGCACCGGCGTTCGGGGCTGGTGGCCGAGGAGAACATCATCGTGGGCAACACGCTGCTCTACGGCGCCACCGGGGGCGAGGCCTACATCCGGGGGGTGGCGGGTGAGCGGTTCGCGGTGCGCAACTCCGGGGCCAGGGCGGTGGTGGAGGGGGTTGGCGACCACGGTTGCGAATACATGACCGGCGGGGTCGTGGCGGTGCTGGGCACTACGGGACGCAACTTCGCAGCCGGCATGAGCGGCGGTGTCGCCTATGTCCTGGACGAGCAGGGGCAATTCGCCTCGATGTGCAATCCTGCCATGGTGGCCCTGCAAACCATGGACGACGAGGAAGATCGGAAGCGGCTGCGCGAGATGGTGCAAGAGCATGCCAATCACACGGAGAGTGCGGTGGCTGCCCGGTTGTTGGCGGATTGGGACAATGCGTTGACCCGTTTCGTCAAGGTGATGCCGCACGAATATCAGCGGGTGCTGATGGAAATGAAAAAACGGGAGCAAGCGGGCCATGGGTAAGATCACGGGGTTCATGGAGGTGGAACGGGAGACCCCGCGTCCGCGCGCGGTGGTGGAACGGATCAAGGACTGGGATGAACTCTATCATGAGTTTCCGGTGCAAAAGCTGCAGGAACAGGCCTCACGCTGCATGGATTGCGGGATTCCGTTCTGTCACAACGGCTGCGTGCTGCACAACCTGATCCCTGCCTGGAACGACTGGGTCTACCGGGGACGCTGGGAGGAGGCGGTTGCCACGCTGCACCGCACCAACAATTTTCCGGAGTTCACCGGACGGGTCTGTCCCGCCTTGTGCGAGGCGTCGTGCGTGGTGGGGATCAACCGGGATCCGGTCACCATCCGGGAGATCGAACGGACCATCGTGGAGGAGGGATTCAGCCGCGGGTTGATCGTCCCGCAACCTGCGGCGGAACGTACCGGCAAGCGGGTGGCGGTGATCGGGGGGGGGCCGGCGGGGATGGCGGCGGCCCAGCAGTTGACACGCGCCGGCCACCAGGTGACTTTGTTCGAAAAGAACGAACATGTCGGTGGTCTCTTGCGGTTCGGCATACCCGATTTCAAGCTGGACAAGCGGGTCATCGACCGGCGACTGCGGCAGATGGAGGCCGAAGGATTGACGATCCGCACCGGGGTGCATGTGGGGGTGACGATGGCCGCAGCGGAGATACGCGACAGCCATGACGCCATGCTCCTGACCGGCGGCGCGGAGCAACCCCGTGACCTGACGGTATCCGGACGGGAACTGGGCGGGATCCACTTTGCCATGACCTATCTGACCCAGCAGAATCGGCGGGTACACGGCACCGCCATTCCGGTGACGGAATCGATCTTCGCCCTGGGCAAGCGGGTGGTGGTGATCGGTGGCGGGGACACGGGCGCGGACTGCGTGGGCACAGCGATCCGGCAGGGTGCGGCGAGCGTGACCCAGATCGAACTGTTGCCCAAGCCCCCCAAGGATCGCGCCCCGGAGACCCCCTGGCCGCTGTGGCCGCATCAGTTGCGGACCTCGACCTCCCATCTGGAGGGATGCGACCGGTTGTGGAGCATTCTGACCAAATCCTTCGAAGGTGGCGCGGATGGCCGGGTCAAGGGGATCCACTGCGTGCGTCTGCATTGGGAGCCGCGCGAGGACGGGGGGCAGCCCAGGATGCGGGAGGTTGCCGGCTCGGAATTCTTTTTGGAGGCGGATCTGGTGTTGCTGGCCATGGGGTTTCTCCATCCGGTACCGACCGGGATGCTGGCGGAGCTTGGGGTGGCGCTGGATGCGCGCGGCAACGTGCGGGTGGACGAGCGTTGCATGACCAGCATTTCCGGCATCTTCGCAGCCGGGGACATGGCCACCGGGCAGTCTTTGGTGCTGCGCGCCATTCACGGCGGACGCAAGGCCGCCAGGGGGGTGGACGGCTGGCTGCGGAGCGGGGAATCGGTTTTGCCGGCGTGATTGGGTCCCTTGACAAAGGATGCGCCATTCTTATACAATAACCATCGGCAGAAATCGTGTCGGTAATTCAGGAAGCCACCCGAAGGAAAGACCATGAATGACGCGCTATTGGATCACGACAACACCCTTTCCACCTCGCTGACCGCCCTGGAACGCCGCTGGGACGGCATGGCCGAAAAAATGCGCACCCTGCGCGAGCAGGTCGCCTCGCAAAGGCAAACGATTTCCGAGCTGGAAACACAGGTTTTGCAGCAACAAGAAAGAATCGAGTCCCTGGAGCAGGAAAAGAAGGCGGTAATCGCCAGGATCGAAGGTTTGCTCTCCAGGTTCGAGGAGATGCAGTCTTAAAAAGAGTTGCAGCATCAAGTGTGCCGTTGACCGGGGAGCCATGTCCGAATCCATTGAAGTCCGCATACGTGGCCAACACTTCAAGCTGAAATCCCAGGCCAGCGGTGAGTATGTACGAGAACTGGCCCAATATGTGAATGAAATCATGGGCCAGGTAGCGCAGGAGGCCCATTTGGCCTCCACGGAACGGATCGCCATCATGGCGGCAATACGCATCGCGGACGACTATTTGCTGTATCGACGGCAGATGAGCCAGCAAATGCACGGCGCGACCGAGAAAATCAGCAGGTTGATCGACACCAGCGATCAACTGCTCCAGGGATGAACAACTTACCGGCACCCCTGCGGTGTTCGTGAGGAGACCATCCTCCTGAGCCGATATCTATTGAACCTGGGAACCTTGCGCTGTTTGTGGAGAGTCGCCCCGATTGCGGGGAAACCGGAAACAATTATCAGGGGTCCACCTTGACAAAAGGGTTCAGAGGGCAAGATCCCACGGCACAGGCGGGGGCTTTCGCCGGTAACATGGTCCTGGCATGACGGAAGATCCAAAGGCGGCTTTGCGACGCGAGTTGCGCGGTATGCGGCAACGGATGTCGGCCAAGGAGATCACCGAGCGCTCAGGGACCATCGTTCGACATGTTGCGAGCGCGTCGTTTTACCAACGGGCGCGCACCATCGGGCTGTATCACCCGACGGACAACGAAGTGGATCCCTCCCGGCTGTTCCTCGATGCCGCCGCCACCGGAAAGGAGATCTTCCTCCCGATCCCGGACAAAAGTTCCCGTTCCCTGAGTTTCGTTGCATACCGGCCCGGAGACCCCATGCATGTGGGGTCGTTTGGAATCCTGGAACCGATTCCCTCCGGATCGGTCGTGGATGCCGATCGTCTCGACCTGATTTTTCTGCCGCTGGTCGGGTTCGACCGTTTAGGCTGCCGCCTTGGATTTGGCGGCGGATATTATGATCGCACCCTGGCGCGCCTGGAGGGGGAAGACGCGCAGGCCTTGCGATTGACCGGATTGGCTTACGCCTTCCAGGAACTCCCGTCCATTCCCCGCGCGCCTCATGATGTCATGATGGGGCGGGTGGTGACCGAAAACGGGGTTCTTTTGTGCAAAGGATCCGATTGATGAATATCCTCTCCCTGTTGACGGGCTTCGCATGCGGGATTGGTGCGGCCCTGTTGTTCATGTACCAATGGCGGCGGCAGCAACTGCAGAGTTTCCGGGAAAAGGAAGAGCGTCTTCAACTGTTCGTCCGGAACGCCGAGGAAAAGAGCGAGACGGTCGCCCGTGAGATCGACCTGCAGGCCAAGGCGGAACGACTGCGCATCGAAGAACAGATGAAGGAGAAGTTCAGCGCCCGCCAGGAGGAGTTGGACCGGCTCAAGCAACGTTTCGACAAACGCGAGGAACAACTGGACCGCAAGTTCGACCAGCTCGATCAGCGGGAAAACGATCTGGAGCGCAGACGCGCCCAGGTGGAACAGGAGATTCGCACCCTGGAAAGCCGCAAGGAGGCTTGCAAGCAACGGGAGGAAGAGATCGACACCCGCCTGGAAGAGGTGGCCGGTCTGACCGCCGAGGAGGCGAAAACACAACTGATGGCAGGCTTGCAAGAGACCGTGCGCCGGGAGGGGGCGAATTTCCTCAAGCGTTCGGAGGAAGAGATACGGGAAAACGCGGATCGCAAGGCACAGGAGATCATGGCCACGGCGATTCAGCGACTGGCGGGCGAGTATGTGGCCGAACGGACGGTGACCGTGGTGGCGATCGCCTCGGAGGAGATGAAAGGCCGGATCATCGGTCGCGAGGGGCGCAACATCCGTGCCCTTGAGGCGGCCACGGGATGCGACCTGATCATCGACGACACCCCGGAGGCGGTGGTGATTTCCGGTTTCAATCCGGTGCGGCGGCAGGTGGCGCGGCAGGCCCTGGAGGAGTTGATCACCGACGGGCGCATTCATCCGGCGCGCATCGAGAGTCTGGTGCGCAAGGCGGAAAAGAGCGTCAACAACGAGATCCGCGAGGCCGGGGAACAGGTGATTCTCGATCTGGGGCTGACCGGGATTCATCCGGAGATCGTCAAGCTGGTGGGCACCTTGAAGTTTCGGACCTCGTACACCCAGAACGTGCTCTCCCATTCGGTGGAGGTCGCGCGTTTCGCCGGGGTGATGGCCGAGGAGTTGGGCCTGGATTTCAATCTCGCGCGGCGCTGCGGGCTGCTGCACGACATCGGCAAGGCGCTGGATCATGAGATTCAGGGGTCCCATGCCGTGATCGGCGGGCAGGTCGCAAAGAAATACAAGGAACATCCCCTGGTGGTCAACGCCATCTGGTCGCATCATTTCGACATCGAACCGATCTCGGTGTATGGTCCGCTGATCAATGCCGCCGATGCCCTCTCCGCCGCCCGTCCCGGCGCACGCAGGGAGAACGTGGAGACCTACATCAAGCGTCTGGAGGCCCTGGAGTCCATGGCCATGGAGTTCCCCGGCGTGGAGAAGGCATTCGCCATTCAGGCCGGGCGCGAGTTGCGGGTGATGGTGGCCTACGACCGGGTCAAGGACGAGGGGGCCATGACCCTGGCAGGGGAAATCGCCACCCGGGTGGAAAACGAATTGACCTATCCAGGCCAGATCCGCGTGACCGTGATCCGCGAAATGCGCGCCACGGCAGTGGCGCAGTGAGTCGCTTGGATTCAATCGATTCCAGGAGGGCAGTGCCATGAACCATCCGGCCAAAAAACGTTTCCTGCTCGCCATCGGCCTGGGCACCCTGGCCGGAATGCTGTGCATCTGGCTGGGGGCGCGGGAGCAGCCGGAACTGGGATCGCCGACCAATCCCATCTTCTGGGCCATCCTCACCGACCGCATGCTCATTGGCATGGTGGTGGCCCTGGCGGGGGCGTATACAGTCCATCCGGTGCTCGGTTTCCCCTATCGGCCCTGGCTGCGGGGCTTGTGCCTGGGGGCAGTGGTCTCGCTGCCGCTGGGGGCCGGGGCCATGAGCGGACCGGCGCCTGCGGGATTCTCTTCCTGGACGCTCTTTTTCGCCACCCTGATCGCCGGCGGGGTCTATGGCCTGATCATCGACGTGATCGTCTCCAGGGGCGGGGCGGAAGGGGCGGCATTGCTGACCGGAGCGGATGCGCGGATGTGAAGTTCCTGCTGCGGAAAGGGAATCTCGATGTCATGGGCACGAAACACCCGGTTGATCGCGGTGTTGAGACGGTCGGTCAACTGGGCGCGCACGTCCGGATCCACATGATAGACCCGCAACTGAAACTCCAGGGCGCTGGGGCCATGATTCATGAACAATACCCGTGGCGGCGGATCGCGCAGCACCAGGGGTTCGTTGCGGGCCACCTCGTAAAGCAGCTTGCGCACCTGCTCCACGTCGCTGCCATACCCCACGCCGATGGGGATCATCAGGCGCACCTCCCGGGAGCTTAGCGTCCAGTTGATCACCTCTTTGGTGATCAGGTCACGGTTGGGGATCAAAATCTCCTGCAGGTCCTGATTCATGACCCGCGTGGCGCGGATGTTGATGCGCCGCACCTCCCCCATCACCGCCCCCACCGAAATGCGATCCCCCACCCGCACCGGACGCTCCAGCAGCAGGATGATCCCGCTGACGAAATTGGCCACGATCTCCTGCAATCCGAAGCCGATCCCCACGCTGATGGCCGCCGCCAGCCAGGCGATCTTGCCCACGTCCACGTGCAGCGCGGCAAGCGCCCAAGGCAGACCGATCAACACCACCAGGTAACGACCGATGGTCAATATGGCATAGCGCGCCCCCTGATCCATGCTCAGGCGGGAAAAGAGCAACAGTTCCAGGATCCCCGGCAGGTGATGCACCAGCCAGAACGCAACGAACAGTATGATCACGGCACGCAGCAGGTCCGCCACCGTGATGAGATCCACGCTCCCGTCCGGCAACGTCGAGGAAAACAGAACAAATTCGTTCAGGGCATCCAGGGTCTGACGGTTGACCCCCCAATAGGAGGCCAGAATCAACCCCCCGCCCACGACGAAGAGCAAACGCAAAAACTTGCGCATGGAAAGCGCGCTCTGATAACGCTGCTGCCGATCGTCCTCGCCCGGGGCCACCACGCCTCCCCAACCCCGATCCCGTCCCAGACGCATGGCCATGGCGACGGTGAGACGGTAGGCGCCGATCAGCAGAAACAGGGTCACCATGGTCGCCAACCCGTTGCGGGTGATGGCGGCAGCCCCGAAGCGATACCCCATGACATCCAATCCCACCACCGCCAGGATGGAGAGAAAAATGACGCTGGATATCAGACGCCAGTTTTCCGCCAGCACCCCCCGTTTGGCCACCCGCTCCCCATCCGCCTGCTCGCTCTGCCAGAAGGAGTGGCGCACCAGGGGAGAGGCGTCACGCATCAGGTAATACAACACGGCTGTGACGGTCAGTTCATAGGCCGTGTAACTGAGTCGCGGCAGGGCCTGGAAGTCGAACGGCGCCCCCCGGAAAATCACCCACGGCATCAGCAACACGGGATAGGCCACCAGCAAGGCACGCATGGCCAGCCAAAGGGTGGCGCACAGATCAGCGGGCATCAAGAACTGTTGACGGGCAATGCCGTGGCGGTCGAACAGACGGCGACCGAGGCGCCACAAAAAGAAAAACAGCGCCAAATGGATGAACACCCTGGCCAGCACCGTCCCCACCCCCTCGGGCAGACCCGCCGCGTCCAGGGCCAGGGCCACGATCAGAAAATAGACCGACCACCAGGCTGCCTCCGCGACCGCGATCAGGATCGGCAACAGCCGATGCGTCCCGCGCTCCGGCTCCTGCGACTGAAACCGATGCAGGGAATGGATCCAGCGCCTGGACAACGGAATGCCGATCAAAAGCGACAGGCTCAGCAACACCCCGTAGAAGATCACCAGGGGCCGATAGACCGCCTCCCGCAAACGTTGCAGGCTCTCTGCGGAAAAAAACCGCTCCACCCAATGCAACAGGCTTTTTTCCCGGTCTCCGGCACCGATCTCCTCGAGCGCCCCCTTGAACAGCGGGAATCCCACCGGTTCCGCGTCCTGGATCCAGAACACCTTGGAAAGCACGAACCGCTCCATGGCATCCAGCAGATTGCCCCGTTCGACGGCAAGCAGTTCCAGACGCCGTTCGTCCACATTGATTTCGAACAGGACCTTCTTTTCGTCCAGCAGCCCCCGGCGAAAGGCATCGAGAAAACGGGAGGCCTTGTCACGCATCTGGGCGCGCTGCCGGTCATTCCCCTCCAGGACCGCCTCCAGTTCCCCGCGCCACTGGTCGCGCAATCCCCCCAGCCGGGAGTCGATCTCCAGGCGGCGGGACTGCCCCTGGGCAAGGCGCTCCTTGAGCGCCGGCGGGACCACCTGGGCCAGTTCCAGGCGGCGTTGTCCCTTCAAACGGAAGGTGGATTTCAGCAATTCCGCCGCCATGCCCTGGGACCCCATGCGTTTGACCAGGGCGGTCAGATTGGCCAGTTCTGCTTCTTCTTCCTTGATGCGCCCCTCCTGGGCGGTGATGACGCTGGCCAACTCGGTGCGCAACTGCTGCCAGTCGGCGGTGTTCTTCTGGGTTTGCGCCACCAGGACTTCCCACTGGGCCAGGAACTTTTCCGCCGGGGTGCGCGCCTTTTCGGCATCCTTTTCCTTTTGCGCCAGGGCGTCGGACTTGACCTCCAGGTTCTGGGTCTGCAGGCGGTTGAGGGCCTCCTGATACTGCTTGTACTGCAACTCGTACCAGTCGAACATGCGTTGCGCCAGTTCCAGTTCCTTGTCCAGCCGCACGCCGTGTTCCTTCTCGAAGGCGAGTTCCGCGTTCCACAAGGCGATCTGCTCCTGCCCGACCCGCATGCCGAGGTGGGCATTCTCCGCTTTCAGGGCCACAAGGCTCTTCTTGGCCACGTCCGCCTTGCCCTCGGCGGCGGGGAGTTTTTGCAGTTCCTCTTCTGCCGCCTTCTGGGCTGCTTTGGCTTGCAGGATCATTTCCGGGATGCGTTGCACCAGTTGGCGTCGGTTGTTGCGGGCATCCTGCAACCCCTTCAGGCCATTCAGGCGTTCGGTGCGCTTGTCGGAGAGGATTTTGAAGGCATCCTGATCGGGATCGGACGGCAGGGCGGGTGGGGTTTTTTTCTCCCATTCCCGGATGGCGGCATCCAGTTCCGCCTCGGAACGGCCCTTTTCCGGATGGGTGGCCGCCATTTCCTTGCGGCGGGAGAGGACTTCGCCGAGTTGCCGCAGCAGGGCGACACGGTTCTTCAGTTGGGTGCGGCGACGCCCTTCCTGGCTGTCGTCCGCGACTTCGCCGGCAATGGCGGCCAGTTCCTGATTCAACAGGCCGATGACGGTGGCGGTGGCCTCCGGGGTGATGGTTTCGTTTTTCCACAACGGGGTGTAGGCACCCAGGGACGCCCCCTCGGCGGCGCTGCCCTCCCAGGGGCAGGAGAGCAGCCACAACACCAGCAAAAAAAGGAAGCGCACGTCAGGATTGCTGCAAGGAAGCCCGATTGATGAAGGTATTGTTCCGTCTCGTCTGATCGAACTTCTCTGCCTGCAGGGCGGCCAGGGTGCTCTTCCAGGCGTGGCGTGCGGCCTTGAGCACCAGATAACCGCCGAAATCCCCGAACTGGCCATAGAGATAATCGTCCGGGTCGCGGTTGGCCTGCTTGATGGCGGTGACATACTTGCCGGGAATCTGCTCGGTCAACTCCACCATCTTGACCTTGTTCTGGGTCCCTTCGTTCTTGTTTTCGATCAGGGCCTCGCCATTCCCCATATAATAGATGAAATAGCCTTCGGCGGCGAAAATCTGTTTCTTGACCTCGATCTTGTTGCCGATCACCTCGGCCTCGTGGGGATTGGCGGTGGAGAGGCCGAAGGTCTCCTTGGTGCGCAGGTCGATCACGTCGTTGAGGTGTTTTACCAGCAACACGATCAACTTGTCCTTCAATTGATCCCGCACGTCCGGCGAAAGTTTCTGCAGCACGGAGCGGTCGAACTCCAGCAGGATGCAGGGTTCGGCGGCCACCACGCTGGCGGTGCGGGGTTTGGCGCTCAGGAAGGCGATCTCGCCGAAGATGGCGCCGGGCTTCAGTTCGCCCACCGGGTTGACGTTCGGCTTTTTGTAGACGCTGACCTTGCCCTGCAGAATCACGAAAAAGGATCCGGACTCATCCCCTTCGTTGATGATGGGGGTATTGGCGGGAAATTTTTTGAATACGCTGTCCAGCCGGGCGATCTCCTGTTTGGCAGCAAGAGGAAAGTCCGAAAAAAATTTAATTTTTTCAAGCAATTGAACATCAAACATATCACCTGCTCCCCTGTGCGACGGTTGGTGGCGAGCCTTATGCGTCACGCTCCGCCAGAAGTGTTGTCAAGCGATCCAGATTGCCCAGGGAGATCAGGTGGGCATAGACCCATGCCATCCCCCTGGAACGTATCAATTTTAATGCATTGTGGGGATCCAAGTCCAACAATTTATTCTCATCCACGACGAACATGCCGCTCATGGTAACGCGCCGACCGTCCGGCAGTTCCACATTGGCGGCAAGATCCACCAGCAGATCCAATTCACGCAGGAGCCTCGTAAAGGCTTCCGTCAGATCCATGCAACCAAAAAATTCATCCAAACCAGTCAATGTTTGGGAAAGAAAGGCGGAAGGGTTGCCTTCATCATCAAACAACCGGTCTCCATAATCTTTTGTAGTAAAACCAGGAAATGCCTCATCGATAAAAACCCGGCCCGCCCCCCCGGTTCCGCTCCCCTCGCCTATCAGGAACGGATAGCGCTGGAAGAAAAAGGGCACATACCCGGCAAGCCACCTCCCGTCGCGATCCACAAAGAGATTTTCCGAATCACGCAGCCCCAGCAAGGCCGCCGGAATGATTTGCGCCCCGGAAGGCACGAACACGATGGGAAAGTGCCGGTAGGCTTCGGAGAATTCCGCTCCCACCAGCATGGCGATATTGGTGTCTGACGCGAAGCGGTAATCCCGCGCAATGGACACAATGCGCAGTTCCCGGTGGCTGGTCTTGCTCAACAAACGCAATTTTTTATAAAAACCAAACCCTTCCATGCTCATCCGCCTTCACGTCCACTCTCGGGGTAAAAAAAAGAGGGTGAGGGGGTCTCCCCTCACCCTCCTTGACCAAGCCGAAACGATTACTTCGCTGCATCCTTGTCGGCGGGCTTGGCTTCCGGAGCTGCCGGCACGCCAGGGGCACCCCAGGCGGGAGCACCCCAGGCCGGAGCACCCCAGCCCGGACCACCACCCCAGCCCGGCCCACCCCAGCCCGGCCCGCCCCAGCCCGGACCATAGCCGTAACCGGGATACCAGCCATTGTTCCAGCCGTTGTTCCAGCCGTTATAGTTGTTCCAGTTGTTGTTGCCCCAACCGCCGGCATCGCCGTCGATGTCGCCGCCCATGTTGAAGCCGAAATTGCCACGGGCGCGACCATTGCCACGGCCATTGCCCAACCAGTTGTTGCCCCAGTTGTTGTTCCAGTTGTTGTTCCAGTTGTCCCAGCCATTATTGTTCCAGGGACCACCACCCCAACCGGGACCACCCCACCATGCGGAAGAATCCCCCGCCGTGAGCAGAAGCGCCCCACCGAGCAGGGCGGCCAGAGCCAACGCACGCACACTTTTGATCATCGTTTCTCCTCCTCGCAGTTTAATAAGTTCTTGGCAACCACCTAAACGTGGCATCGCCCAGCTTGCATGCCGGCGCGTCCGCGACGCGACCCGGTCTCCTTTTTTTAACTCAATCCGGGTTGGCATGCAAATTAAAAAAAAGCAGGCAAGATCACTCGCGCAAAAAAAACGCCGGCCCTGCGCGAGGCTTCCCTTTTTCCTCGCCAGTTTGTATATTATTGAAAATATCCAACCGGTGACAACCAGGAACGAGAGACCTTCATGAACCCGATCGACCGTTTTTTCACCAAGGATCCGGCACACTTCGCCAGGGCCTATTTCGAACATCTGGGCCGCGTTCTGGCGGCCATCGATCCGACCGAGATCGCCCGCTTCACGGCCACCCTGCTCGATGCACGGGAACGGGGGGCGACCATCTTTTTCATCGGCAACGGCGGCAGCGCCGCGACGGCCAGCCATTTCGCCAACGACCTGGGGGTGGGCACCCGCTGCCCGGATCGTCCGTTCCGGGCGCTCAGCCTGACGGACAATCACGCGGTGGTCACCGCCATCGGCAACGACTTCGGCTATCATGATGTCTTCGCCCGGCAACTGCGCATTCAGGGCAAGGCCGGGGACGTGCTGGTGGCCATTTCGGCATCGGGGAACTCGCCGAACCTTTTGGAGGCCATCGAACAGGCCCGGTTGATGGGGATCAAAAGCGTGGCCCTGACCGCCTTCGACGGCGGACGGATGCGCCCCCTGGCCGACGAGGGAATCCATGTCCCCACGGAACAGGGAGAGTACGGCCCGGCGGAGGACGCCCACATGATTCTGGATCACCTGGTGGCGGCCTATCTCACCAGGCTGGTGGCCGCCAACTGAAGGGGACGCCACCAAGCCTCGTTCTCCAGATACCAGGCGATGGTCTTGCGGATCCCGCTGGAAAAACTTTCCCGGGGTTCGAAACCCAACTCCCCACGGATCTTGCCGGCATCGATGGCGTAGCGCCGGTCGTGGCCGGGCCGGTCGGCAACGAAGGTGATCAGGCCGGACGATTCCTGACGGGCCGCCAGTTGCGCACGGGGAAACCGCCGGGCCAGCGCGGGATCGGTCGCGAACGCCTGGTCCAGTTCCCGGCACAAAAGCCGCACGATGTCGATGTTTTGCCACTCGGCGTTGCCGCCGATGTTATAGACCTCCCCAATGCGGCCTTGTTGCAGGATCCGTTCGATCCCCCGGCAGTGATCCTCCACATACAGCCAGTCCCGCACGTTCCGTCCGTCGCCGTAGACCGGCAGGGGACGGTTTTCCAGGATGTTGACGATCATCAGGGGCAACAGCTTTTCCGGAAACTGGAACGGCCCGTAATTGTTGGAGCAGTTGCTGGTGGTCACCTGCAGACCGTAAGTGTGATGGGCCGCCCGCACCAGGTGGTCGGAAGCCGCCTTGCTGGCGGAATAGGGGGAGTTGGGAAGATAGCGGTTCGCCTCGGTGAAGGGGGGATCCTCTGGCAGCAATGACCCGTACACCTCGTCGGTGGAGACGTGATGGAAACGATGGGGCAACGGACCGTTGGGACCCTGGAGCCACACCGCCCGCGCCGCCTGGAGCAGGAGGTGCGTGCCCACCACATTGGTGGCGATGAAGGCGTCCGGCCCCAGGATGGAACGGTCCACGTGGGACTCGGCGGCGAAATGGACGATGGTGTCGATCCCCTCCTCCCGCAGCAGGTTTTCCACCAGTTCCCGATCATTGATCGAGCCGTGCATGAAGCGGAAATCACACCCCGCCGGCAGCCCCTCCAGGCTCTGGCGGTTGCCGGCGTAAGTCAGGGCGTCGAGGACCACCAGGCGGTCCTGCGGGTGTTGGCGCGACCAATAGTGGACAAAATTGGCGCCGATGAAACCGGCCCCACCCGTGATCAAGATCCTCCCCATGACGCCTCCTTGTAAAAAAATTGAACATTTTCAAATATAAACATCTGTTCAGAAAAAATTTTTTCACCCTCCCAATAGAATTCTACTTCCAGACGTCGGCAGTGCAAGATATGATCCATTCAACCAAACGGCACGGTTTGTTGACCGATGCATCCGTCGAGCCATTCAAACAAGGGCCGGAATCCTCACGAGCATGCGCGCTGCAGTGATCGCTTCCCCCTTTTCTGACAGCCCGACGGTCTGCAAACGTCTGCAGCCGCGCCAACCAACTAAACCTGCTCTGCTATCGCGCTATCAAGGATCGCAAGGGAAAGGAAAACTATGGATACGCTTTACATTCTGGCCGTGACGGCGGTGGTGATCGTCCTGCTTTTCGACTACACCAACGGCTTTCACGACGCATCGAACATCATCGGCACCATCATCGCATCACGGGCCATGACACCGATCCAATCGGTGATCATCGTGGCCACATTCGAACTCCTCGGCCCCATCCTGGGCGGGACCGCCGTGGCCAACACCATCGGCAAATTCATCTCCATCGGCGATCTGCCCAAGACCGTCGCGGTTTCGATCATCCTGTGCGGGATCTTCGGGGCCATCTTCTGGAACCTGCTCACCTGGTGGTTCGGGCTGCCCTCCTCCTCCTCCCACGCCCTGGTGGGCGGGTTGATCGGCGCAGTGGTCGTCTCGGCTGGGGCGGACAACGTGATCTGGGGCTTCTCCGACATCATGCACGGCAAGGTGAACGGTTTCATGAAGATCCTGGCGTCGCTGCTGCTGTCACCAGTCCTCGGGTTCTGGGTCGGCTTCCTGATCCACCGCTTCATGCGCGGCCTGCTGCGCAACGCCAAGCCATCGGCCAACAGGCCCCTGCGCAAGATCCAGTTCCTCACCGCCGCCGGTCTCGCCTTCTCCCACGGCGCCAACGACGCTCAGAAAAGCATGGGGATCATCACCATGGTCCTGGTGCTGGGCGGGTTCCTCGACAAATTCGTGGTGCCCACCTGGGTGATCTTCTCCTGTGCACTGGTGATCACCCTGGGGATCCTGTCCGGCGGCTGGCGCATCGTGCGCACCGTGGGCTTCGGCATCTTCAAGGTGCGTCCCCTGCACGCCCTGGACACCCAGCTCACCTCCGGGACCCTGATCCTCTCCGCGTCCCTCATGGGCGCCCCGGTCTCCACCACCCACGTGGTGAGTTCCGCCATCATGGGCATCGGCGCCTCCGAGCGGCCCAAGGCCGTGCGGTGGGCCAAGGCCAAGGAGATCGTCAGCACCTGGGTCATCACCATCCCCAGCGCCGGTATCGTGGGCGCCCTGACCTATTACTTCGTCAAACTGATCACTGGTGGTGCCATCTAGTCACCGGTGCGCAAAGCGATCCGGACTCAAAATGGCACATCAACTTGGGCCGTGTTGGCCCGCAGGATAAGGAGAATGTAAAATGAGTGGCAGTTCCAATTCCCTGGCATCCAAGATCCTCAACAACGTCTTTCCCCGCGTGCCGGATTTCTATGGCATGATCAACGACCAGTGCGACGTGGCCGCACAGGCCATGGACGCCCTGGTGGAGTTCATGGAAACCAACAATGCCGACAAGGGCCTGTTGGTGCGCGAACTCGAAAAGAAGGGCGACGAGATCAAGGCGCGCAACATGAGCGTGCTCAACCAGGCCTTCGCCACCCCCATGGACCGCGAGGACATCTACCGCGCGATCACCGCCATCGACCAGATCATGAACTATGCCAAGACCACGATCCGGGAAATGGAAGTCCTCAACCTGACGCCCGACCAGTACACCCTGGAGATGGCGCAACTCCTGCGCGAGGGTGTCGATGCCCTGAAGCGCGGCTTCCACAAGCTGGGCGTCACGCCGGCCCTGGCGGACCAGGACGCGGCTGCGGTGAGCAAGGCCGAACGCAACACCGAAAAGGCCTATCGCCGCGCCATCGCCGCCCTCTTCACCGCCGAGGAGGCGATGAAATCCCTCGAGGCCAACGAGCCGGGCGCCCAGTCCAAAGCCATGGAGCGCGTGGTGGAAATGTTCAAGCGTCGCGAGCTTTATCGCCATCTCTCCAACACCGCCGACCAGTTGGCTCGTGCCGGTGACGTGCTCCACGACATCGTGGTGCAGATCTCCTGAGCCGTTCCCCTTTGCTCCCCGCGCGTCCACCTGGGCGCGCGGGGAGTTTTTTTTTCATTGCTCTTGCTTGACTTCCCGTCCCCGAACACGCACTCTTTGCCTTAAGCTGGAGTGGGCCGGATGGCCGCCGTGATTTTTGGATCCGTCACGGAGGAAAGTCCGGGCTCCACAGGGCAGGATGCCGGGTAATCCCCGGCGGGGGCGACCCCAGGGATAGCGCCACAGAAAGCAAACCGCCGGCCGGAGGAGCCTTTCTTTCCGGTTTCGCAGCCGGCAAGGGTGAAAGGGTGCGGTAAGAGCGCACCGCGCTCCCGGTAACGGTAGCGGCACGGCAAGCCCCATCCGGAGCAAGACCGCATAGGGGGGCGTTTAAAGACGGCCCGTCCAGCCCCCGGGTAGGTCGCCAGAGAGTGTCGGTAACGGCCCTCCAAGAGGAATGGCCATCCCCTGCATAAGGGACAGAACCCGGCTTACAGGCCCACTCCAGTCCCATCCATCCTTAGAACCATCGAGAGAAAGCGCCATGCCACCGGAAGAACAACATCCGGACCTGCTGCCTGCGAATACCCTGCTGCGACACTACCGCATCCAGAACATTCTGGGGCAGGGCGGGTTCGGCATCACCTATCGCGCCCAGGACACCATGCTCGAGGTGGACGTGGCCATCAAGGAGTTCTTTCCCCGCCCCCTGGGGGTCGTCAGGCAGCCGGACGGCTCGGTACGGCTGGAAAACGCAGCCCAGCAGCCGCTCTTCGAAAAATGCCTGCGCCGCTTCCTGGAAGAGGCCCGCTCCATCGCCCGCTTTCACAACGAAAACATCGTCCGCATCTTCAATTTCTTCAAGGAAAACGGCACGGCCTATCTGGTCATGGAGTATGTGGAGGGCACCACCCTGTCCGAGCGGTTCCGCCGGGGGGAGTGCCGCTCCGAGGCAGAGCTGATGGCCATCCTGCGCCCGCTGATGAAGGCATTGGCCCTGCTGCATCACGAGGGGTTCGTGCATCGGGATGTCAAGCCCGGCAACATCTACGTGCGCACGGACGGCACCCCGCTGCTGCTGGATTTCGGTTCCGCCCGGCAGTTCGTCTCCGAGCAGAGCAACACCATGACCACCTTCCTGACCCCGGGTTACGCCCCGCTGGAGCAGTATTCCGGCATCAAGGACGAACATGGCCCCTGGACCGACATCTACGCCCTGGGCGCGGTGATGTACGCCGGCATCACCTGCCGCCCGCCGGTGGATGTCATCACCCGCAGCAATGGTCTGGTGCATGACGGCAAGGACCCCCTGCCGCCGGCAGTGCAGGCGGGCAAGGGGCGTTTTTCGCAGGTTTTTCTCTCTGCCATCGACCAGGCCCTGCGGGTGCAGCCCGGAGACCGGCCCCGCAACATGGACGAATGGCTGCGCTTTTTCCGCATGGCCACCGCCAACCGCCAGCTCGTCACCATCGCCGACACGGCCAAGGACCGGGAGCTGGTCTTGAAGATCATCCGGACCATCACCTTCTTCAAGGGGTTTTCCGAAGAGGAGAAGTTGCGTTTCGTCTCCCATTACACCCGCATCCAGAAGTGCGTTCCCGGCACCTACATCATCCGCGAAAACAGCAAGGAGAGTTCGTTCTACATCCTCCTGTCCGGTTCGGCCAACGTTTTGCAAAACGGCAATCCCACCCCGCTCGCGGAGCTGGGACCCGGCGCCATCTTCGGCGAAATCTCCTTTCTGGCCAACATGCCCCGCACGGCCAACGTGGTGGCCAACGAGCCCTGCCTCCTGGTTCGGGTGGACAAGGAGCTGATGGATACCCTGGGTGCCGAGATGCGGGAGAAGATCAAAGATCGCATCATCGAGCAATTGCTGAAAAGAATGAAAAAAATGAATCAGTTATTGCAAAATATCATCAAGGACGCCTTTGTGTTGATGGGAACCCATATAAAAATGGACAACAGCGACAGCGAAAGTGTTTCCGTCAACCAACAATCCGAAGTTTGAGTTTGCCGACACCGACCGATCCGACCCCGACATGGTGCGTCGGGCCTCGCAGCGACCCGGACTGGCTTGACACCCCCTGCCCCTCGGATCCTATAATTTCGCATCCGTTAATCGTTTTTTGGGAGCTACCCCGCTGAGCAACGGCCACAACAGCGTCCTGCTGCAAGAAACCATCGCCGCGCTGCGGCCCGTGCCGGGGGGCGTGTACCTGGACGCCACCTTCGGAGACGGCGGCCATGCCCTGAGCCTGCTGCAGGCTGCCTTGCCCGGAGGCCGGGTGGTGGCCCTGGACCGGGATCCGGAAGCGGTGGCCCGTGGCCAACGCCTCGCCGGGGAGACGGAGGGCGGCCTGACGGTCAGGCAGGCCCGCTTCGGCATGCTGCAGGAGGTGCTCGCCGAGGAACGACTGACCGGTCGTGTGGATGGAATCGTGTTCGACATCGGGGTCTCCTCGCGCCATGTGGATACCCCGGAAAGAGGCTTTTCGTTTCGATTGGATGGACCGTTGGATATGCGCATGGATCAAACAACCGCTGCCCCCACGGCAGCGGATCTGGTCAACCGGATGCCCGCCGAGGCACTGACGGAACTGTTTCTCCGCTTCGGCGAGGAGCGTTTCGCCCGCAGGGCGGCGCGGGCCATCGCCGACTCGCGCCGCAATGCGCCCTTTGCCACCACGCGGGAACTGGCCACCCTCCTGGAACGGGTGATTCCCGGCGATGGCCGGATCCATCCCGCCACCCGGATCTTTCAGGCCCTGCGCATCGCGGTCAACGAGGAACTGACGGAACTGTCCAGCGGGCTTGCCGCCGCCATGGAGGCCATGGCCCCGCAAGGACGGATCGCGGTGATCACCTTCCACTCCCTGGAAGACCGTATCGTGAAACAGACCTTCCGCAAGGCGGCCTTGCCCCCGCCCACCCCCACGGGACCGGCGGCCTGGCTGCCCGCAACCCGCGAGCCGTTCCGGCCCCGCTTCGCCCTCGATCCTGCCCGGCCCATCCTGCCCGGCGAGGAGGAGATCCGGCGCAATCCCCGCGCCCGGAGCGCCAAGCTGCGCGTGCTGCGCGCGCTGGCCCCGGACCCCCTGCTGAAGGGTCGAACGGCATGAAATCCCCCTGGCTGCTCCATACCCTGCTCACCATTCTGCTGGTGATGACCGCAGCGGTCACCATCACCTCCCGCATGTGGATGCTGGATGCCCACCGGGAGCTGGAACGGCTGGTCAAAAAACGGACGGAACTGCTCGATCAGGAAGAGGCCCTGCGCCTGGAATGGGTCGCGCGTACCGATCTCAACACCATCGAGCGCCGCGCGAAAAAAGATCTCGGCATGCGCCCCATGCGCCCAGACCAGTGGCACGAGGCCCCAAAGTGAGTCCGCGACAATCCCCCCATCGCTGGTCCGGGATCTTTTCCCTTCTGAAGGCGGGACGCAGCAAGTTCTCGCGGGTGCGGGTGCGTGTCCCCATCCGGCCACGCGCCTCCTCTGCGGCGCCCATCGGCCCGGTCCAGCCACCGCCCAGCCCCGTGGAACGGCTCAAATCCCGCCCGGTGGCGCGCCCCTCCACCCCGCCAATCTACAACGTCAAGATGCGCCTGACGGTGGTGACCGGCTTCTTCATGCTGGCCTTCTTCGTCCTGGCGGCCAGGGCCGTCCACCTGGTGGTCTTCCAGGGCAAGGAACTCCGGGAAAAGGCCCTGAATCAACACCAGAGAAAGATCATCACCCAACCGCATCGGGGCCGCTTCCTGGATCGCAGCGGTCATCCTCTGGCCATCAGCCTGCCGGTGAAATCCCTCTCCGTGGACATCCATCAGGTCAAGGAGCCGATCGCTTTGGCGGACCGGCTCGCTCCCCTGGTGGGGGTGGACAAACAGCGCCTGCGCTACCGCCTGAAAAAGGCCAAGCCGAACTCCTATCCGATCCTGGCGCGCAAGCTCCCCCCAGGGGTGATCCACAAGATCCGGAACATGAACGACCCGGCCCTGTTCTTCATTCCCGACATGCAACGGTTCTATCCCCTGGGCGAGATCACCGGGCACATCATCGGCTTTGTCGGTTTCGACGGTCTCGGGGCCGAGGGGCTGGAAAAGATGTTCCAAAAGGAACTCCAGGGTCAACCCGCCTCGCGGATCATCACCCATGACCGCATGGGACGGGTGATGCCCAAGGTCCAGAACCTCACCGAAGGCCATCCGGGGAGCGACATCGTGCTCACCATCGACGCGACGATTCAATACATCGCCTACCGCGCCCTGCTGAAGGGGGTCACCAAGAACCGGGCCAAGGCCGGCTCGGTGGTGGTCCTCGACCCGCGCACCGGCGATGTCCTCGCCATGGTGAACCAGCCGGCCTTCAATCCCAACAACATGCTGGAAAGCCTGTCGGACACCCGCCGCAACCGCGCCATCATGGATGCCTACGAACCCGGCTCCACCTTCAAGATCTTCACCATCGGCGCGGGCCTGGACACCGGCGTGGTCAAGGAGTCCACGGTCATCGACATCGAGGGGGGGCGCTTGAAGATCGGCGACCGGGTGATCCGGGACTTCCATGCCGGCATGTCCCACCTCTCCATCGGTCAGATCATCCAGAAAAGCTCCAACGTCGGGGCCGCCAAGGTGGGGATGATGATGAAGGTCGACACCCTGGAGCAGTACATCCACAATTTCGGTTTCGCCAAACCCACCGGCGTGGAGCAAACCAACGAGGCCGCCGGCAGCCTCGCCGACATCACCCACTACCGGCAGGTGGGGCAGGCGAACCGCTCCTACGGCTACGGGGTGACCGCCACGCCCCTGCAGATCGCTGCGGCGGTGGCGGCGGCGGTCAATGGCGGCCTGCTGCGCCCTCCCCATCTGGTGGCGGGCCGGATGATCAACGAGCAGCAGATTCCCATTCCCCGCGTCGAACCCCGCCGGGTCGTCTCCGAAAAGACCTCCGCGATCCTGCGCCGCATTCTCGCCACGGTGGTCTCCACCGAGGGGACGGCGGTCCAGGCCAAAGTGAACGGCTACACCGTGGCCGGCAAGACCGGCACCGCCCGCAAGGCGAGCGGCAAGCACGGCTACCAGAGCGGCAGCTACTTCGCCTCCTTCGTGGGTTTCATCCCGGCGGAGGACCCCAAGCTGCTGATCTTCGTCGGCATCGACGAACCGGATACCAAGCAGTATTACGGCGGTCTGGCGGCGGCGCCGGTGTTCCGCGAAATCGCCGAGGAGGCCCTGCCCCTGCTCGGGGTGCTCCCCTCCACCCCGGTCGACTTGAAGCTGCCCCCCTTCCGTGAAGAGGCCAAGCCCCCCGCCCCGCCGGCCCCGGAAGCGAAAACCGCCGGTACTGCGGGCATGGAACTGCCCACCCCTCCGGCGCCGAGTCTGGTGAACCTCTCCCTGTCCGACGCCCTGGAAAAGAGCATCGCGCAAGGGGTGGTGCCTTTGCTCCACGGCTCGGGACGGGTGGTCCGCGAACAGCAGGAAAAGGACGGGGCAGGCACGACCCGCCTGATCCTCGAATGAGACTCGCCCGCCTGCTGACGGAGGCCGATCCGTCACCCGCCTCGCGCCTCGTCGGCCAGGACTGCGAGATCACCGCCCTGACCGCCGACTCCCGGCGCGTGACGCCCGGAGCGCTCTTCGCGGCCCTGTCCGGCACGCGGGAAGATGGCGTCCGCTTTGTGGACCAGGCGCTGGCAGCGGGTGCGACCGCCATTCTGCACGACGGCGGCACCCCCCTGGGGGGGGATACCCCGCAATGGATCCACCCCGAACCGCGCCTGGCCCTGGCCCTGGCCGCCGCAACCTGGCACGGCCACCCCGCCCGTGAGATGCGCATGGCTGCGGTGACCGGCTCCAACGGCAAGACCACGGTGGCGGCCATGGTGGAAGCGATCCTGCGCCAGTCCGGCATCCCCGCCGGGGTGATCGGCACCACCGGGATCCGTTATCCCGGCAAAGAGGTGGTCACAGGCATGACCACCCCGGATCCGATCACGCTGCATCGTTCCCTGCGCGCCATGCGAACCGGAGGATGCCGGGCCGTGGTGGCGGAGGTCTCCTCCCATGCCCTGAGCCAGCGCCGCTCCGCCGGCATCCGCTGGGACGCAGCGGCGTTCACCAATCTCTCCAGGGACCATCTGGACTACCACGGCTCCATGGAGGCCTACTGGCAGGCCAAGCTGCGCCTGTTTGCCGATCCGCCGCGTCCCGGCACGGCGATCCTCAATCTGGACGACCCCAGGGGCCGTGAACTGGCCGACGCATGCCCCGGACTCGGCATTCCGGTGCTCGGCTTCGCCCTGGAGGAACGCTCACGGGCGGCATTCGTCGCCCATGACCTCGACATGGCATGGCAACAAAACCGTTTCCGCATGGCCACGCCGGGCCGCACCCTGGAGATCGCCCTGGGTACCGGAGGACGTTTCAACATCGCCAACGCCCTGGCTGCCGCCGCCATCGGCTGGAGCCTGGGCGCCCGCGAGGAGGGAATCGAGGCGGGTTTGCTGGCCTTTCGCCCGGTCAAGGGCAGATTGGAGACGATTAATGCTGGTCAGCCCTTTACCGTGATCGTGGATTTCGCGCATACTCCCGATGCCCTGGAGCGACTGCTCGTCACCGCCGGGGAGATCACCCCGCACAGCCGGCGTCTGCTGCTGTTCGGCTGCGGCGGGGAGCGGGACGCCGGCAAACGGGAGATGATGGGCCGGATCGCGGGAGAAAAGGCCGATCTGACCATTCTCACCGACGACAACCCCCGCTCCGAGGATCCGGAGAGCATCCGCAAGGCGGTGCTGACGGGCATCCGGACCACGGCAGGGGCGTGCGTCCAGATCCCCTCCCGGGACGAGGCCATCGCCCACGCCCTGGCGCATGCCATGCCAGGGGATGTGGTGCTGATCGCGGGCAAGGGACACGAAACCGAGCAGATCACCGCCACCGGCTCCCACCCGTTCGACGACGCGCAAACCGCCAGGCGGCATCTGGCACGCATGGGTTTCAAAGAGGATTGAGATGCGGCTCTCCTTCATTCGAGAAAGCGTCCACGCGTTGGCCCCGGCAGGGGAGTCCGACCTGGAGTTGACCGGTGTTTCCACCGACAGCCGTCGCATCCGGCCCGGCGAGCTGTTCGCCGCCCTGTCGGGAGACCATTTCGATGGCCACGACTACATCGGGGCGGCGGTGGCGCAAGGGTGCGCCGCCGTGCTGGCACAGCGCCCGCCGGCGACTCCCGTGGCGGTGCCGGTGGTGCTGGTGCCGGATGTCCTGCACGCCCTCGGCCAGGCCGGAACCGCCTGGCGTCGCCGGATCGCACCGGTCACCCTCGCCGTTACCGGCTCCTCGGGCAAGACCACGGTCAAGGAGATGATCGCCACCTGCCTGGCCCGGCAATTTGCCCGGATTCACGCCACCAGTGGCAACCTGAACAATCACATCGGCGTTCCCTTGACCCTGCTGGCCCTGCCCGCCGACTGCCAGGCCATGGTGGTGGAAATGGGCATGAGCGCCCCCGGCGAGATCGCCCATCTCACCCGGCTGGCCCAGCCGGACCTGGGAGTGGTCACCAACATCCAGCCGGCCCACATGGCGGCATTCGCCTCCATGCGGGAGGTGGCCCTGGCCAAGGGGGAGCTTTTCGCCAACCTCCCTGCCGACGGGACCTGCCTGATTCCGGCCCATGACGCCAACGCGGCCACCCTGCGGGAACAGGCCGCCGGGCGGCAGGTCGTCACCTACGGACCCGTCCCGGAGGCCATGGTCCGCTGGGAACCGGAACCGGGGACAGAGGGCATCTGCGGCACGATCCGCTGGTCGGACGGTGTCGGGGCGGTCATTCGGCTTGGCCCCTTCGGTCCCCACATGATCCTCAACGCCCTGGCCGCCGCAAGCGCCGCACGGGCCGCCGGGGTGAGTCCGGAGGCCATTGCCGCCGGCCTGTCCGGCTTCGCCCCCCTCTCCGGTCGCGGGATCGTTCACCGGTTGCTCACCAGTCAGGGCCTGGAACTGAGCGTCATCGACGACACCTACAACGCCAACCCCGGCTCCACGCGGGCCGCCCTGATCGCCCTGGGCGCCCGCCCGGCTGCGGGACGGCGCGTGGCGATCCTGGGGGACATGCTGGAACTCGGAGAACAGGCAGAAGAATTGCATAGGGGTCTGGCCGAGGAGCTCCGCCAATCCGGTGTCGAACTCCTGATCACCGCCGGACCCCTCATGCGGGCGCTGCACGACGCCGTGACCGGCATGCCGGATCTCGAATCCCATCACCAACCCGATCCCGCCTCCTGGGTGGGAAATCTCCTGCCCCTGTTGCGCAACCGTGATGCCATTCTGGTCAAAGGCTCGCGGGGGATGCGCATGGAACGCCTCGTCAAGGATCTGATGAACCATGCTGTATAATCTGCTTTACCCCCTGAGCGGGTACTGGTCGGCCCTGAACCTGTTCAAATACATCACGTTTCGCACCATCGGCGCGATCCTGACCGCGCTGATCCTGTCGTTCATCATCGGTCCCTGGATGATCCGCGCCTTGGGAAGGCTCCAACAGCCGATCCGCGAGGACGGTCCCCAACGCCACATCCTGGAAAAGGGTGGCACCCCCACCATGGGCGGCACCCTGATCCTTCTGGCCATCGTCATTCCCACCCTGCTGTGGGCCAACCTGGCCAACCCCTACATCCACATGGTCCTGCTCACCACCATCGGCTTCGGGGCCATCGGCGTCTGGGACGACATCGCCAAGGTGACCAAACAGAACTCCAAGGGCGCCCCGGCCTACATGCGGGTGATCTTCCAGACATCCCTCGCCCTGAGCGTGGCCTACTTCCTGAAAAACCAGAACCCGCTCTTCGGCAATCTGGCGGTTCCTTTCTTCAAGGAGTACGCCCTGAATTTCGGCTGGTGGTTCTTCCCCTTCGCCATTCTGGTCATCGTCGGCTCCAGCAATGCCGTCAACCTCACCGACGGCCTCGACGGCCTGGCCATCGGCCCCACCATGCTCACCGCCGCGAGTTTCATGTTCATCGCCTACCTGACCGGCCACAAGAAATTCGCCGCCTATCTGGGCATCCCCTACCTCCCCGGGGCCGGGGAACTGACCATCTTCTGCGGCGCCATCGTGGGGGCGGCTTTGGGCTTCCTCTGGTTCAACACCTATCCGGCGCAGGTCTTCATGGGGGATGTCGGCTCCCTCTCCCTGGGTGCGGCGCTCGGCTCCGTGGCCCTGGCCACTCAGCACGAAATCGTCCTGGCCATCATCGGCGGGGTGTTCGTGCTGGAGACCTTCTCGGTCATCATTCAGGTCATGTCGTTCAAGCTGATCGGCAAGCGGGTGTTCCGCATGGCCCCCATCCACCACCACTTCGAACTCAAGGGGTGGGCGGAACCCAAGATCATCGTCCGGTTCTGGATCATCTCCATCATCCTGGCGCTGATCGGTCTTTCCACCCTCAAGATCCGCTGATGAACGGCAACGCCCCCATCGGAGTCATCGGCCTGGGCCGCTCGGGCAACGCGGCGGTGCGTTTTCTGCAGGCACAAGGGCTGCCGGTGGTGGCCTGGGACACCCAGCCCGCCCCTGCCATGGCCCTCGCCCACCTCCCCGGAGTGGAAACCTGGGCCGGACAACTCCCGGATCACGCCTTCACCATCTGCCAATGCATTCTCCTCTCCCCCGGTGTGCCCCGTTCCCTTCCCGCCCTGGCCCCGGCCAGGGCAGCCGGCATTCCGATCCTCAACGACGTGGAATGGTTGTTTCGCCACGTCATGACCCACACCCCGGAGGTGCCATTCATCGGCATCACCGGCTCCAACGGCAAATCCACGGTCACCACCCTCATCGGCGCGATGCTCCGCTGCCATGGCATGCGCGTGGGCGTCGGCGGCAACCTGGGCACCCCGGCACTGGAACTCTGGGATGCCACGCAACAGGCCTACGTCCTGGAACTCTCCTCGTTCCAACTGGAAAGCATCGACCGTTTCCGCCCGCGCCTGGCGGTTCTGCTCAACCTCACCCCGGATCACCTGGACCGCTATCCCGATGTCGCGGCCTACCTGGCCGCCAAACGCCGCATCTTCGCCAACATGGGGCCAGGGGACTGCGCCGTGGTCAACGCGGACGATCCCTTGCTGCGCGATGATCCCGCGACCTTGGCCGCCGCCGGGGTCACGGTCATCCCCTTTTCCATCGAGGCAGCCGTTCCGGGCGGGGTGTACGCCGCCGACGGCTGGCTGACCGATCACCGGCAGGCTGCGGCCAACCCCCTGATCCGGCTCGACGACATCACCATCCGCGGCCTGCACAACCAGGCCAACGCCGCTGCGGCGGCTGCCATCGCCCTGGCAGCCGGGGCTGCCCCTGCCGCCGTGACCGCCACCCTGCGCCAGTTCCCCGGCCTGCCCCACCGCATGGAATGGGTCCGCACGGTGGACGGCGTGGCCTATTACAACGACTCCAAGGGCACCAACGTGGGTGCCACCCTCATGTCCCTGCAATCGTTCGGCACGGGAGGCATCGTCCTCATCGCCGGAGGCCGGGACAAGAAGGGAGATTTTGCCACCCTGGCCCCGGTAGCGGCCCGCTGCGTCCGCGAGGCCATCCTGATGGGCGAGGCGGCGAACGACCTGGCCGCCGCCCTGTCCGGCGGCCCCCGCATCCACCGGGTGGACAACATGACCAGCGCCGTGCGTCTGGCCCATCAACTGGCGCGCCCGCCGCAAACCGTGCTGCTCTCTCCGGCCTGCGCCTCCTTCGACATGTTCAAAAACTTCGAAGATCGTGGCGAACGATTCCGCGAGGCGGTCCATGACCTCTAAACCCAAGACAAAAAGACGTTCCGACGAAGGGGCGGCCCCCACCGGCAGCATGGATTTCTGGCTGGCAGGCACCGCCGTTGCGCTGCTGCTCATCGGACTGGTGATGGTCTACTCGGCCTCGACCCCGGTGGCGCTGCACAAATACGACAACTCCACCCACTACGCGATACGCAACGCCGTTTTCGCCCTGCTCGGCCTGCTGGCCATGGCCGGCTTGAGCCGCCTGTCGGTGGAGACCATCCGGAAATTGTGCAAACCGGCCTTTCTGACTGTCCTGGTGCTGCTGGTGCTGGTCTTCATCCCCGGCATCGGACTGGAGGGCGGCGGCGCCCGGCGCTGGCTCAATCTGCGCATCTTCACGCTGCAGCCATCCGAACCCTACAAGGTGGTGCTGATTCTCTACATCTCCCATCTGCTGGCCCTGGAGCCGCAACGGGTGCGCTATTTCAAGGACGGCCTGCTGCCCCTGCTCGGGGTCTTCGGCCTGGGGGCCGCGCTGCTGATGGCCGAACCGGACTTCGGGGCCACCCTGATCAGCGGGGTGGTGGTGATGGGGATCATCTTCATCGCCGGGATGCCCCTCTCCTGGATCTTCGCGGTGGCCGCCGCCGCCGTGCCCCTGGCCGCCGCCGGGGTGATCATGGCCCCCTACCGCTTCCGGCGCGTCACCTCGTTCCTCGACCCCTGGGACGACCCCCTCAACAGCGACTTCCAACTGGTGCAATCGCTGCTTTCCTTCGGCAGCGGCGGCGTCTGGGGACTGGGACTGGGCGAGGGACAGCAGAAGCAGTTCTACCTCCCGGAGGCCCACACCGACTTCATCTTCGCCATCATCGGCGAGGAGTTGGGGCTGTTCTGGATCCTGATCATCATCGGGCTGTTCGCCCTGCTGATCTGGCGCGCCGTCCTCATCGCCCGGCTCACCGAAGACATGTTCGTGCGTTTGAGCACCATGGGACTGACCGTGCTCATCGCCGCGCAGTCGGTGGCCAACATGGCGGTGGTCATGGGACTGCTCCCCCCCAAGGGACTGACCTTGCCTTTGGTCAGTTACGGGGGATCTTCCATGGTCATCACGCTGGCCGCCATCGGTCTGCTGCTGGCCTTTTCCCGCTCCATCCCGCCCCAGGCGCGCAGGAACGAACGCCCGGCGGAGGACGACGCACAGGAGGAGTGATTGGCATGACTCCGGCTGGCAAAAGGCTGCTGATCGCAGGTGGGGGCACCGGGGGACACATCTTTCCCGCCATCGCCGTGGCCGAACAATGGGAAGCCGCCGGGGGCGAGACCCTCTTCGTGGGGGCGCGGGGCGGCATGGAGTGCCGCATGATTCCGGAAACGGGCCGACGACTGATTACCCTGGAGATCGGTCGCATCAAGGGCGGCGGCACCCTGGACCGCATCCGCACCCTGCTGGGCCTGCCGGCGGCCTTGCGCCAAGCCAGAGACGCGGTGCGGGCCTATGCCCCCCACGCCGTGCTCGGCATGGGCGGATACGCCTCCGGTCCGGCGGTGGTGGCGGCGCGGCTGCTGGGCATCCCCACCTTGTTGAGCGAACAGAACGCCATCCCCGGTCTCACCAACCGCCTGCTGGGGCGCGTCGCCAGCCGGGTGCTGACCGCCTTCGCCCAGGCAGGCGCCAGTTTCCCGGCGGGCCGGGTCCTGGAAACCGGCAATCCGGTACGCCAGTCGTTCCTGCAATCCTTTCCCCCGGTCCAGCCGCCCGCTCCGGGAGAACCGCTGCGACTGCTGGTCTTCGGCGGCAGCCAGGGCGCACGGGTCTTCACCGAAACCGTTCCCGAGGCCGTCATCCATCTCAAGGAGCGGGGCTTCGCCTGCGAGGTGCGCCAGCAGGCCAGGCCGGAGGACCTGGACTCCCTGACCCGCCGCTACCGCGAGGCGGGCATCGTGGCCGAGACCGGGAGCTTTTTTCAGGACATGGCCGGGGCCTATGCCTGGTCACATCTGGTCATCAGCCGGGCCGGGGCCATGTCGGTGACGGAGTTGGCCATTGCGGCGCGACCGGCGCTGCTGGTGCCCTACCCCTTTGCCGCAGACGACCATCAGACCGCCAATGCCCGTCCCCTGACCGATGCGGGCGGCGCCTGGACCCGGACGCAAAAAGAGTTTAACGTCACATGGCTGACGGAGTTCCTGACCGAACGCCTGCATGATCCCCAAAGCCTGCGCGCCGCCGGGGAAAAGGCGCGCGCCCTGGCCCGTCCCCAGGCGGCCTGTGCCATCACGGACGCCATTCTGCAACTCCTGACGCCCTGAAAGGGACCATTCATTCATGTACGAGAAAATCCGCAGGATCCATTTCGTGGGGATCGGTGGCATTGGCATGAGCGGCATCGCCGAGGTGTTGCTGAATCTGGGGTATCACATCTCCGGCTCGGACATCGCGGAGAACGCCTCGGTGCAGCGCCTCAAGGGGATGGGGGCCGAGGTCCGGGTGGGTCACGCCGCAGAGAACGTGAGACATGCGGATGTGGTGGTCTGCTCGTCGGCCATCAACGCCGAAAACCCGGAAATCAAAGAGGCCAGACGCTTGCGGATTCCTCTGGCGCGTCGCGCGGAGATGCTGGCGGAACTGATGCGCATCAAGTACGGGATCGCCATTGCCGGGACCCATGGCAAGACCACCACCACCTCGATGATCGCCACGCTGCTGGCCGAGGCCGGCATGGATCCCACGGTGGTGAACGGCGGGGTGGTGAAGGCCTTCGGCAGCAATGCCCGGCTGGGACACGGGGACTTCCTGGTCACCGAGGCGGACGAGAGCGACGGTTCCTTCCTGAAGCTGTTTCCCACCATCGCCATCGTGACCAACATGGACCCGGAACACATGGAGTACTACAAGACCTTCGCGGCGGTGAAGGGGGCCTATCAGGGATTTCTGGAAAAGATTCCGTTCTATGGCCTGGGGGTGCTGTGTCACGATCACCCGGAGGTGGCCGCGTTGACACCCGCGTTGACGGACAAGCGGATCGTCACCTATGGCCTGGAGCCGGGCGCCGATTATCAGGCGGTGGATGTCCGCCGGGAGCGGGGACGGACCCGGTTCCGGGTGTTGTTTCAGGACCCGGCGGGGGGGGAGGCGGTGACCCTGGGGGAGGCGGGCATTCCCATGCCGGGCCGGCACAATGTTGCCAACGCCCTGGCAGCCGTGGCGGTGGCCAGGGAGCTGGAGGTCCCGTGGGAGGGGATCGTGCGGGGTCTGGACCGCTATCACGGGGTGCGCCGGCGGTTCGACATCCTGCACGAGAGCGAGCAGCGGGTGATCATCGACGACTACGCCCATCACCCCATGGAGATCCGCGCCACCCTGGCGGCGGCGCGGGAGGCTTACGGCGACCGGCGGCTGGTGGCCCTGTTTCAACCACACCGTTACAGCCGGGTGAATGACCTGTTCGAGGAGTTCACCGGCTGTTTCGGGGCAGCGGATCTGGTGCTGGTGGACCGCATCTATCCGGCTGGCGAGTCCCCCCTGCCCGGTCGGCTGGCGGGTGGCGGCCAGGCCCCCCTGGTGGAGGGGATCCGGGCGCAAAGCGGCGTGGCCGCCCTGCCCCTGCCCGGCGGCGAGCACTGGCGCGAGGCCCTGGAGGGGTTGTTGCGTCCCGGCGACGTGGCCCTGTTCCTGGGGGCCGGCAGCATCTCCCACCGGGCCAGGGATTTTGCTGCGGATTGACTGACGATGCCAGAAACGATATCTTGATGTGATGCTTCACAAACATCCATATCAGTTAGTATATTATTAAACATATTGGACCCCAATGAAACGATTTATTATATTTATTATCTGCCTCATCTTCCGGAGCGGTGATGCCGGGTGCGCCGAAATCCTGGAACTGGCCGGCTCCACCACCGTGGAAAAGCGTCTGCTGGAACCCACCTCAAACGCCATGGAGCGTGCCACGGGCATCACGTTGCACGTCCGGGGACTGAACTCCGGCAAAGGCTTCGAGGAGTTGAAGGAGGGCAGGATCAAGGCATCCATCTCTTCGGCGCCCATGGCGAAACTGCTGGAAAAGGCCGGCCTGGCCAATGACGGAACCTATCAGGAACACATCATCACCACCGACACCATCGTCCCCATCGTCCATTTGGACAATCCGGTCACGGAGTTGACCCATGCCCAACTGAGCGATCTGCACACCGGCAAAATGGCCAACTGGAAGAGTCTCGGCGGGGCCGATCAACCGGTCGTGATCGTCACCTCGCAAAAGACAGCCGCCACCCGCATCATGTTTCAGGAGGTGGTCATGAACAAGGCCGAATATGCCCCCAACCTGCGCGAGGTCAAATCCACACGCCAGGAGATTCATCTGGTCAGCCGCTACAAGGGCGGCATCGGCGCAGTGTCCGCATCGTTCGTCAAACTCTATCCCGGGCGGGTCAAGGTGATCAAAACCAAATCGATCTCCCGCCCCTTGAGCTTCATCACCAGGGGCACCCCCGAACCGATCGTGCAACGGGTCATCGACTTTCTGCGTTCCGATGCGGCACGGAAATTTTACGAATAGCCCATTGCCAATCGTTTCCTCTCGATCAGGACGGCAATTTCAATGAAACTGCAAACCAAAACCATCATCGTTCCAACCGCCATCATGGTGCTGATCTTTCTGGCCAAGGGGGTGCTCTTCATCACTCTGATCGAAAAGCAGCTCAGCGTGACCCACGATCAGGAGATGGTCCGCCTGCTGCTTGCCGAAAGTCGCCAACTGGCCACCAACCTGGAACTGATCGTCTCGACGCAAGAGCCAGCCGATGCCATTTTCGGTCTGGAGGCCAAGGATGACGGGATCGCCAAGGCCATGTTGCACGCCTTTCAGCCCCTCGGCCTGAGCGAGGCCATATTCGTCAACCGGGCGGGCAAGGTGATCCATCCCCCAACCGCCGTCCTGCCCGAAGGGCTGGAAGAACGGCTGTTGCAGACGCCGCCGAACGACCGCTCGGCGCGTCTGTGGATCCGACAGGACCGGATCCTGGTGCATGCCCCGGTGACCGATGTGGAGACCCGTACCGGTTATCTGGTGTTCAGCGTGGAGGTTTCCAAAAAATTGCTGCCAATCCTGGCGGCCTTGCCACGCGAAACATCGGCGCAGGCCGATGCCACGCCCCGGCCTGCCGGACATGCGACCGTCGCGGAACGGCTCGATGCCGTTCATCTCGAAGGCGAGTCCAATGAAACGGCGTTCGTCTACCACATGATCATGGTCATCGGTGGAGTCCTGCTGGCCAGCCTGGTGCTGATCATCCTGGTGCAACGGGTCGTGGCAATGGGGATCCTGCGCCCGTTGCAGCGCATCATGCATGGCGTGGACGGCCTGATTGCCGGACAGTTGACGGGACGGATCCCGGTCGAGACCAACCGGGATGAACTGGATGATCTGGCCACCCATATCAACCAGTTGGCCGACAGCCTGACCCGGACGGTCGGCATGGTGCAATTGCAATCGGAGACCACCCTGGCGATTTCGGAAGCGATGTTGCACGCTTCGCAAAATCTTTCCAAGGATTCGTCCATCATCGAGGAGATGTCGCGCAATGCCGTGTCGGAGAATGATCGCGTGGACACGGAGACCCGTTTGCTGGTGCAGTTGATCGAACAGACCTCCGACAACATGGCCGGAGTCAAGGAGGGGGTCGATCAATTGTCCCACGGCATCCGCTCGGTGGCCCAGGAGGGGGAGAACGCCAGCAGCAATGTCAACACCGTGGCCTCGGCTGCCGAGCAGATGAGCGCCAACATCTCGGAGGTCAACCGGAATCTGGATCATGTGCAAGGGTCGGTGCAGGATGTCTCCGGCTTGATCCAGAATCTGACGCAATCCTTCGAGGGCGTGCGGCAGCGGTGCGACAATGCCATGTCGGAGACGGCCAAGGCCATGCGCATGGTCCGGGAAAACGACGAAATCATGCACCGTCTGGCGGCATCGGCCTCCGAGATCGGTAATGTGGTCAACATCATCAACAGCATCGCCGAACAGACCAACAT
>JADGAR010000043.1:0-152 GCA_015231915.1 Magnetococcales bacterium
GATTGGGGTTATGCGGCAACCTGGGAGACCCGGATGGGTCGTATCTCATGGAAGAGAATATGCCGGACAACCGGTACAAAGGAAGAAAGGCAAATACGACAACGGGAGTCGGATGGTCGCATAGTACCGATGAAGGCGGGTAATGCTGCTGG
>JADGAR010000043.1:249-31532 GCA_015231915.1 Magnetococcales bacterium
TGGAATTCCGGGGACGCCATACCAATTTCGAGGTGCAATTCCGGGGATGCGGACGACGCCGGTGAATTCCGGGGACGCCATACCAATTTCGAGGTGCAATTCCGGGGATGCGGACGACGGCGTGAAAATGTCATTTTAAACCGCACCTATTTTGGGATGCGTAGTTTCTCGACTTCGGGATCAAGGGAGTCTTTCACCCAAAGTCGGTCCGCAACTTCATGGGGAGTGCGGTTTATCTCCTCCTGGAATTGCGCCACGCGGTCAATGAGTTCCTGACTGGTGTCGTGGCAAAAAAAATAGGTGACCTCCTCGCGTAGCCAGTGCCAAAGGGATTCGACCGACATAAAATCCGGGCTGTATCCAGGAAGAGGGATCAAATCAATTTTCAGGTCCAAGGCCGCATGTCTCACCAATAGTGAGCGATGGTACGATGCTCCGTCCCAGACCAGCTTGATCTTGCGATCGGGAAATTCACGCCGCAAACGCTGGAGGACATCCACCGTGTTTTCCCCGTTGGCCCGTTCGTAGGGCAAAATGCGCACTTGACCCTCGTTATAAAGATATAAGCCATAGAAGGAAACCTTCGCCGATAATCCTGGTGAACTGGATGGTACCCACAGCCTTTCCCCTTGAATGGACCATCCGTACCCCAGATCAGCGTCCTGGTGAATGTGTGCCTCATCCACATAAACCAGGAGATGCTCGTCCCACATGGCGTCTCTGAGCAATAGTTTAAGCGATTCAAGGAAGTTGGCTCGTTTCTTTGAATCAGCCTTGCCAAGGAGTTTCTTGGCTTTTTTCCAGGAAAGGCCGGACCGCTTTAATGCCTTCCTGATGGTTTCACGACAAACACGTTGTCCAAATTCGTCATCAACCCATGCCACCAAGCGTTTCACAGTCCAGCGAGGTGGGGCAGTTGGTTGGGCTGAATCTTTGTCCGGCAGGGCAGTTTCTTCAGGAGACAGGATGGATGCCAGACAATTGATGGCCTTCTTCACCTCTCCGCAGACGGCATCCTGGATTTTTTGCAAAAAGGGGGGCGACCCCCTGTGTGACAGAACACTTGAGACTCAGGACCATTTTTGTTATAATTACGAACCCACTGCATCAAGGTCTGGTAGTGCCGTGTGGTTCGCTTGGCTAACTGGGTGGGATAACTTCCCAGAGCAATTTCATAAAGTGCCAAAAAACGCTCCCGCGTGCGTTCATGGGCCGCACTCATGGACAGGTGACGCAGGTCTTCTGGGGATTGTCCCCAACGGGCATAGTCTACCTTCAGCATGTCACACCTCCGAATTAAGGAAAGTTACATGCTGATCATGCCCTATTTGCGAACAAAAAACTACGTCTCCCGTGCTGGGTGCGGTTTAACTATCGCCATAAAGGCAATCGGGATGACATCCTCCGATTGCGATTGCGAACCATTAAAAAAGGTGGCGCCACTGTTCGACCAGGTAATCCATGAAAAGACGCACCCGGATCGGCAAAAGACGACTGGGCGGGTATACGGCATGGATTCCCCCGCCCTGAAGGCGATAACCGACGAGAATCTCGCACAGTTTGCCGTCCCGCATGTCATCCTCCACATGAAATGAAGGCAGAATCGCCACACCCAGCCCTGCCAGGGCGGCTTGCCGCAGCACTTCGCCGTTGTTGGCGAGCAGCACGCCGTTTACCCGGATCCGATGGCGGCTGCCGTCGTCCGCACCCTCGAAACGCCAGACCCCTACCTCCTCTTTCGCGGAGAGGGTATAAACAAGGCACTTGTGGGTGACAAGCTCCTCCGGGGTCGCGGGCGTCCCGTGGCGGACCAGATAGTCGGGACTCGCGCATACCCGCAATCCGAAAGGGGCCAAGCGCCGGATGCGCAAAGAGGAGTCCTCTAGTCGTCCGATGCGTACCGCCAGATCAAACCCTTCGGCCACCAGGTCCACATAGCGGTCATTCAAGTCCAACTCCACCACAATGCCGGGATAACGACTCATGAAACCGCACACCTGATGAATGAGATGCCGTTGTCCGAATACCATCGGAGCCGCGATCCGGATCCGTCCGCCGGGTTCGGACGCGCCATGCCGGACCACGGTTTCCGCCTCCTCGCAATCGGCCAGAATTCTGCCGCACCATTCGTAATAGCGCTCACCATCGCTGGTGACACTCAGTCGTCGCGTGGTGCGACTCAGCAGAGACACCCCCAAATGGGACTCCAACGTGGACACCGCCTTGCTCACCGTGGCCACGGCCACGCCCAACTCCCGCGCCGCAACCGCAAACCCCTGCCGATTCACCACGGCCACAAAAATGCGCATCATCTCCAGACGGTCCATGGTCCCTCATTTTTTCTGATTTGGAAATAATCATTTTCGATTATTGGGTATTCCTATATGACCGTCAATGGCGTATGATGTGAACCCATCAGCAACACGATGCATCAGGGAGCCGGCAAATGGTTTCGATTGACCCAAGATACGACTGCCGCCACCTTCATGCACCACATCCACCATTAAGCACAGGAGCACCACCTATCATGAAAAAGCTTGTCCTTGCCATCGCCGCAGCCAGCGTTACCGCAGTCACAGCCCTTTCCGGGTTCGCCGACGAAACCAATCCCGCAATCGTCCACCGTCAGGGGATCTACAAGACCATGGCCGGACACATGACCGCCATGAAATCCATCCTGTTCTTGGGTTTTGATGCACCGGCGGACATCCCCTTCCACGCCCAGGGGATCCTGGACGGCTTCGGACATATGGGCAACTCCTATCCGCCCGGTTCGGACAAGGGGGAGACCAAGGCCAAGCCGGAAATCTGGACCCAGCCCGACAAGGTCAAACAGCGCGCCATGGACGCGGTCGCGGCAGCAAAAGAGCTGGTAAAGGCCGCCTCGGGCACCGACAAGGGGGCGACTATCGCCGCGTTCAAAACCATGGGCGAGAAGTGCAAGGCCTGTCATGACGACTTCCGCAAGGAGTGACGCTGCCGTCAAGGTCTGGGATCTGCCCACGAGACTGTTTCACTGGTGTCTGGTCTTGGGGGTGATCTCAGCCTTTGTCGCGCGCAAGTTCGGCGATTCCATGCTGGTCTGGCATATGACGAACGGCTATTTCATGCTGGTGTTGATTGTCTTCCGGCTGTTGTGGGGTTTTTTCGGCTCGACCACCGCCCGGTTCGGGGCGTTTCTGACCGGACCGGGTGCGGTGATCGCCTATTTGCGCGGGATTTTCCGGGGGGAGCACCGCTCATTCGTTGGCCACAATCCGGCGGGAGGGTGGTCGGTGGTGGCATTGCTGACGATCTTGGCTATGCAAGGGGTGACAGGACTGTTTGCCAGCGACGACATTCTGGCCAAAGGACCGCTTGCCTTCCTTGTCTCCGAACGGACGGTGGCGTTCGTGTCAACCCTCCACCGGTGGAGTGCTTTTGCCCTGATCGCCCTGGTAATGGTGCATGTGGGGGCGGTGTTGTTCCACCTCAAACAGGGCGACAATCTCATTGTGCCCATGATCACGGGTTGCAAACCAAAATCCTGCCTGCCACCCGGTACGCGTGCGGTCCAGATGCGCGGCAATCTCCTGGCTTTGGCGCTGTTTGCCCTCGCAGGGGTTGTTGTCTGGTTGGCCATTGCGTCCTGGAAATGGTGAGCCGGTCGTTTACCCATCACCCCATTCCCAACTGGCGGGACGCCCAAGGAATCCGCAAGCAACGATAACGATTGATTGTATCCCGACCTTGGGGGGATTTTGATCCCCCTTTGTTTTGCCTGGGCGGCGAGGGGATCCGGGAGCGGGCCGGGCTGTCTGATGTGCGCATCCACGATACCCGCCACGGGTTTGCATCAGTGGGTGTCATTTCCGGCATGGGCCTTCCCATCGTGGGCGCATTGCTGGGCCACAAGACCCCAAGCGTGACAGCCCGATATGCCCATCTGTCCGCCGATCCACTGAAGGGTGCCGCTGACCGCATCAGTGGACAGATTGCCGCCGCACGGAACGGCACCCCCAAGGCCAACGTGGTGCCTTTGACCAGAAGCAAGCAAGGGTAAAGGAATCAGGCGGGTGAGATCTGGCTGTTGACCATCTACGCCAAGAACGAGGTTGCGGACATCCCCGCCAATGTGCTGCGGCAACTGAAACAGGAGATCGACGGGCTATGACCAGGCGCGACATCGGGCAGGAACTTCTTGAAGGCATCCAGGCAATCAAGGCCGGACAGGGACGGAGGGTTACCGTTCAACTTCCTGACAACGTGAAAGAGATTCGGGGCCGGATGGATCTTTCCCAATCCGCCTTTGCGGGCATCCTGGGTGTCAGTGTGCGGACGGTCCAGGAGTGGGAACAGGGGAGGCGGAAGCCTTCCGGGTCTGCGGCATCCCTGCTACGGATCGCTCAACGGCACCCGGAAGCATTGCTGGCCTGATCGACTTCACACGAGACGCCCGACATGCCGCGACGGCGGGAAAAGGGGAATCCTTCCCCCCCCCTGGCCGGGCTACCCCCTGGAAGGCAAGTTGTACCTAAAATTCAGAAATTGGCTAATTTGAGGCGAATATCTGAGAAATGGATCATCCTTGGCCACCAGTTACGCTCCGTTCCAGGGTAAAATGGAGGCTCGTGCAACATCCGGGCTAGACCATCCAGGCGGCCTTTCATCTGCTGTTCATTGCGGTCCGCCAGGGTGTCGAATTTCTCTGCCGTCTGTTTGTCGCGTCTGGCCGCGAGATCATCCATACGGGCATCCACCTGTCTCATGACCGTGGCCAGAACCTTTACCTGGGCTTTCAGCCTGGGCGGGTGGCACTCCGGCACCTTCCAGTTCCTTCACAAAGGCCAGCGTGTCAAACGGGATGGCGTGGTTCATGGGGTTTCCTCCTGGCAGGCAATACGCGGTTGTAGAATACTCTATCCGATCCGGGCCGATCCCGTCCATAGGGATCTTGCTGCCGTTCCGTGATCCCGGCCAGGAGACGGGCGAATGGATCCGCGCCGTCTCCTCTCACCCAATGACCGGGGGAGGCTGGTTCCTCCTGGCGCACGGGACGGGGGTATCCTGCCGTTCCATGATGCCCGCCATTGCGCCACGGAGGCCGTGGGCACGTTTTTGCTGCGCCTGCTCGACGCTGACATGTTGCCCCCGGTCGAAGCCGCCGATCCGTACCAGCGCCGGCACCAGCTTTCCGACAAGCGGGACTTCGACGACGGCAAGGCCATGCTGAATGAGTTGCGCGCCCTTGCCCGCGCCAGATGCGAGGAAGGCCGGGGGATCGATCCGTGAACTGGAACCCTTCCTGGATGACCTGCAAGCCGTGCCGGTGAGGGGCGGAACGCTCATTGCCCATGCTTGCGAATCCATCGGCAGGCAAACCCGGTCCATGCAAGGATGGTTGGGAACGCCGAAGTGCTGGTGATTGCCCTTGGCTGCCAGGGATGGCGGCCTTGTCTGCCAATCGGTCCAACGAAAAAATTTGGCGGTATTCACCCGGCCATCGTCTGGCGCGGCGGGGGAGCGTCCTGCGTGTGGAAATCATTGAGTGCTTGCCCAAGAAACCACAACAAAGCAAACAATAATGCCAGCAATACGATATCTGTCATAATATGATCTTGCGACATCTCATTGACTTTAAACTTGCGCGGGTCGTATTCGTCGCAACCGGTGATCTTGTACAGAAAGGTACGACCCATAACAAAACTACATAAAGTTGCAAGAACATGCCATGGATGAGACAAGAGAAAAATCAAGACGATCAGAACCAGCAACGTCAAAGAAATTTGCTTTATGAAGGCAATCACCAATAACATTACAATCAAAGCACTCAAAACGCTTAAATCGATCATGTTGCCTCCTGGAAACGTCGTTGGATGCGTTCCAAGACCACATTCAACGCCGGATCCTTCATTCATGCAAGTGGTTCCGTGAAGGTGTGTACCATAGGAGTGCCTGCCGAACCCCCCCCATGGGTGGATCCACCAGACAGAAGCCCCCTCCCTGGCGGGTAAAGTCCGGGATGGGTGAGCACATCCTGGCCGGAAGCAACTGCCCGGCACGAGGAAGGCGGGCCGGACCCTTCCCCCTGGCAGCGTCATCCTGTTACGGGTGTGACGAATTTTTGCAATTTTTTTTGGTTGATTGCTATTTGATTGCTGGAACAATAACGACCACCTTGCGAGTGGCCGTAACTGTTTGATTTTGCTGGTGGAAAACACAGTGAATGAACTTGTGACCCCTGCCGTGTGAAGGCATTTCCGCAGGGTTTTTTAATCAACCGCCACGAACATCATCCCACTCTCAACGAACAGATAACATATTGCAATTGATTGCATTTTTTCGTATAGTCCGTTCATTCCGGTTCACTGGATTTTCGGTCCTGTGCATTCACGGTGGACATAATATGGACTTAAATGGAATTGCGGCGGAAGGGTGGCAAACACGGCATGCAAAAGAAATTGACCGTCACACTGGTAAAATCCCTGGAACCCGCCGAGAAGCCCTATGAAGTCATCGACACGGAGATCAACGGGTTTCTGCTGCGGGTCCAGCCCACCGGGGGCATGACCTACTATCAGGTTTACCGGACACCGGATGGCACCAAGAAACGCATCAAGATCGGACGGGCCAATGAGATGACTCCCATCCAGGCCAGGGACAAGGCCATTCAGTTATCCGGCAAGGCCTCTTCCGGGGTGGATGTGCAGCAGGAAAAAACCGTTGCCAGACAGGAAGCCAGAGACGCGAAGAACCGGACCTTGGGGGCGTTTCTGGAGAACGTCTATGTTCCTGATGTCCTGAACACCCGAAGGTCGGGAGAGGCGACACGCAAGCGGCTGGAATCCTGCTTCGGCTCCCTGTTCGACAAGGACATGGCCGAAATCAACAAGTGGCGTATCGCTTCCTGGCAAAAGCAACGGGCCGAATCCGGTACGGCTCCCACCACGATCAACCGGGATGTGAACGCCTTGCGGGCCATGCTCTCCCATGCGGAAGAGAAGGGCGTGTTGAGACGGAGCGTTATGCGCATTTGGCTCCCGGTCACAAGGCCAAGGCCGTTGCCTTGCTGGCGATGGGGCAGTAGGAAAGGGGAATGTCATGCTGGCTCTGGAGTGGATTCAAGAATGCGTGGGGGATGACGCCTATCTCTATTCGCGCCATGGCGATCAAGAAAGGCGCAACGATACCCTGAGCCTTGAGGAGGTGGAACAGGCCATTCTGAACGGCAGGATACTGGAGCAGTATGCAGACACGGGCCGGGGTGACAGTTGCCTTGTGGCCGGATTCACGCATGGGGGCAAGCCCGTGCATGTGGTGTGAGGGAAATTGGGCAACCGGATGGTGATCATCACGGTCTACATTCCCACGCCGCCAAAGTTCAAAACACCATTTGAAAGGGGTGACTGACATGACTGGAAAATGTCCTTTCTGCGGCCATCGGAACATGGCGGACAAACAGGTTGAATACCTTTACCGAAGCGGTGAACGATTTCTTGTGGTGACGGATGTTCCCTGCCTGGAATGCGAATTCTGCGGGGAGCAATATTTTGAAGCCGTCGTCTTGAAAAAAATCGAAAGGGATTTCGTCGCCATTCAGAATACCGGAAAAAAGCCTATGAAGACGATCATGGTTCCGGTTGAGGCGTATGCGGGCTTGTAAGGACGATGGAAACTCATTTCAGCCAGCAAGGGTGGAAGGCAAAGGGTGGAAAGCAATCAAGAGACTTCAAAGATTCACGCTGCAACGGATGCCTTGGGCAATCCGTTGCAGTACATTTTGACAGGTGGTCAAGAAGCGGATATCACCCAGGCACACGCCTTGATTGAGGGAATGGATCCAGAACTGGTGATTGCGATCATGGATATGACGCAAATCACTTCATGGAAGCCATTGAAGCCAAGGGAGCAGAGCCAGTTATTCCTCCTCGAAGCAATGGTATAAAGATCGCAATCTCGTTGAAAGATTTTTTAACCTGTTTCAAAGCCGTGATTGGTTTGGCGTGCACCATGATCTGGCTTGAATGATACGATCAAATTATTGAATACCAACACGCCCCAGGAACCATTTGTTTTTCTCCGTTCGCATCTGTCCATGGATACCGGAATTAATATGGACTTAAACCAAAAAGCGGCCTTCCCGGTATCCCCGGAAAGGCCGCTTAAGTGTATTTTTATATGGTGGGCGGCACAGGGATTGAACCTGTGACCCCTGCCGTGTGAAGGCAGTGCTCTCCCGCTGAGCTAGCCGCCCCTCCTGATGGGGATTGGCTGAGGATCCTACCACGCACCCGGAGACGGGTCAACGGCAATTCCGCAGGCAGGTGATCTTTTCTTCCATCCCGCCCGCAGGACGACAAAACAGCAAACCTTGCCACTGACGATCGGTTTTGATAAATTAATCCGGGTGTGTAAATGTCTTGTCACAACGTTTCGTTTCGAGGTCAAGAGCATGCAGGATCGGGTCGCCATCGTCACGGGCGCCAGCAGCGGTATCGGCAGAGTGGTCGCCATCCATCTGGCCAAATTGGGCGCACGGGTCGTCCTCATCAGCAACGAGTCCATCCGCATCCTCGAAGCCCTGGAGGAAATCCGCGCCATCTCCCCGGAATCCGAAGCCTTCGAGGCCGATGTCACCTCTCTGCCCTGCCTGGAAGAGTCGGTGAAACTCACCATCGAAAAGTTCGGGCGCATCGACATCCTCGTCAACAACGCCGGCATCACCCGCGATGCCCTCCTGATCCGCATGTCTCACGCCGATTGGGACCGCGTCCTGAACGTCAACCTCACCAGCGTCTTCCGTCTCACCCGCATGGTCCTGAAACCCATGATGAAGGCACGCTACGGTCGCATCGTCAATATCTCCTCGGTGGTGGGCGTCACCGGAAACCCCGGACAAGCCAACTACGTCGCCTCCAAGGCCGGCCTGATCGGCTTCTCCAAGAGCGTCGCCCTGGAAACCGCATCACGCAACATCACCGTCAACTGCGTCGCCCCGGGTTTTATCGCAACCGCAATGACGGATGCATTGAATCCCAAGGCAAAAGAGGCTATCCTCTCCAGAATCCCCATGGGCACCATGGGATCTCCGGAAGACGTGGCCCATGCCGTCGCTTTCCTCGCATCCGAGCAGGCCGGCTACATCACCGGTGAAACCCTCCATGTCAATGGAGGGTTGTATATGGGTTGATCCCGCCTCTTAACGGCACGTCAACCCTTTTTTTAACAACAGCCAAAAGAGATCAATCGAAAAGGAAACCCAAGCATGAGCAATATCGCCGAACGGGTCAAGAAAATCGTGGTGGAACAACTGGGTGTCGAAGCAAGCCAGGTCACCGAAGAGGCCAACTTCGTCGAGGATCTGGGTGCAGACTCCCTGGACACCGTCGAACTGGTCATGGCTTTGGAGGAAGAGTTCGGTTGTGAAATCTCCGACGACGCGGCGGAAAAAATCGTCACCGTCAAACAGGCCATCGAATTCATCAAAAAAAGCCTCGACGGCTGATTCTTTGTCCAGACCTCCAGGGAGTATCAAGCGTGGATGATCGTCGTGTGGTCATTACCGGCATCGGCCTGGTGACCCCACTCGGACTGGGGATCGCCCCCGTCTGGGAAGGGTTGACCTCCGGTCGCTCCGGGATCGGTCCCATCACCCGTTTCAATGCGGAGGAGTTCGCCTGCCGCATCGCCGGGGAGGTCCGCGATTTTCAACCCGAGGATTGGGTGGACAAAAAAGAGATCAAAAAAATGGATCTCTTCATGCACTTCGGCGTCGCGGCTGCGCATCTCGCCTGGCAGGATTCCGGCATCACCGTCAGCGAGGAGAATGCCCATCGCATCGGGGTCATCATCGGTTCCGGCATCGGAGGGCTGACCGCCATCCAGAACCAGGCCTTTCTCCTCAAAGAACGCGGACCGCGACGCATCTCCCCCTTCTTCATCCCCATGTCCCTGATCAACCTGATCTCCGGTCACGTCGCCATCCGTTACGGCATCAAGGGGCCAAACCATTCCGTGGTGACCGCATGTGCCACGGGCGCTCACGCCATCGGCGACGCCATGCGCATCATCAAGCGCGGCGAGGCCGATGCCATGCTCGCCGGCGGCGCGGAAGCGGCCATCTGCGAACTGGCCGTGGGCGGTTTCGCCTCCGCCAAGGCGCTGACCAGCCGCAACGACGATCCCACCGCCGCCTCGCGGCCCTGGGACCTGGGCAGGGATGGCTTCGTCATCGCCGAAGGGGCAGGGGTGGTCCTCATGGAAACCCTGGAATCCGCCAAAAAACGCGGTGCCCAAATCTACGCCGAGGTGGTCGGTTACGGCATGTCCGGCGATGCCTATCACATCACCGCTCCCCAACCGGAAGGGGAAGGGGCGGCCCAATGCATGACCGTCGCCATCCGGGATGCCGGCATCGCCCCGGACCGGATCGGCTATATCAATGCCCATGGCACCTCCACCCCCATCGGCGACCACATGGAAACCCTGGCCATCAAGCGGGCCTTCGGGGTCGATCATGCCAAAAAACTGATGATCTCATCCACCAAGTCCATGACCGGACATCTCCTGGGGGCCGCCGGTGGCGTCGAGGCCATCTTCACCGCCCTGGCGCTGCGCCATGGGGTGATCCCCCCCACCATCAATCTCACTGACCCGGACCCGGCGTGTGACCTGGATTTCGTACCCAACACGGCCAGGGAGGCCAACATCGAGTATGCCTTGTCCAACTCGTTCGGCTTTGGCGGCACCAACGCCACCCTGGTCTTGAAGCGGTTTCATTGACGAACCGGCTCCATCGGATCCTTGCGGGATTCCTGCTGGTCGCTTTTCTGGCTGCGGGAATCCTCTCTCTGCTCTTCATCGATTTCCTGACCACCCCCCTGGCATCCTCCAGGCGGGTGGTCATCGAAAAAAAGTGGTCTTTGACCCGCATCGCCCAGTTCCTGGAAGCCGAGCAGGTGATCTCATCGGCGCACGGGTTTGTGCTGCTCGCCCATTTCCACCGCAGAAACATCCGCCTCCACGCCGGGGAGTACCGGTTCGAGCCGGGAGAAACCCCGCCACGCATCCTGATTCGTCTCGAACAGGGGGATGTGGTGCGCTACCGCTTCTCCTTCCCGGAGGGGCTGACCGCCCGCGAGGTCGCGGCCCGCATGGAAGATCAGGGGTGGAACGAGGCCTCCACCCTGATCCGGGATGGCGCCCTGGTGAAAAAACTCGGTCTGGAGGCCCCCGCCCTGGAGGGGTGGCTCTTTCCGGAGACCTATTTCTTCATCCGCGGGGAGTCGGCCATGGAGATGCTCGCCCGCATGACCCGCACGGCCCGCGTCACCCTGGACCGCGAATGGGCCAACCGGGATCCCGGCGTCGATTTGACCACCCCTCTGCAAGCCTTGATCCTGGCCTCCATCATCGAAAAGGAGACCGGTCTGGCCAGTGAACGCAGCCGCATTTCCGGGGTGTTTCATAACCGGTTGCGCCGCAACATGCGTCTGGAGAGTGACCCGACGGTCATCTACGGCGCCACCGATTACCAGGGGGACATCACGCGCAAGCATCTGACCACGCCAACGCCGTACAATACCTACACCCGTTCCGGGCTGCCGCCGACCCCCATCTGCAATCCTGGCCGGGCGTCGATTCACGCCGCCTTGCACCCGGAGCGAACCGACGAGTTGTTTTTCGTGGCCCGCGGGGATGGCAGCCATGTGTTTTCCGGCAATTTCCAGGAACACAAGGAGAACGTGAACCGCTTTCTGAAGCGCAAGGCCAATGTCCGACCGTGATCGCATGCCACGTTTCGTCACCTTCGAGGGGGGCGAGGGCGCGGGCAAGAGCACGCAGATGCGTCTGCTGGCCGAGCGGTTGCGCGCCACCGGGGCAAGGGTGACACTGACCCGTGAGCCGGGCGGGACCCCCATGGCGGAGCGGATCCGCGCCTTGCTGGTGACCGGCAGGCCCGACGATCTGGATGCCCGTGCGGAGCTGTTGTTGATGCTGGCGGCCCGGGTCGAGCATGTGCGCGGCCTGATCCTGCCGGCTTTGGCCCGTGGCGAGGTGGTGCTGTGCGACCGATTCGCCGACAGCACTTTGGCCTATCAGGGATATGGCCGGGCGATGGATCCGGAGTGGCTGGCGCAGCTCAACCGGTTCGTCCTGGGGGATCTGCTCCCGGAGCGGACCTTGCTGCTGGACATCGATCCTTTGGTCGGATTGGCGCGGGCAGGCCGGGGAACCGGTGGGGAGAACCGTTTTGAACAAGAACAATTATCCTTTCATCAACGGGTGCGGGCCGGTTTTCTGCAGATGGCGGCCTCCCAGCCGGGGCGTTTCCGGGTGATCGACGCGACCGGTGCGGTGGAACCGGTGGCCGAGGCGATTTGGGAGGGGTTCTGGTCATGACCGCATCGCTGTTCGACACCATTCGGGGGCACGGCGAGATCGTGGGCCGGATGCGGGGCCTGTTGGCCACGGGTCGTCCGGGTCATGCCTGGCTGTTTCACGGGCCGGAGGGGGTGGGCAAGCGGCAGGTGGCCATGGCCTTGGCGCAGTGTCTGTTCTGCCCGGCGCCGGTCGTGGCCGGCGACGGCGGGATGGCGGGGTGCGGGGGGTGTCCCTCCTGCCGCAAGTGCGCTGCAGCCATCCATCCGGATCTGCAAATTCTGTCGGTCCAGGAAAAAAAAACCCGCATTGCCGTGGAACAGGTGCGGGATCTGATCCGCTTCATGGCCTTTTCCCCGCTGGAAGGGGCCTGGAAGGTGGCCATCGTGGACGATGCCGCGCTGATGAACGAGGCCTCGGCGAATGCCATGCTCAAGACGCTCGAGGAACCTCCTCCAGGGTCCATGCTGATTCTGATCACCAGCCAGCCCGGTAGTCTGCTGCCCACCATCCGCTCCCGCTGCCGGCAGGAACGGTTCACGCTGCTGGATGACGAGACGATCCTGGCCATTCTGGACCAGGTCGCACCGGCGATCCCCCTGGGCGAGCGCCGGGAGGCGGTGCGCCTGGCGGGGGGCAGTGCGGGCGAGGCGTTGCGTTTGAGCGGCCAGGGGAGCATGGCGGCCAGGCGGGAGTTTCTGCATGCGCTGGCGGGCCTGCCCGCATTGGGGTTGTGGGAGGTGCTGGAATTGAGCGCCCATTGGAGCCACGAGGATCGCTTCGATCTGGTGGGGCCGCTTCTGGAGACGTGGTTTGCGGAACGGATTCGTGTTATCATTCTTCAAGGCGAGGAGCGTCGCTCGGAGGTGGAGGCCATGCTGGAAGCCTCCTCGCAGGTTGTCAGGTTGCTGCGCGAGCTTGCCATTTTCAATCTCAATCCCCGTTTGACTCTGGAGGCGATCCTGATTCGTCTGGCGCGGATGCAAGGAGCGGCATTTTGATGGAAACGGTCAAACCAACACAAACGGGACCTGCCGGGAAGCGCCTGATTGGCGTGCGGATTCCCGATTCCTGCATGGTCTATCGGGTGCATACCGATCTGCCGCAAATTGTCGTCGGGGATCAGGTGGTGGTACAGATTCGCGATGGCGAGGTGATCGGGCAGGTATTGCATCTCTTCACCCTGACCGCCGAGCCGTTTCCGGGTCCCATTCGCAAGGTGATCCGGCGGTTGACGGAAAAGGATCGCAATCTCCTGGCCACCAACCAGGAACTGGAGAACAAGGCCAGGCTGTTGTGCCGGGAGAGGATCCGTGCGCTCGGTTTGTCCATGAAGCTTTCCAAAATCACCTGTCACTCGGGTGGCGCGCGTGTGGTGATCCATTTCACTTCCGAGGCGCGGGTCGATTTTCGGGAACTGGTGCGACAGTTGTCCTCCGAGTTGAAGGCGCGGGTGGAGATGCGTCACGTGGGGGTGCGGGACGAAAGTAAATTGTTGTGCGGTCTGGGGTGTTGCGGCAAAGTGTTGTGTTGTTCGGAATTCCTCACCCGGTTTCATCCGGTTTCCGTGCGCATGGCCAAGAACCAGGACCTCTCCCTGACGCCGGAAGGGATTTCCGGGGTATGTGGCCGTTTGATGTGTTGTCTGGCCTATGAAAACGATGTCTATCTCGAATTGCGCAAGGGTCTGCCCAAGGTCAAGAGCCGGGTGACCCTTCCGGACGGGCGCGAGGGTATGGTGCGGGCCGTTTTTCCCTTGCTGGGGGAGGTGGAACTGCTGTTCGGGGAGGGGGTCAGCGAACGGATGCCGGTGGAACGATTGACCGGAGTTACCCCCACCGCTGGTGCACCGGAGGAGGAGGGAGAGGAGCGGGGGGAGCGTCAGGATGCGCCGCCTCCCAGACCGGTCGTCAAGCCGAAGCGGAGCACCGGCAAGCCCTCAGCGGGCGCGCCGCCGTCTCCTCCCGCTGTCGCCAGGGAAGCGGTCAAAAAAGCGCCGGTTTCCGCACTGGTCGCGCTGCTCCCGGAAGAGGAGGGGGCAGCGGAGTCCGCCTCCAAGCGCCCGCGCCGGCGGCGCAGAAGCGCGGGGAACAAGCCGCCGGGTGTGGTCGGAGCGGCACCCGCAGCGCAGAGCGGGGAGCAACCGGTACGGGAACGGAGCGAAGGGGAGGGGACGGAAGGTGATGCCGTCGCCCCGCGTCCGGCTGGAACCCCACGTCGCCGGAGACGTCGTTCCGGGTCGCGACGGGGCGGGGAAGGGGGAGGCGAGGGGGCGCAGGGAGGAGGGGGCGAGGAATGATTCGTCTGGCGGACAGTCATGCTCATTTGAATTTTCCGGATTTTCAGGAGGATCTGGAGGCGGTTTTGCAACGGGCGGAGGAAAACGGCGTGGCGTGGATCAATTCCATCGCCACCCGGCCCACCGACGTGGAGCCTTTGTTGGCGCAATTTGCCGGCCATCCCGGTATTCACGTCTCGGCTGGGATTCACCCCCATTATGCCGCCGAGTTCGCCGATGTGAAGGTGGAGGAGATCGTGGCCCTGTGCCGGCACGCGGATGTGGTGGCGGTGGGGGAGACCGGCCTGGATTTTCATTATGAATTCTCCCCCCCCGGGGTCCAGGAAGGGGTCTTCCGGCGACAGATTCGGGCGGCCAGGGAGGCGGGATTGCCTTTGGTGATCCACACCCGCGAGGCCGAAGAGGCCACCCGCAGGGTGATGAGCGAGGAGGGGGCTGTTGCCTGCGGCGGGGTGCTGCACTGTTTTACCGGCACGGAGGCCATGGCCCGCTGGGCATTGGATCAGGGGTTTTATCTCTCCTTTTCCGGTATCGTGACTTTTCGCACGGCCAGCGCGTTGCAGGAGATCGTCCGCTGGATGCCTCTGGAGCGTCTGCTCATCGAGACCGACGCCCCCTATCTGGCGCCGGTGCCCGTGCGGGGCAAACGCAACGAACCGGCTTATGTCCGTCACATCGCCGAGTTCATGGCCACTCTGCTCGACCGGCCTCTGGAAGAGATCGCCCGGATCATCACCGAGAACCATTGCCGGCTGTTCCGGGTGGGGGGCGCTGTACCGCGTCTCCAGCCGGGGAGCGAGGCGCCATTGCTGGCCTATCCCATCGGTCGTGGGCTTTATCTGAACATCACCAGGGCCTGCACCTTGCGCTGCACCTTTTGCCCCAAATGGAGCGCGGGTCCACGGGTGCATGATTACGATCTGACCTTGCCGCGGCACCCCACTGCCAACGAGGTGCTGGCGGCCATGGGGGATTTTTCCGGCCACGAGGAGATCGTATTCTGCGGTTTCGGCGAGCCTACCCTGCGGTTGGAGGTCCTGCTGGAGGTGGCACGCAAGGTCAAGGAACAACGTGCGATTCGGGTGCGCATCAACACCGACGGCCTGGCCAACCGGGTGTACGGCATGGATGTCACCCCCCGGTTGCGCGGGTTGATCGACGCGGTTTCCGTCTCCCTGAACGCCCAGGACGAAGTGACCTACAACCGGATCTGCCAGCCGGGCATGAAGGGTTCCTATCCGGCAGTGTTGGATTTTCTGCGAGCGGTTGCGGCCCATGTCCCGGATGTGACGGCCACTGCCATTCAGGGGGTGCCTGGGGTGGATGTCGATGCCTGCCGACGGATCGCCGAGGGGTTGGGCGTGAAGTTCCGGGTGCGCTATCGGGACGCGCTGGGCTAGTGGGGGGGAGACAGGGTCATGAAACCGCGCCGTCTGATCCGCTTTGACTGGGCCTTGAAACGGCTTCTGCGCAGCAAGGCCAATTTTGAGGTGCTGGAAGGCTTGCTGAGCGAATTGCTCATGACGGATATCAAAATCGTCGAAATTCTCGAGGGCGAAGGCAATAAAGAAAATCATCTCGACAAGTACAATCGGGTTGACATGAAAGTCAAGAACAGCAACAACGAGCTGATCCTGATCGAGTTGCAATACGAACGAGAATATGATTATTTGCAACGCCTTGTCTATGCGGCATCCAAAACCGTCACGGAACATCTGGCGGAAGGGGACACCTATTCACGGGTTCCGAAGGTGATTTCCATCAGCATCCTCTATTTCGATCTCGGTTGCGGGGCGGACTATATTTACCATGGCACGACCTCATTCAGAGGTCTGCACACCAACGACGAACTGCAACTCAACGAAGGTCAGAAAGGGTTGTTCCACCGTCAATCCATTCAGGAGATTTTTCCGGAATTCTATCTGATCCGGGTCAAGCGCTTCGATGAAGTGGCCCGCAACTCTTTGGACGAATGGATCTATTTTCTGAAAACCGGCGAGATTCGCGAGGATTTCACCGCGCGCGGTCTGCAAAAAGCCAAGGCGCTGCTGGATATCCTGCAACTCCCGGAAGAGGAACGGCGTGCCTACGAACGCTATCAGGAGGACCTGCATTTCCAGGCCAGCATGGTGGAGTCCACCTGGGGCGCGGGGATGCTCGAGGGGGAAAAGATCGGCGAGCAGAAGGGCAGGGCCGCAACGCTGATGCGCCAATTGCAACGCCGTTTCGGTTCTGTCCCGACCTGGGCCAGCGCAAGGATCGCCACGGCGCCCTGCCAAGCCCTGGAGGAGTGGAGCATCCGGTTTGTGGATGCCCGGTCCCTGGAAGAGGTCTTTGCGCCGTAAGGCATCACCTGGACAACTGCGGCGTATGCACCCCGTCCCATTTCTCCTGGGGCGGGTGTTTGAGCAGATACTGGATGCGGCTCAAGTAAATATCGTGGATCATCCGTTCCGGGTCCCGCTGCTGGAGCAGTTGGAACCGTTGCGCCGCCTCTTCCCAGCGTCGACCGCGATAGAGGGCGACGGCCTTGTGATAGGCATCCACCTCCTTGCGTGTTTCCCCGCCCACGGCATCGACGAATCCGACCGGTTCGTACAGGGAGATCGCCTGGTTCCTGCCCTTGATGCGAATGCGATCCAGTTCCCGAAAGATGACCTCCGGCAGCGCCTTGCGGGTCGCCTCGCCGACGATGATGGTCACGCCGTACTGTTTGGTCAGAATTTCCAGGCGATCCACCATGTTGACGCTCTCTCCCACCACCGAATAGGCCATGCGGAATTCGGAACCCAGATTGCCCAGGCACATGGGACCGGTATTGATGCCGATACCGATTTTCAGTTGTGGCCACCCCTGGGCGCTGAATTCGTCCTTGAGGTCGTTCATGGCCTGTTGAATGAGCAGGGCAGTCTGCATGGCATGGCGGGCGTGGCGGGGATTTTCCAGGGGCGCGCCCCAGAAGGCCATGATGATATCCCCCATATAGCGGTCCACTGCTCCGTGGTTGTCGTGGATCAGGGCGGTCATGCGGTTCAGGTAGCTGTTGAGCAGGAGCACCGCCTCGCGTGGTTCCATCTCTTCGGCCACCTGGGCGAATCCCCGGATATTGACCATCATCACCGTCATCTCCCGCCTTTCTCCGGTCACGTTCACCGTGATTTCGTGCTGATGCATCTCCTCGATTTGTGCTGGCGGGATGTTCTGGCCGAACAGGCGGATCAGGTGCGATTTGTGCCGGGCCACCACGAAGTGGGCGAAGGCGTGATGCAGCAGGAACAGCAGCAGGGTCAACATCAGGGGGGTCACCAGCGGGATGACCATATCGGTCCGGCGCCAGAAGATGGCGTTGCTCCAGACGATCAGCAGGACGATCAGGATGGACAGATAGAAACCCCACGCCTGGGAAAGATGGGGCATCAGGAGGATGAAGGCGATGGCGATGACCAGAAAGTAGAACGCCTCGATGGTCACGGCGTGGGTGGAACGCCGCTTGATGGTCCCGTCCAGGATGCCGCCGATGATGTTGGCATGCATTTCCACCCCGGGAAAGATGTTGTGTACCGGGGTGGAGTGAAAATCCCCCATGCCGGGTGCCGTTGCACCCACCAGCACGATGGCATCGGTCAACAACGAGGCATCGGCGCTCTTGTCGAGGATGTCGCTGGCCGAGACATAGGGAAAGCTTCCCTTCCTGCCGCGAAAGGGGATCAGGATGGCGGCGCGTTCGTCCACCGGGATGTGATGGGGGCCAAGCCCCAGCCATTCCAGTCCGGTCTCCACCTCCTTGGGGGTTTTGGCCGACGGGGTGATACCCAGCGTGATGGGAGGATCGCCCAGCACGATCCGCACCAGGCCCAGCGGCAGGGATTGATAGATTTTGCCCTGATATTCCTGCAACAGCGGGATACGGCGATTGACGCCATCCGCGTCCACCAGGGGGTTGTCGAAGAAGCCTCCGTTCTGGGCTGCCCTTTGCAGATGGGGGATGTTGCCCCCCAGGCCGGCTGCCTTGACGAACGGAATGTTGCCACGTCCCAGTTCTTCCAGGGTGATCACCGGGTCCGGCGTCACTCCGGAGACCGCCAGTTTGGGATCCACGCTCGCCTTGAAATAATGGCCCAGGATGACCGGTCGGCCACGCAGGCTTCTGGCAAACCGGTCATCCCGGTCCAGATTGGGGCGCAGCCTGTTGAGTTCGCTCAGGAAGGCCTGATTCCCCGCCAGTTTTCCCCCGGCCAGTTCCTCCAAGACCGGCAATCCGGAGCTTTGATCCGGTTCCGCGAACACCACGTCGAAACCCAGTGCCAGAATGCGATAATGATCGAACAGGATGTTGGTCAACTGGGCCAGATGGTGGCGTCCCCAGGGCCAATGTCCGACCTTGGCCAGGCTTTTTTCATCCAGCGCCACGATGACGATGCGTGAATCCTTGGTTTCGGGCATCGTCATTTTGATGCGTGTGTCGTAGGCGAGGTGCTCCAGTCGCGCCAGCCACGGCAATTCGATGACATGCACCGCATGCAGAAAGAAGAGCAACGTTACGCCCAGACTGGCCAAAAGGCGCATGATCTGCAAGGGAAACACGGACGATCCTCACCCCGGCTCAAGGCACATAGCCGGGAATCTTTTCCAGGATCACCTCATCGATTTGTTCCGGGGCCAGATATTCCTGGGCATACTCCAGATAGATCCGCTTATCGATGAAGAGTTTGAAAAGATCGGGATCGATATGTCCGTCTTTCATCATGAAGCCGAGAATCTGCAAGGATGCGGACAAGGTTTTGCCTTTCTTGTAGGGCCGGTCCCTGGCCGTTAGCGCTTCGAACACGTCGGCGATGGCCACCATGCGGGCTTGCAGGGACATCTGTGCGCCTGTCAGACCTTTGGGGTATCCCTTGCCATTCATTTGTTCGTGATGCCCGCCAGCGATTTCCGGCACCCGTTTGAGGTGTTTGGGGAAGGGGATGGCATCCAGCATTTTGATGGTGGCTGCGACATGGTTGTTGATGATTTCCCGTTCTTCCGGGTTGATGGTCCCCCTGGGGATATTGAGATTGTAGATTTCGTTGTCGGTGAGCAACGGGCGTTCCTCTCCCTTGCTGTCGATGAAGCGGTATTTGGCGATAGCGCGGATCCGGTCCTGCCGCTCCGGGGACATGAATTCGCCGCCGATGTTGGTTTCCCGGATGAATTCCCGATCCGCGTCGATTTTGAGGAGTTCCTGGCGCAACTCCTCCTCGAGGGCGGGGATGCGGGCCTGGGCGCCGGATTCCAGCAGGGCGATCTTTTGTTGGAGAAAACCGATCTCCACATCCCGTTTCAGGACCTCGAAGCGGCTGTCGAGCAGGTTGACGCGATCGAAGATGGTTTCCAGTTTGGTGGCCTTGTCCACCACTTCCGTGGGGGTGACCACCTTGCCGCAGTCGTGCAGCCAGGAGGCGATCTTCAGTTCGTACATTTCGTCGTCCGTGAAGCGGACGTCCTGGAAGGCCCCGGTGTTGGCATCGTTGACGCCGTGGCCGAGCATTTCCGCCAGGACCGGCACCCGGTGGCAGTGACCGCCGGTATAGGGGGATTTGTCGTCGATTGCCGAGGCGATGGCCTGGATGAACGATTCGAACAGGGCCTTGAGATCGCTGATCAATTTTTGGTTGGTCAGGGCGATGGCGGCCTGGGAGGCCAGGGACTCCGCCAGGTTTTGGCTTTGCGGGGAGAAGGTGACGATTTCCTTGGTTTTGGTGTTTTTGGCATTGATGAGCTGCAGCACGCCGATGATCTGGTTTTCGTGGTTCTTCAGGGGCACGGTCAGGAAGGATTTGGAGCGGTAATGGGTCTTCTGGTCGAAGGCGCGGGTGCCGGAAAAATCGAATCCTTCCGCCTCGTAGGCGTCCGGGATGTTGACCGTGGTTTCGGTGAGGGCGGCGAAGGCGGCGATCATCTGGAGATTGGGTTCGCCGTCTTTGTAAAGGGGCAGCTCGGGAAAATTGATGGTGACGCCAGTGGTGCCACCCATGGCGATGCCCAGGGAATCGGTGCGCAGGATTTCGAATTTGAGGGTTTTGCGTTCCGTGACGCTGTACATGGTGCCGGCGTCGGCGTTGGTGAGTTCCTTGGCGCCCAGCAGGATGATCTCCAGGAGGCGGTTGACATCCCGTTCTGCGGAGAGGGCGATGCCGATGGCGTTCAGGCGTTCGATGCGCTGCAGGATGTCCGTGATCGATTCGTCTCCGTCGCGCAGGTCGAAGATACGGTCTTTCGGGCTTTGGTCGCTCTCATCGTTCACTGTTGAGATATCCTCAATTGCCGCTGATTGGGGGGTGGATCCTGGATGTTCCATTATAATTCAGCAAAGCGGGTTTGCATATGCTTTGTCGCGAGGGTGGGTGAAATTCCCCCCCTGCATTCGAACAAAAGTCGCATAATGTATATTATGTTAAATCAGATGGCGCGGGAATTGGGAATTGATACCCGGATCGATCATGATGGATTGCACGGCAAGGTAAAATGCGTTATTCATGTAACTCTATAAAGAGACATTCATGAATCATCCTTTCGAAAGGCTTGTCGTCGCATGCGTCGCATTCTCGTCACCAGTGCCTTGCCTTACGCCAACGGCCAGATTCATCTGGGTCACCTGGTGGAAACCATTCAGACCGACATCTGGGTCCGTTTCCAGAAACTGCGCGGCAACGAGTGCCATTATTTCTGTGCCGACGATACCCATGGCACCCCGGTGATGATCCGTGCCCGCAACGAAGGCATCTCCCCGGAAGCACTGGTGGAACGGATGCACCGGGAGCATCTGGCGGACTTCCAGGGCTTTCACATCGCATTCGACAATTATTACAGCACCAATTCCGAGGAAAACCGGATCCTGTCCGAGGAAATTTACAAAAAAAACAGGGAAAACGGCCATATACGCACCAGCACCGTGCGGCAGGCCTATTGCGAGCACGACCAGATGTTCCTGCCGGACCGTTTCATCCGGGGCGCCTGTCCCACATGCGGGGCCGAAGGACAGTACGGCGATGCCTGCGAGGTCTGTTCCCGGACCTATTCGCCGCTGGATCTGCATCATCCGGTCTGCGCGCTGTGCGGCGCGCCGCCGGTGGAACGGGAATCCGAGCATTATTTCTTCAGGCTTTCCGAGTTCGAGACCTTCCTCAAGCAGTGGACCCGTTCCGGCGCCGTGCAGACCGAAATGGCCAACAAGCTGGACGAGTGGTTCACGGCGGGGTTGCAGGACTGGGACATCTCCCGGGATGGCCCTTATTTCGGATTCGAGATTCCCGATGCCCCAGGCAAGTATTTTTATGTCTGGCTGGATGCCCCGGTGGGCTACATGGCGTCGCACTGGGAGTGGTGCAAACGGCATGGTGGCGATTTCGACGCCTACTGGCGCCGGGCGGAGGGGACGGAAGTCTATCATTTCATTGGCAAGGATATCCTTTATTTTCATACGCTTTTCTGGCCAGCCATGCTGCATGGCGCGGGCTTTCGCCCGCCGACAGCGGTCTTCACCCATGGCTTTCTGACGGTCAACGGCCAAAAGATGTCCAAATCCAGGGGCACGTTCATCACGGCGCGGGACTACCTGGAACAGGGACTCGATCCCGAATATCTGCGCTATTATTATGCCGGCAAGCTGACCCCGCGGGTGGACGATCTGGATCTGAACCTGGAGGATTTCGTACTGCGGGTCAACAGCGATCTGGTGGGCAAGGTGGTCAACATCGCCTCGCGCACCGCCGGTTTCATCCACAAACGCTTCCAGGGACGGCTCGCCGAGGTCTATCCCGACGATGGCGGCCTGCACCAGCGCTTCGTGGTGGCCGGGGTCGAGATCGCCGATCTGTACGACTCCCGCGACTTTTCCAGGGCCATGCGGATCATCATGACCCTGGCCGACCAGGCCAACCGTTTCGTGGAGGCGCAAGCCCCCTGGAATCTGGCCAAGGATCCCGCACGCCTGGAAGAACTCCATGCCACCTGCACCATCGCCCTCAACCTGTTTCGCCTGCTGATGCTCTATTTGCAGCCCGTGCTGCCGGTGATGGCGGAACGGAGCCGGGAGTTCCTGCGCATTCCCCCTTTTGCCCTGGAGCAGGCCGCCGCCCCCTTGTGTGCCCACACCATCGGAGAATTTCTCCATTTGGCGGTACGGGTGGACCCCAAAAAAGCGGAATCTCTGCTGCATGTGTCGGCACCGTCCGTGGTCGTCCCTGCCCCTGCCCCCGCCCCCTCCCCTGCCCCTGTCCGAGCCGCCTCGTTCGTGACCGAACCGGTCGCCGAACCGATCGATATCGAGACCTTCGCCAGGATGGATCTGCGGGTGGCCCGCATCGAAAGCGCCGAAGCGGTCGCCGGGGCCGACAAGCTCCTGCGACTGACGCTGGATGTGGGCGAACTGGGCAAGCGGACGGTTTTTGCCGGGATTCGCGCCGCTTACGCCCCGGAAAGCCTGTCCGGTCGCCTGACGGTCATGGTCGCCAATCTGCAACCACGCAAGATGCGGTTCGGGGTGTCGGAAGGGATGGTCCTGGCAGCCGGACCGGGTGGTGGGGATCTTTATCTCCTGACCCCGGAGAGTGGCGCGCAGCCCGGCATGCGCATTCGTTGATCTGCCCTGTGGAGGTGGGTTTGCCATGAACAATGCGGAAAAAACGGCCATGCTGCTGACCGATTCCGGCACCGTCAACCTGATGCTCAAGGGGACGCTGCAGGGTCATGGCTTCGAGGTGACGATCCTGCAATCCGACAAGACGGATTTTTTCGGTTCCATCCTGGAACTGGCTCCGGATATCCTCTTTCTGCGCACCGAACTCAAGCACGCCAACGGACTGGAGATCTGCGACCGCATCCGCGCGGAGCCTTTGCTGGCCATGACGCGCATCGTGTTTCTCTCCTCCAATCCCAGGGTGCGGGAGCAGGCCATCGAACATCGGGCCGACCGTTTCCTGACCATGCCCTTTTCCGCCTCCGACGTGCGGGAAACTTTGCATTATTTCGCCTCCGCCAGAAGGCCGGTCATCCTGTACGTGGACGACAGCCACCTGTTGCATGCGGCGGTGGTCCCGCATCTCAAGGAGGAGGGATTCGAACTCCTGGAGGCCTATGACGGTCGGGAGGCCATGGAGATCATCGATGAGCGGGACGGGCGGATCGATCTGGTCATTTCCGACTGGGAGATGCCGGAAATGGATGGCATCGCCCTGTGCAAATCCCTGCGCTCCACCCGCTCCGAGGACATTCCGTTCCTGTTGCTGACCTCCCTGGACACCGCCGAGGCCGTGGCGCGCGGCTTCGAGGCGGGCGCCGACGACTATGTGACCAAACCCGTGGTGATTCAGGAACTCATCACCCGCGTCAGGCGCCTCTTGAAGAGCGGCGGGTCGCTGGACAACCAGCGCCCCGAGCAGATTCTGGTGGTGGACGATGCCCCGGTGATTCGCGGCATGATCCTCACGGCGTTGCGTTCGCACGGATTCCATGCCGAAACCGCGGAGCACGGGGTGGCGGCCTTGGCGAAACTCAAGGCCAGGCCGTTTCAGTTGCTGGTCACCGACTACGACATGCCGCACATGGACGGACTGGAACTGTGCATGAAAATCCGTCAGGAACCCTCCGCCGCACAGGCCATCCCGATCATTTTCGTCACTGCACGGGATACCAAGGCCGACGAGGTACGGGTCAAGTCTTTGGGTGTGCAGGCCTTTCTGACCAAACCCTTCCAGGCCGACCGTTTCCTGGCCGAGGTGGAGCGGGTGCTGGCCATGGGGCGTCTGGAGAGACAAAGGCATCACATGGAGTATTATTTCCCGGAACAGAGCGCGGCCTGGAGCCGGGAGGATGGGAGCGGGGAGTTGACCCTCGCCGGGGATCAATTCCGCACCGTGCTGTTTGCCGGCTTGGCGGATTTTCGCGCCCTGGCGTCGCGATTGGACCCAAAAGCCTTGATGCGTCTATTGAATCGTTATTTTTTCACCATGATGGAAGTGTTGGAAAAGATGAGCCTGCAGGTGGACAAGATCCTGGAAGATCGTTTGGTGATCTCCTTCGGCAATCAGGATCAGGGCGCCATGCGGGCCATCGAGTGCGCCAGGGCGCTGCACATGGCGATGCCGGAGTTGCGGCGTCAGGTCGATGCCGACCTGCGTCTGCAAACCGGCATTCATTCGGGTCATCTGGTGGTTGGTGCCCTGGACGCGATGCCTCGGCATGGCTGTCGGATCATCCTCATCGGCGAGAGCATCGATCTCGCGCGTCAGGTCAAGGAGGTGGCCCCCCCGGGAGCGGTGATCATTTCCGAAACCACGTTTGCCCTGATTCAGACTCTGGTCGCCACCCGGCCCACGGGTTTCATCAGGTCCAGGGAGGAGGCGATACGCGTCTTCGAGGTTGTGGAGTGATGTTGCGGTGCGGCACGGTACTTGCCTTGCACCTCGGATCCATCGACTGGAACAGACCTGGTTACAGACGGAGCCGGTAATTTTCTCATGAATATTTCGCCTTTGACGCCCAGCAACCCGCTGCTGCATGCCCAGAATATCAGTACAATTCTTGACCAATACGATGATAACTTTGATTTGTACAAATCCTACCACGAACGTTTGTTGATCACTCTTGGCGAGGTTTTTAACCGTACCACATTACCGATCAGCACCATCAATGGCGAACTCATGTCCAGAGGGAGCCTGAAGAAGATCCTGATGGAACGGGGCGGGTTCTACAATCATTTGAAGGATCTGGGCAATGTCATCTCGGTGCGGGTGGTGGTCTATTTCAACAGTGACGTGGAATCGGCCATTGCCCTGATTCGGACGGCATTCGTGCTGAACGAGGTCCAGGAGGAAGATGCGGCACGGGAAGGCGGTGGGGAACAGTTCGGCATTTTGACACGCCGTTTCGCCATCCAGTTCCTGCCGGAATATTACGAGCGTCTGGAATATCAGCGTTTCGCCTCCATCCGCGCCCGTCTGGAGATCCGCACCGTATTGCAGCACTCCTGGTCCGAGATGCGGGAGATCTTCGACCTGATGATCAACCGGGCCAAGGTTCCTGGCCACAATCTCCAGAAGCTGGCGCAGATCTCCTTTCTGCTCAAGATGGCGGATGACGAGCTGGTACGGATCAAGGAGCAGATCATGAGCCAGGCCGGCATGGCCCAACCCCAAACCAATGTGGTGGCGTTCGGTCTTCCCGAAAGCTCCACCCCACCCCCCGTCCAGACCGCCGTTGCCCAGCCCCCCCCGGAGGAAGCGCCTCCCGCTTTTCAGGAAGAGACGCGCATCGACGAGCGCCGTCGGATTTTCTTCGTCAAGAAATTGGAGATCTTTATCCTGAACGATCCCCTGATCCGGGAGTTGGACCGGGCCATTGCGGATCATTACGAGACCAGGCTGGTCTACCGGGAGAGCTTCGTCGTTTCTTTGACGGATGTCTTCCTGCGCATCCGGGTGGACGATGAGGAGCGTTTGCGCGAGGAGTTGGCGGGCAACAAGGCGATCATCCTTTCGTTGATGAAGAACATCTTCGGCAACACCTCCCGTACCGCCCTGGAATTCATTCACAAGGGATCCTCTCTTCTCGTGCTTTATTACGTTCTTCTGGCCAGGACCGGCAATTTCGAGATCGTCAAGCGCAACGTCAAGAATTATATCTCTCTGCAGGGAATCACCCTGGAAGCATTTGCCAACGAATTGCTGAATCACTACCGCATGGCCGTTGCCAAGGAGTTGTGACTCCCGGCACGGGAACTGCTTTTTCTCCCATACGGCTCCCAAGGCCGTATCGATGATGTCGTTTTTTTGACAGGAGAAAAGCCGTGTCGGAAATCGGAGTGAACGGGTTGGGTGCGTTTCAGGCCAGCCTGCTGAATCTGCGGTCGCCCATGCAGGCGGCGGTCTCCCCCCTCGACGAGGCCCAGCCGGGTCTGCCGTGGCGCAAAACCACGCAAACCAACGGCTTCAAGCCCCGTCCGCCAGAATTCGACCGTCTGTTGCAAGAGATGCTCGCCCCTGGTCGCGAGGCGGAATCGTCTCCTGCCGAGGAGTCGGAAGCAAATCCGACCGAACCGGTGGCGTTCCTGGGGCAGCCTGCCACGAATCCGTTCTTTTTCAATTATCTTTCCCAACCCCTCAACGGACACTACCGTACCGAACTGGCCAGAAGCGCCTACTCTGCCATGGGTCGGTCGGGTTCGTAGCTCCTCACAGACCGATCCGGCGCATCAACAGCCGCAACAGGTGGCGGGCGGCCAGAAGCAGCGCGTTCCTGCCCAATGGGGTCAAGGTGAGGCGCATGCCGCGTCTTTGCGCGATCACCCAGACGATGGCGGCCAGAATGGCCGCAAAAATCAGCAAACGAATCATTCCGGGGTCCCTCGAGACGGCGTCTGCCGCAGTGGATCGGGTTTGGCATGGTGGTCGATACGCGTCAGTTTACCCTGTTGCCAAACGCCATGATAGCCCCCCCCGGAGGGAAAGCGCATTTCGCCTGCGCCATCACGCCTGCCGTTGCGCCAGCCGCCGATGTAGAGACTGCCGTCGTCATAAAGAAATCTCCCCATGCCATTGCGGCAATCCCCTTCCTGGCACCCCTTGCGCGGGGGCGGTGCAGGGGGCGGGGCAACCGGCTGGCCTGGTTGTGGCTGGGGTGTGGGTGGTTCGGGTAAGGTTGCCGGGGCGGGGGGTGGCATGACTGGCGCGACCGTTGCCGTATCTGGGGTTTCCCGGGGCGGGGCTGGCGGGGGTGTCGTTTTTGTGGCGGGGCGCGTGGTCGTCACGATCCCCTTGGCCAGTTGACTGATTTCATGGCGTTTGATGATGGCGAGCGCCAGCACGGCGAACCCGAGCATGATGCCGAACAGGGCAACGAACAGGCGTTGCAGGCGGCGTTGTCGGAGGTTTTGGTCACGCAGTTTCGCAAACGCGGGATCGCTGGACAGATCACTCTCTTCGGAGTAGAGGATGAGGTCCAGCATCTCCTGGCGTTGCGGGAAATCGGCGGTTTCCGGATTGGTGCTCATCAGGCCCTTTTGCACCAGCAGATCGAAGCAGTCGTGGAGGGTCAAGGCGTATCCGCAGGCCTGTTTCAGGGTAAGTCGGCGGTCGATTTCGGCCATGAAGGCGTTCAGTTCCTCCTCTCCGGCATCCCGCAGCCGTTTTCCGGCGTGCCCGAGATACGCTTCCAACTGCTGAAGGCGGCGGATATCGGCAGCAAGGGTATTGGTGTAGCCTTTTTCCCGTTGATGCTCGACGAAGAGTTGCAGTTCCTCGGAGAGATCCTCCGGGAGTTCGGGGGTCACGTTTGCGGGTGATCCCGGCAGCGGATTGCGCGGGCGGATCTTTTTTTCGGCCATGGCCAGGAAGAAATCCCGCAGATTGGTCTCGAAGCCGTGCCGGCTTTCCTTCCCTTCGGTCTCCTCGATCCATTGCAGGAACTGGCGGATCTCGCCAGAGGTGACATTGCGGACAGACGCGCCCAGGATGGCCAGGTAGTGCTTGAAGCGGCGGATGCCCAGCGCGTTGACGGGCAGACAGCGGGTATGATGACGTTCCCGGCAGAAGTCGAGATAGGCCCGCATCGGTTCCGAGAGGGGCTGATCCGGTTTTTTTCGGTGGACGATGAGCGGCGTTGCGCATTGCGGGCACAGCACGGCGCTGCCCGCAGCAAAACGCGACTTCGCGACCGGGGAGATCCGCGTCCCGCATTGCTGGCAGTTCATTTCGTCGGCAGAGTGGAACATCGGGTGGCGATCACAAGGGGTTGATCAGACAAACACCGCCAAGACCGCCTGCTACAGGTCCTTGTAGAAGACCTCCACGAAAAAAGGCCCGAAATTGGTCTTGAAATAACACTTCGTGCTGTTCAGGGAGCGCGTGTACATGATGGCATAGTTGGTCCCGGAGATCACATGCGGCGGCGTGAGGTAGATTTCCTCGCTGATGCGGCTCTTCACGGCCCCGGCGACGATGTTGGCCAACTCGCCCAGGCCATCCCTGACGGTGGCGTCCAGTGTGGTCAGTTCTTCCCCGCAAAAGGCGCTCGCCAGTCCGATCCCCGCATGCAAGGGCGCCGACAGATGCACCCCGCCTTCCATCGCGCCACTGAACCCGATGACCGCCGTCACATCCGCCTCCGGCGGTTCGTAGGGGGTACCGATGGGTTTGGTGAGGGCCGGACCGATCACAAGGCCGATATCCTCGGTGAAAAAAGCGGCAATGGTCTCCTCGATGGCGAATCGGATGACATCGGGTAAAATGTTGTCCATTTTTTCTTCTCATAAGCGCAAGGGATGCATAATGAACAACCAATCATACATCACAACGCAATATGGCACAAGGGGTTTTCACCTTGTGCCATAAAATTATTGCCAGTTACGAGAAGGATCAGCAATAATTGCCGACGGCTTGCTCCGTCAAGGGAACGGCGGGACGAAAGATCCACAGGAGTTCGTTGGGGGTCAGGCTGACGGGCTTTTGCATCTTGCCGCACAGTTCGCTGCGTTCCTGTTCCAGCATCCGCAGGGTGCTGTGCAGGGCGTTGATGCGCTCCTCGTTGGCCTCCAGCAGTGCTTTGGCGTGCAGGCCACTGGTCGTGCGCGGATCGGACTGGAAGTGGGTGTCGGATAGCATGGACATGGTCGTCTCCTTGGAACACGGTTCTGATACCTGATCCATGACAATGCAAGATTCGATCCTTTTTTTTAGCCGGTTGACGGCTTCCATTGTTTGACGCGGGCCTGGGCCTGAGTCACCTGCGCGGGCTTCATGGCCGTGGCCAGAATGGCCAGACGCTCCACGGCAATGGCATTGCCCTGCCCTGCCGCCAACTCCAGCCACATGTGGGCCTGAATGTGATCCTCCCCAACCCCCTTGCCCTGGGCAAACATCGATCCCAGAGTGAGCTGCGCCGCAGCATGCCCCTGCTCCGCCGCCAAACGACACCACCTGGCCGCCTCCCGGTCGTCCTGCTCCACCCCCTTGCCCTCACTGTACAACACGCACAGGTTGTAACGGGCTGCGGCCAATCCCTGGTCCGCCGCCAGCCGCAACCATTGCGCCGCCCTGACGTGATCCCGCGCCGCCTCGTAAAGCAAACCCAGTTGATGTTGCGCCGCCGCCAGCCCCTGCCTGGCCGCCAGCTTCAGCCACTTGAGGGCCTCCTGGTTGTCCCGCGTCACACCACGGCCCTTGTGATACAACATCCCCAAATGCATCCGGGCATGGGCGTTCCCCTGCTCCGCCGCCAGACGGAACCACTGCACGGCCTCCCGGTCGTCACCGGGCACCAGCTTGCCGGACTCGTACATCACCCCCAGATTGTACATGGCATTGACCGCCCCCTGCGCCGCAGCCAACTGAAACCACTTCACCGCCTGCGGACCATTCTTCGGCACCCCCCGACCCTGGTGATACATCAGTCCCAAATTCTGCTGGGCCACCGCATGCCCCTGCTCCGCTGCCAGACGAAACCAGCGCATCGCCTCCTTCTCATCCTTCGGGACCGTACCTTCCCCCTCCAGATGGAGCGCGCCCAGCCGATTCTGCGCCTCCACATCCCCCTCGTCCGCAGCACGGCGCAACGCGGCAACCTCCTTCTGGGTCATCATGCTCTCACCTCGTCATTTTCTTTGACATTTCCCTCCCGTCGCGTCATGTTCTCCCCCATGAAGACAACGAACGGGTTCACCCTCATCGAGATGGCCATGGTCCTGGTCGTGCTGGGCCTCCTCCTGGGCGGCCTCCTGGGACCCTTGACCACGCAACTGGAACAGACCCGGCGCCACAAGGCCGATGCCGACCTGGAAGAGATCCGACTGGCCCTCTCCGGTCACGCCCTGCTGCATGGCCGGCTCCCCTGCCCCGCCGATGGCCGCGATGGCCGGGAGGCACGCCTCCCGGACGGCAGTTGCGCCACCCCACCGACAAGCCATGATCGCACCATTATCGGTGTTTTGCCATGGGAAACCTTGGGCGTGGGCAGATTCGATCCCTGGGGCAACCGCTACACCTATGCGGTGGATCCCGTCTTCACCCAAGCGGCCTCCGGCACGCCGGACAACCGGCTGGGCCGCCTGCAGGTCCGCTTCGGCGTCGATGCCACCCCGGCGGTCTTCCTCTCCCACGGCCCCAACGGGCCGCAAGAACAGGAAAACGCCAACCACGACGCCATTTTCTCCCTGGACGACCCCGCCACGGCGGGTTTCGACGACCACGTGCTCTGGCTCTCCCCCTACCTCCTGCACCACCTGTTGCGCTCGGGCGCCCGGCTTCACAAGGAGGAACAGACCACCCCGCCCCCGGAACGCACCCGACCCGAGCCGGCCTCGCCGTCGTCGAACTCCAGGTCGTAAAGGCGGCCCAGTTCCCCGGCAGGATCGGTGAAACAAAGCGCCAACCCCCGCAACCCCAACACCCCGAAACCGATCTCCTGCCCCCCGCCCCTGCGCACGAACAAACCGGACAACTGCAAATGCTGCCAAAACGCGGCCCGCTCCCCCTCTCCCGGCACCCCGTCCCCGTCGCCGGAACGGCTCTCCGGCCACCGTTGGCCAGCCAGGGGATCGTCGCCGGGCAGGGCATGATACCGCTCCACGTACCCCCGCACCGCCGCCCCCACC
>JADGAR010000044.1 GCA_015231915.1 Magnetococcales bacterium
CCCCGCCAGGGCAATGAAACCGATCATGGAGGTGGCGGTGAAATTGGCGCCCATGATCCAGTGGCCGGGAATGATCCCCAGGAGGGTCAATGGAATCGGGGCCATGATCACAGCCGGCAGCATGAAGTTGCCGAACTCCCAAACCACCAGCATGTAAATCAGGATCAGGGCCGCACCGAAGGCCAGACCCATGTCACGGAAGGTCTCGTAGGTGATGGTCCACTCCCCGGTCCACTCGAAACCGGAGCGGGTATAGGTCTTGGGCGGCCCCATCATCTCGCCGCTGATGGTGACCCCGTCCGGAGCGGTGTAGTTCTCCAGCATCTTCTCCACGTCCATCATGGCGTAGATCGGGGCATCCAGCCGTCCCTCCACTTCGGCAGTGACAAACTCCACCGGGCGCAGGTCCTTGTGGTAATTGGCCTGATCCTGCGGCTGCTTGCTGAAGCGTCCCAGTTCGCCCAGGGGGACCGTCTTGCCCGTCGGGGTCATGATCGGCAGATCGCTTAAGCTGGAGATGTTCGAACGGATCTCCATGGGGACCTGAATGACGATGTAGGTGGGTTCCAGCACGCTGCCACGCTTGACATCCCCCAACTGGGCGCCACCCATGGCCATGCCGAGGTTGCGGTTGATGGCATCCACCGAAATCCCGCGCCGCACCGCCTTTTCCGTGTCCACCTCGAAGCGCCAGATCTCGTAGGGGGCGCGCATGTAGGAGTCCACATCCACCAGGGAGGAAGATTTCTTGAACAGCTCCACCAGGTCGGCGGCCACCTTGCGCCGGGTCGCGGCGTCGGGACCGGTCACCTCGGCGACCACGGATTGCAACACCGGCGGACCAGGCGGCATCTCCACCACCTCGACGTTGGCCCCGGTCTCGCGGGCCAGCGGGGTCAGCAGCCGGCGGGCCTGAATGGCAATCTGATGGCTATTGCGCGTGCGCTTGGACTTGTGCAGAAGCTGCACCTGGATGTCCGCCATCCAGGGGTCCTGGCGCAGATAGTAATGACGCACCATGCCGTTGAAGTTGAACGGCGAGGCGGTCCCGACATAGGTCTGGAGCGCCGTCACCTCGGGAATCTGCTCCTTGAGGAGATCGGTCATCCGTTTGGCCAGATTGGCGGTCTTGGGCATGGCCGTCCCTTCCGGGAGGTTGATCACCACGTTGAATTCCGGCTTGTTGTCCAGGGGCAGGATCTTGACCGTGACCGCCGTGGTGTAGAAGAGCAGCATGGAAAGAAAGAAGCAGCCGATCAGGGCGAACAGAAAACCATACCCCTTGGCCTTGCTGTCCAGCAGCGTGGGGATGATCCAGCGGTAGAACCGCTCCAGCCGCTCGGAAGAACGGGCCTCCTTCTGGGAGTGGTGGTGCAGGGAACGCATGCTCGGCTTGATGAGCTGGGCCAGCCAGGGCGTGAAGATGAAGGCCGCGAAGAGCGAAAAGAGCATGGCCACCGAACCGAGCACCGGGATCGGTCGCATGTAGGGACCCATCATGCCGCGCACGAACCCCATGGGCAACAAAGCCGCGATGACGGTGAAGGTGGCCAGGATCGTGGGATTGCCCACCTCGCGCACCGCGTCGATGGAGATGAGCTGACAACATTTATCTTCCATAAGCCAGCGTCGGTAGATGTTCTCCACCACCACGATGGCGTCGTCCACCAGGATGCCGATGGAGAAGATCAGGGCGAAGAGACTGACGCGGTCGATGGTGTAGCCAAGGAGCAAGGCGGAAAAGACCGTCATCAGGATCACCACCGGGATGACGATGAGGGTCACGGTGGCCGGCTTCAGGCCCAGGGCGTACCAGATCAGCAGCGTCACGGCCATGGTGGCGACCAGCAGCTTGAAGAGCAGTTCGTTGACCTTTTCGTTGGCGCTCTCGCCGTAGTTGCGGGTCACCGCGACCTGCACGTTGTTGGGAATGAGACGGCCCTTCAGCTCCTCGACCCGCGCCAGGACTTCGTTGGCCACGGTGACGCCGTTGGCCCCCTTCTTCTTGGCCATGGCGATGGTGACCGCAGCGGCATGATCCGCCTTCGGCCCCTTCTTGTCCCCATAGGCCGGGCCGGTGGTATAGGTGACCATGCGCTGGGTCTCTTCCGGGCCGGTGAAGACATCGGCCACGTCACGCACCCGGATGGGCATCTCCCCCTGGGTCCCCACCATCAGGCGGGCCACATCGTGGGCATTCTTCAGGAAGGAACCGGAATAGACCTGGAACCCCCGATCCGCAGACTCCACGCTCCCCAGCCCCTTCTCGCTGTTGGCGGTACGGATGGTCTGGGCGATCTGGTCCAGGCTCAGGCCGAAGCCGGCCATCCGCTCCGGGGAGACCTCGACCCGGATCTGCTCGGCGCGACCCCCGACCACGAATCCCTGGCTGGCGTTCTCCACCTCGTTGATCTTCTGGAGCACGTCCATGGCCAGGATGCGCAAGGCCGAGTCGTCCACGTCGGTGGACCACAAGGTCAGGCTGATGACCGGGACATCGTCCACGGCCTTGGGTTTCACCAGCGGCTTGCCGACATCCGGGGGGATGGCGTTCATGTTGGATTCCAGCTTGTCGTACAGCTTGACCAGGGAGGCCTCCATGTCCTGTCCCACGTCGAACTCGACGGTCACCATGGCCTGGCCGCGCAGCGTGCTGGAATAGACGTGCTTGACCCCCTTGATCTCGCTGAGGATGCGTTCGAGGGGTTCGGTCACCAGGGAGGTCACCTGATCTGCGGATGCGCCGGGATAATGGACGAACACGTCCACCATGGGCACGGAAATCTGCGGATCCTCCTGACGTGGGGTGAGCAGCAGCCCCATGATCCCCATGGCCAGACAGGCGAACAGCAGCAGCGGGGAGAGAGGCGAGCGAATGAAGGCCTTGGCCATGGAGCCTGCCACGCCGAGATTGTGATGCGGCTCCGTGGGGGCAGGTGGCGGCGGCAGGGAGTCGTTCGTTGAGCTGGTCATGGTCTGCGTTTCCGGGTCGTCTCTTGTGATGAGTTGCAATGGCCCGACAAAGGCGCCCCGTTTGGCGGGGCGCTGCCGGGCGAGGTCAACGTCGGTTGTCCATGCCCGATACGTTGGTCTTGCCGCTGGATGCGTTCCAATCCGAGGCCAGATTGCTGGGCGGCGTGGCCATGATCCGCTCCCCGACGCTCAGGCCGGAGAGCACGCTGACACTCTTGTCGTCCACGAAGCCACCCAGACGGACCATGCGCAACTGGGGTTCACCGCCCCGTTCCGACCCGACCACCAGCACGGCGGGCAAACTGCCGCGCCAGATGACCGCCCCCTTGGGGATGATGGGGAGATTCTTTACCGGCGTGGTGACATCCGGGATCATCACCTCGGCGTACATGCCCGGCCCCCCTGGCGCGTCCTTGGGCAGATCGAGCTTGACGGTCACGGTATGGCGCTGGGAGTCGGCCATGGGATAGATCTGGGCCACCTTGGTCTCGATCTTGGTATCCCCGACATCGAGCTTGGCCGGGATGATCATGTCCTTCTGGACGCCTGGCATCAGTCTGGCCGGGACATCCACCTTGATCTGGAGATGCCTGGTATCGGCGAAAGTGAGCAGCGGCATGCCGGGCTGAACGGTGTTGCCCTTCTCGATGTGCTTGGAGACGATCACCCCGGAGAAGGGAGCGATGGATTTGGTGTCGCGCAACTTGGCCTCCAGTTCCTGGAGCTTGCCGAGGGCCTGCTGCCGGGCGAACTGGGCCTGATCGATCTGGGTGCCCTGGTTGTAAATCTTGGCGCGGCGGGAGAGTTCCGGGTTGTCCACGCCCATCATGCTGGACATGGGCCGGGTGACCATGAAGTCCATCATGCGCGGCATGCCCATGCCGGTATTGTCCGAGCCGCCGTAATCCGAACCGCTGTAGACCTGCCGGGTATACTGGACGCGCGCGTTTTTCCAGTTGACATCCGCGGAGTCCAGGGCCGCCTGGGCCGAGCGACGCATGGCGATCAGGTCGTCGTTGTCCAGGGCGACCAGGACCGTTCCGCTCTTGAACCAGTCGCCTTCCACGCCGGCGATGAATTCGACCCGTCCGGGCATCTGCGCGGTAAAGTTGACCTCCTTGAAGGGGACGACGGTCCCGCCCAGGGTGGTGGTGGCGCCGATGCTCCCGGCTTCGACCGTGATGACGCTCCCCTCGAGTGCCATGACCTCCGGAACGGGGACCGCGAGACCGGTGGTGAGCGCGGCGACCAGCGTGAATTGTTTGATCTTGACGTTCATGCGTGTGTCCCTTGTGATCACGGTTGGGTAGACCCCCCCGGTCTCACGACAGGGGGGGGTCCTCGAAATGCCCTGGTCAGACTCTTCCCATGACGGTGAAGGATTTGATGAACGGGCTGGCCATGCGCGGATCCTTGATCATGGCGCCATAGTCGCCAATCTCGAACTTGAGCTTGCGGGTGGTGTAGGCCATGCCCAGCCCCATCATGCCGATGCCCTTTTCCATCCACTTGGTCCAGTTCTCCTCGGAGGCACGCAGATCCCAGTTCACTTCTTCGCCCGCGTAGGCGCCTCCCTTGACGGCCTTGCCGTTCTCGATCACCAGCACGCCGCGCGGGGCGTCTTCGCCATCGATGCCATAGGCGATCGTGGAAGTGAAGCCGATATGGGCCAGCGCATCGGACAGTTCCGGTTCGTTGTTCCATTCGCTCTGGAAGCGGGCCATCCATTCCGCGGAAAACAGAGTTGCCATTTACCGTTTCTCCTTTTCTTGTTGATTAGGTTTGTGTGGCTGCATTCCCCCCCATGCCCCGAAATCCGGAACAGCCCATCATTATATTGACGATTTTGTGGAGCGCCAATGCTTCTTGAAGGATTGCGTTGGGTTTCGGCTTATTTGATGATACGCTTTCTTTGTCTTCCTGTCACGGCACGCAAAACGGGTGGACCGACAGGTAACAGGCGAAAAAATTCACTAAAAATGGCATATATATTGCTTTAAACCGAATATGTTTGTACATTACGCTTCCTTGTCCGCATCAATAAGGAATGTATCCATGACCACGGACCCACCCGATAACGCGGATATCCCTCCGCCCTACCTTCAGGCCATCGAGGGCCTGAAAAGCAATACCACTTTCTTGTGGAAGAATCTGATCTCACCAGAAATCGACCAGGGAAAATTCACCTGCCCCATCCGTCAAAGTTCCTATCACAACATCAAGGAAGACTTACGCGTTCTCCACGATGCAGGCTTTTTTCAATTCAATATCCTTCACGAAAACGCCCCCCGCAACCGCTCCGTGATCCGCCTGGAACTCTCCGAAATCAGCGACGGCTTTCTGAAAATCATCCGCACCCGCTTCGCCGAACCCGATGCACAACCACCATCCGGTGAAGAAGCCCCCACTCCCCGCATCGACCCGCCCAAAAAAAACTCCACCCGTCCCCTGAACTTCCAGGAAGCCAGAAAAGCGGAAACTTTCTTCAACTCCGCCGGTTGGCTGCTGGCGCTGCGCAGCTCCTGGTACATGGTGGCAGGCACCCTTCTGCTGTTGTCCGGCATACTTTTTTACGAATGGACCGCCACCAAGGGATTCTGGCCGGAGAAGGCCATCCGCGTCGTTGCCGCGCCACCAAGCGCCGCCACGCCGGAACCCGCCTACGCCAGCGCCCGACCAGGCTTTCTGAAAGTACCCGCATTCTTTTCCCATCATGCCATCCGATTCGCCAACGACGCCGAGGACCCGTACCCGCCCGGCATCCTGACCTCCCACATGGAAAAAGCGGTGGTCGTCGATGTTCCGCGCCTCACCCTGCGTGCCGGGCCTTCCTTTCAGGCCGAAGAACTGCAACAATTGCAAAAGGGAGAGAAACTGCGCGCCAGATGGCTGGAAAACGGCTGGCTGCACGTGGAGGACAGCGACAACCGCATCGGCTGGGTGACGGCCTACGCCACCCGGGATGCCGTCACCCTCAAACGGATCACCCTGTTCGAATCACCTCTTGCAACCGGTCATTAGACATCGACGATGCACATCACCCCATCCGATCCGGTGGCCCTGGCGGCGGAACTGATCCGGGCGCCTTCCGTCACCCCGCGCGACGCCGGCTGTCAGGAGATCCTGATCCGGCGCCTGGAGGCGCTTGGTTTCACGATCCACAGGCTCAGATTCGGCGTTGTGGAGAACTTTTACGCCCGCCTCGGCGACACCGGCACCCACTTCTGCTTCGCCGGTCATACCGACGTGGTCCCGCCGGGCGACCCGGCCCGCTGGGAGTGCGATCCCTTCGCCGGTGAGGTGCGCAACGGTCGCCTGATCGGTCGCGGGGCCGCCGACATGAAAGGCGGCCTGGCAGCCATGGTGACCGCTGTGGAACGGCTGCTCGTCAAACGTCCCGATTTCGCCCGCCACCACTCCCTTTCGTTCCTGATCACCGGCGACGAGGAGGCCGAGGCCGTGGACGGGACCGCCAGGGTCCTGGAATGGATGCATGCCCGGGGAGAACGGCCCGACTACTGCCTGGTCGGCGAACCGACCGGGATCAAGACCCTGGGAGACTGCTACAAGGTGGGCCGGCGCGGCTCCTGCAACGGAACGCTGCGCATCCATGGCCGTCAAGGCCACGTGGCCCATCCCCATCTGGCCGACAATCCCATCCATCGCGCCCTGCCCCCCCTGGCGCGTCTGGCCACCCTGCGCTTCGACGCGGGCAACGACTCCTTTCCGCCCAGTGCGTTGCAGATGACCGGCCTGCTGTCAGGCGAAGGGGCCAACAACGTCATCCCGGGCCAGTTGACCCTCCAGTTCAATATCCGCTTCAGTCCCGAAAGCACGCCGGCCTCGCTGGAGGCGGCGATCCGGGCCGAGCTGGACGCAGCGGAACTCCCCCTGGGATACGACCTGGAGATGAGCGTCTCGGGTTTGCCCTTTCTCACCGAAAGCGGCCTCCTGGGCAGCCGCATCGATCAGGCGGTACGGGAGATTCTGGACACGGTGCCGATGCCCTCCACGAGTGGCGGCACGTCGGATGCCCGTTTCATCTCCCGCTACTGCCCGCAAACCCTGGAGCTGGGCCTGGTGGGCAACACCATCCACAAGGTGAACGAATCGGTGCCGGTGGCTGACCTGGAACGGCTGACCGAAGTGTATCGTCGCCTGATGGAACTCGTCTGCCTGCAGCATTGAACCACCGGACGGGCATGGAAAAATTGCTGACCAGCGCGCAAATGCGCACCGCAGATCGCCGCACCATCGAGGAACTGGGATTGCCCGGCATCGTGCTGATGGAAAATGCCGGGGCCGGAGCCACCAGGGTGCTCATGGAACGCCTGCCGCACTGGAAGGACAAACCGGTATTGATACTGGCCGGCACCGGCAACAACGGCGGGGATGGGTTCGTCATCGCCCGCCACCTGTTGCAGGCCGGAGGCCGGATCCAGGTGCTGCTGTTCGGACGCGGCGACGCTTTGCGCGGTGACGCCCGCATCCATTATCAGGTTTTCATGCGGCTGGGGGGCGCGCTGCGCGAAGTTGCGGACGAAACCGGACCAGAGGGCCTCGATGCCCTGCTGGCCCACGCCGGAGTGGTGGTGGACGCCCTCTTCGGCACCGGCCTGGCGCGCCCCGTGACCGGTCCCATGGCCACGGCCATCGAGGCGGTCAACCGCGCCGGCAGGCCGGTGCTGGCCGTGGACCTCCCCTCCGGGGTGTGTGCGGACACGGGCCGCGTGCTGGGTTGCGCCATGCGCGCCGACTGGACCGTCACCTTCGCGGCGGAAAAACTGGGGCATCGCCTCTATCCGGGCGCGGGGCTGTGCGGCGCAATCACGGTCGTGCCCATCGGCATCCCCGACAGCTATTTGAACCTGCCCGGCCACCACGTGGCCAAAAACGGCCTGGCAGACCTGACCATGCCACCCCGCCCGCCGGATGCCCACAAGGGCCATTGCGGACGCCTGCTGATCCTGGCCGGCAGCCTGGGGATGGAAGGCGCAGCCATCCTGACCGCGCTGGGCGCCTTGCGCACCGGACCCGGCCTGGTCACCGTGGCGACGCCGCTGGTCGCGCAACCCGTGGTCTCCGCCGGGGCCGTGGAGGCGATGACCCTCGCCCTGCCCAACAACAAGAGCAATACCCATCTCGGCGCCGGGGCGGCTGAGGCGATCCTGACCAGCGGGGTGCATCCCCAGGTGATGGCCCTGGGACCAGGACTGGGCACCAACCGCTGGAACCTGCCCACCATCCTCGATCTGCTCGGCAGGCTCGACATTCCGGCGGTGCTGGACGCGGACGCGCTCAACGCCCTGGCGGGCCGGGGCGAGGAGATCCGCGCCCTGGCGGCAGGACGCTCCCAGCCGCTGATCCTCACCCCCCACCCCGGCGAGATGGCGCGCCTGATCCAGGCGTCGGTGCCGGAGGTGCAGGCCGACCGCCTGGGAGTGGCCCGGCGCGCTGCCACGGAGTGGCAATGCTGGCTGGTGCTCAAGGGGGCGAACAGCATCCTCGCCGCGCCGGACGGACGGGCCTGGATCAACCTCACGGGGAACGCCGGACTGGCCGCAGGAGGGAGCGGCGATCTGCTGACCGGCATCATCGCCGGACTGCTCTCCCAGGGATGGCCCGCCGAAAGCGCCATGCGCGCCGGGGTGTGGCTGCACGGGGCCGCCGCAGACGCAGCCGCCGACGCCGGCGGCATGGCCGGCATGGTGGCCGGCGACCTGCTGCCCCACATCCGCCGCCTGCGCAACGCCATGGGTCGATGATGGAAAAACGGCGCTTCGGACGCACCGGCCTGGAGGTTTCGCTCCTCACGCTGGGAACCATGCGCCTGCTGCACGGCTGGGACCCTCCCCACGACCATCTGCCCGACGACAGCCTGCAAAACACCCACGACATCGTCAGCGCTGCGCTGGACGCCGGCATCAACCTGATCGAGACGGCGCGCGGCTACGGCAAGAGCGAACGGCTGCTCGGCGCGGTGCTCCCCGGCATCCGCCCCGGTCGGCCCCCTTTTCTGCTGATGACCAAGGCCCCCCCCGCCCCCACGGCAGACGAAATGCGCCGCTGGATCGAGGATTCCCTCGGACGCCTGGGTGTGCAACGCCTGGACCTCTTCGCCCTGCACGGCCTGAACACCGATGAACAGTTGCAACGGGTCCTGGCCAGGGGGGGCGCCCTGGAGGGCCTGCTGCGCGCCAAAAACGAAGGGGTGATCGGCGCGGTGGGGTTTTCCGGTCACGCGCCCCTGCCGGTTTTGCTGCGCGTGGTGGCAAGCGGGGTTTTCGAGTTCGTCAATCTGCACTATTATCGCTTTCGACGCACCAATCGCGCCGCAGTGGAACTGGCCAACGCCCTGGAGATGGGCGTCTTCGTCATCTCCCCCAACGACAAGGGGGGACGACTCTACGAGCCGTCCCCACGGCTGTGCCGTGCCACGGCCCCGTTGCATCCGGTCCATTTCAACGAACGGTGGCTGCTGGCCCAGCCTGGGGTCCACACCCTGAGCGTGGGATTGAGCGAACCGGCCCACCTGGGGATCCATCTGGAGGCCATCGCGGCCCGTCCTCTCTGGGGAGAACCGGAACGCCAGGCAGAGGCCAGGGTGACCCACGCCGGGTCCGCCTCGCCCCTGGAGGCGTGCGGCCAGGAGTGCTTCGCGTGTGCGCCGTGCCCGCCGGGGATCGACATCCCGGAAGTGTTGCGCCTGGCGCACTTGACGCGAACCTTCGACATGGACCTGTTCGCCCGCTACCGTTACGGTTTGATGCAGCCGGGCAATGTCTGGGTGCCGGGCGCCCGACTGGAGGTCTGCGACCGCTGCGGAGAGTGCCTCCCCCGTTGCCCGCGGGGTCTGCCCGTCCCGGACCTGCTGGCCGAGACCCGTCAACGACTGGAGAATTGAAAAGATCATGCAAGCCACCGATGCCACCCAGGAACTCATGGAAGAGATCGCCACCCGCTGCCGGCTGAATCCGCGCTTCGCCCGCCGCATCGGCGAACACGGCTTTCTGGAACTGGAGGAGAGCTGGGGCGACGAAGCGACCATCATCAACACCGCGCGCATCTCCACCACCAACCAGCGGGTGACAGGGGTGGAGCAGTGCGGAGAACGGGAGCGCAATCTCCTCTATCATCTGCTGGCCAAAAACCACGGCACCCCCTTCGAGACCGTCCATTTCCGCTGGCGGGTCATCGCGCCGATCTTCGTGCTGCGGCAGTGGATGCGGCATCGGATCTGTTCCTACAACGAATTCTCCCAGCGCTACCGGGAGCCGATCACCGCCTGGTATCGTCCCGACGAGGCGGCGATCACGGTGGAGGGCCATCCGGTCCTGACACCGGACGCCCTGGAGCGCTACGCCGCCCTGATGGACGAGCTGCATCGTTTCTATCAGGAGGAGTATGCCGCCGCCTGCCAGAGGATCCGCCAGGCCGAAGAGGCGGGCCGGATCCCGCCCGTTGCCGGCGGGCGCAATCCCTACCGGGCCAGGGCCAGGGAGCTTTTGCGCAACGCCATGCCGGTGGCCACCTATTCGGACCTGTACTGGACCATCAATTTCCGCTCCCTGATGAATTTCTTCAATCTGCGCCGCAAGCCGGACGCCCAGTACGAGATCCGCCAGTACGCAGACGCCGCCTACGAGATGTTCCGTCTCCGGCTGCCGCTGCTGGCCGACACCATGGACCGGGTGTTGCAGGAACAGTCAACCAATTGAAAACAAAAATTAAATAAGGAAAAGGCCATGCCGATCCGCATTCATTCCCATGGCAAACTGCTCCAGAAGTGGCTGCGCTACCCCAGATGCGACATTCTGGAGTACGATACGCAGCATCAGGAACTGCTGGAACGGATGAACGCCATCAACGAAATGCTGGCCAAGGGGGGTGACGACCAGACCATCCTCCTTCTGCTGGCCAGACTGACGGTCCATTTCGCCCAGCACCACCAGGACGAGGAACAGCGGATGCTGGCCAGCCATTACGGGCGCTTCTCCTCCCACGCCGAGGATCACCACCAGATGCAAACCGATCTGCTGCCCGGTCTGGTCGATGCCATCCGGCGCGGCGAGCCGGGCGTCAATTTCGACCCGCTCATCCGCTGGCAGGCCAGTCACATCACCCACTTCGACAAACCGATGGCCCGATACCTCCTGTCGCGGGAGTGAGGCCCGATCCGCCAAGACCAAGAAAAATTTCACCATCATAAAAAGGAACATTGACCATGCGTAGACGTTCTCATTACATTTACCTCCTCTTAACCCTGCTGGTCGGTATCGCCCTGCCCTTGCAAGCCGCCGACCCCACAACCCGAAGTGGAGCCAAGACCATGGTGACCCTGACCACAAACCTGGGCGAAATCGTCATCGAACTGAACGAAGAGAAGGCCCCCATCTCCGTCAAGAACTTCCTGGCCTATGTGGATTCCGGGTTTTTCGACGGGCTGATCTTTCACCGGGTGATCCCGGACTTCATGATTCAGGGCGGCGGCATGACCCCGGATATGAAACAAAAATCCGGCAATCCGCCGATCAAGAACGAGGCCGACAACGGCCTGCTCAACAAGCGTGGCACTTTGGCCATGGCCCGCACCGGTGTGGTGGACAGCGCCACCTCCCAGTTCTTCATCAATTTGAAGGACAATACCTTCCTGGATCATGGCAAGCGGGATTTCGGCTATGCCGTGTTCGGCCAGGTGAGCAAGGGCATGGAGGTGGTGGACAAGATCGCCGGGGTGCGGACCACCACCCACCAGGGCCATGGCGATGTGCCCGTGGAGCCGGTGATCATCCTCAAGGCCGCTCGCACATGAATTTGCCCCCTCCCGCAAGCCTCGTCACCGAGCCTGTCGAGGGCACGGTGCTGTGCGCCCGCATCCACAACGCCGATCAGTACAAGAACGGCAGACCCGAGGAGGAGTGGTCGGAGTTGTTTTCCGGGTTCTATGCCTTTGCAGCCGATTTGGCCAAACGGCATGGCGGGGAGTTCGTGAAATGCCTGGCGTCGGGGGTGATGTGTCATTTCCCGACGCCGGCAAGCGCGGTGCAAGCCGCCATTGATTTGCAGGAACAACTGATGGAAAAACGCCGCTATCCGGTTCCCGGGCTTTCCTGCGGCATCGGCATCGCGACGGGCGCGACCCATCCGGTGATGCTGAGCGGACGACGGATCGATTTCCTGGGCAGCGTGTGCGACGTGGCGACGATTCTGTGCGAACAGGCCAGGGGACATGCCATTCTGCTGCACCATCAGCAGCCGATCCGGCCCACGGATTTTCCCATTCACTCCAGGGCCGGCGCGGAGGTGGAGCGCCACCTCATGGATTATTTCCAGGAGTTGGCCCCCATGCGCCTGAGCGGCGTCAGCGGTCCGATCCGACGGCATGCCATCCATTGGCAGGCCAATCCCGGAGAGTACCTCGCCATCTCCCCCATGGAGACAACCAGAGTCACCACCGAGGAGGAGGAGTCCTACCAGGGCCGTCATTATTTCGGCAAGGTATCGGCCTTCAAGAAGGAGCGGGGATTTGGCTTTATTCAGTATTATGGAGAGAACAACGAATATCAAGAAGTATATTTTCATATGACATATGTAGTTCACCAAGTCCCGGTTCTGGAAAACGATCACGTGCAGTTCATCATCCGGCCCGGCAAGGAGGGCCGTCCGCAGGCCTGTTCGGTGCTGGTGCTGGGGGGACGTTTTCTGGGGCGTGTGGAGTCGTGTGCGGAGAACGGGACGGGATTCATCACGATTCGGGATCATGATTCCAAGATCATCCGTTTTTTCGTGCTGCCCCAGGAGGTCCGTTACGAGCGGATGCAGGTGGACGATGTGGTGGAGTTCACAGCCGGCTCAGGATCGGAGTCCGAGGGGCTGGTGGCCTTGCAGATCACGCATCACCAGGACTCCCCATCGACGCAGGGTGGCGAGCCTGGGGGAGAGAACCTGGTGATCGGCGCGCTGGAGCATGCGGTGGTGACGGTCTATTTCCCGGAAAAAGGCTATGGTTTCGCCAAGTGCAAGCGCAACAGCGTTTATATCCATGTCTCCGAACTGACCGAGCCGGAGCAGGTTCCGGGACCGGGCGATCTTATCGAGTTCGAGGTCTTTCCGGGCCGCAATGACACCTACCGGGCGAACAACGTGAGACTGATCAAGAAGAAGGGGTTGGATCTGTAATAGTTACACGAACTTTAGGATCCGCAACCCACTCTCCTTCTTCAGGAGGGGATGTTACTAACAAATAATCTGGTATACGCTCATTACGACATACATCAGCAACGGTTTCTGCCGCCCTGATAATATTATGACTTCCTAGTTCACTGATTAATATAATTGCAGGGCGCAATTCGCCGAATTGCATCCAGTTCGTATTATTGTATGCACCAACCATTTGAAAAATTAATAGATCATCCTTATATAAAATTGGCAGATCAATCGATTGACGCATAATATCAATATTTGTACATAGAGGACCATACAACACTGTTTCAATCAATTGGTCTGAATGCTGACGCGACAAAGCAACTGGATGGTTTGATGACAATGCTGTTGGTAGTATATTTATACCTGCATCAAGTATTGCGGCTTGCTTTCCATCAGGTAAACGCTTTACTCCAATAATCTTTGTTATTAGAAATTGACTATTATCAATAACAGCTCTTCCACATTCAAAAATTAAGGTAGGTAGTCGTTTATTACGTCCTGACAGTTCAAATTTTAGTGCATTACAAATTGTTTTAGAATAGTCATCAATTGTTACTAAATAACCTCCTTCATTACAATGCAATACTTGAAATGCATCAAGCGAAGGTATCCCTCCACCGATATCCAAAAATTTTATTTCAGTTTCATTATCAGATTCAATATCTTTCATAAAATCACACATAATCTGAATTTGCTCTTTATATGCATCAGGATTTATTATAGAAGTACCAATATGACAATGCAACCCATCAATAGTAAGAAATGGACTTTTTTTTATCCAGTTACATACTCTACGCGCCTCACCATTATCAATACTAAAACCAAACCTTTCCCATGTTGTAATAAATTCACTTTTATAGTTTATTCTTATTGCAATCGAAATGCGATAATTTTTCTCTCTTGCTATGGCTTCAACAAGCTTCAATTCGTCAAAATGGTCGATATTCAAATGAGCATTTTCTGCAATTGCGCACTCTAATATTGAGCGCGGCTTGTGTGGGCCATTGAATAAAATTTTTTCACCACCAACTCCATGTTTTCTTGCTTTTTCATATTCCAGTAAGGATGAGACCTCAGCCCATGAGCCTTCCTGATGCAGTATACGACATATCGCATCAATATAATTTGTTTTATACGGCCATCCGTGAACAATATAAGGATAATTTTCTCGAAATGAATGCAAGATTTTTCTTATGTTAATGCGCAACCTACTTTCCGAGGTGACAAATAGAGGCGAACCATATAATTGAATCAAGTCAACTATAGAGACACCATCAATTTCTGATATATATTGTCTATTTGTACACATAATATCATAAATTTTGATAATTACTATATTAAATCTAACGCAGAGCAATCCCATATGCCAATCAGCCCATCGCCAAACGACGCTGCTAACCAGTCACCGGAAGGGGAAAAAGCAACGGAATATACGGCCCTATCAAGTTTTACAATCCAATATTTACCATTCGCCAGATCCCACACTCGCACGCGGCAATCTAATGCACCCGAAGCAATGCGGCAACCCTTCTGAGACCAAGAAACACTCCTTACTTCATGCATATGGTCCATAAGCTTAACTTGTTCACCAGAAACAATATCCCACAATCTTAATGATTTATCCTTGCTACCGGTCGCTATAATATTGCTTGACTTTGCCCATTTTAATGATAATATTGGCTTTTCATGGCCATAAAATTCACTAATCAGACTCCAGGTTTCTGTATTCCAAATACTGATTTTTTTGTCCCAAGATCCAGATGCAAGAAGCCCACCATTTGGCGACCATGCTACTGCAAAAACTGTGTCAACACTTGATTCAAGCTTGTTAATAATCGCACCAGTTCTGAAGTCAACAATATATATAGCATGATCTTTTGATCCAATGGCAAGCAAAGATCCTGCAGGTGACCATGCAATATCAGTTACTCCATAATTACTAATCTTTATATTATTTAACAATAAACTATTATTGATATCCCATATTTTCAGATATCCATCATCTGCCCCAGAGGCAATCACTTGGCAATCTGGAGACCAAGCAACAGATCTGACCTGATGATCTGGCCCTTTTCTTGTTCTGTTGCAACCGTCAGCAAGATATAGTTCATTCCCTCTCAAATCATATACACCTATATTGCCTTTAGCGTTACCAATTGACAGCAATTTATTGTCATGAGACCATGCAATTGAATTGATAATTGATTTATTTGTATTAAGATAACGCACAGGAATTGGCAACGCTATTAATTGCCAATTACACGACAAAACCTTTTCCAATATTCGTTTGTCGCAATCAATAGATGGAACTTTGTTGACGCGAACACAATGTAAATTACCGTCAAGCGTTGCAATTGCATTATAACCATCTGAGACACGCAAAAGTTGAGTGCCACCTCTTTTGATCAAAATAATCTGTTTTTCGCCATTTGATTTGAGCGCCTTTAACCAAATTGGATTGGTAGCCGGGACATTGATAATATTGCTTGAAACATCTGACGTGTTGTCTTCAGGCCAATGCAAAGAAACATCAATGCCCTGCCAACGAGTTAATAGCTTTGTGGTTGGCAAATTGCTCATCCCCCGTATCAACCAAGCGATCCGCTCCATTCTAGGAACTGCACCTGCCAAAGGGACGGAATCAGTCCAGGAATCTTTTTGGACCAAATGGAAATAGGAACTCAATAAAAGCCAATTGGAGATATCAATTTTCCTAACATTTTTTAACAATAAAAGATCATGCAATGCACATACTGCCCATCTTGCAACGCCTGTCCTTCCTTGTTCAATCACGGCTTTGAGCGCTCCTGACAGATGATCTTTGATCTCCCTAATACTACCCCTTCCTCCCTTTAGCGCAAGAAATGCCACTCTTTCTGCCAGCATAAATACATTAGGTATTGAATTATGCTCTTCTTGATATACCTTCCATATATCATCTAATGAATATGGATAGAAAGATTTTTTGTCTAGTAAATGTCGCCTTAGTACATTTTGCTCATAAGACAGAAACTCAAATGCGGATGAAAATGCAGCCCCTACAACCGGACTGAACCATAATTCTGCTTCTACTTCAGCATCACATTCAGGCAAAAATCGTTTTCGCAGAGATCGCAACAAACGTGGTTCAACGCGAATCGCCAAAGATGCCAACTTCCCTAGCTCAAAAGCCTGCATGGAAATATTTTTTAGAATATCAACACCACTATTACTTTCCAATTTTATTTTATTGGCATAATTAACATCCATTTCTCTATTTAACATACTTTTATTAATATTATTAGGAGCATCCCATGTCACCATTTTTACACCAGAATTAACAATTTTTCTAATCTGTTCCGGAATACGTGTAGTTGCAATAATAAGCATGCAATCATGTTTTTTACAAATTTTATAGAATTGTTGCCAGTCTTGCCAGTCAGTACCATGATGGTCCTCAAACCATCTGGAAAAACGGGTGATGGCCAGTACTGGTCTTGCAGGTGTCAGGTACCTTGATAAATTTTCCTCCTGCCGATGTTTATTTGGTAAAATTTGCCAGGGAAATTTATTAAATTTTAGGATATCAACACGATCAATTCCGACCCACCTTTGTAATTGCTTCCTGAACTGAATCATGTCCTGCTGAAACGGGAGAGTATTTTTTCCCCAATCCTCGACGAGTAGCACTCCCTTTGCCATGGTGCGATGCGTATTCCGAGGCATCAGTTCCAATGGTTCGCATCGAGCAAGATGCTCCACTGCAACATCTGCGTCAATCGTGTCGAGTATCTGAACTGTTCCTAAGAGATCTCGCAAACGCCCAGCCACCTCAAGTTCAGCCCACAATGGGTCAGGAGGATTAACTGATTTTTCATTTCCAGGCTCTGGCAAGGGAAGCGCCTGTTTAATTATTTTTGGCATTATATAACTGTTGCCTGGATCAAGTTGTGGTGGGAGCCAAATCGATCCCTGGTCCGGTTTGTTTAATGACTCTTTTTTTGCGTCCTCTGGCTGCGGATTTGGAGGAGGGGGAGCTTGATCTTTAACTTTTCTATAATTTTGATTATTTTTAATTATTTTATTATTGACCTGTTCTGGCAAGAAATTTTGATTATTTTGCAATGATAAACCAAGCATTCTTAGCAAACATGCCACAGAATTAGAATCTGAAGCAATACCATTTTTTAGCACAGTGCATGCACGGAGGCAGTCACCAAGCCCAATTTCCCCATTATAATTATTATAAATATTCATAATTAAATTTTTATCGCCTTTCATTTCTTTTTATCATATTTAGCAATCGCTCAAATTCATTCGATTGGGGATCAATAGGTATATCACGACAAGCGCGAATCACATCCAACACCTCTGCCTGACTGAAAGCAAATGCATGATTATGTGACTGATTGCGATATAGGCAGCCAACCACTTGCTCGCATAAAGCGTGATATTCATTTGCGTAATGAGCAAAAGCAATCTTCTGCATGTCTGCTGCCGTTTGCGGATATGTTAAATCAATTTTCACACAACGGCGCAGAAATGCGTCCGAAAGAGCACGCTCTTGATTGGTTGTGATGATCAATAAGGGGGGACCACAGACTTCGTTTATTGAAACGGTCATGCCAGGAATGTGTTGAACTTGAAAGATCAGACTACCCAGCGGAACCAGCAAGCTTGCAGGAAAATCAGGATCTGCCTTATCGATCTCGTCGATCAATACTACTGCGGGTTTTGTTTCATCATGATGCCATTTATCTTGCAATGGATACGGTGGTTTTGCAGGAGACATATCATTTTGAATGCTTTCAAGACCACGACTGGCAGCAGATTGAGGGGCAAAGGCCCACCACAGGCATCCTGGCTCCAAATATCGATGCAATTTATTGATATCTGGACCCTCTTTCAACTGAGCATCTCTCAGACGTTGCACAGAATCGAAGCGCCAAAGCAAATCATGAGCTTGTGATCGAGAAGTCACCGTCTCCTCAATGTAGCGCCACTGAAAATAACGAGCAACAGCCGATGCAAGCGCCGATTTGCCGCACCCGCTAGGCCCAGACAACAACAAAGGACGTTTGATTGTCAAGGCTATCTTTACGGCCATTTTTACGTCATCGCTAAATACATAAAATTGACCATCACGCACATCACACGGGCGCTCGTTATCTACAATCGTAGGGAAGGTGGGAATGGGTGGCTCAAAATCATATTTTTTTTCCGTATTCATAATTTTATTATCCTTAGCTTCTAAATTTGTTATTTATAAGTGCTAACCCATTAACATAGTCACGATAAAAATGCATTTGATTATTTTTATCTATGCTTTTTCCAACAACCTGATAATTTAAATTATTATTTTCCGTACCATCGTATAATAATAGTATTATAATGTTTGGCATACGCAAACGTAAACTATTCAGCATATTTTGGTCTAACGACTTAGACGGCAGCGCCAAAATGATTTCATTATATTTTCCTAAATCAATCACCTCAGACAATAGTTCATCATCTGTATAATTTCCTGGCATATATTTATCTGCTATACTTTTTATAATTTTGTTTATACCCTCGTTTTCGTAAGGCGTACGAAAATATCTAATGTACATTACATCAATATCAATTGGCCTCAATGCACGCTTTATCTGCCCCTCTTCTAATTTTTCATGCGCGCATATTGGCATTTTAAATACTCTGGTATGTTTTATATCTTCATATATATTAGAAAAATTTTTTACATCTTCCCATTCAAACCTATAATATAAAGCGATCTCGTAAATTCTCTTGATATCTTTTACAATGCTAGAAACAATTCCATAACTAAGATGTTTTGCAATACACGTCATACTCACTTCTTGTTCCCTGCATGTTAATAATGTATTAGCAAATTCATAATGTGTAATAAAATATTTTAAATTACTGATCATGGAACACTTTTTTGCTATTTCTTTTATTTCTGGAGCATAGTTTATATTTAATCTTTCTAACATACTCTTTACATGATTAACCATCTCGTAGCCAGGATCATTTGTGCGTGCTCTTTCATGCTGGATTGATGGAATACGCTCCTCCAGAAATTCTTTAATTTCATCAACACTTTTTTCGGAAAATCTTGAACATTGTAATTTTTCAAAAATTGTAGTTTTTTGAAAAAAAGGATCACAACAATCAAAAAAATTTTCATCAACAACGCAATAAAGAATAAATCTATTATCAATTATTTTTTTATATGAAATAATATTTGCTTCCGCCTTCACATATTCGCTTTTCATGACTTTGCTCGATAATAACATAATCGCCCCGCTAGATTTATGTATATTTTCATATAAAATTTTTAACCATTCTTCCTCCGGCCTTTCGTTTAGATATTTGTCATAAAAAAAATCATATTTATCACTACAGTTATTAGATAATTGTTCTATAATATCAGTAGATTTTTTGCATTTATGTGAATAACTAATAAATATAACAGGCTTATCCATACTTTCGCATTCTTCCTTAATATTAGCATAAATTTCCACTGCATCCATCCTCCGCTACTTCGCCTTCTCCAACAGATCCTGCGCCCGGCGCAGCATGGCGAGACGCACCCGCAACTCCCGGCCTGCGTCCTTGGCCTCGTCACGCACCTTCGCCAGATCGCTGCGCAAGGCGTTGACCGCCTCGTTGCGGGCCGATGCAGGATCACCGCCACTCTTTCTGGCCTCGCGGGTGGCCTGGGTGACCGATACCCGCCGCTCCAGCAGCGACTCCCGATAGGCCTGATTGCGCTCCTGAAACCGCCCGCGCGCCTGCTCGACGCTTTTTTCCAACTCCGCGACCTTCCGGCCCCAATAACTGGACGGACGAAAAACCCGTTCCAGCTTCTCCACGGTCGTATCCCGCGCCACCAGATTCAACACCACAGGGTCGCTCGCTTCGTCCGAACAACCCGAAACTGCCAGCAACAGCGCCAATCCCCCCACGACCGCACGGAAGGAAAACCGGTTCGGGTCGCTGTCAACGGGCTGCATACTCGTTCAACTTGTTGCGCAAGGTGCGAATGGAAATCCCCAACAGCTCGGCGGCGCGTGTGCGATTGCCCTTCACCTCGTCCAATGTGCGATGAATCAGAAACTCCTCCATCTGCCGCACGGTGGTCCCCACCGGCAGCCGGATACGATCGCTGTTCGCAAGCTCCGGACGCGGCGGCAACTCCGCATCCCCCGGCTCGAACTCCTCTTCCCCATCGTCCTCCAGGTCCGCATCTTCCGGTTCCTCCCGCGGTTCCTGGCGCGCCATGACCACCGGCGAGACATCGATCATCAGGTCACCCACCCGGATCTCGTCCCCCTCGGCCATGAGCAACGCGCGATGAATGACATTCTCCAGCTCGCGCACGTTGCCCGGCCAGGAGTAGTGGTTCATCGCCGCCACGACCTCCCTGGAGAAGGGAATCGCGTTGCGTCCCAGTTCCTCGACGAACCGCTTGCGGAAATGCTCCGCCAGCAGCGGGATGTCCTTGGGCCGCTGACGCAACGGCGGCAACCGCACGGGAAAGACGTTGAGCCGGTAATAAAGGTCCTCGCGGAATTTCCCGGACATGGCCCATGCCTTGAGATCCCGGTTGGTCGAGGCGATGACCCGCACGTCCAGGGGAATCGCGGAACGTCCCCCCACCGGATCCACCTCCCGCTCCTGCAATACCCGCAGCAGCTTGGCCTGCAGATTGAGGGACATCTCCGAAATCTCGTCCAGGAAGATGGCCCCGCCATTGGCCTGCTGGAATTTCCCCTTGCGGTCGGCCAGGGCGCCGGTGAAGGCCCCCTTGGCATGGCCGAAGAGTTCGGACTCCAGGAGGTTTTCCGGCAGCGCGGCGCAGTTGATGGCGATGAACGGCCCCTTGTTGCGGTCGGAAACCTGATGCACGTAACGGGCGATCAGCTCCTTGCCGGTGCCGCTTTCGCCGTTGATCAGGACCGTGGCCATGGAACGGGCCACCCGCCGGACCTGGTTGAGCAGTTGATTCATGGACGGATCGGCGGTGATGAAACGACGCCCCCGCCCCAGTTCCGGATCGAAATACTGGTCGGCGTAGTGACGCAGCAGGCTGTTCACCTTGTCGTCATCGACCGGCAGCAAAAGATAGTCGGCAGCCCCGAAGTCGATGGACTCGCGGGCATCGTTGACACTCCCCTTGACCGCTGCGGCCAGCACCGGCATGCCGCGAAACAGGAAGGTCAACTCCCGGATCGCCTCCAGCGCGTTTTGCGACGACTCCACCGCCACGATGGCCATGCTGACGCCGGCATGGGCCAGTCGATCCTTGGCCTCGCTGGCGTTGGCCACCAGGGTGGTCTCCGCCCCGGCGGCGCGCAACTGCACGGAGAGCGCCCCCAGGTGCGGATCCTGGCGCCCGCCGATCAGCAGGATTTCCTGACGTTGCGGTGTCATGGTTTCACATCCATCGCCAAACCCAGTTGCGCGTCGTTTTCCGAGGAGACCTTCGACCAGGGCGTGGAAGGGGCCAGTTTGTCCACCCCGGAGAACTGCTCCCTGGCCGCCTTGAAATCCCCGGACCTTTGCAGGATGTCACCGATGCGGATGCGCGCCAATGCCTTGATCTCCTTGTTTTCCGCCTCGGCGGCCACGCGCTGGAACGCGGGCAGGGCCTTGGCATCCCCTTTCCACTTGTGCAGTATGCTGGCATACCAGTAATAATCCATCCCATCCCCCACGGGACGACCGAACAGGAGGTCCTCCATGTGCTGCACGGCCTGGGGAAACCGCTCCAGCCCGGCCTCGGCCTTGGCCAGCAGCCGCCAGCGGGTCACCCGGTCCGAAGGGTTGAACAGCGTCTCCGGAAGGTCATCCAGCAGCACGAGGATTCCTTCCCAATCCTGTTTGCGCACCAGACGGCCCGCCTCGTCGAGCCGGACGCGGGCGGCATCCGGGCTGATCTGGCCCTCCTGTCTGCCGGGGGCCTTTTCCTTGTTGCGCACCGGCACGTCCAGGATGGAGCCGCGCACCAGGGCGCCCCCCAGCTGCTTGAGTGACCTGGCGGCATCGGAATCGATCCCGTTGAGCAACTGCAGGGCATTTTCGTGCAGACCCATGCGCATCATGGCCTCGGCCAGATGGATGCGCGCCGGGATGAAGGCGGGATCCTCGCGCCAGTCCTCGCCGTAGTACTCGGCGAGCATGGCGGCCATTTCCGGTTTGCCATCCTCCAGGGCCTTGCCCATGCCCGTCATAAGATAATGCCTTTTCAGCTCCTTGGCACGGTCAATCATGTTGCCGCGCGAACTGATCGTCAAGAGCTGATTCAAGGTTTCCAGGACCTCCTTGTAATGACCGGCCTCGCCAAGCATTTCCGCCTTGGTCATGTAGGCCTCGGCCAGTGCCTCCGGGAGGGCGATCTCCCGGATGAGATTGTCGAGACGGGTCAGGCGATCCTTGAAATTCTGCTCCATCTTGGTTTGGAGTACCGGGATCTTTTCCCAGACCGAGGCGTCGATCTTGGGGTAATCCTTTTTCAAGGCGGTCAGCTGATCGAGGCTTTTCCGCACGTCCCAATGACGGTTGGTCTCCACCAGCAGCCTGCGGATGCTGGCCATGAAGGCATCGGCCTGCTCCTTGGGCAGGTTGATGGCCTGGATGATTTTGGCCAACTCGTCGAGGCGATCCTGGATGTCTCGATCCTTTTCGAGCTGCAGCTGGAAAATGCGGCCCCAGGTCACGGCGTCGGAACCGACGTAATTTTTCTTCAGCCGCTCGAAAAGGCGGACGGCGTCATCGATGTGCCCGAGCTGCCGGTTGGATTCCGCAGCCCGCAACATGGCCCACGGGGTGATGGACGGGTGGGTCGGATAGCTGGTCAGCACCTGGGAATAGAAGTTCACCGCCTCCGGGTAACGGCGGAAGCGGTAATAGATGTCTCCGGTTTCCATGAGGCGTTCCGGCACGTTGGCGATGTGGCTGCGTTGTTCCGGGGTCATCTCGTCGAGGAGCTTGATGGCCGCCTCGTTGTTGCCGCGCTCCATGGCGAGCTGGGCCAGCAGGAACTGCGCCTCTGCGGCGGCGGGACCCTGATTGCGCGAGAATTCCAGGACCTTCTTGAGTGCCGTTTCGCCACTGCGGATGTTCTCGTCCGGATCGACCCGGGAACGCACCAGCCCCATGGCGGTGCGGCCCCGCTCCAGCCAGACCAGATGGCTGTCCCGGGGCAGGTTGGGATCCCACAGGATGGCCGAGGCCTCCTGAAACTGACCGGACTGGTTGAGGAGTTGCAACTGCATCAGCCGCAGTTCCGGATAATTCCCGGTATTGGGATAGCGGACCAGGAGCGTGGAGAGTTCCCCCAACAGCCAGCCCGATTTCCATTCCATGCGGTGGGCCAGATCCAGTTTGTACAGGTCGAGAAATTCCCGGTTCTTGGTCAGGGGGAACAGCTCCACGAGGCGATCGATGTAGCCCCTGGCCTTGGCGTAGTGGTGATCGTGTTCGGCATCCTTGGCGTTGTTCAGGTAGTAGAGTTCGTCCACTTCCTTTTCGTTCAGGCGCACCTTGTTGTCCGGGAAGTGCTGATAGGTCACGGTCCCGATGCGATGCAGGGGTTGCGGTTTCTTTTCCGCCACGGCCATGCGGCGCATGGCGAGGATCTTTTCCGCATCCTCCTGACGCCCCAGTCCATCCTTGGCACGGATGGCGGCGATGAAGATTCCGGACTCCGGATCCCCGGAAAAGTTGACGTTGGCCACCGATTCGTGGAGGATCACCTCCAGTTCCACCTTGCTTTGGAACGGGTAGACATTGATCCGGTCGACCAGCCCGGCGGCGACGAGATTGCGCCAGGTGGGACTCAGGGTGGCGCCCTCCCAGTCCATGCGCAGGAGGTGCGTCCCCAGATCCAGAACCGGATCGCGCGGCCCCTTGCCCGTGTACGAAAGAATCAACAGGGTGCCGTCGCGTCCCGCCAGGATGCGTCCTTCCTGCAACTGGGCCGGGCCGGATCCGGTGGGTGCGAGGGGCGGGTCCAGCTCCAACCGGTAGAGAGCGCCATCCACCGGATCGTACTCCCCCACGGAATCCCGGAAATTGACATTCGCATCCTTGAGGGTGAAGGTGAGCATGAGGCCCATCTCCTCCCCGCGGGAGGTCTCCGTCATCTTGAACGCCTTGATCCATTTCGAATGGTCCAGCTTCAACTCCGTGGCCGGCAGGGCCAGGATGCCCGGAACCATGAGTTGCAGCGTCTCCGGGTCGATCATCCGCAACACGGGCCGCGACGCCCCGGGCGGGATCATGAAGGAGATCACCTCGCGCTTGCCCTGCTCTTCGGTCTTGTATTTGAGGGTGGTGAAGAAGGCCTGGGCATCCTGCGCCGCCAGAAGCGTGGTCACGAGCCACAGGAGCGCGAGCGCAGCCCCCCCCCGCAATCCGATCCCTTGTCGCGACGGTCTGCTCACGTCAATCCTCCATATCCATGCGTTCGAGACGTTCCAAGCCCTTTTTCTTGATTTTTTCAACCAGAGTGGTACGATTGAGATTGAGCAGCCTGGCGGCCTTGTTCTTGTTCCAGCCGGTGCTTTCCAGGGCGGAGAGGATGAGTTGATTTTCGAAGGTGGCCACGGCCCCGTTGAAATCGAGTCCGGTTTCCAGCTTCTGGGCGAGATCGCTGGTGGAGGCGGCGATCATTTTCTGGACCGCGTCCAGGCTGGCGGGGGATTCGTTTTCCCGCTCCGGTTCGGTCTCCCTGTCCGCTTCGGTTTCCGGGACGGATTCGGGGGGGGGTTCCGGGACGGTCATCTCCTGGGGCCTGGAGACCGGGACCTGCCTGACCTGGATGCGGAGTTTCGGCGGCAGGTCGTCGATCTGCACTTCGCCTTCGGAGAGGATGGTCAACCGTTCGATCAGGTTTTCCAGTTCCCGGACATTGCCAGGCCAGGCATAATTCAGGAAGATCTCGTGAATCTCCCTGGGGACGGTGACCTTGGGCCGGTCGTGCAGGCGTATGGCCCGCTCCAGGAAGTGGTTCACCAGCATGGGGATGTCGCCGGAGCGCTCCCGCAGGGCCGGGACATGGAGCGGGACGACGTTGAGGCGATAGAAGAGGTCCTCGCGGAACCGTCTTTCGGCGACCTCCTTTTCGAGGTCCTTGTGGGTGGCGGCGATGACGCGCACGTCCACCTTGACGGGTTTCACCGCGCCCACCGGTTCGACGACCTTTTCCTGGAGCACCCGCAGCATCTTGACCTGGAGTTTGGGACTCATGTCGCCGATTTCGTCCAGGAAAAGGGTGCTGCCGTTGGCCAGTTCGAAGCGACCGATGCGGTTGTTGGCGGCCCCGGTGAAGGAACCGCGCACATGGCCGAAGAGTTCGGATTCCAGCAGGTCCTCGGGGATGGCCCCGCAGTTGACCGGAATCAGGGTCTGATCCCGTCGCGGCGAGGTGTTGTGGATGGCCCTGGCGATCAATTCCTTGCCTGTGCCGCTTTCGCCTTGGATCAAAACGGTCGAATTGGCCGGGGAGACCCGTTCGATCATTTTGTACAATTTCTGCATGGGCTGGGATTTTCCGATAATTCCGTACATGATTTCGTCAACCACCCTTAATTGCGTTACCCGGGTTACCCGCTCATGAGCTGGCGTCAAAATACCAACGTAAGAATACGTCAAATTCCTTTTGACGCCAAGTCCTCTCCATTCGCAACCGCCAATTTTCTTTCCATGCCATGAGCACTCCCCATTTCGACAAAAAATCAACGGTCGTCAAGGGCTTCCGGGGGCGGCGGGGCCGCAGCCGACCGGATTCTGCGCCGGCGACCGTCAACGACTGGATTCGCGAGACGGCGCGTTGCCTGACGGAGGCCGGGGTATGCTGCGCTTCTGGCATGCAAGAACCGTACCTTGAGGCGGAATATCTGGTCCTGCACGCCTTCTCCATCCCGCTGTCCACACCCGCCAAACGCCGTCCGCCGCCGCCCGACGACGCGCAGCAACGCGTGCGGACCCTGCTGGATCAGCGCATCGGCCAACGGCTGCCGGCGGCCTATGTCACCAGGGAGGCCTTCTTCGCCGGACGCGGCTTTTACGTGGACGAACGGGTCCTGATCCCCCGCTCCCGCATCGAAAACATGCTCGACGACCCGCGCGGCTTCACCCCCTGGCTGGCCCACGACCGGGTGCGGCGCATCCTCGACCTGGGGACCGGCAGCGGCTGCCTGGCCATCACCCTGGCCCTGATGTTCCCGGAGGCGCGGGTGGACGCGGCAGACCTCTCCCCGGGCGCCCTGGAGGTGGCTGCCGTCAACCGCGACCGCTTCGGCCTGCGCGACCGGCTGCGGCTGGTGGCGTCGGATTTGTTTGCCGGATTGACGCAAGCGCGCTATGATCTGATCGTCAGCAATCCGCCCTATGTCCCGGAAGCGGATTTCGCCCGGCTGCCGCCAGAATATCGACGGGAACCGGCCATGGCCCTGCGCGCCGGACCCGACGGTCTGGATCTGCTGCGGCCCATTTTGCTGGAAGCGCCGGATTATTTGACGCCCGGCGGCTTGCTGGTCTGCGAGTGTGGCGACGACGTGGAAAAAATTCTCATGACCCATTGGCCGGATCTGCCGGTAACCTGGATCCCGTTTCACTTCGGCGCCAGCGGCGTGTTCGCGGTGCTCAGGGAGACGTTGCAGCACTGGCGCGGGGCACGAGAATGATCGCCTTCGAAACGGTCCCGCCCCGACTGCGCCACGATTTCCACTACTGCCACGCCATCGCGCGGGAGCGCGAGGGGGAGTTGCTGCTGCGCTCCCAGTTCGTCTCCCGGCGGGTGCGTCCCTGTTGGGACGCCATCTTCGCGTTCATGTGGACCGCGCAGGATTTCGTCGGACTCAAGGACCGGGACGACGATTTCAAGCTGCAACTCGTGGACGACTGGGCACGCCGCCTGGACCTGGCCAGGGGCGGTCACGCGGATCATCCCATCTTCCGCGCCCTGGCGCACGTCCTCGCAGTGACGCTGCTGCCGGAACGGTGGCTGCACGAACTCCTGATCGCCTTGCGGATGGACATCACCAACCGGCGGCACGCAAACCTGCCGGACCTGTTGGATTACTGCCGCTTCGGGGCCAATCCCCTGGGGCGGATGATCCTGCATCTGGGCCATGAGGTCTCCTGGGCCGAAGGCGTGCCGGAAACCGACAAGGAACGCCATTCCGACGCCTTGTGGAGCGCCATGCGCCTGACCTGCCTCTGGCGGGACGTGGGACGGTACACCCGCCCGGATGCGCCGATCTATCTCCCCCTGGAGGAGATGGACCACTTCGGGGTCACGGAGGAGATGGTCCTGGCGCGCCGTTACACGCCCATGCTGGGCAGCCTGCTGGTTCATCTGACGGACAGGACACGGGTGTTGTTCTTCGAAGGGGAGCCGTTGCTGGCCCAGGTGGCCTGGCCCCTGCGTCTGGAACTGGCCGCCGCCATGGAGCGCGGCCTGGCCATTTTGGATCGCATCGAAGCGTGCGGCGGCAATATCCTGCGCAACCGCCCGGTGCTGACCCAACAGGAGCGTTTGAGCTGTCTGTGGCGCGCCTTCGGCAGGGGTGCAGCCGGGTGATCCCGGAACCGTGGACCACCGGGGTTATGGCTTTCTGGCAGGCGCGATCAAAAATCCGGACAAGCGAGGTGGGCCGATGGAAGTTGCCATTTTCAGGGTTCACCTATGAGTCGCAAGCCACGATTCTTTCCACCAAGGTCGCATGTGATCACCCCCAACCGCCCTTGCCCGGCAAAAAGGTTCGCGTCATGGACGACAACACCCGCATCGTCAGCACCCCATCCATCTGCGGCGGAGCACCCGTCTTCAAAGGCACCCGTGTGCTGCTGCGCACCATCCTGGTCAGCCTGGCAGAGGGGGATAATCCCGAGGAGTTGCTCCAGGATTTTCCCACCCTCACCATGGAGGACATCCGCGCCGCCATCGCGTTCGCTGCCGCGTCCGCCGTGGAAGACATGCCCTGGCCAGCAACACCTAAAGTTGCATGAAGATCAAGCTCGATGAAAATATACCGTTTCGACTGACATTGACTCCGCCAAAAGCAAGCAATTTTTGAAATTTTTTCTGAATAAAATTATTTTACTCATCATCACCCAGGGCACCGAATTCCACCGGCGTCTTGACGTAGAATACCCGCACCCCTTCCTCCTGCAACCTCTGAAAAAGACGCTCGGCATCCACCTCGTTGAGGGCGATCTGGATCTCCTGGGGCTGCTCGGCCAATTCGAAGAAATGGGACGAGTGGATGCGACGATGATGACCATAACCCATGCTGCCCAGGATCAGGGTCGCCCCCGGCAGGCCCATCTCCCGCGCCAGATTGACCAGCCACTCCCCCAGCAGCTTGCCATGATGCCGCCGGTCCTGACGGGTGAAAAAGGTGATCACATAGCCCTTCATCCTGCCCCCCCCGGCCTTGAAATTGCGTGGAACGCTGCGGGATCCTTCCGCAATCGCTCATGAAAATCGATATATTTTACCAGCAATTGCCCGAGGATGACCCGTTCCAGGGCGTTGAGGGGCAACCCGGCGATGGCCTCCCGACCGGAGACGAGCAGCTCGCCGGCCCGCGCGTTCAGGGCGCCGACCAGACGCCCGACGGCAGGATCGCGCCGTTGCAGCGCCGCCGCAAGCTCCTCACGCCGCAACCCGGCCTCCGCCAGGGTCGTGCGGGGAATGGTGATCAACTGGACATGCCGCCGGGCATCGCGGCTCAAGTCGCGCAGGATATGCATCAGGTAGCAGAAAACCGCCATCGACCGCACCCGATCCCGGCAAAAGGCGGGATCCCGCTCCAGACGGAAACGCCCCCCGCGCTCCTCGCAGGCCAGGATATAGGCGAAAGTGGTCGCCGGGGCCACCGTGGCCCCCTCGCAATACCCGAGAAAATCCTCCCAGGTGACGATCTCCTGTTCCCGGACATCGTGCTCCATGGCCGCTGCCAGGGCGACCCATGGCCACTCCCCCAGATCACTCGCCCCCAGAGTCTCGTTCAGCCCCTGGAACACCATGGGCGCAAACGCCGCCTCGCCGGGCTGGAAGGCCCCCCGCACACACGCCAGGGCCTGCTCCCGCCAAAGGGCGATGCGGGTCAAAACCTCGCCGCGCCGCGCCGCGCGGCCCTCGGCGTCCCCGTCCAGGAAATCCTCGTCCACCAGGTCGTCCACCACCCGCATGGCGGCATAGGCCGTCAGAAACAGGCGCCGCTTGCCGGCCCCCAGCAGACGGGAAACCAGATACAATGGCGATCCGTTCCGCCTGGCAATGTCATGACAGACCTCCAACGGCGTCATGGCAACCCCCATCGCGCGCAAGAAAACCTCCTCCAGCCATTTTTTTCTTCTCCGGCTGCCAGTCGATCTTTCACAATAGACCCTTTTTCCGTTATCCTGTCAAGAATACGCGCTCACGATAATGCGCGGTCATCCTTTGCTCGCCAACCGGATACACGACCACCATGCCAAGACATTTCCTGCCGCTGTTGCTGCTCGTTTTCATTCTTGCCGCCTCGGGATGTTCCACCACCCCGGACAACGAACCCACCCGGCCCCCGGACACCCTCTACTCCGAAGGGATGAACGCCCTGGAAAACGGCAAGTTCAAGGTGGCGGCGGAACGGTTCCAGGAGATCGATCAGAAACACCCCTTCTCCCCATGGGCCACCCGCGCGCAGATCAATCTCATCTACGCCCATTACAAGCATCAGGACTTCGACGACGCCGTGAGCGCGGCGATCCGCTTCATCCGTCTCCATCCCCGCCACCGGCACGCGGTCTATGCCTTCTACATGCGCGGTCTGGCCAACTACCAGAAGATCACCGACTCCTATCGCGACCAGGGCCGCACCCGTGACGCCCTCACCGCCTTCCGGGAACTCATCGTCCGCTTCCCCAATTCCGACTATGCCTTCGAGGCCAAACGGATGGTCAACCTGTGCATCAACCGCCTGGCGGAACAGGAAATGGTGGTCGGTCGCTACTACCTGGACCGGGAGGAGTACATCGCCGCCATCAACCGCTTCTCCCAGGTCTCCACCAATCCCGATTTCCAGACCACCCCCTACGTGGAGGAGGCCCTCTTCAGCCAGGTCTTCGCCTCCCACCGTCTGGGACTCCCCGATGAGGCCCGCAACTACGCCGCAGTCCTGGGCCACAATTTCCCCAAGGGGGCTTTTTACCAGGCGGCCCTGCGTCTGGTGCAAAACACCGGCGACGTCTCCCGCAGGGAGCTGGCCAAACTGCGCCAGGGCGTGGACGAAGGTTCCGTCCTCTCCCGGTTCTTCCAGGGATTGGCCCCCGCCATGCTGCCCACCCAGACCGACGTCAAGTGATCCCCACGCCGGGCGTCTCCCCACGCCCGGCCACTCCCTTTGTCTGTCATAATCTGTTACAATACATTGTTTGCATTGTCTGCGATAGGCGGGGTATACCATGCCTTAAGCGAGAGTGATTTGCACTTTCGCCGACAAATCGACCCATCGACTCCAGATCAAGGACAAAGACCATGGCTGAGGATCCCACAAAAGTCGCCACCCAGGTGGACGAAGAGGAAGAAAACCGTCAGACTCTGGACGACCTTACGGTATTGCAGCGCACGGATACCGTGGATCTTTCCGCAGAGGCCAACCAGGCCACCGGTCAGGATGGGGTGGGCGAAGACCTGCAGGCGCTGGGGAACATCATGATGGGCGACCGGAATGAGGTTCAGGGCAGCCCGGATGAGACCCAGACCGAAACCAGCGCCTACACGGAAGAGGAAGTGGCGGGCGATACGGTGGCCCCGGCGCCGACCGCGCCTGCCGTGGGGGGCACGGACGCCGTGCTGGAACCCGATGTGACCGCTTCCGGTGAACCGCAAGCGCCGGTCATCCAGACTGCGGATATCGACGGCGAGGGAGGCACGGCCCCCAATATCACCATGGCGGCCCCTGCCACGCCGACCACGCCGACTGCTGCCGAGGAACCGGCAGAGGCTGACGCTCCGGCCACGCCGACCGCGCCGGTGATCGCTCCTGGGCCGCAAGTGACGGTCGCGACCCAGCCGCAGGTCGCGCCGACCAGTCCGACCTCGCCGACTTCGCCAACCTCGCCGACTTCGCCGACTGCTCCGGTGGTCACCCCGACTTCGCCCACGACGCCGACCGCTCCGGTGCTGACTCCGACTTCGCCGACATCGCCGACTGCTCCGGTGCTGACTCCGACTTCGCCGACTTCGCCGACTGCTCCGGTGCTGACTCCGACTTCGCCGACTTCGCCGACTGCTCCGGTGCTGACTCCGACTTCGCCGACTTCGCCGACTGCTCCGG
>JADGAR010000045.1 GCA_015231915.1 Magnetococcales bacterium
GCATTCATGGGGGTACGGATCTCGTGGCTCATGCTGGCCAGAAAATCGCTCTTGGCGTGGCTGGCCTCCTCGGCGACGCGGCGCGCCTGCTCCAGTTCCAGGGTCCGTTCCGCCACCTTCTGATCGAGAGAGACGTTGAGATGCACCAATTCCCGATGGGCGGCGAGCATCCGGGAAAGCATCTGTTCCAGGGCCATGGAGAGGGCGCGGGTCTCCCGCTGACCCACCTGGGGGATTTCGACATCCGACTCCCCGGCGCGAATCCGGTTGGCCGCTCCGGTCAGGATCGTGATGGGACGGGTCAGCTTGACGGCCAGCAGCCAGGCCAACCCCATCGCCAACAGGAAGCCCCCTGCAGAGGCCATCAACTGCTGATGGAGATGGCTGGTCAAACGCCGGTGCAGATTCTCCATGGAGAAGACCAGGGCCAGCCACCCCATGGGGGGTTGGCCCTCCAGGGCCAGCGGCGCCCCCACCTTGAAGAACTGCTGGTCGAGGTAAAGGGTGATCCGCGTGGTGGTGGCGGGCAGATCCCGGATGAAGGGGTCGTCCGGCATCTGCCCGCGCGCCGGATTGTTTTCGCTCCCATCCGTGAGGATGCGACCGGCATGATCCAGCACCTGGGTTTGGATGATATCCCCATCCAGGGCGATGGCCGCCAGATGACGCCGCAACGTCTTGAGATCCAACCGGTACAGATCGTCCATGATGGTTTCCGAGGCCACGGTCACCAGTTGCACCGCCTCGGAACGATAGCGCTCCAGCATCTGCCGGCGATGCTGCACGATGGAAAGGGTGGTGAGAACCCCGGAAAGCAGGAAGATGATCAGCGCGGTAAAGAGCAACAACTGGGCGCGGATCCCGGACATGGTCAGGAGAGGCCGAGGATCTTGAGGACGATGGGTTTGATCGATTCCAGCCTGCTTATGGCCTCCCCGGGCAGGGGATCGAAGCGGGTGGTCTTTTCGAACTGACGCATGACCTCCTGTCCTTCCGGGGTGCCTTCCAGACCGGTCAGGGTGCGCAGCAGCGCGCTCTTCACCCGCTCGGGCAGGCCGGGGCGGATGTTGATCACCTGTCTGGGAATGGGAAAGGTCTCGTGCAGGATGCGCAACTTGTCGAGATCCCCCTTGGATTTGGCGATGAACTCCTCCCTGGAGATGGTTCCGGCGGCGATCCGGCCAAAGGCGACCCAGACGATGCTGTTTTCGTTCCCTCTGGTGAACAGATACCCGGTCTGCCCGGGGATCCTGGCCGACGGTCCTTTTTCCGGAAGAGGCACCAGCCGCAGTCCGGCCTCCTCCAGGGCGATGCGGGGCAGGAGATGGCCGCTGGAGGAGTATTCGTCCTTGAAGCCGATCACCTCCCCGTTCAGGCCGGCGAGATCCTGGATCGTGCTCTCCTTTTTGACGAAGATCAGGGAGGTGTATTCCGGATGATCATGCTTCCAACGGCGCAGGACCATTTCGCTGCCCGCCAGATGATTGACCGCCAGGGAGGGCAAGGGGCTGTCGTAGTAGAAATCCACCTTGCCTTTTTGCAGGAGTTCCGCCATATGCTGGATGTCGGCGGCCATCATCACCTCGCCGCCATCGATTTCGGGGAGTTGCATCAGGGCGGCGATCTTGCGGACCACGGGGGTGAAACGACGGATCTCCTCCACCGGGGAGTTGCCGATGGTCCCCATGGTCAAGGCGTTGGCGTATGCTGCAGGGCAGTCGAGCAGCAAAAAGAGCGTCAACAAGAAAAACAGGCGCATGGTCTCCCCCCTTCACCCCACGGAACAGCGGATTATGCAACGAGAAAACCGCCTCCGGATCACTGCCGTCACGCTGGCACAAAGCATGCGTATTCAGCCCGCGTCGCATCATTCATCCCGGCCTTGTCACCCCCCGGGAAGGGCATTTGCTATTAATGAGTGGCTCATGGATCGTTTCGCTCGTCTTTTCACGCTGCAATTTCAGCTAGGGGATGCTGGCAATCACCCCGTTCGAATTGGCAGGGATGCACAATGGCGGGCCATAGACCGCACCATTGTCCTGTTCGGACCGCCTGCCATCGTCAACAAGGAGTGGTGCCTCGGGCATCTGGACCTGCCAGTGCCCGAGGAGGATCTCCAACCGACGGCCAGTATGGATTAATCGCAACGGGCGCCCTGGTAACGCCACTCCATGTCACGATAATAATCCAGGCAATTCTGCCGCATGTAACCGGAGGCCGGACACCGGGCGCGTCCATCCTCGACCATGCGTCTGGCCATGGCGAGGCGCTCCTGGCATGCGGCCTGCCACTGGGCGCTGGGTGACCAGTTCTGGGCGGGTGACGCGGCGGAGGGCCTGGATGGCGCAGGGACGGAACCATACGGGGCCTGTGGGATGGCTGACGGCGGAACCGGTTCCGACGCCGCCGAAGGCACGCCATCCGGCTCGGCAACCGGCTCGGCAACCTCAGCAGCGGTCGGGGCCGGGGCAGGCACGGGGGCAGTCGGCTGGACCACGGGCGTGGGCTTGATGACCGGGGCAGCGGGCGCGGCTATCGGGGCAGCGGGCGCGGCTACCGGGGCAGCGGGCGCGGACACCGGGGCGGCAGGTGGCGTTTCGGGGGGTTTGACCGGAGTCGGCACAGAGTGCGCGGCGGTTCCGACCGGCTCGCGCGCGACGGGCGCCTGGGCCTTGGCTGCCACGGGCGTCACCGGGTGCGGTTTTTCCGGAGTGGGCGCATAGCGGGTCAGCAAAAAGAAAAACAATACCCCCACGCCGATGCCCACCCCATAGGGGACGATCTTGGCAAAAATCCATTTGACAAATCGAAACAATGTCATTCTCCTTTTTCTGACTGTGGCGAAGTGTGAGGATCTGGCGAGGGTCAATCCTAACCGATTCTGACTGAGAACGCATCCTCGGAGATGCGCGGAAGGGAAAAAAATTTTTTCCTCCTTTGCCGCCACAAGAAGAAGTCCTATCGTAGAAGATACCAGCATGATGAAAACACCGCCGCGAATGGAGATTGCATAACGCCATGGACCTCGCCAGTCAGATACGGGAACTTCTCGATGCCAGCCATGCGGTTGGCGAGGAAGGATGCGCGAAAATCCAGCGCGCCGTGGAAATGGCTTGCAAATTTCACGAACGACAGGTCCGCAAACTGGATGGCGCCCCCTATGTCACCCACTGCCTGCAGGTGGCCAAGAGCTGTCTGGACTGGGGCCTGATCGATACCCAGGGGGTGTGCGCGGCCCTGTTGCACGATGCCCTGGAGGACGCCCCGCCGGAAATGGAGGCGGAAGAGCGCATCCGGGAATTCGACCCCGCCGTTCTGACCCTGGTGATCGCCCTGTCAAAAATCCGCAACCTGCAAACCGGCAGCGGGGACCTGCCGGCCACCTACCGCCGGATTCTGATGGCGGCGTCGCAGGATCTGCGCGTGCTTCTGGTGAAGATGTTCGATGTGCTGCACAACTCCCGCTCCCTGGAGGTGCATGGTCCCACCAAGGCCAAGAACAAGGCCAGCCTCGCCCTGATCTACGTGGGGGTGGCACGGCGCCTGGGAATCATGGAACTGGCCGACACCCTCATCGAAATGACGCTTCCCCATCTGATGCCGGTCCAATACACCCGCGCCAGGAAAAACCTGGATGATCTGCTGCGCAAAGGCGCCCACGGCATGGAACGGCTCACCCACCACCTGGATGTGGTGATGGGTGAGGGACTGGCGATGGATTACGTGGTGGAATCGAGAAAAATCGCGGATTTCTTTTTTCTCACGGAGAAACCGGGTACCGGTCGCCTGCTGCTGGTGGGTTGGCCCGCCTACCGGCTGCGTCTGCTGGTGGAAGACGACGACGCGGCCTGGCGCACCATGGGCAAAATGCACTCTTTGTTCGAGCCGCTGCCCAGGCATATCCGGGATTATCTCAACGCCCCGCGCGTGAACGGCTTCCGTGCCCTGACCACCCGCATCATCTGGGACGGACACCCTCTGAACATCCACGTGGTCCGCAAGCAAGACGAGCTGGCCAACCGCCTGGGGATCCTGGCCCAGTGGGGGGTGAGCGGACCGGATCCCACCCGCTACATGCGGCTTTTGGCGACCCTCGGCGACAGCGACCTGCGCATGTCCGAGGTTCACGCCCACGTCCTGCCGGACATGTTGGACGTTTACTCCCCGAAGGGGGACCGTTTCACCTTCCCGGTGGACTCCGTGGTGGTGGATTTTGCCTACATGGTGCATACGGAACTGGGGGAACGATGCATCGGCGCCAAGATCAACGGGATCCACCGTCCGCCGGAGTATCCGATGACGGACGGGGACGTGATCCGGATTCTGACCGCCAAGAATGCCCGTCCCCAGCGCTCCTGGCTGGATTGCGTGAAGACCGCCCGGGCGCGCACCATGATCAAGCAGGCCCTGAAAAACCAGGAGGCCACGGTGCGCGGCATCAACCGCAACGCCGCTGCCGGGAGCTTTCAGCTCACCTCGCTGACCGGACAGGACATTCTCTGGTCCACCTGCTGCCTGGCCACTCCCGGCATGCCCATCGTGGGCCGCCTTTCCGAGGAGGGACGCTGGATCGTGCATTGCGCCAACTGCATCAAGGTACAGGGATCCCAGTGGGAAACCGGTCAATGGGCGATCCAACCCGGCGCCGAGGCCCTGCAGATCACCTTCACGGTCTATCATCGGACCGGGGCGCTGCTCGAGGTGCTCGAATTGCTGGCCAAAATGGGCATCAACGGCCAGTCCATCCAGGGCAAGGGGCGCACCGTGGATACCTACGTGGTCAGCATGGAACTCGACGGCAAGAAACCCTCGTTCCTGGGCAAGGTGTTACACGAACTGTTGCGTGTCAGCGCGGTACAAGAGATCCTGAGTTACGGATGGAGACAACCATACGATAATTCCGGTCAAGGCGGAAAACGTACAAAGGATCCACAAGAGGAGACGACATGAAGATTCTGATTGCCGATGACGAACCGCACAACCGGCTGTTGATGGAAAAGATTCTTGCTCCGTATGGTGTCTGCGACCTCACGGTCAACGGGGAGGAGGCGGTGGAAGCCTGCGAACTTGCCCTGACCGATCAGGAGCCTTATGATTTGATCTGCCTGGATATCATGATGCCGGAGATGGATGGTCAGGAGGCGCTGACACGTATTCGCACCCTGGAACGAACCCATGGCATCGATGAAAGCCGCGAGGCGGTGATCTTCATGGTGACGGCCCTCAACACCGAGGAACAGGTGGTGAAGGCCTTCTTTCACGGCGGGTGTACCGATTACATCGCCAAGCCGGTGACGCGAGGCGTGCTCCTGGAAAAGCTGCATCAGTACAATCTGCTCCCGCGGGCCGATCAATAACGAAACACATCGCACCCCTGACAGATCGTTCCCCGCCATCCCCGATGACACACCGACAGATGGGGTTTTTGTCCGTCCGGACAACGGCGTGTGGAACGTCGATGGTTTTTTGCACCCACCTCCCGCAACCCCCGCAACACCCCCCCGATCACCTCGCTTCTCCAGGATTTGGAGACCAGGGCGAGTTTGACCAGATAAGGCAGAGTACTCAACAAACCGATCCCACCCGCTCTGGGCGGCAGGGTCTTGACAACCGGCGGCGCATGATGCATGCGACTTCTCCTTGTTCATGAGGCGGACATGTAATGGTAACGTTCTTCACCATTCAAGCTTTGTGCCATGCGAGCAATCCCTCGCTTGGCATGCGTTCAATAATTTGATTTGCCTGCCAAAAGCCCCGCCTTGCCCGGCGACTGGGATCATCGCCTTTGCCAACGCATTATTGACACTCAGGGATGAGCAGGCGTCAGAAAGCGACACTGCATGTCAAGCGCTTGTCAATCCGAACAGGGTGACGCTGTCTTGTGATAACCAAATCCTCGCAATTTCAAACCCCCGCCGCTTTCGAACGCAATTGGCAGCATATTTGCTCTCAGGGTTGGGCAACGGAAAACCGACTCGCACGATCACGTGAATCAGGGGTTGCTTTTCCGGATCGCCTGTGATAAGCAGATTCAATGAATGACTACAGTGGGAAACACGAATGATGCTGCCAATACGCCAAAGATCGGGAAGCACAGGGTTTTTCTTTTTTTTCATCATATTATCCCTGATACTGATCCCACTGACCGCCGATGCGCGATCCAAAGGTCAACGGACATATCATTCCTCCATACAAAAAAAGGCCTTCCACCACGGCAAGCAAAAATCCGGCAACGTCCATGCGCGACGGGGCGGTCAAGGCAAGGTGGCCAAGCGTTATCCGCCCCCGGTGGATACCTCCACGGCCAACTACGCCGACCTGGTGATGGAAGCCAAGACCGGTCGCATCCTGCATGCCACGGAACCGGATGAATTGCGCCATCCGGCCTCGCTGACCAAAATGATGACCCTCTACCTGACCTTCGAGGCCCTGAAGAAGGGCCAACTGGATCTGGATCACCGGCTGCCGATCTCCCAACACGCGGCCAGCCAGTCCCCCTCGAAACTGGGCCTGAAGCCCGGCAACTCGATCCGGGTCGAGGATGCCCTGCTGGGGATGGTCACCAAATCGGCCAACGACGCCACGGTGGTGCTCTCGGAAGCCCTGGGGGGCACCGAGGAGTCCTTTGCCCGCATGATGACCGCCAAGGCGCGGGAACTGGGCATGCATCGCACCGTGTTCCGCAACGCCTCCGGTCTGCCCGATCCGGATCAGGTGACCACAGCACGGGACATGGCGGTCCTGGGCTATGCCCTGGTCTATCACTTTCCCCAGTACTATCCCTACTTCAGCCGTGACGGCTTCAACTATGCCGGCAAGCACCACAACAACCACAACAACCTGATGAAACGCTACCAGGGCATGGATGGCATCAAGACCGGTTACATCCGCGCCTCCGGCTTCAATCTGGTGGCCTCGTCGATGCGCGGTCAAACCCGGCTGATCGCCGTGGTCTTCGGCGGTCGCTCCGCAGTCCAGCGCGACAACCACATGGCCGTGCTGATGGATCAGGCCTTCGGCAAGGTCCGCGAGGAACAACGGCAACAAGTGGCCGCCAACGACGACAAGGGCCAGGACTCCGCCGCCAACAACGTGACCATGCCGAAAAAAGCCGGCTCCGGGCCACAACAGATGGCCAAACGCGCCAATTTCTGACCTGTCGTCACCTGCATTTCCCCATCTGCCGGGGAGCCGCAACGTGGGACCCCCACTTCCCACTGCGCGTCTCCCCGGCCTCTTTTTTTTCGGCATCCGTGGTCCAGGGCCGCATGAAATGTTGATATCGCGCCTGTTCGAGGTTAAAGTATCCGGAACCTGATTCCAAAATCACCTCATCCACGGGAGGCTCACACCCATGTCCCTCACCTTGACCCCATCAGCCGTCCAGAAACTGGATGCGCTGTTGAAAGAAGAAAACAATCCCCAAATCAAACTGCGCATTTTCGTCTCCGGGGGCGGATGCTCCGGCTTCCAGTATGGTTTCACTTTCGACGAAACCAGGGAACCGGAAGACACCCTGATCGAATCCAACGGAGGCTGCGTCCTGGTGGATCCCACCTCCCTCAACTATCTGCGGGGCGCCGAGGTGGACTTCGTGGAGGAGTTGTCCGGAGCACGTTTCGTCATCCGCAATCCCAACGCCGGCAGTTCGTGCGGCTGCGGGCAGTCGTTCACCCCGAAGGCCGCCGGCGGCTGCGCCAATGCCTGACGGCTCACAACGCGCTTCCTCAACCCCTGCCCGGACGGAATCCATGACCCATGGCCGATGAGCACCCCACCAAGGATGATCCGTTGCCTCTGGATGAGATCATCGCGCCACCCCCGGAAGAGATCACCCCGCCGGAAAATTTGCCGGAAGGAGAATCCAAAACCAAGGCCGAAGAGCGCCTGCCTGGCAGACTGGTGATCTATCCCCTGGGGGGCCGGCCCTTCTTTCCCGGCATGCTGACCCCCATCCAGGTGGAAGGTTCGCCCTATTACGACACCATCAAGTACGCCCTGAACACCCCCGGCAAAATGTTCGGCATCGTCCTGAGCCACGCCGAGGACGGGGATGACGTTTTCATGGCCGACAAGCTCTATCGTTACGGAGCCGTGGCCCGCATCATGGAGGCGGCCATCAACGACGAGGACAAGCAGATCAAGCTGCTGGCCGAGGGGTTGTCGCGCTTCGAAATCGTCGAGATCCTGCAACCCGGCCCCCCCATCGTGGCGCGGGTGGTCCATCACGACAAGCTCTCCCGCAATCTCGACCCGGACACCCTGAAACCCTACACCATGGCGGTGATCAGCACCCTCAAGGAGATCCTGAAATACGACTCCTTGTACCAGGAACAAGTAAAGATGTTCCTGTCCCGCCACAATTTCGGCGAACCGGATCGCCTGGCCGATTTCGTCGCCTCGATGACCAGTTCCAAACGGGAGGAGTTGCAGGAGGTCCTGGAGACCCTCAACATCCGGGAACGTCTGGAAAAGGTCCTCGGCCTGCTCAAAAAAGAGCTGGAGATGGTCAAGCTGCAAGACAAGATCTCCCGGCAGGTCGAGGAGGGCATCTCCAAAAATCAGCGCAATTTCTTTCTGCGGGAACAGCTCAAGGAGATCCAGAAGGAGCTGGGCATCACCAAGGACGACCGTACCGCCGACATGGAACGGTTCCGGGATCGCATCAAAAAACTGACCCTCTCCGAGGAGGCGCAAAAAAAGATCGACGAGGAGTTGGACAAACTCTCCATCCTGGAAACCGGCTCCTCGGAGTACGGTGTGACCCGCAACTATCTGGACTGGCTGACGATTCTCCCCTGGGGGGTGCATACCAAGGACAAGCTGGATCTGCCCCGTGCCCGGCAAATCCTCAACAAGGATCACGACGCCCTGACCGACGTGAAGGAGCGCATTCTGGAATTCCTCGCCGTAGGCAAGCTCAAGGGGGAGATCGGGGGTTCGATCATCCTGCTGGTGGGACCTCCCGGTGTGGGCAAGACCTCCATCGGGCGGTCGGTGGCCCGTGCGGTGGGACGCAAGTTTTACCGGTTTTCGGTCGGCGGCATGCGGGACGAGGCGGAGATCAAGGGACATCGACGCACCTATGTCGGCTCGATGCCGGGCAAGGTGATCCAGGCGTTGCGGCGCACCGAGGCGGCCAATCCCATCATCATGCTGGACGAGGTGGACAAGATCGGTGCCAGCTACCACGGCGATCCGGCCTCGGCCTTGCTGGAGGTGCTCGATCCGGAACAGAACACGGAGTTCCTCGACCACTATCTGGATGTGCGGTTCGATCTGTCCAAAATCCTGTTCATCTGCACCGCCAACCTGCTGGACACGATCCCGCAGCCTCTGTTGGACCGGATGGAGATCATCCGTCTGTCCGGTTACATCACCGAGGAGAAGCTCAAGATCGCCCGGAATCATCTGATTCCCAAGCAGTACGAAAAGAACGGCATCAAAAACGCGCAACTGCGCATCAGCAACGAAGCGGTGCGGGTCATCGTGGACGGCTATGCCCGGGAAGCCGGAGTGCGGCGCCTGGAACAGAAAATCTCCGCCATCGTGCGCAAGGCGGCCCTGAAGATCCTGGAGGAGAACGCCCCCACCCCGATCAGCGTGGGCAAGGACCAGGTGGAGGCCTTTCTGGGCAAACCCAGCTTCCGGGACGAAAAGCCCCGGATCGGCATCGGCGTGGTGACCGGTCTGGCCTGGACCGCCATGGGTGGGGCCACCCTGGACGTGGAGGCGGTGATTCCGGGCGGCGACAAGCCGACGCTCACCCTGACCGGCGCCCTGGGGGATGTCATGAAGGAGTCGGCGCGCATCGCCTTGAGCTACATTACTGCCAACTGCATGCATTTGGGGGCGGACCCGAAGATTCTCACCCAGCATCCCGTCCATCTGCATGTCCCCGAGGGGGCAACCCCCAAGGACGGGCCATCCGCCGGCATCACCATGGCGACGGCCATGCTGTCCCTGGCCAAGAACCAGCCCATCAACCGCCGTCTCGCCATGACCGGGGAGATCACCCTCACCGGGCAGGTCCTGGCCGTGGGGGGCATCCGGGAGAAGGTGATCGCCGCCCGGCGCATCGGCATCCGCGAACTGATCCTGCCGGAGGCATGTCGCAAGAACTACGAAGAGGTCCCGGAACACATCCGCGAGGGATTCACAGTACACTTCGTACAGCAATACGCCCAAGTTTCCAAGCTGGTGTTTGATCAATAGTTTTTACCATGTCGTCAGGAGCCTCTTCCCAATGGCCATGCTGGAAGGAATCCGCATTCGCAATTATCGCGCCCTGAAAGAGATCACGCTTGGCAAACTTTGGACCCTTGGCAAAAACCAACCATTAACCCCAATGACAGTCATTATTGGCAAAAACGGGTCTGGAAAAAGTTCGGTTTTCGATGCCCTCGGCTTTCTGGGGGATTGCCTGCGTCACGGCGTAGAGGAGGCGTGCGATCTTCGCGAACGGGGAGGACTGCAACGCCTTCGCTCCCATGGAGTGACGGACCCCATTCAATTTGAACTGTATTTTCGTGAAGATGCCGGTTCCCGCCCCATCACTTACGAATTGGCGATCACCGAGGATTCATCGGGCCGCCCTTACGTCCAGTACGAACGACTCCGGCAACGACGCAAAGGGCAAACCAGTGGCCGTCCATACTCCTTTCTTCACCTTTGGGAAGGCAGTGGCTGGGTCTGGTCAGGCTCCGAATCGCTCGCCAGCGTGGCCACCGACAGCCCAACAGAATTACAGGAAGATCCAGTCAGTAAAAAGGTTGACTTGACGGATTCGCGCAAACTGGGCATCGTCACCCTGGGCGCACTCAAGGAGCATCCCCGTATCGCCGGATTTCGCGCATTCCTCGAGGGATGGTATCTCTCCTATTTCTCCCCACGCGCGGCACGTGAAATCCCCAAGGCCGGCCCGCAAAGGCACATGGACGAGACCGGCAAGAATCTCGGCAATGTCGTACAATTTTTATACAAAGAACATAAGAAAAAATTCGAAAAAATATTGCAACGCATCGCGGAAAAAATCCCGGACATCCGCAAAATCGAGATCCACACGGACCCCATTTCCAGAAATCTTTATCTCCTCTTTCACGGCACGGCCTTCGAGGAACCCTTCACCCATTACCAGATGTCCGACGGAACACTCAAGCTTTTTGCCTATCTGGTGCTGCTGGAGGACCCGGAACCGCCCCCGCTGTTGAGCATCGAGGAACCGGAAAACGGCTTGTACCACAAACTGCTGGAGATCCTCGCATCGGAACTGCGCGCCTATGCGACGGGCGGAAAACGGGGCACACAGGTCTTCGTTACCACCCATCAACCCTATTTCCTGGATGCCCTGCGTCCGGATGAGGTGTGGGTCTTGGCAAAGGATCCCAAGACGGGTTTTTCCAATATCACCCGCGCCAGCGAGATCCCATTCGTCGCAAACCAGGTGGAGGAAGGCCAACCCCTGGGAACCCTGTGGTTCAGCGACTATCTGGACCCTAGGTGAGCCATGCACTTCGAAATCCTGGTGGAAGGTCAATGCGACCTGACCACTCTCTCCATCCTGTTGCCCAAGATCATCGGCCCCTACGCCGAACCCCATACCTGGAAAATTCACAAACATCGGGGGATCGGCAAGTTCCCTGACCATCCGGAACAACTGCCGAACCCGAAAGACCAGACCTTGCTGCATAATCTACCATCAAGACTAAAAGCTTACGGAAAAGAACAAAGAGACGATTTTGTCGTAATCGTCCTGGTTGATCTGGATGACCGGCCCGACTGCCGCGCCTTCAAACAGGAAATGCTCAACCTATTAGAATATTGCCCCGCCAAACCCGTTTGTCTGTTTCGTATTGCCATTGAGGAAATCGAAGCCTGGTTTCTGGGGGATCGGCAGGCCCTGACGACAACCTATCCATCCCTGGATCTCACCGGACTGACGAATTACCAACAAGATTCACAGGGTGGCACATGGGAAAAACTGGCGCAGGCCATCAAGCCGTCTTTGCGGACCAGAAAAAAACGCGATCCTGAAGTATTGCAAGCAAAACAACAATGGGCAAAAGAGATCACCCCGAATATGGATGTGGAACGCAACACATCGCCAAGTTTCCGCTGCTTTCGGGATGGGCTACGCCGTCATTGCCAGTTCAACCGCCAACCCCGGCATCGCACGCGCATTGCGCAAAAGCCACTCTGACCTCCTCGACCACCCCGGACCAGTCATCGGATCGCTGCTGTCGAATCGTATCGCACTTGCAAGATCATTGATCAACCACGCTCCCAACAGAAAACAAAGGTCGAATGGCATGTACTCACCCTATCAATTATTGAACAATCCTGTTTTTTATCAATGGTTTCAGGATTTGCTGGGCGACAAAAATTTCCGGGATTTCATTGCCGCGCACGCCATTCGTCCCCGACCTGGGGATCGTGTGCTGGATATCGGCTGTGGTACGGGCATTCTGGTGAGCCATCTGCCTGACGTGGACTACACGGGCATCGATCTGAATCCAGGCAACATCGAACACGCACAAAAAAAATACGGCAATCGCGGCACATTCCACTGCACGGATGCCAGTCGCCTGCAGACGGATGAGACCGGCTGGCAACCCTTTCACATCATCACCATGGTAGGTGTTGCCCACCACCTGCCAGATGCCACGCTCCAGGAGGTGCTGCGGGAGTGCAAACGGATGCTGGTGCCGCAGGGGGGACGACTGCTCATGTTCGACCCTTGTTTTCACGAGGGGCAACACCCCTTGGCCCGCTTTCTGGCCCAAAAGGATCGGGGCATTTATGTACGACGCCCCGAGGAATACGAACGCCTCTGCGCATCGGTCTTCGCCAGGGTCCACGCCGGGATCCGACAGGACCTCTACCGCATTCCTTACAGTTTTCTGTTAATCGAGGCGAGCGACTGATCCGGAGACGAGCCGCGCCAACGCACACCGCACGGCATCCACCACTGCGGACCAATCCCCTGCGACCTCCTGTCGAAACAGCCGCACCACCCCCGGATACCACGGAGAAGTGGTGGGATCATGCATCCAGCGCCAATCGCACCCCTCGGCGGGCAGCAGCACCCAGCAGGGTCGTTGCAACGCTCCGGCCAGATGGACCACGGCGGTATCGATGGCGATGACCAGATCCAGTTGCGCCACGACCGCGGCGGTGTGGGCGAAATCCCGCAACTCCGGATGCCACAACGGTTGATCCGGGCCGGGATCGCGCCCCTCCTCCTCCCCCGCCCCTTTCTGCAAACTGACGAACGCCACCCCCGGTACACGCCACAAGGGTGCCAGCGTGGCCAGGCCGGGCAGAAAACGATGGGCACTGGCGCGATTGGTCACATCCCCCTTCCAGACCAACCCCACCCGCAACCGGCCCGGCGGGAGGGCGTCCAGAACCGCTGCCGTTCCACGCGGGACGCGCAAATAGGGCAACCTGGCCGGCAAAGTCTCCAGGGTGATCCCCTGGCGATGAGGCAGGGAAAGCAAAAAAGTCCAGTAATCACACTGCGGAAAGTGGCAGGTCTCCTCTTCCACCAGCACCTGGTCCAGCCCCTCCAGGGTGGCCAACAAAGCGGCGACAGGGGCGGTGCAAAGCAGCACGATCCGGCCCGCCCCCCGCGCCTTGAGCAGGGCGACGAACCGTCCAAACTGCATCTGGTCCCCATACCCCTGCTCGGCCACCACCAGGAACGATTTGCCGGACACCTCCTCCCCTTGCCACATGGGATACGGCGCTTCGATGGGCACGGTGCGGCGTTCGCTGCGACCCGGATGATAACGGAATTCGTACAGGCAAAACCCCTCGGCGAAACGTCCGGTGGCCAACAGGAGCAGACTCAGGTTCCAGGCCGCATCCACAAAATCGGGACGCGCCCGCAACGCCCGACGATAGGCCGCCTCGGCCTCCGGCACCGGGGCACGCCGGTTGAGCAACACCCCCAGATTGTTGAGCGCCAGGGCATGCTCCGGCTCCAGACGCAATGTCTCCCGCCAGGCCGCCTCGGCCCCGGCGGCATCCCCGCGCGCAAACCGCAAGTTGCCCAACTCGAAACGGATCGCAGCCACTCCGGGACGCATGGCTGCCGCCCGTCGCAACCCCCCCTCCGCCTCGTCACTGCGCCCCAGGTGCATCAACAGCAAGGCCAGATCGAACTCCAGTTCGGCGAAGTCGGGCCGGATCCGCAACACTTCCCGCCAACAGGCCTCCCCTTGTGCCACATCCCCAAGACGGAGGTGACAGGCCCCGGCCAGATGCCACAACACCGGGTCCACGACGGGTCCGCCCAGATGAGGTCCAAGCAGGCTCAGGGCCTCTCCGGCCCGATCCTCGGCAAAAAGCGCGCTTGCCCGCTCCACGACCGCCTGCATCGGCTCCCCTACTCCACCCCGCCTCCCAGTGCCTTGAACAGCGCAATTTGATTGACCAGCAACTGACGCTGCGCACCATAAACCAACTGCTGACTCGCGTACAACTCCTGGCGGGCGTTCAGGAACGCCTCCCGCCCCTCCAAACCGGCCTGATAACGCTCCTTGATCAACGCCAGACGCCTCCTCTGGACCTCCCTGGTGACAAGCAACGCCTGCAAACGATTCCACAACGCCTCCCGCGAGGTCAAGCCATCGGCCACCTCGCGAAAGGCCTGCTGCACAACCTTTTCATACTCGGCCAACAACGCCCTCTGCTCCGCCTCCATGCTGGCCAGATGACTCTTGCGACCGGCAAGCTCGAAAATCGGCACATCCAGGCGCGGCACAAAGGTCCAGGCGGCACTGCCGTTGGCAAACAGCCCACTCAATGCCTGACTGGCCGTGCCCAAGGCGGTGGTCAGAAAGATGCGCGGCCAGAACGCGGCCCGCGCCGCCCCGACATTGGCATGCGCCGCCCGCAAACGATGCTCGGCGGCACGCACGTCCGGCCTGGCCTCCAGCACCTGGGCAGGCAGGGCCAACGCCAACTGCAACGTCAGATCCAACCCCTCCAAAGGGGGCCACTCCCGCCTGGCATCCCAATCCTTGCCGGTCAACAAACGCAGGGCATTGTAGGCCAGGGACTCCTGACGACGCCATTCCGCCAACTCGGCCCGCACCTCTTCCAACGCCAAGGCAGCCCGCAATTCGGTCTGCGCCGCCACCACCCCGGCCCCCAGACGCTGCTCCGCGAAATTCCTCGCCTCCTGCCGGATGTCCAGGGTGGCCTCGGCCAGGTCCGCCCGCGCTGCCATCTCCCGCCAAACGACAAAACTCTCCATGACCTGGGCGATCAGCACGATGCGTACCGCCAAAGCGGTCTCGGCACTGGCCAACCAGGCCGACCTGGCCCCCTCCTCCAGTCTGGCCAACCGGCCCCAGAAATCCAACTCGAACGAAGGCAAAGCGAATCCCATCTCCTCCCGCCGGGCAAGCGCGCTCTTGCCGGAGGTGGACAAATCCGCCGGCGTGCGCGTCACCTGATGGGAGATGCCCGCCTGCACCAAGGGCAAACGGTTCGCCGCCGCCACCCCCAACTCGCCAGCCGCCTTTTCCATGCGCGCCACCGCGATGCGCAGATCCCGGTTGTTTTCCAGGGCTGCTTCCACCACCTCACGCAACATGGGGTCGGTGCAGAACTGCCGCCACGGCAACGGCTGCACCCGCGCCTTGGCATCGGTCACCGCCTCCCCGCCCGGCCACGCCTTGGGGATCGGCGCTTCCGGCAAGACCAGTTCCGGGTTCCGGGAGCAGCCGGCCAAGACCAATACAATTGCCAGAGAAATCGCGCGACGGTCAATCATGACGCTCTCCCGCAGGCTGCCCCCGTTCCGGGAAAAGACGACGAATGGTGACGAACAGGACCGGAATCAGGAACAGCCCCAACAGGGTGGCGGAAATCATCCCGCCCATCACCCCGGTGCCGATGGCCCTCCGGCTGGCCGCGCCCGCGCCGGTGGAGAAGGCCAACGGCATCACCCCGAGAATGAAGGCCGCCGAGGTCATGACAATGGGGCGAAACCGCATCCGGCACGCCTCCAGGGTGGCATCGATCAGCGGCATCCCCCCGGCGGCCAGGGTGCGGGCGAACTCCACGATCAGAATGGCGTTCTTGGCGGACAGACCGATGATGGCCACGATCCCCACCTTGAAATAGACATCGTTGGGCATGCCGAGGGCCATCACCGCCAATACCGAGCCGAACAGCCCGATGGGCACGATCAACAAAATGGCGAAGGGAATCGACCAGCTTTCGTACAACGCCGCCAGACACAAGAAGACCACCAGCACGGAGAGTCCGAACAACAGCGGCACCTGCGCCCCGGACAGGGACTCCTCGAAGGAGGTGGCCGACCACTCGAAGCCGATGCCGGAGGGCAACTGGCCGGCCAGCCGCTCCATGGCAATCATCGCCTCCCCGGTGCTGCGGCCCGGTGCCGGGTTGCCGGAGAGCTTCATGGCGGGCATGCCGTTGTAGCGGTCGAGCTTGGGCGAACCGGTGATCCAGCGGGCATGGACGATCTCGCCGAGGGGGACCGGCTGCCCCGTGCGGTTGCGTACCCGAATGGCCAGGATCTCCTCCTGATTGGCGCGAGTGACGGCATCGGCCTGCATCTGCACCCGCAGGATGCGGCCTTCCCTGGTGAAGTCGTTGATGTAGGCCGAACCCAGGGTCACCTGCAACGTCTCGTTGAGTTCGTTCATGTCGACCCCCATGGCGGCGGCCTTGACCCGGTCCACCGTGAGCAGCAGTTGCGGTCCCGGCTCCTGGCCTTCCGGGCGCACCCCGGCGAGGGCGGGATCCTGGGCCGCCATGCCCATCAGACGGTTGCGGGCCTCCAGGAGCTGCTCGCGCCCCAACCCGCCCCGGTCCTGCAACCGCATGTCGAAACCGCCCACGGCGGACAACTCGGGGATCGGCGGCACGTTGACCGCGAAAATCAGGGCCTGCTTGATGCGCGACAAGGCGATGTTGGCCCGCATGACCAGGGAGGAGGCCCGCTGATCCGGGCCGGGCCGCTCATCCCAGCTCTTCAGGCGGACGAAGGCAATGGCGGCGTTCTGACCGCGACCGAAAAAGCTGAAACCCGCCACCCCCACCACCTTGGCCACATCGGGCTGGGCCAGATAATATTTTTCCATCTCCTGGAGGATCTTCAGGGTCCGTTCCTGGCTGGCCCCGCTCGGCAACTGGACAATACTGACGAAATAGCCCTGATCCTCCTCGGGCAGGAATCCCCCCGGCAATTGCAAAAAGGCCCAGACCGCGATCCCGGCAATCAGCAGATAGAGCGCCAGATACGCCATGGCATGCCGGAGCACCCCGGCGATCCGGCTCCGGTAACCGTGGCTGGCACGCAGGAAGAACCGGGCGAATCCGCCACCCGAACGGTCGGTCTCGTGTTTCAGGAATGTCGCGCACAAGGCCGGGGTGAGGGTCAAGGCCATCAGGGCGGAAAAGGCCATGGTCAGCACCAGGGTCACGGCAAACTGACGGTAAATGGCCCCGACGCTGCCGCTGAAGAAGGCCATGGGAATGAAGACCGCAGAAAGCACCAAGGTAATACCTATGATGGCGCCAAAAATCTGCGTCATCGCCTTGCGGGTGGCCTCGCGGGGGGAGACCCCCTCCTCGACCATGACCCGTTCCACGTTTTCCACCACCACGATGGCGTCGTCCACCACGATTCCGATGGAGAGCACCATGGCGAAGAGGGTCAGGACGTTGATGGAGTATCCCAGCAGATAGATCCCCACCAAAGCGCCGGTCAGGGCCACCGGCACCACGATGGCCGGAATGAGGGTGGCGCGCAGATTGCCCAGAAAGAGATACATCACCAGAAAGACCAGCACCATGGCCTCGGCCAGGGTGACCAGCACCTCGTGGATGGAGATGCGGATGAACAGGGAGGTGTCGTAGGGGAGATCCCAGGAGATGCCGGCGGGAAAGAATTTCGCCAGTTCGGCCATGCGGTTCTTGACGCGCTGGGCGGTCTCCAGGGCATTGGAGCCGGGGGCGACCTTGATCCCCACTGCTGCGGTGGGCTGGCCATTGATGCGGGCGCGGATATTGTACTCCTGGGCGCCCCATTCGACCCTGGCCACATCGGCAAGCCGCACGGATCCTCCGTCCGGTCTGGTCTTCAGGAGGATGTTGCCGAACTCTTCGGTGCTCTCCAGGCGGCTGCGCACCAGGATGGGGGCGTTGGTCTCCTGGCCGCGGGTGGCGGGCAACTGCCCCAGTTCGCCGGTGACCAGTTGCACGTTCTGGGCGCGCACGGCGCGCAGGGCCTCGCCAGCGGTGAGGTCGAACTCGGTCAGCCGCGTCGGATCGAGCCAGATCCGCATGGCATATTCGGTCCCGAACAACATGGCCTCGCCCACGCCGGGAACCCGGCGCAGATGCTCCAGCACGGAAGAGGCGGTATAACTGCCCAGCGCCACGTGGTCCAGACTCTGATCCGGCGAAAAGATCGTGATGAACATCAGATAGTTGCGTCGGGACTTGGCCACCGTGACCCCCTGGCGCCGCACCTCTTCCGGCAGACGGGCCTCGACCCGCTTGATGCGGTTCTGGGCATCCACCGAGGCGATGTCGAGATTGGTCCCGGTGGCGAAGGTGATGGTGAGGGTCATGGTGCCCAGGGAGTCGCTGGAGGACTCCATGTAGAGGAGATTCTCCAGTCCGTTCATCTCCTGCTCGATGAGGGCGGTGACGGTATCCTCCACCACCTGGGCCGCAGCCCCCGGATAGGTCGCGGTGATGGTGATGGCCGGCGGGGCCACGTCGGGATACTGGGCCACCGGCAGACGGCTCAGGGAGAGCAGACCGGCCAGCAGGATGACCAGGGCGATCACCCAGGCGAAGATGGGACGGTCGATGAAAAAACGAGGCAGCATGACGCGGCGCTCCTCCCTGGCGTCAAGACGGGCTGGCCGGAGCGGCGGCGTCCCTGGGGGTCACCTCGCTGCCGGGACGGGCCTTTTGGTGTCCGTTCACGATCACCTTTTCCCCCTCCTTCAACCCCTCCAGGATGATCCAGTCCTGTCCGGAAAAGCCGCCGGTACGCACCGGACGCGGCACGACCTTGTTCTTGGCGTCCACCATCAGGACGATCTGTCCCTGCTGGGTATTCTGCACCGCCCGCTGGGGGACCGTCACCCCTTCGCTGGTGGCCAGGGAGATCTGCACCCGGGCGAACTGTCCTGGCAGGAGCTTGCGTTCCGGATTGCGGAATTCGGCGCGCATTTCCACCGTACCGGTCTTGGGATCCACGGCCATGTCCGTGAACAGCAGCCTGCCGATCAGGGGGAACTCCACGTCGTCCTCCAGCACCAGCCGCACCTCGACCGGATCGATGGGGGCGGCGCTCCCCTGCTCTTTGGCGCGCCGCAGACGGAACATCTCGGTGCTGGCCTGACTGAACACCACCCGAATGGGGTCCAATTTCTCGATGGTGACCAGATGGGTGGCCTCCTTCTGGCCGACCAGGGCGCCCACGGTCACCATGGCCCGTCCTGCCCGGCCATCGATGGGGGCGGTCACCGTGGCCCATTCCAGATCGATGCCTGCGCGGGTCAGTTCGGCTTCGGCGGCCTTGACCTCGGCACTGCTCCGGGCGAACTGGGCAGTGGCCTGGTCGTACTCCTGACGGCTCACGGCTTCGGTATTCACCAGGGGCTTGAGGCGTTCGAGGGTTTGTCGCGCCAACAGATGGTCGGCCCTGGCCCGTTCCAGGGCGGCGCGAGCCGCCGCGACACGGGCCTTGAGGGTGCGGTCCTCCAGTTGGAACAACTTGTCTCCTACCTTGACATCGCTCCCTTCGGTAAAGAGCCTGCGTTCCACGATGCCATCCACTCTGGCGCGCACCATGGCGGTCTCCACGGCCTCGAGACGACCGGGCAGAATCTGCTGCATGGAGATGGTCTTGCGCACGACGGTGACCATCTCCACCTCCGGGGCCGGCGGCGGCTGCCCGGCGGTCGGTCCCGCCTGCCGGGCGCCGCCGCTGTCCTTGGCTTCGCACCCGGCAAGCCAGGCGCTCCCGACAACCATGAGCAGACACAATAGCAAACGCATGCCCATACAACCTCTTTGCGTTGACGAAAAGGCGACAATCGAGTTGATTAACGAAATCCGACGGGATTCCATCAAGATCTATTGTGGCAGTATCCCTGTTCCCGGCGACGAACGCAAGCGGATTCCGCCATCCATCACCGCCGCAAGAAGAGCGATTTTCGTAACCGCTTGCCTTACGGATCAAATCCGGGCATACTGATCTATGGGTGTGCCAAACTTCTCATGGAAACCAGAGCATGAACGATACAAAACAAATCAAAGTTTTAATAGTTGATGATTCTGCAGTTGTCAGGCAAACCTTGTCCTCCATTCTTGAATCAGATCCACAAATCAAAGTCATCGGACATGCCCCGGATCCCTTTGTCGCTGCGGAACGCCTGAAAACGGAAATTCCTGATGTCATCACTCTGGACGTGGAAATGCCCCGCATGGACGGCATCACATTTCTCAAAAAATTGATGACGCAACACCCCATCCCGGTGGTCATGTGCTCCTCCCTCACCGGCGATGGCACGGAAACGGCATTGCGTGCCCTGGAATACGGCGCAGTGGAAATCATCACCAAACCCAAAATGGGCACCAAGCAGTTCCTGGAGGAGTCCCGCATCCACATCTGCGACGCCGTAAAAGCGGCTGCGGCCACCAATGTCCGCAACCGCCCCAAACCCCGCGACCCCGCCACCCCTGCCGTCCACAAGGTGGCGCCCAAGCTCACCGCCGATGTCATGCTGCCCCCGGTGGACCCCAACTCCCGGGCCATGAGCCAAACCACGGAAAAGGTGGTCATCGTGGGCGCCTCCACCGGAGGAACCGAAGCCTTGCGCGTCTTTCTGGAGGCCCTGCCGGCGGATGCCCCCGGCATCGTCATCGTGCAACACATGCCGGAAAACTTCACGCGCGCCTTTGCCGACCGCCTCAACACCATCTGTCAGATCACGGTCAAGGAAGCGGCGGACAACGACTCGGTGGTGCGCGGACGCGCCCTGATCGCCCCCGGCAACAAACACACCCTGCTCAAACGCAGCGGCGCCCGCTACTTCGTGGAGGTCAAGGACGGCCCACTGGTGAGCCGACACCGCCCCTCGGTGGATGTGCTGTTCCGCTCGGCGGCCCGCTACGGCGGAAAAAACTGCGTGGGCGTCATCATGACCGGCATGGGCGACGACGGCGCCAGGGGCATGCTGGAAATGAAAACCGCCGGGTCCACCAATATCGCCCAGGACGAACACTCCTGTGTGGTCTTCGGCATGCCGAAGGAGGCGATCAAGCACGGCGGGGTGGACATCATCAAGCCTTTGGACAAGATCGCCGCCGAGGTGTTGCGCCTGTGTCAGGGCTGATCCGTCCGGAATAGACAACAGAGATATCACGCCATGAACACAAGCCATGCTCCCGATTCCGATCAACACGGCATTTCCGACAAGGATTTCCAACGCCTGAGCGAATTCATTTACGCCCAGTGCGGCATCATGATGCCCCCTGCGAAAAAGACCATGCTCACGGCCAGGATCCAGAAACGTCTGCGGCTGGTCGGCATGCACTCCTTCAAGGAGTATATCGACTGGGTCCTCAACCCCGACGAATCGGGGGAGGAGTTGATCCAGTTCATCGACATCGTGACCACCAACAAGACCGATTTCTTCCGGGAGCCGGCCCATTTCGAATACCTGGCCCAAAACGCCCTGCCCGAACTGATCAAGACCGCCGGAGCGGGCGTGCGCCGGGAACTCATGGTCTGGAGCGCCGGCTGTTCCACCGGGGAGGAACCCTATACCCTCGCCATGGTTCTCAAGGAGTTCGCCCAGCACTATCCGGGCATCAATTTCCGCGCCAAGATCCTGGCCACCGACATCTCCAGCCGGGTGCTGCGTACCGCCTCCAACGCCGTCTACGACCTGGAAAAAGTCAGCCCCATCCCCCTGGGACTGAAACGCAAATACCTGCTCAAGAGCAAGGATCCCACCAAACGGCTGGTCCGCGTCACCCCGGAACTGCGCTCCATGGTCAACTTCCGGCGCCTGAATTTCATGGACAGTGAATTCGGCTTGCGCGAACGGATGGACATCATCTTCTGCCGCAACGTGATCATCTATTTCGACCGCCCGACCCAGGAACGACTGATCAACAAATTCTGCCGTTACCTCTCCCCAGGTGGCTTTCTCTTCGTGGGCCACTCCGAGACCCTCAACAACCTGAAGGTCCCCGTGGTCCAGGCCGCACCCACCATCTACCGGATGCCGAATTGAACGCGATGCTCGTCGATACTGAGCTTGCGAGTTGTTCTGAATTTCCTTGCCTCTGCAAACCAATCGAACAAACACTAAAATTATTAACGTCAACCAAATAGTCGATGACGACCGGGACCGTCCGCAATGTACATCACCGATGGAGCGAATCGCCATGCTGCATGCCATAGAAGAGGAGGTGCTCCTGCCCGCCGATGGCAAATTGCCGGAGACATTTCATGCGGCATTTGGACGCAGGGCAAGGGTTATCGTATTGTTTCCGGAACCCATCGAGAAAGCGGAGTCTGACCAGGATGACGCGCAACGGTTGATGGCGTTCGCCGGCGCCATCGACTGGCCCATGGACGATCCCGTGGCTTGGCAACGGCAACAGCGCGATGAATGGGAACGGTCATGAAATCGCCGCATTTCCTGCTCGACACCAACGCGGTCATCTATCTGCACAAGGGATTATTGAAGGATCCCTTGCCCACAGGTCGCATGGCGATTTCGTTCATCACCGAAATCGAATTGCGTGGCTTTCCTGGCTTGTCGAGCGAACAGGAAGCCTGGCTGGCGCGATTCTTCGCCAATATTCAACACATTGGTTTATCCGAAGAAATCAAGGAAACCGCCATCAACTTCCGCCGCAGCTATCGACTCAAGATTCCGGATGCCCTCATTGCCGCCAGTGCCATCACCCATGGCGCGGTATTGCTGACCCATGACGATCAATTGCATAAGATATCCGAGTTGACCTGCCGCAGCTTGGCATTGAACACCCAGTAGCGTGAGTTGGAACAGACCATCGCTGGCCGATGAGGCAGGGATTTTGAAGGGATGAAAGTCGCACACGGCCTCAGCCGATTGAAAGAGAACGATAACCCGAAAGCGCACCATAGACTCGTGACGATAAGACTCAAGCTGTGACACAGCCGCTCAGTTCAAATCAAAAAAATGACTTGACAAACAAAACGATAAAATTATCTAAATAACAAGAATAATCAAATTTATGGCAAAAAAATAAAAATATGAAAATAAATTTATAAATAATTTTGTTACATTATTAGCAGCAAATAGTTGTAGCAGAAACGAATGTAGCAAGAACAAGAAAATAATACAGGCAATTTATCGCGCACATTTTCGTCCAAATATCTCTAAAAATGATATAGACGCCAAAGAATTCAAACAATCTCGTATTTCGGGGCAATGATGAGAAAAAATTTTACTCTCGCATTGTCAATAATTCAGAACTTATGGCAACTGCATCAACTGTAATGCAATCGGATTTTTTGCAAGAAATCCAAATCAAGAAGAATGAAGTCACAGAAATACAGCGCGAAGGAGAGCTTGCGCTCTCCCAGAAGCCAAAAAAACCCCAGTAACAATAATAATTGATTATAATTATATTATTATTAGGGAAATCAAAGACATTCACTCGCAAGAAGCAAAAATTATCGCTTCTAGACCAGAACAGCTAAAAACCGATAAGATAGCAAGCGGTATGATTTATACTATGAAATATCATTACAACGATAAATCTGTTACTGGGTCTGAAATTTTCGTGAAAAGCATTGGCGCTGATTACTTATCAGTAAGCATTATAAATACTGGCACATCTACAATTAATGAACTTATTAATTGTATTAAACAGGAGATCGAAGCAGAGATCGAAAAACAAGAAAGAAATGCTTCATGATTGTGCCATCGTCACCGGACGGACCGCATGGCGCGATTGTAGCATAATCCTGACGGATCGGCAAAAAATTTTAATTAAATTTTTTTATACATTCATTATATAAAAATAATAACTCAGAAGCAATACCATTCATAGAAAATCGATTCCTGGCCAAATCACGCGCTGCCTCTCCCATACGCGCACGCTCCTGGGGTGACATGGCCAGCAGGGCTTCCAGCCCCCGAGTGATCCCCTCCTCCCCCATGGAGACCTCGATTCCCCCACCGGCTTGCGCCAACTCGGAAAAATGGCACTCCTGGGTGAAAACCGCAGCCAACCCGGCGGCCATGGCCTCCAGCAGGGCCATGCTCAACCCCTCGCTGTGGGAGGGCTGCACGAATCCCGACGCGCACGCCAGCAAGGCCGCCTTGTCGGCACCTTGGACCGGGCCGGTCAGGATCACTTTGCCCGTCAAATCCGCAGCACGGATGCGCCGCTCGACCCGCGCGCGGCACCCCTTGTAGTCGGCACCGGCCAGCACCAGCAACCACCCCTGGCGGCGGGAGTGGCCACTCGGGTTGGCCCAGGCCTCCAGCAGATCCATCACCCCCTTGCCCTCCCAAAGACGACCCAGATAAAGCAGCACCTCGCGCCCGGCCAACTCCGGCCAACGCGCGACGGCTCGACGGGCAAGCCCGATGCGGTTTTCCGCCACGCCGATGGCCAGCGTCTCCTCCTCCACAAAGTTGGGCACCACCCGCAACGGCGCGCTCACCCCGGCCTGACCGCAGGCCAAGGCCTCGTGCGGGGTCAGCACATGCACGCAGGCGGTACGGGCCAGCATGGGATCCACCACCAGCCGGCGATAGAGACGCTTGTGCCAGGATTGGTAACGCCAGGGTTCCATCAATGAACCGTGCGGGGTGACAACAAACGGTCTGCGCCGTTTGTCCGCAGCCCGCCAGGCGGCCCACACCGCATGATCCCACAGCATGTGGGCATGGATCAGGTCGCATTCCGGCACCGCCGCCATCAAGGCCGCCTCCAGACCGGCGCCCCGGAACCAGCGTCCGGGAAAGGCGAAGGGAAACAGGCGCGCCTCGGGGTATAGCCCGCGCAACACCGGCAACCTGGCCGCATCAGCCACCCCGAAGAGGGTCGCCTCCACCCCCGCCCGACGCAGGGCGCGCAGATGCTGCCCCACCACCGTGGCCGGCCCGCCCAACTCGGGATCGATCACCGCCGATACCACGATCACCCGCAAGGGCCGACCGCCCCCCGTCGTTTCACCGGCCATCGGGCCTGCCCGCGCTGGTCAATTGCTTCAACAGATCGATCCCGCGCTGGATCGGCCACGCCTCGGCACTCTCCCTGGCGCCGACCCGCATGCGCTGCAGCAGGGCAGCGTCGTTGGCCAGCCTGACAATCTGCCGGGTCAGGGTGGTTACATCTCCCACGGCATGCAAAAACCCGGAAATCTCCGGGACCACCCGGTCCACCGCCGCGCCACACGCCTCGGAGCCGAGCACCGGCACCCCGGCGGCCATCGCCTCCAGTACCACCACGCCATACGGTTCCCAGCGCGCCGGGTGAATCAGGGCATCGGCCATCCGGAGATGACGGGCAATCTCCGGGGCGTGCAGCCAGCCGGGAAAACGCACCTTGTCGGCCAGGCCGAAGGCGACTGCCTGATCTTCCAGCAAACGACGCTCCGCGCCATCGCCGATCAGGATCAACTCCACCTCCGCACCCTGACGCCGCGCGTCGGCCACGGCCTGCAGCGCGAACTCCCACCCCTTGCGATGGATCAGTTGCCCGATGCCGACCAGGGTGCGCAAGGGTGCGGGGTCCGTGTCGCGCAGCCTGGCCGGGGCATCTCCCAGGGGGACCCAATAGGGAAACACCAGGCACTTTTCCGGCGGACAGCCCAGCTTGATCGAGGCCGCCACGCCGAAATCCCCGGTGGCCAGGATGCGATGGGCATGGGCGTAAATCCAGTGCAGGAGCTGCCGCCGCGCAAAGCGCAGCCACCAGGGACGCGCTTCCGGCTCGCGGGAGTTCCATTGGGTCGTCTCCGGAAGCGGGGTATCGGTCCAGTAGAGAAACGGACGGCGCTGCCGGGCCAGGGCGTACATGGCCGCAGCCAATGTGACGGGACGGTACGAGGCGACCAGAAACCAGGCATCCGACCGCTCCTGCGCCAGACGACGCAACACTTCCGGATCGATCCTGCGGCGGGCGTTGCGGGCCAGATGCCACTCGTAGGGGCGACTGCCACGGGAAACGAAGGGGTGGGTGCGGGTGGTGTCCATCATCACATATACGCACAGGTCGAAATGGCCCTCCGCAGCCACCGCGTCGAAAAAGGCCTCGTGGTACGGGGTGAACTCCGGGCAGAGCCAGACCAGCCGTTGCCGTACCCTCATTTTTCCGCCTCCACGATCAGGGTGCCCCCGCCTCCGATCCGCTCCGGTCGTTCAATGTGTTCGATCCCAGGAATACGGCTTGTCAGGAGAGGGCATGCCTCCGGGCTGGCGAAACCCGCCTCCCGAAACAGGGCGCACAGCGACTCCTGGTCATAAAGCCACTTGTGGGAATTGAAATCCAGCACGGCATGATAGAGCCGGCGCGGCCAGGAGCCTCCCGGAGGCGCAGGCGGTCGCAGGTAAAGCCGATGCATGAGGGTATCCGCCGGGGTCGCGCCGGGGGCCTCCGGGAGGATCCTGCCCTGCCGGTACTCCTCCAGATGAAAGGCCAGATCCGGCACCGCCATGCGCGCCACCCCGCCCGGACGCAGGCAACGCCGGATTTCGCCCAGCAGCGCCAGCGCCTCGGCCCGATGCAGATGCTCCAGGACGTGGGAGGAGTAGACCGCGCTCAGCCGCTCTGCCGGAAAGGGCAGACGACGACGCAGATCCAGGCGCAGGATGGAGTCCGGCCACGGGTGGTCCCGGTGCATGGCCGGAAGCAGGCCGATTGCCAGGGCCAAACGTTTCACCAATGGCCAACGGGCGAGCCAGACGTGCCAGGAGCCGTCGGTATTGATCCAGCCGGGCGGGGCGAATCCCCCGCACCCCAGATGCAGCCGCTCCCCGGGATGAGTGTTGTTCATCGTCCCCTCCTCAATCTGCACCGCTACCGCGCCAGCCATCCACCTCCCGCAGCCATTGGCGCATGCGGTTGTGGATGTCGTCGCCGGCGCGGATCACCCGCTCCCGGCCCGCACTGGCGATGCGGCGGCGGGCGTCGTCGTTGCGCAGATAATAGCGGATCTTGTCCACGAACTCCTCCGCGCCAGTGAAAAAAACCGCCTCGACCCCTTCGCGGAAATGCTCCGTCATCCAGGGGGTGCGTTCCGCCAGCAACACCACCCCGCAGGCCGGAATCTCGAAGGTGCGACGGGTGTACTGATCCCGATTGCGCCGGCTTACGAAACAGGCTGCCATCTTCGCCCCGCACAACGCCTGTCGATACGCCTCCGGACCCAGATGGGGCATGGGTCCCAGACGGGCAAGCACATCCTCCGGCAGGGCGGGACGCCAGAAACGTTCTCCGCCGTAAATCCGCAGACGAATCCCGGCCCGCACGGCACCAACAAGGCACGCCACCCGCTCGTCCGGTTCCACGTGACCCGCGAAGACCACCTCCGACTCCCATTCCGCCCCAGGGGTACGGGGATGATCCAGCCAGGGCAGGAATCCGGGCAGCAGCAGCCCGACACGGGGCACGCCGTGCGCCGCAGCCTCGGCGAGATTCTCGGCGCGATAGACGTGGAAGCCCTGATAGGCGCAGAGGGCCGGCAACAGATGACGGTAGCGCAACAGGGTGCGTCGTTCCCCGAAGGGGTCGTCGTTGTGATACCCCACCACGAAACTCCATTTTTGCAATGCACGCACCGTGGCGGCAAGGAAATAGTGCCCCTGATACAGCAGGACCACCTCCGGGCGCTCCCGTTCGACCTGTTCCAGCAGGGCGCGATTGATGCGCCGGATGCCGGGTCCCCACAGCAGACGCCGTTCCACCCGCCCAAACAGACCCGGCAGGGTCAGGCGATGGGCGTCGAACAAGGAGGCATGCACACCCAGTTCGTTGAGCGCGCGCATCCAGGCCGGTTCGTAGATCTGTGCGAAGGCCCCGCGGGCGATCAGCACGGAACGGATCATGTGGCTGCCCGTTGGATTGCGGTCAAAAACCCTTCGGTCTCCTTGTCCGGATCGCAAAACGCAAGACAGGTGGCGCGCGCCCGTTCCCCCAGGCGTTGGCGCAGCGCGGGATCGAGCAGGGTTGTCATGGCCCGTGTCAATGCGACCGGGTCGTCCGGGGGGATGACGCAGCCGGTTTCCATGTCGGCGACCAGCGCCCCCGCAGCCCCGCAGGCGCTGGTGGTGACCAGCGGCAGGCCGGCCAGGGCCGCCTCCACCAGCACCTTGGGAAAACAATCCTTTTGTGTGGGCAACAGCAAGGCATCGGCGGCAAGATAGGCAGCGGCCAATTCGGCCAGGGGGCGCGAACCGGGAAAGCCGATCCGCCCGGCGATGCCCCGTTCCGAGGCGAGCCTCCGGTAATCGTCGATGGCGGGTTCGTCGGGCTGGGCGGCTTTTTCACCAATGCAGATCACCCGGAAACGGTCGGTGCGTTGTGCGAGGTCCGCCACCGCGTCCAACAGGGTGAGCACCCCTTTGAAACGCAGCAGCGTCCCAACGAACAGGAAGACGCATTCGTCGGGGGACCAGCCGAACTCCTGGCGCAACGACTCCCGGGAGCGGGTGATCCCGGAAAGGTAATGCCCGAAGGCCGTGGCGCCCGCCTCGAAGGGGGCATCCACCATCCGTTCTTCTGGAATGCCATAGACTTGCGACAGGGTGGCGCGGGTGATCGGGGTTTGGGTCAGGTGGACACGACATTGTCGCAGGACCCACCCCTTCAGAAGGCGGATCCACCAACGGCGGCGTGCCTCCCAGGCCGGCGGGAGGGTCTGATTGACCGAGATGACCGAACGCCCCAAAAGCCGTGCGAACAGGGTGACCGCCATGGCCGAACCGCCCTGGATCCCGGAGAGGATCACCACGTCGTTTTCACGGGCACAGGCCCAGGCCCCGCCCCAGTTGATCGAGGAGAGAAACCCTTCCGGCGTGGCCCCTGCCCGCCTGACGGAAAAAAAGCGTCCCGCCAGACGCGACGGACGATAGGTATACGGCAATCCCTCCGGGACCGGGCCGTCCAGGATGGGGTAGGCCCGCAACCGTCCGGGAAAACGGCGGGCGATGCGGGCCAGATAGTCGGCGGTAAAGGGTTTCAGGTCATAGACCAGAAAGCCCACCCGTGGCGGGGCGCCATGACTCATTGCGCCCCCCGGTAGTGGTCGATCAGGGCGAGGTCGGAAATGGCGCGATCACTCTTGCGGCCCAGGAAATAGAAGGCGCTGGCCCCGTCAATGCCCGCCGGATGGCGGACCAGGCGGCCATCGAGATACTTCAGCCACCAGAAGAGCCAATCGGTGGCCCAGTCGGAAACCACCCGCCAGGCGCGCCAGGGCAACAGGGCGCGGGCGAACTGCTGGAGCATGTGGGCCAGGGCCATGCCCGGACCGCAGCAGGCTCCGGCGTCCAGTTGCTCGAAGCGGCGCCAGAAGCGGCGATGCCCGGTCCAGGTGAAACGGGTCACATCCCCTGCCCCGCCGTGATTGGGTTGCAGGAAGGGAAGTTCGCTGTACACCAGTCCCTGTGGTTTCAGGGTGCGGAACACCTCCTTTTCCACTTGAAACGGATCGAAGATGTGCTCCAAAACCCCCTGGAGCACCACCGCGTCGAACGACCCGTCGGCAAATGGGAGCTGTTGGGCGTCCGCCAGCACGGAAACGCTGGCCGTGATGCGGATGTCCAGGCCCATGGCGGTCACGTTGGGTTTTTCCAACAGCACGTGGATGCCGTCGCCCTCGTCTCCGCACCCCACCACCAGGACCAGGGCCTGTGGCAGGTGGGCCAGCCGTTCGGCCAGGTGATGAAAATTCCGTTGCGCGGCGACGTTGCGGCTCAGACCAGGACGGGTGTGCCAGATGCGGGAAAGCAGCCGGCGCCAGACCTTGCGCTCCGGCAACGACGGGGGGGAGGCCAGGGCCTGGCGAATGGTGAACACGGAGCGGGATTCGTCCAGCAGGATCGGGACATCGTGCAGGATCGGCCACTCCCGTGGCTGGGCCGGGCAATCTTCGCCGCCGGTACAGTGCACAAAAGCGCCGTTTGATCGCAAGGGGGCATGGCAACCGGGACAGACCAGGATCTTTTCCAAGGTTTTATTCATGGTGATCTCTTTACTGGCCAAGGTCTTCCGCATTAAGATCCTCGCGAGTTCCCGACCGCTCGCGTTCGCCAGGGGAAAGCCGATGACAAACCGTTGCATCATGACCCGTTATGCCGATTTTGTCAACCATTATCCCTGGCGCAGGCGGCTGCGCAACCGGCTGCGCGACAGCGCGGTCTTCCTGCTCTCCTTGCGGGCCGCCTCCCCGGCGGGACGGGGCGCGGTGCGCATCTTGTGCTATCATCACCTGTTCGATGACGAGCGGGCCGGTTTCGACCGACAGCTCGGCTACATGAAAAACCTCGGCGAGTTCCTCTCCCTGGACGACGGGGTCGCTCTGCTGCGTTCCGGGAACGTCATCGACGGCAATTATTTTTGTTTCACCTTCGACGACGGCTATCGGAACTGTCTGAGCAATGCCGTGCCCATTCTGCACGAGCACGGCGCAACGGCGGCGTTCTGCGTCGTCTCGGAGCTGGCCGGTCTCGCGCCGGGGGCCGACCCGGATCCGGCGCTGCTGACGAGGATTCTGGGCTTTTCCCCCGACCCGAACCGATGGCGGGTGGAGTTCCTCTCCTGGGAAGAGTGTCGTCAAATGCGCCACGCCGGAATGACGATCGTTGCCCACTCCCTGACCCATCGACGCCTGACCTCCCTCACCCCCGCAGAGGCGCGCGCCGAGATGCGCGGCTCGCTGGAGGATGTGCGCACCCAAACCGGGGAGAGATCGCTCCATTTCGCCTCTCCCTTCGGTCGTCCGGTGCGTGATTTTCTGCCGGATCGGGATCCCGACCTGGCCAGGGAGGTGGGATTGCACTCCTTTCTGACCCTGGAATCGGGACCCAACTGCCGGGGCGCCGATCCCTTCCGGCTCAAACGGAATCATCTGCTGCCGTGGTGGGGGGATTTTCAGATGAAGTATTTTTTTGCGCCCGCATGCCCGGAATGAAACGGGCGCCTGGCTGGCGGCTGACCGAGACCGATGCCGCAGGGTGGGACGCGGCATGGCGCCAGACGCATGAACCCGCCTTGACCCAGAGCCGGGAGTATGCCGAATCCTTGTGCCGGACGGTGCGCTGTCGCGCCCGTCTTTTTTTGATTCACGATGCCCACGGCCTGGTGCGCGGCATGACGGTGACGCTGGTCCGGGAGGTGCCATGGCTGGGGGGGGTCGCGCGCATCAATCGGGGGCCGGTGGCGTGTGGGCCTCCCTGGAGCGGG
>JADGAR010000046.1 GCA_015231915.1 Magnetococcales bacterium
CCCCGACCCGCGAGGAAAACCCGATCTCGCCCCCCATGGCCTCCACCAGTCGCCTGCACAACGCCAGACCCAGCCCCACCCCGCCGTATCGCTTGGAAATCGAACCGTCCGCCTGGGTGAACAGGGAAAAAATCCGCTCTCCCGCCTCCTGTGGCACCCCCACCCCGGTATCCTGCACCTCGAAACGGAACCACTTCCGCTCCCCTTCTTCCCGCAGTTGCTCCACGGCCACCAGGATGCTCCCCTCGCGGGTGAACTTGACCGCATTGCCCACCAGATTGAACAGAATCTGCCGCAACCGCACCGGATCCCCCCGCACGGGGCGGCTCATCTCCTCCGGAAGTTCCCAGCGCAGGGTCAGCCCCTTGGCATCCACCTGACCGATCATCAGCGTCTTGATCTCCCGGAAAATCGTGGCAATCCGGAAATCCCGCTCCTCCAGGACCACCCCGCCCGCCTCGATGCGGGAGATGTCGAGGATATCCCCCAGCAGTTTCACCAGAATCCGGCCCAGATCCCGGATCGTTTCCGCGCGTTCGCGCTGGCTGGCGGCAAGCACCCCGGAGAGCAGCAACTGGGTCTGGACGAGCATGCCGCTCAGCGGCGTGCGGATCTCATGGCTCATGGTCGCCAGAAAGAGGCTTTTGGCGCGATTGGCCTCCTCGGCCTTCTCCTTGGCGACCCGCAGGGCTTCTTCCATGCGCTGCCGTTCGGCGATCTCGTTTTGCAGATGCATGGTGCGCTGCCTGACCCGCTCCTCCAGGGTTTTGGCCAGAAACGTCAGGCGCCGCCCCACCCGTCTTTCCGCCATCACGGCGGCGCGCAGCAACAGAATGGCCATGGAGGTCAGCCCGGCGAAGACCTGCATGGCATCCAGCGACTGTTCCCGGTTGTCCATCACGAAGGCGCCGTAACCGGCATCCGTGCCCCACCACAGCGCCAGAAAGGCCAACAGGTTCCACACCACGCTCCCCAGGCGGGGAAAGCGCACCGTGCCCCACAGCAGCGGCAACAGCAGGGCCACGGGTTGCAGGAGCGGATATTCGAGCAACCGGGAAAGCGGGGAAAACAGTCCCATGCCCAAAATCAGGGCGGTCAGGGTGACGGCCCACAACTGCCAGGATTCATGGGATTGCACCCGGACGGGTCCGCCCCGCAGCCACAACACCAAAGGGGGCGTGAATACCAGGATGGCCACCATGTCGCTGATGGACCAGCGCAGCACGGCATCGGTGAAGAGCGCCCCACCCCACAGCATGGGTTTGTCGATCACCTTGTAGACCCCCACGCCCAGGATCGCCGTCAGGGTCCCGTACAGCGCGGTGGCCGGAAAAAACGCGAAAAACAGTTGCCGGGAACCGGAAAAAAGCTTGCCGGGCGCGTGCTCCCTGGCCAGCCAAAACCAGCACAGGGCCGCCGCTCCGGTATTGCCTGCCGAGGTGACCAGATTGACGATCAGATTCTGCCACTGCAGCGGGGAGTCCTGCTCCAGCACGATGAAGTAATAGACGATGGAGACAAAGGAACCGACGAACACCCCTGGCCAGACGCGCATGCCATAAGCCAGGAAGGCGGCCATGGCGATGCCGGCAGGTGGCCAAACTACAATTGTTTTAAAAAGCCATTGGGTAAGCAGTGCAGTAATGAAATATGCGCCAAAAGCGGCCCAAAACACATGATTTTTGATCCATGATCGCAAATTAAAAGTTGAAAATCGCGCGACAAGCGCATTGTTAACCGATTGTTTGTCCGGCATGTTGGTCAGGTTTGCCCCCATCCTGAAGACAATTGCGAAAAATTGCTGTCACAATTGTAACAGGATATCCTCACACCATATCGCCTTGCAAGCACCAATTTGCATGGTTAACCGATTCTTTACATCACGCGCGCGTCGCCATGCCGTGCCACCCGCTCGGCCAAGGCCAGGACCACCCGCCGCACCACGCCGGCCCAGTCGCCCGGCGCCGACTGCCGGAACAGCCGCATGACGCCGGGATACCATGGCGAATCCTCCCGCTCCTCTTGCCAGCGCCAATCGGCATTCCAAGGCAACAGGAGCCAGCATGGCCTCCCCAACGCGCCACACACATGGGCCAGCGAGGTGTCCGGAGTGATCACCAGATCCAGTCGCGCCACCACGGCGGCGGTATCCGCGTAATCGCGCAACCGCCCCCCCAGGTGCAACAGGGGTTGACCGTCCGGCGGATTGGCCGCCTCCTCCTCCCCCGCCCCCTTCTGCAAACCGACGAAACGTACCCCTGTCACCCCCCACAACGGGGCCAACGCCGCCAATCCGGGCAGGGAACGCTCCCCATCCCGCGCATGGGTGGCCGACCCCTTCCAGACCAACCCCACCCGGAACCCCCCGGACGGCAACGGCTCCCGCCAGTAAAGATCCCGTGCGGGCAGGACATGCAAATAAGGCAGCCGGGCGGGAATCGTCTCCGGCCCGATCCCCAGCAGCCCCGGCAACGAGAGGAGAAAACACCAGCAATCGCATCCGGGCAGTTCGTCGCTCCGTGTCACATCCACCACCTGGTCCACCCCGTCCAAGGTGCCGATCAGCGGCACCAGGCCGGGCCGACAGGCCAATACGATCCGCGATGCCCCCCGTTCCCGTGGCAATGGCGCGAATCGGCAGAACTGGATCCCGTCGCCATGTCCCTGTTCGCCGATCACCAGCAGGGAACGGCCCGCCAACGCCTCGCCACGCCAGCGGGGAGATGCGAGGTCGGGAACACGCGTCGTACTCCCGAACAGGGACCACCCCTCGACGAAACGGCCCAGCTTCAGCAGTTGCATGCCCAGATTGACCGCCGCATCCCCGTCATCCGGGGCGATGCGCAACGCCTCGCGCCAGAACGCCTCGGCCTCGGGGAACCGTTTGGCGTCATGCATCGACACCCCGAGATTGCCAAGGGCGGCCACGCATCCGGGGTCCACCCGCAACGCCTCCTGCCAGGCCGCTTCCGCCTCGTCGCGACGATTGCCGGCCTTCAGCACCGCCCCCAGATTGACCAAGGAGACCACGTGCCCGGGTCGCAGGCGCAACGCCTCCCGCCAGGCCACCTCTGCCTCGCCGGGACGTTTGCGCGCCAGGCAAATATTACCTAAATTATAATGAAATTCGACCACCCCCGGACGCAGGCGGATCGCTTCCCGACAGGCCGCCTCCGCCTCCTCCGGGCAGCCCCGTTCCAGCAGCCGGTTCGCCAGATTGGCATGCGCAGCGGCGTCCTCCGGGTCGAGCCGGATGGCCTCGCGAAAGGCCGCTTCCGCCTCGGCGGGTTGGCCCTGCCTCAGCAGCGCGACCCCCAGATTGAAATGGGCCCGCGCATATGCCGGCGCCAGACGGAGCGCCTCCCGGCAAGCGGACTCGGCCTCGACCGGGGCATGCCGCTCCAGCAGCAGCAAAGCGAGGTTGACGCGGGCATCGACGTAACCGGGCGCGCAACGGATCGCCTCCCGGTATTCGGCCTCTGCCTCGTCCAGACGCCCCCGTTCCTTGTACAGGACGGCCAGATTGTTGCGCGCCATGGCATGTTCTGGATGCAGGCGCAGCAACGCCAGATAGGTCTCCAGGGCAGCGGGATCACACCGCTGCTGGAGCGCCACTCCCAGTTGGTAGAGGCGCTCCGCGTCATCGGCATGCCGTTCCGGTGCCATCCCCCGTCAGGAGTCCAGCCCCGCTTCACTGGAGGCCAGCGAGGTGCGCACCTCCCGGATTTTCCGATCCCCGGCCAGCAGGCGACCACACAGCGCCTGGGCATCGGCATGCACGTCGGCGAAGGAGCACGACTCGTCCACCTCCAGCACCAGGTCCAGGTGAATTCCGTCCCAGGTGTAGTTCGGCTGCAGCCTCCGGATCCCCTTGACCGGACCTGAGGGTCGGAGCTCCCCTTGCACCCATTGCAAGAGCGTGTCGCGGGTGTCATGGATCGGGAAGTTGCGATGCATATCGTCCTCCGTATCCACATGAACAATAACTTCAGTAATCGTATCCACCTGCTGCAACAGATTCATCTTGACCCGTTCGGCCACCTGGTGACCTTCGGAGACGGAAAGTTCCAGGGGAACCACCACATGCACATCCACAATGATGTCCGGCCCCAATTGGCGCGGGGTGACGAAATGGGCGGAGATGACCTCCGGGATGTCATGGATCAGATCGGTGATGCGCTGGCGGATCTCCTGATCCACGGCTTCGGAGGAGTCGGTCAACTCCTTGATGGCGTTGTGGCCGATCTCGAAACCCACCTTGCTGACGAAGAAGGCCACGGCGATGGCGGCCACCGGATCGAGGATCGGATAGCCCATCAAAGCCCCGCCGATGCCGAGCAGAGCGGCGAACGAAGAGATGGAGTCGGCCCGGTGGTGCCAGGCGTTGGCCATGATGATGTTCGATTTCTGTCTTCTGCCCACCCGCACGGTGTATTGAAAGAGCGCCTCTTTGGTGATGATGGAGATCAGGGCGGCCCAGAACGCCATCTGGCCCGGCGCCTTCAACTCCTCGCCGGACCCCATGCGATGGACCGCATCCACCACGACCCCCACGGCCACCATCAGGAGGATCACCGCCAGCAACAGGGAGATCAACCCTTCGAACTTGCCGTGGCCATAGGGATGCCCCTCGTCGGGTTGCTTGCGGGCGATCTTCATGCCGACCAGCACCACCAGGTCGAAGAGCAGATCGGCCCCGGAGTGCAACCCTTCGGCCACCAGGGCGGCGGAGTTGGTCATCATCCCGATGATGAGTTTGCCGAAGGTGAGCATGGTATCGCCCATGGTGCCCACCTGGGTGACCCATTTGGCTTCGGCGTAACGGGCATCCTTTTGATTGACTTCCGAGTGTGACATCGGTTTGTTCCTTCCACGCGAAATGATGGTGTTGCCGGAAAGTACGGCGTTTCCGCAGCAAAATACACCGGCAAGATGAATCAAAACTGAAAAAAAGCCGCTCCTGCCATTTTATGCCATCATTTCCCCCCGCGAAAGAGAGAGACATGCCCCCCCCACTGGAACAGCCCCAAACCGCCGAGGACGAGCAGGGTGCCGGCCAGCACGCCGGCATGGGGTTCTTCCTGGTTGAAGGCCAGCCCCAGCCAGAGGGCGACAACGGGCGCGCTCAGGGTGACCAGGGTGGCGTTGGCGGCGGAGACGCGGCTCAGGAGATGATAAAAAAGCAGAAAACCGATCAGGTTTGCCACCACTCCCAGGTAGAGTATGGCCAACCCGGCGCGCGGCGCGATGGAGGTTGGCCAAGGCTCTCCCGAGAGCAGCAGGGCGATCAGAAAGAGGGGAAAGGCCACCCAGAGCGCCCCTGCGGCCACCCAGCGGGGTGCCACGTTCCGATTCCGGCGTTTGATGGCGACGTTGCCGGCGGCATACAACAGCACCGCCAGGAGAATGGCGGCCATGCCGACCGGCAGGTTCTCCCCGCCCTGGGCCGTGGGCAGAAAGAACAGCGGCAAGCCCCCCAGACCGAGCAGGGAACCGGTGATCTTTTCGGCGGGGAAGGGTTCGCCCAGCCAGAGGGCGGCGATGATCCCGGTGAGCAGGGGACCGAGTCCGAACAGCACGGAGACCCACCCGGAGGGGAGAAAACGGACCCCCCAGTAGACGCAGTACATGCTGGTGAACATGCTGATCCCGGCGATGGCCGCGACTGCCGCGACTTCCCTGGGAGGGGCGGGACGTTTTTTCAACCAGGGGAGCAGCAGCAGGAAGCCCAGCGCGCCGATGGCCATGCGGGCGGTCACCGCGAACGCATACCCGCTGCCTGCCACGCTCCACTGGATCGCCAGGGGGGTGCTGCCCCAGACGAAGGTGAGTATCAAAAAGACCAATCCGATTGGCATGTCGCATCCTTGATGCCTCGAGACATCTTCTGTTCCGGTTCGAGGGCGCCTGCGATCCGGACGGCATGGGCCACGATTGAATTTTTTTTCATCCCTGTCAAGGAACCCATTGACCGATCGGGATTTGACGGTAGCGCGTCGATCATGACGCACCATCACGGAAAAATCATTATTTTATATATCGTTAAATAAATCGGCATCCTTATTGCAAGTTTCCGGGCAGACCTTCAACCATTTTGCGCGCCTCTGGCCGCCATAACGGATCACTCCATGACCATGAAGCCCATTTTTTCCATACTCTCCTGTTCGTCCCGGATCACCCACGCCATTCTGCCGGGGATGGTGGCCGTTGGTTTGCTCTGCCTGCCGGACGCGGCGACTGCCGAACCACCGGCACAGGCCCAGGCACAGGCGGTGCGCACCTCCACCCGGACGCCACTGCACAAGGCCATCGAAAACGGCGAGATCGAAAAGGCCAAAAAGCTGATCGCCACCAGCAAGGAGATCAACACCCCCGACGGATTCGGTCTGGCCCCGCTGCATTTCGCGGCCATCAAGGGCCATGGCCCGCTGATCGAGGCACTGATCAAAAAAGGGGCGAACGTGAATATCCAGGATCAGCGCGGCGATACCGCGCTGCACATGATCGGCGCCAACAACGGCTCGGAAAGCCTGATGCAGACCCTGCTCGCCCACGGGGCGCGCCCGGACATCAAGAACAAGGCCGGCCAGACCCCACTGCACTGGGTGGCCGCCGAAGGCAATATGGCGCTGGCCAAGCGCCTGCTGCAGGCCGATGCCGGGGTCAATGTCCAGGACGAGGCGGGGGACACCCCCCTGCACTGGGCCGCCGAGGCAGGACAACAGGCCATGGCGGTCCTGCTGACCAAACAGGGGGCCGATCCCAATCTGGCCAACGCCCTGGGACGCACGCCGATCTTCTGGGCCGCCCGCGCAGGCAACATGGATCTGGCGGAATATCTGTTCGCCATGAAGGCACGACCGGACACCCGCTCCACCGCCGGAGACACCCCGCTCCACTGGGCCGCCGGCGAAGGACACATCAACATGGTCAAGTTTCTCGTGCGCTGGGTTGCCGATGTCAATCCCCAGGCCGAATACCAGGAGACCCCCCTGCACTGGGCAGCCCTCCGGGGACGTGACGAGGTGGTCCGCGTTCTGCTGGACCACGGGGCGAACATGAACGCCAAGGACAACATGGGCAACACCCCGCTGGTGCTGGCCAAACAAAAGGGACACGATGCCGTGATCCGCCTGTTCGCCAACCGCGAGGCCCCTGCCAATCAGACCTCCGATACCCAGAACCATCCGGTGCGCGTGGCCGCCAATCAGCACCAGTAGGCCACCGCTCCCGCGACCGCCATCGCGCTCTCCCCTGGCAGCCGGACGCCAGGGGAGATTTTTTTTTGCCCGGCGCACGACGATCCGCCATGCCATGGGTTGCAATCCCTGCGCAAGACGGGTATATTGCCCGCAATTTTTTCAACCCCCGGAGTCACGATGGCGCACCCGGCCCCCCGGAGAGACGACCAGCGACTCCACGACATGAATCGTCAGGCCCATGGCTATCGAAAAAATGCGTCTTTTTTCCGGCACCGCCAATCCCGATCTGGCCCGCCGGATTGCGGAATACCTTGCCATTCCTTTGTCCAATGCCACGGTACGCCGGTTCGCGGATGGAGAAATCTTCATCCAGATCAACGAAAACGTGCGCGGACGAGATGTCTTCGTGGTGCAACCGACCTCCAATCCCGCCAACGACCACTTCATGGAACTGCTCATCATGGTGGACGCCCTGCGCCGGGCCTCGGCAGGACGCATCACCGCAGTGGTTCCCTATTACGGCTATGCCCGCCAGGACCGCAAGGAGGCCGGTCGCACCCCGATCACCGCCAAGCTGGTGGCCGATCTCATGCATGCCGCCGGCGTCCAGCGGGTCCTGACCATGGACCTGCACGCAGGTCAGATCCAGGGCTTCTTCAACATGCCGGTGGACAACCTCTACGCCACCCCGGTGCTGCTGGCCGCAGTACGCAAGTGGGGTTACGAGGAGTCCGTGGTGATCTCCCCGGACATCGGCGGGGTGGTGCGCGCCCGCTCCTACGCCAAACGTCTGCACGTGGACCTGGCGATCATCGACAAACGCCGTCCCGCTCCCAATATCGCCGAAATGCATCACATCATCGGCGAGGTGGAAAACAAGGAGTGCATCATCGTGGACGACATGGTCGATACCGCCGGCACCATGATCAAGGCCGCCGAGGCACTGCTCGAGCATGGCGCCCGTTCCGTGGCCGCAGTCTGCACCCATGGGGTGCTCTCCGGACCGGCGGTGAACCGCATCCAATCCTCCCGGTTGAGCCGTCTGCTGGTGACCGACACCATCCAGCTCTCCCCGGAGGCCCTGGCGTGCCCCAAAATCGAAACCCGGAGCGTCGCACCCCTGCTGGGGGAGGCGATCCGGCGCATCTGCGACGAGGAATCGGTAAGCTCGCTCTTCGTATAGAGGCACTCCAAATTCATCAAGGTTTTTCTGGCAGGATTCTCAATTTGCAAGGAGTTTTGGCATGGCAACGATTCAAGCACAATCCCGCGCGGGCCTCGGCACCGGAAATGCCCGTCAACTGCGCCGAGCGGCGCGTCTGCCCGCGATCCTGTATGGCGGAAACGACGCAAACAGCACCCTCTCCCTCGACCTGAAGGAGTGGCTCAAGCTGTTGGATACCGAAGGCTCGGCCCTGCGCACCCATCATCAGGAACTCCTGATCGATGGCAACCAGAAGGTGGCCGTGCTCATGCGCGACTACCAGATTCACCCGGTGACCGGCCTGCCCCTCCATGTGGATTTCATGCGCTTCGATCCCAGCCAGGTGATCCATGTGAGCGTCCCGGTGCATGTGGTGGACGAAGCCAAATCCCCAGGCATCAAAATGGGCGGCATTCTGGAGATCATCTGCAAGGACCTGGATGTTCATGGCCGTGCGGACCGGATTCCCGATGCCATCGAAATCTCGGTGGCCAGCCTCGGGATCGGCGACTCCATTCACATCCAGGACATCCAACTGCCCGATGGCGTTGAAGTCTCGGCGGAAGAGAACTTCACCATCCTGACCATGGTGGGTGTTCACGGCGAAGCCGCCGAGGGCGGCGTCGAAGGTTGATCCCAGGGACGCACGGGCGGTGAAACTGCTGGTTGGGTTGGGGAACCCTGGCGAGCAATACGCCAGGACCCGCCATAACCTGGGCCGGGATCTGCTCGTTGCGGTGACGAGCCACTATCTCCTGCCTCCGGGTGGCAAACGGTTTCAGGGGATTTTCGGCGAAGGCCGCATCGGCCCGGAGCGGATCTTCTGGCTGCTCCCGGAGACCTACATGAATCTCTCCGGCGAATCGGTGGGAGCGGCAGTGCGCTATTACCGCATCGAACCGGGCCAGGTGATCGTCTTCCATGACGACGTGGATCTGGCCTTCGGCAAGGTGCGCATGAAACCGGGGGGCGGCAACGGCGGTCACAATGGCCTGAAATCGATCCAGCAGGTCCTGGGAACCGCAGATTTCGTGCGGATTCGCCTGGGCGTGGGGCGTCCGCCGCCGGGGGTGGACACGGCGCGGCATGTCCTGGCCGGCTTCACCCCCGCCGAGCAGGAGGAGCGGGAACGGCTTTTGTCCATCATGCCGCCGGTTATCCCTCTGATCCTCGCCGACGACCTGGCCGGGGCCATGAATCGTCTGCAACCGGCACTGCGGTCGGCTCCGACCGCTTCATGATCATCATCGGGAGAACAGCATGACGGTAAGATGCGGCATCGTCGGTTTGCCCAACGTGGGCAAATCGACCATATTCAATGCATTGACTGCAGCCGGGGCGCAGATGGCCAACTATCCGTTCTGCACCATCGAACCGAACCAGGGGATGGTGGCGGTGAACGATCCCCGGCTGAACGCCTTGACCGCCCTGTTGCATCCCAAGCGCAAGATTCCGGCGGTGATGGAGTTTCTCGACATCGCCGGCCTGGTGCGCGGGGCGAGCAAGGGGGAAGGACTCGGCAATCAGTTTCTCGGCCACATCCGCCAGGTGGAGGCGATTGCCCATGTGGTGCGCTGCTTCATCGACGACGACATCACCCATGTCCACAACCGGGTCCATCCGGTGGACGACATCCAGGTGATCGACACCGAACTGATGCTGGCGGACCTGGCCAGCCTGGAAAAACGGCACAAGGCCGTCATCCAGAAGGCACGCTCCGGGGAGAAGGAGGCCAAGGCCATGGCCACGCTCTACGAAACGGTGATGCAGGGTCTGAACGATGGCATGCCGGTACGCCGGCAAAAATTGACCCCGGCAGATCGGGAGATGTTGCGGGATCTGTTTCTGCTGACCGCCAAGCCGGTGCTGTACGTCTGCAACGTGGGGGAGCAGGAGGTGGCGGCGGCCCAGCAACCGGGGGGGAGCGCCCTGGTGGACGCCGTGCGGACGATCGCGGATGCGGAAGGGGCTGGCATGGTGGTGATCTGCGGGGCCATCGAGGCGGAGATCTCGGAACTGGGCGAGGATGAGACGCGGCTGTTTTTGCAGGATCTCGGGCTGGAGGAGTCGGGACTCGACCGGCTGGTGCGTTCGGCCTTTCACCTGCTGGGGCTGATGACCTTCTTCACCGCCGGCCCCCAGGAGACGCGCGCCTGGACCATTCGCCAGGGGTCGACCGCCTATGACGCCGCCGGGGCGATTCACAGCGACTTTCAGCGGGGCTTCATCCGCGCCGAGGTGATCGCCTATGCCGACTACATCGCCTGCGGCAGCGAACTGGCCGCCAAGGAAAAGGGGCTGATGCGGGTCGAGGGGCGGGACTATCCGGTGGTGGACGGGGACATCATGCACTTCCGCTTCAACGTCTGAGAGCCGGATTTCAGGCCCGACGCCGCACCCACGCCTCGATCTTGTCGTCGTACAGCCAGATGACCAGGGCCAGCAGCATGGCCGCGCCGAACACCTGTTGCGCCAGTTCCAGATCGGCATCCAGGCTGCTGCCCGCAAAGGTGAGGACGGCCATGCCCGGCAGGCGCCCCAGCAGGCAGGCCAGGGTCAATTGCCACAGCGGCAGCCTGGTCAGACCAGCGATGAAACAAACCGCGTCATCCGGCAGGGCGGGCAACAGATAGATCATGAAAAAATCGAACACCCGCCCCCTGGCGAGCAGGAAATCGAATTTTTCCATAATCTCGACAGGAACCATCCGGCGCACCAGCCAATGCCCCGCCAGCCGGGTCAACCCCATGACCGTCACCGATCCCGCCAGCAGTCCGACCATGGTCAGCCCCAGGCCCGGCCAGAAGCCGAACAGAAATCCCCCCAACAACCCGGTCACCTGACCGGGAATCGGGGCGATCACCACCTGCAACCACTGGACCCCCAGATAAACCCAGGCCGCCTGGTCGCCAAAACCGGCAAAATATTCTTTCAACAATGCCTTGCGACTGGCAAAATCCCCATCCGCCAGCCAGCGCAACCGTTCGTTCCACGCCTCCGGCCCCCACCATTGAAAAAGCAGAAAAAGACCGCTCAGCACCAGGGAGAGCAGCAATGCCCCGGCCAGGATCGGCAGGACCGCCAACCCCTTGCGCCGCAGACGTGTCAACAGGTCCGTCATGATCCCTCTCCCGCCATGCCGCTCAACGCCTCCCGCACCCGTTCCACCACGGGTTGCCACGCGCCAGGGCGATCCTGGCGGAACAGCCGCATGACACCGGGATACCAGGGGGAGTCGTCGCGCCCGCGCATCCAGCGCCAGTCCGTATCATAGGCCGGCAACAACACCCAGCACGCCTTGCCCAGGGCGCCGGCCAGATGCACCAGGGCGGTGTCCACGCCGATCACCAGATCGAGTTGCGTGACGATGGCGGCGGTATCGGCGAAATCCCGCCACGCCTCGCCCGGATAATAGAGCGGCTGGTCGGGCGGTGGGCATCTGGCCTCCTCTTCCCCGCGCTCCTTCTGCAACCCCACCCAGGTGATCCCCGGCACGCTCCACAAGGGACGCAATGCCTCCAAACCGGGCAGGGAACGTTGCCCGTCGTTGGAGTGGCGCGCCGATCCCATCCACTGCACCCCCACCCGGAACCTGCCGGCGGGCAGACGCTCCGCCCAGAAGGCGATCCGCTCGCGGGGGGCCTGCAGACAAGGCAGCCGCGCCGGCAAGGTCGCCAGGTCCAGGCCGAGACGCATGGGCAAGGAGAGCAGAAACGCCCAGCAATCGAACCGCTCTCCCCCATCCGGCTCCCCCACGGACACCACCCGGTCCACCCCCTCCAACGAGGCAAACAACGCCGCAAGCGCAGGAAACGCCACCAGCGTGATTTTCGCGACCCCTCTGGCCCGCAGCAAGGGGAGGCAGCGGGCGAACTGGATCTGATCCCCATACCCCTGCTCCGGCAGGATCAACAGGGATTTGCCGGACAGGCTCTCGCCCTGCCACATGGGATAACGGGTCTCGCCGACGATCCGCTCCCCCCGCACCCGGCGCGGGTGATAGCGCAACTCATGCAGCGGCCACCCCTCCCCCATGCGGCCCTGGGACAGGAACAGATAGCCGAGGTCGCACAACAGATCGACATCTTCCGGACGGCTCGCCAGCACCCGGCGGTAACAGGCCTCCGCCTCCTCCAGGCGGCCCAGCTTGTTGACCAGCAACCCGAGATTGCGCAGCGCATCCAGGAAATCGGGCCGCACCGTCAAGGCCGCCCGGAAACAGGCCTCGGCCTCGGCATGCCGGCCACGCAGTTGCAGGATCATTCCCAGATGATTGCATGCCTCGACATGCCCAGGCTGAAGGGCCAACGCCCGGCGGCAAACCGCCTCCCCCTCCTCCAGGCAGCCGGCCTCCATCAGCACCAATCCCAGATTGGCATGGGCCTCGGCATCCCCCGGCATGCGCGCAACCGCCATGCGCAGGGGGGGCAGGGCCTCTTGTGCGGGACGGCCCATGGCCTTGATCGCCACCCCCACAGCCTGCCAGCCGAATCCGTCCCGGGGAAACCGCCGCGTGAACTCCCGCGCGGCCTGCTCCAGTTCCGCGAAGCGCCCCTGCTCGAACATGGCCGTCAACCGCGCCACGAAGGCATCTCTTTTCATCCCGGCACCATGTGTTTCAATAATTCCTCCAAACGCCGCACCGGCAGCGGATCCTCGAACAGGCAGGGCAGGTTGACGGCCATGCGCTCCCGGATGGCTTGCCGCCACGAGGCATCGTGCGTCAACCGCACGGCCAGTTCCACGTACTCGCCGATTCCGCCGGCGATGGTCTCCGTCACCCCCAGGCGGCGGAGAATCCCCGCGCCCAGACGCCCGCGCAGGAAACGCCCCTCCAGGGTCACCACGGGCAACAGGCACTCCACGGCCCGCAACACGGTATTGAAACCGGAAAAACCGATCGTGTCCAGCATCAGGGTGGCATGGCGCATGAGTCCGTGAAACGCCTCCCCCGGCAGCCACGGCAGAAAGAACAGATGCATGGCCGGCTCCAGCCCCGCGGATCGCAAGCGCTGCTCCAGCCGGTCCTGCAGGGGCCGGCTCAACTCCGGTCGGCCAGAGGGGATGAAAAAAACCAGTTGACACCCCTCGATCCTGCGTGCCAGCTCGACAAAAATCCCATCGCAGGCGGGATCGTACTTGAACGGCGTCCCGGCGCAAACCAGGATGGGGTCCTGGGGGCGCAGTCCAAACGCGGACCCATCCACGTCCTGCCCCGCCCCTGCGCTCATCCGACCGACACAGACGCCCAGATTGGGAAGTTTCAGCAATTTTTCCCGATAGTTGGCCGCGCCATTCCCCGGTTCGAGCATCTCCCCGCTCAGAAAACAATCCATGGTGGGCAGACCGGAGGTTTCCGGATGGCCCCAGGCGGCCATCTGCACCGGGGCCAGACGCAGGCAGGCCAGCTTGAAGGTCATGGGGTCCATGCCCAGTTCCGGATAGAGCAGCACATCCGGTCGCATGGCGCGAATCTGGTCCACCCACTCCCCCAGGGAACGGGGAGTTGCGAAGAATTCACTCAACGCCATGGCCAGGCGGCTCTCCTCATCGAGATGCGACCCGGTGCAAAAGGCGAACAATTGAAAACGGCTGCGATCCAGGTGCAAAAAAAAACCCTTCAGGATGGCTTGCCAAACCGAGTGATCGCGAAAATAACCGCTCACCACCCCCACGCGGATCGGCCCCGCCGGGCGGGGAGCGGGGGAGAGGAGCGGGATTCCGCCGCTCCAGCGCGCCATCAGCCGCACGCAAAGGTCGCCGTAGCGGCTCAACAATGGCAGATGGTCCTCCTCGTGATAGGCCAGAAAAAAAGGTTGGCCGCATCCCACGGCCTGCTCCCCGAAACGCCACTCCCTGACGGAAAACCACTCCCAGAGCGCTTCCAACTCCCTGGCGAACGCCTCCTTGACCAGGCCTTTCTCCTCCTGGCGCTCCCGGAACGGAGCCAGGGGCAGCATGGCCATGTGCCAGCGCGCCTCGGCATGGTTCCCGTCCATGGCCAGGAGGGTTTCGAAGCAGGCCCTGGCCTCGGAACACCGGTTGCTTTCCGCCAGCAACAGACCCAGATTGAGGCGCGCCTGCCGATACTCCGGCTGATGCGAGAGTGCCCGGCGCAAACACTCCTCTGCCTCGGCGAACCGGTTCTGTTCCTTGAGGAGATTGCCCAGATTGTTCCACGCATCGGCAAAGTCGGGTTGTGCCGACAGCGCCCGTCGATAGTCCGCTTCCGCCTCTGCCGGGCGACCGACAACCTTGCGGAGGTTGCCCCGATTGAACCCGCTCAATGCATGACCCGGCGCCAGAACGAGGGCCTGGCCATAGGCCGCCTCCGCCTCCTCGTGCCGCCGCAGGGCGGACAGCGCCACCCCCAGGTCGTTCCAGACCTCCGCGACTGCCGGGGCAAGGGCGGTCAACCGCTTGAACACGCCAACGGCCTCGGTGTGCCGTCCCTGCTCCAGAAACCCCATGGCCAGACGGTAATGCAGGCCGGGATCCATTGGCATCCGGCGCAACGCATCCACCAGTTCCGCCTCGGCTGCCGCCACCTCCATGAGCGCCTCCAGGCAGGCGCGCCAATAACGATCCTCGAGGGGATCCCGCTCCAGGGCGGCCAACAGGCACGGCAGCCCGGCATCGGCATGACCGTTCTGGGCCAGCAACACCCCCAGATGGTACCAGACCACCGCATGGTCCGGGGCCACCTGCAAAATGGCACGATACCCCCCTTCCGCCTCCTCCGCCTCCCCGGCCACATGATGGGCGACAGCGCGACGAAACGCCTCCTCGAGGCTCATGGATACAAGTGATCTGGTCATGCGGTTTCCTTGGCTCCGCGATCATGCCGAAATTCCCTGGATTCCTGGTATAACACATCCGCATCGATTTGTCCGGGCCGGATCAAAAAAAAACTTGACCCCTTCCTGGAATTGCTGTATTATGTTACGCACTAGTTGGTAGTTCGTTAATTTGCAAAAGGCAGGCAGCATCACGTGGTTTTAAATCCTCTCCGTAGCGTCAATTTAACTCCCCAATGCGGTTCTGAACTTGATCGTACTGCCAAACCCATCTTTTTCTTATGCAGGAGTTGCAACAATGTCGGAACGTGAAACAGGAAAAGTCAAATGGTTCAATGACAGCAAGGGCTTTGGCTTCATTGAGCGGGATCAGGGCAAAGGCGATGCGTTCGTCCATCATAGCGCCATCGTCATGGAGGGATTCAAGAGCCTGACCGAAGGCCAACGGGTGGAATTCACCGTGACCAAAGGCGAAAAGGGACCCAAGGCGGAAAACGTCAAGCTGCTGTAATCGATCAGAACCGCCCCCAAAAGCCGCCGTCCGCGCCTTGCGGACGGCGGCTTTTTTTTGTTTTGTTTCGTGATCGAGAAAATTTTTTGGTCAAAAAAATTTCTCATTGCCAGACACGGAAATTTGCGGGTAACATGCCAACCTGCCTGAACAATCGCGGGAACGGCAGTGGACAACCGGATGTGAATTCCCCTCCCGGGCAAACACCGTTTTGTGAAATCAAGGTCCCAATTGCCCGACACGCATTCTCTACTCTATCGATGAATGGAGCCTCTCTATGGCGGAATTGACCTTTCAAGTCTTTGGCCACAACAACAAACACCTCGACGTCGTCTTTTGCAAATCCGGCAAAAATCTCACCGCGAGTTGCGCCTGCAACACCAACCCGACTGAAATATGTCAACATATAATCAACATCCTTTCCGGTTCCACCCGTGACATCATCAGCGGCAACAGCGACGACGTCAAAAAACTCGCCTCCTGGATCGTCGGCACGGATGTCGGCAAGGCGATGCACCACCTCCTCGACTGCGCCAAACGGCTGGAAAACGCCACGGAAGACCTCGCCGACGCCAGAAAACGGCTCGTCAAGGCGTTGCACGACTGAAAAAACAAGGGAAAAATACCATGGAAACGATCTTGTGGCTCAAACTGTTATTGATACTTGTTCTCATTTTAGGCAACGCCTACTTCGTCGGTGCCGAGGTGGCCATCACCGGGGCGCGGCGCAGCAAGATCCGCCAACTGGCCGAGCAGGGCAACAAGGCGGCCCAGCGGGTCCAGGACCTGCATCAGGAACCGGAACGGTTCTACTCGGTGACGCAGATCGGCATCACCATCGTGTCGCTCGGACTGGGCGCCATCGGCATGGACACCCTGGCACTCATCATGGACCCCTGGTTCGAACGCCTGTTCGCCATGTTCGGGGCCACCAGCGAAGAAATGATCAAGACGGCCCACCTGATCGCCTACATCATCGCCTTCTGCATCATCTCGTTTCTGCATGTGGTGGGCGGCGAACTGGCCCCCAAGATCCTGGCCTTCCACAAGGCCGAAGCGGTGGCCATGGCGGTCTCCTGGTCGGTCAACATGCAGTACATCGCCTGGACCCCGGTGATCTGGGCCATGAAGCACGCCTCCAACTTCCTGCTCTGGTGCTTTGGCCAGGGCGATCTGGTCGGGTCGCACGGCGAGCACTTCACCATGACCCAGGATGAAATTCGCACCATCATCACCGCCGCCAGCGAAGGGGCCGGAGTGTTGGAGCCGGAAGACTCCAAGATGATCCATGGCATCATGGACATGGGCGAAAGGACGGTACGTTCCGCCATGGTGCCCCGCACCGACATCCTGGCCTTTGCCAAGGACGCCACCCTGCTGGAGGCCCTGATCAAATTCCGCGACATCCCCCATGCGCGCTATCTGGTCTACGAGAACAACCTGGACAACATCCTTGGCTACGTGGCCATGAAGGAGCTGTTGAGCGTACTGGCTGGGGCCAAGGAATCCCCCATGACCGACCAGCCCATCACCGAATACATCCATCCCTGCTACATGGTGCCCAACAGCAAGCATTTGCGGGACCTGCTCAAGGAGTTCAAGGCCAACCGGCAACAGTTGGCGGTGGTGATCGACGAGTATGGCGGAACCGAGGGGATCATCACCCTGGAGGACATCCTGGAGGAGATCGTCGGGGATTACGAGGACGAGTTCACCAAGGCCACCCGCCGGGTGAAGAAACTGGAAAACGATCAATTCGTGATCGACGCCTCCATGCGGATCGCGGAACTGGGCGCGGTGCTCAACTACAAGTTCCCGGAGGTGGACGATTACAGCACCATCGGCGGGCTGATCTATCACCAACTGGGACGGGTGCCCATCGTGGGCGACGCGGCGGAACTGAACAACGCCAACATCGTGGTGATGGAGATGGACAACCATCGCATCACGAAGGTCAAGTTCCAGCATATCCCCAAGCAGGATGCCAGGTCCGAAGAGAAGCCGGATCACGACTGAAGCGGCGTTATCCTTGTGGACAACACGATCCCCGGAGCAACCCTCCGGGGATTTTTTTTGTGTCATGGGGGCAGGGCAGCGGCGGGCTTGGGCAGGTGGATGGCGTGCTTGTCGAAACGTCCGCTCAGGGCGTCGTGATGACAGACCGGACAGTTCAGGCGTGAGGAGACCGGCGGGGTGGTGAACAGGGTGGGATCGACCTTGCCGTGCAACTTCTCCCAGACCGGGTGTTCCGTAAGGCGCTGCCCAGGGTCGGGCGTGACGCGGCGGAAACGGTGGGCCGCGTCGGTATTCCAGTCCTCGGCAGCGTGGACCAGCAGGAACGAGGCGATGGTGATGGCCTCCTTGCCGGAGAGCGTCACCCGTTGCCCGAAGTGATGCTCCAGGTTGTGGAGCAGGGGCTGCCAGGACTCTTCCGGAAGCAGGCTGGGATGAATGGTCCAGTGGCACTGTCCGCATTTTTCCTGATAGGCCCTGGGGTAGTTCAGGGGCCGCCATCCGTCCATGGGGATCTGTTGCATGGTTTTGGAGGCGTGGTCGATGGCGAAGATGCAGACCACGCCGATGATCATGGCCCAACTGAAATTGGCGGTGCGGGCGTTTTCGTCGGTTTGATCCGCATCCATGGGCTTGCAGCCGGTGATCATGGAGCGCATCAGGGAGATGCGGGTCAGGCTGGACTCGCGGCGGATGATCAGGACGTGCAGCAGGGCCAAGGCGATGAGGGTCCACGAGAGGTGGCCATGCCACTCCTGGGCGAGCTGGCCCATGCGATAGCTGACCACGGTGGCCAGAGGTCCCAGGTGTTCCTCGCCGCCGTAGGTGGCCAATCCGGTGAGGATCAAGCCGCCGAGGATGAGGAGCAGCAGGAGGCTGACCAGGGCGTTGAGGGGGTTGAGGCCCAGGCTGGCCAGCTTGAGCCTGCCCCGCCACAGGGCGGCGGCATCGGCGAGAATGACGCCTGGGGCGTGGAGATAATGGGAAAAACGGGAGTACTCTCCGCCGACCCATCCCCACAGCATGCGGAACATCCACAGGCCGGTGACCATGGCGCCGACCATGAGGTGCCGGTCGATCTGCCAGGCCGGGTCGAACCAGCCGGTCAGCAGCGCCAGGACCACCAGGCCGGTGATGGACCAGTGAAAGAAGCGGGTGGGCCGATCCCAGACCTCCGACTCGGCGTTGACGCAGGTACGGAAATACCTGACCAGGCGCTGCCGCCAGGTCATGCGGCGGCGCGCGCCGGGACCACCATCACCGGACAGTGTGCCCTGCCGATCAGATGGACCAGCTTGTTGACATGGAACAGCCGGTCGATCATCGAGCGGTCACGGGGTTCGCAGACGATGATATCGCCGCTGCGCTGTCTGGCCACTTCCAGGATGAGGTCGTCGGGATTGTCACCGGACTGGATCACCCCGTCGGCGTCGATCTCCCGCAGCTTGGCCATGGCCACGAGGCGATTGACCGCCTGATTGACCTCCAGGCGATCCGCCTCGCCTTCGTCGGTGATTTTCAGGATGGTCAGGGGCAGCCCGGCATGCTGCGCCAGATGAAAGGCCCCCAGAGCGGCATGATCCCCGTCGTTCTCCTCGGCGTCCAGGGCCAGGATGACGCCGCTGCTCCAATAAGAGAAGAGGCGCGGGACCACCAGGACCGAGCATTCGGCCTTTTCCAGCAGGCGGGTGGTGGCGTCGCCCACCATGAGCTTGGCCATGCCGCGCCGCCCGCGACGGCCCAGGATGAGGAGTTGCGCCCCCACTTCCCGCACCGCCGCCAGGATCCCCTGGCTGGGTTCCTCGGCATGGCGGAGCATGTTTTCGCAGGTGATGCCCCGCTCGGCGCACATGGCGTTCACCCGCTCCATGTTGAGTGCCGCATCCTGCTCCTCGACGATGGAGGCGTCCGAGCCGGGATCCGCCAGCAACAGCCGCAGCACATGCAGCCTGGAACCATGCTGGGCCGCCATCTCGACGCCCACCCGTTCCACGCCGGCGGAGAATTCCGAACCGTCGGTGGCCAACAGGATGACCTGAAAGGGATTTGTTCCATCTGTTTCTGTTTGATTCATTGCTTGGATGCCCCTAGGCTTGCAAAAAGGTTGCGAACCGTCAGCGCGGTCCTGTCCATTACGATTTCATAATACTCGCAACACTCAAGCAATTTCAAGACCGTTCCGTACCTGTCTCGACCTTGATTGAAAAAAAATTCACATCCGCCGGTTGCAGCTTGACGCTTCCGCCGTGAGTGCCTTATTATGGCCAAAGGATTCAACAACGATTGGAGGATGCGTGGACACTCGATTATTCAAGCTCCGGCGTGCCGCTGGATGACAAGGCAAACCTCCTGACTGCGTTTCCCCCTCGCCTTTGTCCCCTCCATCCGCGCCGGCGCCCCTTCCGGGATCCCAGCCGTCGGTTTCCGGATACCCAAAAAATCCAGTTTTCGACATTCTACTGTCAACCAGCCTATGAAAGATGACGCGCGGCTGTAATGCGCTCGCGAATCGGGGACTATTTTCTTTTGCTTTTTTTCGCTGGCAAGGAACGAAAAAATGAGCATGATCGTGGCCGAAGAACCCAGGGACAGCATGGAGGCGTTGCCCGCCCCCAAATACGTGGAGACCATCCGCCGTCTCTACCGCAAGGGCGCCACTGCCCAACTCAACCGCATCATCGCCAAACTGCTGCCCGGCGACATCGCCATGGCGATCAACGCCACCGATGACCTGGATGAAGCGCTCGACCTCTTCAACCTGATCGCCGATCTCCATCAGGCCGGCGAGACCCTCAAGGACCTGCGGGAAGATTGCCAGATCCATATCGTCTCCACCAGCGAACAGAGCCGGATCATCGCCATTCTGGAGAACCTGCCTCCCGACACCCGCAGCCACATCATCAGCCAGCTGAGTCCCGAGGTGGGGTCGCTCCTGATGAACGCCCTGACGCGGGACACCCAGAAGGAGGTGCAAAACCTGCTCCAATACCTGCCGGACACCGCGGGCAAATTGATGACCTCGGAGTTCTTCGCCATCCAGGAGACCGTCACCGCCGCCGAATCCCTGGAGGCCCTGCGGGAACTCCCCTCCCACGAATTCGTGTTTTATGTCTACGTCCTCGACGAACAGCAGCGCCTGACCGGGGTGAGTTCCCTGCGCAAGCTGCTGCTCTCCCCGCCGGAGACGCAGATCCGCCATTTCATGGACACCCACGTCCACACGGTCAACGTGGACACCCCAGAAACCGAGGCGGCCCGCATCGTCACCACCCACGACCTGATGGCCATTCCGGTGGTCAACGATCAAGGGGTGATGCGCGGGATCATCACGGTGGACGACCTGATCCACGTCATTCAGGACGCCGACACCCAGGCAATGATGAAATCGGTGGGCGCCGACTCCGAGCAATCCATGGGGATTCTCTCCCAGGCGGTCACGAGCGTCGCACGCACGCGGCTGCCCTGGCTGGCGGCGCCCTTTCTGGGGGGGTTGCTGGCGGCCTGGATTCTGGGGGCCTTCGAGGAGACCATGTCCCGCGTGATTCAACTGAGCTTTTTCATGCCGATGATCTTCGGCATGGCCGGCAACGTGGGCAGTCAGACCGCCGTGGTGGCGGTGCGCGGTCTGGCCACCGGGGTGATCAAGGTGAGCGATTATGTGGCGCTGCTCTTCAAGGAGACCAAGACCGGCATGCTGATCGGGGCATTTTACGGCATCTGTCTGTCCGGTTACGCGCTGGTGGTGTTCAAGAGTACGACGCTGGCCTTCGTGGTGGGCATCAGCATTCTCTCCAACATCACCTATGCCGGGGTGATCGCCTCCAGCCTGCCGATTCTGCTGCAGAAACTGGGGCATGATCCGGCCATCGGCGGCGGGCCTTACGTGCTCACCACCGTGGATGTCCTGGGGGTGATCAACTACCTGTTGATCGCCAGCCTGGTATACGGGTTCTGATTTTCAGGCCGATCCCCATTCAACACCAACGACACGAATCAGGACGACCGCCATGGCCATGATGATGGATACGGACGAAACCAAGAGCGCCACCCCTCCGGCACCGAAAGTGAGCATTTCCGATGCGATCCTGCGGCTCTACCGGCGCGGGGCCACGGCGCACCTGACGCAACTGTTGGCCAAACTCAAGGCCGCCGACCTGATTGCGATCCTGAACGGTCTGCCGGATGGGCAGGCCGGGGAGTTGTTCGCGCATATCGCGCCGGTGGCCCATGCCGCCGAGGTGGCGACCGGTCTGGACGACCGGCACAAACGGGCGATTTTCGTCAATCTCCCTGTGGAGCAGGCGGTTTTGTTGCTCAACCACCTGGACACGGACGCGCGCCGGCGGATGCTCAACCTGCTGGACGAGGAGGTTGCCCAGCGGCTGATGCTGGCCATGGACGATGCGCACCGTCCCACGGAGGTGGACCAGAGCGCCTATCAGGAGGGTTCTGCCGGCAGCCTGATGGAGACCAACATCCTCGCCTTGCCGGAGACCATGACCGCCTCCGAGGCGATCCGCACCGTGCAGGCCCTCTCCTCGCACAGTTCGATTTTTTATCTGTATGTGGTGGACGAAAACCGGGTGCTCACCGGGGTGTGCTCTTTGCGCAAGCTGATTCTGGCGGAACCTGACAACACATTGAAAGAATTCACCAACACCCGGCTGATCAAGGTGGACGTGAACACGTCGCAGGGGGTGACGGCCAAGCTCATTTCCCGCTACCGGCTGCTGGCCATGCCGGTGGTGGACGAATTCGGGGCGCTGGTGGGTCAGATCACCATCGACAATCTGATCGACATCATCCAGGAGGAGAACACCGGCTCCATCATGAAAATGGCGGGCATCGGCTCCAAGAGCGCCAACGTGCTGACCCAAACCCCGCTCCAGATCTTCAAGACGCGGGTGCCGTGGCTGATCACGGCCTTCGTCGCCTATCTGATCATTTCGGCCATTCTGGACGGCTTCGAGCACACCTTGTCCGCCGTGGTGCAACTGGCCTTCTTTTTTCCGATCGTCATCGGCATGTCGGGCAACGCCGGGAGTCAGACCGGTGCGGTGGTGGTGCGTGGCTTGGCGTTGGGGACCATCGTGGACGCCCATTTCTTCAAGCTGCTTTTCAAGGAGCTGGGCATCAACGTAATTCAGGGGTGTTTTTATGGCACCTGTCTTTCGGTTGCCTCGTATTTCCTGTTCTGGAACCCGACCCTCTCCATCACGCTCGGCATTGCGATGACCCTGAGCATCACCTGCGCCTCGGCCATCGCCATGTCGCTGCCGTTCTTCTTCAAGCGTCTCGGCGCCGACCCCGCCGTGGCCGCCGGTCCCCTGGCCCTGGCCTTCATTGACATGGTGGGTTCCATCAACTATCTTAGCGTGGCCTTTTTCATGTTCAAGCTGTAACCAAGGAACCGTGCCATGCAGTACCAGCTTTTGAACCTGTTGCGACAGTTGCGCAAACACGATTCGCGATTCCGCAAGATCCGGGTCGGCTCCAACAGGGACGGGGGGTATGTGCTGCCGGACGACCTGGAGGGGATCGCGGGTGTGGTCTCGCTGGGCATTGGCCAGAATGTGGCGTTCGATGAATTCTTCGCCGACCGGGGGGTCGATGTCTATCAATACGACCCCACCATCGACGCCCCGCCCCGTGCCCATCCCCGGTTTCATTTTCAGCCATTGGGGCTTGGCCCGGCGGATACCCCCCCGGACCAGCCGGTGATCACCCACACGGTGGGTCCCGACGGCCACTGGATCCAGGTTCCGATCCACACCCGGCGGCTGCCGACGATTCTGGCCGATCACGGGCTGGCGGAGAAGGGGGACCTGATTCTCAAGATGGACATCGAGGCAGCGGAATATGCCGCGTTCGGCGTTCTGACCGATCTGGATCTGCTGGGCTTTCGCATCATCACCGCCGAGTTGCACCATCTGACCCTGCTGGGGGATCCGGCCTTTTTCCAGGCGGCCAATCATTTGGTGAGCATCATCACCCGCCACCATGCCTGCGTGCATCTGCACGCCAACAACTGCTGCAATTTGATCGTCGTGGAGGGGATTCCGATACCGGAGGTGATCGAGGTGACCTTCCTGCGCCGCGACCGCTCCCCCTTCACCCCCAGCAGCGAACCGATTCCCTCGCCACTGGATTTTCCCAACCGCCTCGACCGCCCGGATTACGTGCTGACGGCCTTTGCCTGAGTTCTCTGTCCAGGCCGCAACCCCGCTTCCGCTCCGCAGCCCGTGTCCGGCGCCGCCCCGGCGCTCCGCTTGGGGCTGCTCCGGCCACTGGCCGCTCCGCTCCTGCCTGCCTTGCTCACGGTGGAACTCGGGCACAGCGGAAACCCAGGTCCTCGACGCGCACGCCTGGAGGGAGCCTGATGCGGTACGCCGCCCGCACGACGCGCGCGTCGGCGAACCAGGACCCGCCGCGCATGACGCGGTCGCCGCCGGCCAGGGCATCATCCACCCAGGCCAAGCCATCGCCTAGCGCTCCGTTGTAATCGCCGTGCCAATGGTCGGCGCACCATTCCCAGACATTACCCAGCATATCGTACAATCCCCAGGGATTTGGAAGCTTGCGGCCCACCGGACGGGTCCCAGCCTTCTCGTGGGGATACTGTTTCTCCGGCCACCCTTTGCTGTCATGACCATCATCCAGATCGAAATCAACGCCGCTGTTGCCGCCGTACCAGGCAATGGGATCGAGGGCCGATGCGTTGTGTGCGCCGAGGATCTCGATATCGCCGGTATACAGGGCGGTGGTGGTACCGGCCCGGCAGGCGTATTCCCATTGCGCCTCCGACGGCAGGGTCAACCCCAGTCCTGGCAGGCGCTCGTTGATACGTTTCAGAAATTCCTGGACATTCTCCCAACTCACGTTTTCCACGGGTCGGTCGAGGGTCTTGAAACGGCTCGGATTGTCGCCCATCACCGCCTGCCAGAGGGCTTGCGTGCATGGGGTATCGAACAGCCAAAATCCTTTTTCGAGATTCACCTCATGAAAGGGAGCTTCGTCTTCCCATCGCCCCGGCTCATCTTCGGGCGACCCCATCCGAAACCGACCGGGCGGAATCCAGCGCATGCGCTGCGTCACATCCCCGATGAAAAATTCCGCAAACACCCCGTACCGGTCGTCGCCCCAGCCGCTGGCCCAGGCGGGGGGACAGCCATCGGCCAGGGGGTGACGGGCGGATTGACGTGTCAGTTTCATGAACATGGGGTGGTTCCGGTCATGATGGAACTCGGGCACAGCGGAAACCCAGGCTCTCGTTGCGCCCGCCCGGAAGGCGCCTGTCGCGGGACGCCGCCCGCACGCCGCGCGCGAAGGCGAACCAGGACCCGCCGCGCATGACGCGGCTGCCGCCGGCTTTCCCCTCATCCACCCAGGCCGAACCGTTGTCTGGCGCGCCCTTGTAATTGCTGTGCCAATGGTCAGTGCACCATTCCCAGACATTGCCCAGCATATCATACAATCCCCAAGGATTGGGAGCCTTGCGGCCCACCGGGTGAGTCTTGCGCTCCTTGCCGTCATGGCTGTTTTCGAAGTACCAGGCAACGGCATCGAGAGCCGGGGCAATTTGCGTACCGGCGCGGCAGGCGTATTCCCATTGCGCCTCGGAAGGCAAACACAATGCAAGGTCGGACACGCCCTCGTTGATCCGCGCGATAAATTTCTGCACCTCCTCCCAACTCACCTTCTCCACCGGCTGATGCAAAGAATCACGAAAACGGCTCGGATTGTCGCCCATCACCTCACGCCAGAGTTCTTGAGTGCAAGGCGTATCGAACAACCAGAAGCCTTTTTCAATGGTTACCTCATGCCGGGGGCCTTCGTCAGGGTCGCGCCCCGGCTCGTCCTCCGGCGACCCCATCCAGAACCGGCCTGGCGGGATCCAGCGCATCCTCTGCCGGACACGACCCACCACGAATTCCGCCCACAGCCCGAAACGGTCGCGCCCCATGGCGTCCGCCCAATCGGGACGGATGACTCGCTGGAACGTCACAATTTCACAATCGCTCTTGACGAGAAACGCCCCACGCGGCAGATCGCCCCCCTCCTCCCGCAACTGGAAGTCTCTTCCCGGAGCACCGGATACCGCAACCTTCTGTATCTGCACCAGACCACGCCGAATCTCGATGGAGGCAAGCGGGCTGCCGTCCCCCCCGACCTCGATGCGGCATGCCCGCTGCCGCAATTGCAGGGTCCGGGGGGGGGTGTCAACAGGTGGCAGCTTCGTCACATCGAGGCCGGACGGCTGCGGCAGTTGCGGATCCTTGCGATGGGCATGATCCCAAAAGGCATGCAGGGCGGGCGACAACGCCGCATCCCGCCAGGCCGCCTCCGGGACGCGCCACAGCATGCGGCCTCCCCAGGACATGAAATCCTCCATCCCCTCCCCGCCGACATTGGCCATGGCCAACCGGCTCACCAGCTCCAGATAGGCCCGGGCTGCCTCCTGCTCCTCAAGTGGCAGCAGCGCTTGCGAGCCGTCATCCAGACTGCGCTGCTCTTCGCACCAGATTTCCACCGACAGGCCAGCCCGCCACTTCCGCCACCGATCCAGAACGGCCTGACGCAACGCTGCCGTCTCCCCGGCAAAGACCTGGCGCCAACAACGGTTGGCCGCATCGCGGTTCAATGTCGCTGCCACCGAGTGATCGCTTTGCAAATCCGGATGTTGCCACACGTCGGCTTCCGCCCCGGCATCCGCCCCCCCGGCCTCCGGACAAAGGCGGACATCACGCAAAAAGCCCGGTTCGATGCGCACCGCCGGCGACACCAGCCCCAACAACCGTTCGGCCAGGAGTTCCGGGGAGGCGTCCACGGCAGCGACGCGCCTGGGCCGTTCCCACTCCAACAGGGTCCAAGGATGCAACCGCGCCGTTGGCCAGCGGCGACGCGCGGCGGGAATCATGGCAACCGGATGACACCCCGCCTCCCGCAAACGACGGCCAAGCCCCTGCCACTGCCGCAACAGGCCGTCGGGGGCAGTGGCCAGACACCCCAGATCCCCCAACACCATCACCAACGTCCCAGGGGCCGGAACGACATAAGATTGCAGACCAAACCGGGTGTACAGCCGAGGCTCGCTCCCCCCTTCGAACAGGCGGCCATAGATAACGTTCTCCCTGGGGAACAACCGGCTCAAACGGGAGGCCACCAGATCCTGATCCCCCCAATAAGGGGTCAAACGGCGGCTGCGGTCGTCGATAATCTGCACCCCCGACCCCCAGCGCAACACCTTTTTGCGTGGCAACCGCCGCACAATGCGCCCTTGCGCCACATCCCTCGTCAACCGCTCCAGGTCGTATGCGGCGCCAGCGACCGGCCTGGCGGCAACGCGACGCAGGCGGGGCAACAGATCGCTCCAGGCAGCGAGTGGCCGCGCGACGGGCACGCTCCCCGGCATTTTTTTGCCAATCACTTCACTCAACGCAGGAAGTGATTTCTTGCTCTCCCCGCTTCCCTGTTCCAGTGCCTCATACGCCACGGGCTGCCAGTAAGGGACCGGTTCCATGGTGTCGGAATGAAAAATTTTTGCTTTTGCAAAAGGGTCTCCAACAGACTCCAGCGTTTGCATATACAGTGTTATATCATTACCACTCCGAGACTGAGGGGATCGATCCTCGAACCCGATCAGGCGCGCCACAGCGGCAAGCCCCTCCGGACCATTGGCCAGGGCGCGGACGAGATCGGCGCGTCCGCATTGCGTACTCACGCCGTGGCCTCTGGATGCTTGCGCAGGACAAAGCGCCCGATGCGTGTCAATGTCTGGCTTTGCGCCTCCTTGTCATCGGGATGCAGGGCGAGGACGGCCCGCACCAGGTCCAAATACTCGGCCTGTCCCGGCAGGGGCAACCAGTTGCGATTCTTGGCCTCCGTCCGATCCGCGACCAACTGCCGGGCGGCCTCCTGAAGAATCTCCTTGTCGGCATGGGAAAAATGGCTGCCGCCGCGCAGGGCCAGGAGGTCCACCAGTTGCTGGTCATCGGTGGGCAATGAGAGGTACAACACCAGACAGCGACGCAAAAAGGCGTCCGGCAACGCCCGCTCCTCGTTGGTGGTGATCACCACCAACGGGGGCGCGCCCTGCATGCGGACCGGCTCCACCCGACCCGGCGGGGTGAACCGTCCGGAACCGAGCGCCTCCAGCAGGCTGTTGGGGACATCGGTTTCGGCCTTGTCGATCTCGTCGATCAGGACGACAACCCCACCTTGAGCGGCATCCCAGCCCGCAGGCTCCTCGTAGGCCCCCGACTGGCCGTGATGCGCCCTGCCCTTGGCGTCGTTCCAGTCGAACCCCCACCACAACGGACCTGGGCGCAGATAGCGGTCGATGGCCAACCGCGCGCCGATCCGCTCGGGATCCAATTGCAGGGCTGCTGCCAGTTGCGCCTCGGCCAGACGCTCCACCGCATCGAAGCGCCACAGAAGATCCCCCGGCTCGGTGCGCGCATCGACCACGCTGGAGACAAAGGGCCTCCCCAGCTCCACAGCGACCGCGTGGGCCAACTGACTCTTACCGGTGCCCGGCTCCCCCCGCACCAGCAAGGGCCGCCGCGCCGCCAACGCCGCATTGACCGCCTCGATGGTGGCCACATCGAACACATGCACCTGCTCCGGCACCCCCCCCAGGGCGGGGAGCCGGGTGGTGTGCCCTTCCTGGCATTTTAAAAAGTTGATATCGTTCATGTGCATGCCACAAGCATCTCTGATGGAATGTCAAAGGTCGCCTTGTCCCTGGCCAACTCTTCCGTTCCCCCCGACAGGGTGATGAACAGCAACGAAGGATAAATCTTTCTGAAGGCAACCAAGCCACGCCGAAACGCTTCGTCCAGATTGTCCACGTTGACGGTGAAAACGTGATACCAGAGGCTTCGGTGGTCTCTGGAAAACATGCCCTTGCCTGACTTGTTCATGAAGCGTTTGACAATATCGAGCATGGCTTGGCGCTTCTCCTCCTCGCTTGGATAGGTTTTTCCATCGATAATGCTCATGTCGCGCGCATTCAGAACTTCCTTGATCAACTGATCCTCGATAGACCGCACAAAAATCTGCGCCGGGTTCCGTATGCCACCTTCCGGGGGAAGAGGTACTGCGGAGCGTCCAGGGGTATAATCCTGTTTCGGCCCCGGATTGCGAAAGGCGGCCCGGCGGCCCATGAGATCGGCCATAATGAATTCCGCAGCGGTATCTGTCGCGGCATTCAAGGCGATGATGTCGCAGGTGGGGTCGTTCATCTGCCGGCGCGCATCATGAGTATCAGGATAGGGCAACCGCACGGGCACAACCAGACACAAGATCCGACTCCCCACTAGCGCTGCATCCTTATCCGTGGTTATGAACCGCTCGTACAGCATGACCAAAAGCTCGATCAGGTCCCCCAAAAGCAAGCCCAACAACCGATCCGCCAAAGGCTCCCCCTTCCGGAAATCGCGACTGTCCAACTGTTCCGTCAGGTACTTCAATGCAATATCGGAAGATTGCAGATGCTCGGTCAACTTGGCTGTGACTGCGGTCAGCCGGCTTTGCCGCCGTTCCACCTCCTGCCAATAGAGGACCTCTTGAAATTCTGGAATCTCCAACAAGCGCGCCGTGGTTGTCATTGGCCGTTGCCGGCCATCGACAGACTGACACATACCGAGCACGCCAACCACCGAGCCTTCGACATCGAAAATCGGCACCCCCGATGCCCCGCTCTCACAATCAATGGTCGTTCTGCCTTCCTCCCCGATACGCCCGGAAACCTCAAACCAAACGCACGAGTTGGCGGGGTCCTCACAGCCATCCGGCAAGGCGCAACTTTTCCATACCGTGCCTACTTTCGGCGCATCGGGCGAAACCTTGAGGTAACGCATCTTCCCATCCTCGGGAAACTCGCAATCGATGATGGCAGCATCAATGTCGACCCCGCCATCCCATACAATCTTCCGAATCGGTTGCCACTCTCCTTGATCATGCCACCGCACCAGGAACTGCTGCCATTCGACATGCGCCACCTGCAACGGTTTTCTGCACGTTAAAATCCGGTCCTTTGCCACTGCCACTCCCACGGCAAGCCGCTTGGTTGTATTCACCCAAATCTGCACCAATGGCAACTTATCGCAAGCAAGATCATTCATCTTCATTCCTCCCCGCTCCAATCATCAACCGTAACCACCATTAGCACATCCTAACTCCAGACGCAACATGCAATACCCATCCCCAACGGACAGGGTGACAGTCGGGCCGGGTTGGAGGTATCATGACCCTTCATGCCATCCAACAAAGGAACCCACCATGGTCACGGTCAATTTCTACGGAGTGGAACGCAGCCGGCAAGGGATCGCCGCCTTCCAGTTGCGGCAAACGCCGGGAGGAGAAGGAATATACCGCAATTGCCGGTTCGGCTTCGGCAATCCCGACGCGGATTGGCAGGTGGTGGGAACCTGGGATCTGGCGGATTTTCTCGATGACGCCCAATTCCGCATCCCTGGAAAAAAATCCCTCTACCTGCAACAGGAACCGCCGGAAGTGTGCTGGCATCCCGCCGACCGCCTGCAAGGGTTTACCGCCATCCTCACCCCAGGGGTGCTGGATGTGGACGGGCCACGACAATACCTCGCCCCCCCCTGCCTGGGCTGGATGTATGGCCTGCGCATCGAATTGCAACCCGGATTGGGACACTGGTTCGACCCGCAAGGCATCCTGCCCTTCGATCACCTGCTGGCCGCCCCACCGCCCGCAAAAACCCGCCTCTGCTCCATGATCGTCTCGCAAAAAAGCTTCACGCCTGGACATCGCAAACGGGTGGAATTCCTCACCCGCCTGCAGGAACATTTCCACAATCGCATCGACTTCTTCGGCTTCGGATACAACCCCATCCTGGACAAAAAAGAAGCAATCGATCCCTACCTCTTCAGCATCGCTGTGGAAAATTCCGTGCATCGCAACTACTGGACGGAAAAAATCGCGGATCTCTACCTCGGCCATGCCATGCCGATCTATCATGGCGCACCCAATATCCACGATTTTTTCGCCACCGACTCCCTCCAGCGCATCGACCTCGAACAGACCGACGCCGCCATCGCCGCCATCGAGTCCCTGCTGGATCACCCGGAACGCCACAACCCGCAACGGCTGGCACAAGAACGCTCCAAGGTGCTGGAAAATTATAATTTTTTTAATTTAATAACTTTAGCAATCGAGAACACCATCAGCCCACCTTGACGTCCACGCCAGGGCGTTTGCCATATGGGTCAGTGGCATGCAGGGATGCGATCGATTGACCAGGGGGGGATGAATCGGCACGGAGGAGAAGGTTGGGGGGGATCGCTCCCCCCCAACCGTACGGCATTACTTGGCGACCAGGTCCTTGTGGGCGCGCTTGAACACGGACCACTCACCG
>JADGAR010000047.1 GCA_015231915.1 Magnetococcales bacterium
CCTTGGATCCCACCAGGGGGATAATCCCCCTGGACCCCTAATAATGGCCGAAACGATGATCAAGGCCTTTTTCGGAAACCATGCATGCGCGAATTCGACCGTAGCCGACTGCGACTGGCCCCACTCTCCGAACGGGAACACGACCTGGATCTGACCACGGTGTTGCCGCTGACAGCCCGGGAGGTGACCCATGCCCCATTGCAGGTGATCGCCGCCCGCATGGCGGCGGCGCGGGAGCGGGGGGCGTCGATCGTGTTGATGATGGGCGCTCATGTCTTGCGTTCCGGGGTGCAGCGCTATCTGATCGACTGGATCGAACGGGGTTGGCTCTCCTGCCTGGCGGTCAACGGCGCCTGGGTGATTCACGATTTCGAGCTGGCACTGATCGGGGCCACCACCGAAAGCGTGGCCCGTTATATTCGGGATGGCCGCTTCGGGATGTGGCAGGAGACCGGTCGCATCAACGACGTGGTGAAGGCCGGGGCCGAGGCGGGCATGGGCCTGGGGGAGGCGGTGGGGCGGGAGATTGCCACCGGCGCCTATCCGCATGCCGATTTGAGCGTCCTGGCCGCAGCCTGGCGTCACCGGGTGCCGATGACCGTGCATGTGGGGATCGGTTATGACATCATTCACCCGCATGCCAATTGCGACGGCGCCGCTTATGGATTGACAAGTCAGCGGGATTTCCTGCGTTTCGCAGCGGTCCTGGAGTCCCTGGAGGGCGGGGTGGTGATGAATTTCGGCAGCGCGGTCATGGCCCCAGAAGTCTATTTGAAGGCACTGTCCATGGTGCGCAACGTCGCCGCTGACGAGGGCCGTTCCATCGCGCACTTCACCAGTCTGGTGTGCGACCTGAAGCCGCTGCCGGCCACGGTGAGCGATGCGCCGGCCAAAAGCGAGCCGGACTATTATTTCCGGCCTTGGAAAACCATGTTGGCGCGCACCGTGGCGGATGGGGGCGAGGGGTTTTACGTGCGCGGTCGGCACGAGGAGACCATTCCGGAGTTGTGGAGCGCCATGTCCCGGCTTTAGTTCATGAAACCACTCCGCGTATTGACCTTCACCACCTTGTTTCCCGACCCGGCGCGGCCCACCCATGGGATCTTCGTGGGCGAGCGTTTGCGTCATCTGCTCCGTTCCGGGGCAGTGGAGGCGCGGGTGGTGGCGCCGGTCCCCTGGTTTCCCATTGCCCATCCCCGGCTCAATCCCTATGTCTTGCAGGGGCGGCAGGTGGCCAGGCGCGAGGAGTTCGCCGGGGTCGAGGTCCTGCATCCCCGCTATTTCCTGATTCCCAAACTGGGCATGAGCACGGCCCCCTGGTTTCTGGCCAGGGCCGCGTTGCCGGTTCTGACCGCCCTGTTGCGGGAGGGCTTCGATTTCGATCTGATCGATGCCCATTATTTCTATCCGGACGGGGTCGCCGCCGAGTGGCTGGGCAGGCGCTTGCAAAAACCGGTGGTCATCACGGCACGGGGCACGGATCTCAATCTGATTCCACGGCATTACCTGCCGCGGCGGATGATCGCCCAGGCCGCGCATCGGGCCGCCGGACTGATCACGGTGAGCGCCGCCTTGCGGGAGGTGCTGGTGGGCATGGGGATTGCGGAACAGCGGGTGAGGGTGGTGGGCAACGGGGTGGATCTGGAAAAATTCGCTCCGGTCGATCGGCAGGAGGCGCGCGCCCGGCTGGGTATGACCCGTTTTACGCTGTTGTCGGTGGGGTATTTGATTGACCGCAAGGGTCATGATGTGATCATTCGCGCCTTGCCGAACCTGCCGGAGGTGGATTTGTGGATTGTCGGGGAGGGGCATCGGCGGCGGAAGTTGCAGGAGCTGGCAGAGGCCCTGGGGGTGGCCGGGCGGGTGCGTCTGGTGGGCGAGGTGGCGCAGGCGCGATTGCGTGACTATTATGGCGCCGCCGATTTGCTGGTATTGGCTTCCGACCGGGAGGGGCTGGCCAATGTCCTGTTGGAGGCGATGGCGTGCGGGACCAGGGTTGCCGCCACCCGGGTGTGGGGCGCCCCCGAGGCGGTCACCGCCCCGGAGGCCGGGATGCTGATGGACGCGCGTACTCCCGAGGCGATCGTTGCCGCCGTGGCTCAAATGCGCAACCGCCCCCCGGACCCTGGCGCCACCCGGCGTTACGCCGAGCGGTTCTCCTGGGAAAAGACCTCGCGGGAGCAGTTGGAGCTGTTTTTATCCATCATCGCAGCCAAACGGCAACCTCAACCACACTTGGAATAACCGCACTCCAGGCAGGTGTCGCATCCGTCCAGACGGGCCACGGCCATCTGGCCGCACTTGGGACACTGGGAGGTGCCCAGCCCCCCACGCTCCAGGACCGCCTGACGCTTGGCCACCAGATCTTCCGACGCCTCGACCGGGTTGAGCATCCCGATCTTGATCAGGTGACGCTCGATGCACTCCCCGATCTCGGCCACCAGACTCGGCATGTACTTGCCGCCAGGCTTGAAATAGCCACCGCGCGGATCGAAGACCGAACGCATCTCCTCTACCAGAAAGGTCGCATCCCCCCCGTGCCGGAAGACCGCCGACAACACCCGGGTCAACGCCACGATCCAGGCGAAGTTGTCCATGTTTTTCGAATTGATGAAAATCTCGAAGGGCCGATGCTTGCCGTTGACCACCACATCGTTGATGGTCACGTACAACGCATGCTCCGACAAAGGCGTCTTGATCTTGTAGGTGGTCCCCTCCAGATCCTCCGGACGCCGCAACACCGGTTGAATCTCCGGCAGACGCGGCGGCGGCAGGCTCTCCAGGGCACGCGGAGCCGCCTCCTCCCCCTTTTTGCCGGAGACCACTTCGTAACCGACGATTTTTTTCTGGATCTTGACCATCATCACTTCCGCCTTTCTCTACAGTTTACCGTAATACCCTTCCTTGAGGGCATCGTACAGATTGGCGGCGGTATGGATCTCGCCGTCGTACTCCACCTCCTCGTCGCCGCGCAGTTCCACGATCTCCCCGTTTTCCAGGGTGAACCGGTACACGGTGGCGGCCAGATCCTGCTTTTTCACCAATACCCCCTGAAACGCCTCCGGATTGAAACGGAACGTGGTGCATCCCTTCAGACCCTTTTCGTAGGCTTTTAAATAAATCTCCTTGAAGCGGTCATAGGGAAAATCCGTGGGGACGTTGATGGTCTTGGAAATGGAAGAGTCCACCCATTTCTGCGCGGCGGCCTGGATCTCCAGATGGTCCTCGGGGGCGATGGCGCTGGCGTCCACGAAATTGGCCGGCAGCCGCTGACCGTCGTCCGTGGCGTAGGGGTCCGCGTCCGGCTGGATCAGCGCCCGATAGGCCAGCAGTTCATAGGAAAGCACCTCGACCTGCTCCTTGGTCTTGCGGCCTGCCACGATCACGTTGCGGGAATACTTGTGCGAAAAACTCGGCTCGATCCCGTTGGAGCAGTTGTTGCCCAAAGACAACGCAATGGTCCCGGTCGGCGCAATGGAGGTGTGATGGGTGAAACGACTCCCGTGCAGGGCGATCTTCTTGCGCAACTCGCTGGGAAACTGCGCCAGATACCGGCTGTAAACCGCGAGCAACACCTTGCCGGGCACCCGATCCCCCAGCTTGATCCCGTCCTGGGCCATGCGGGGCCGCCTGGCCATCAGCGTTGCGTCGATGGTGAACTGCTCGTTCATGATCGGGGCCGGACCCTTCTCCAGGGCCAGCTCCACCCCCGTCTCCCAGCCGACGATGGCCATCTCCCGCGCCACCCGTTCCGTGAACTTGACCGATTCTTCGTCCCCGTAGGTCATGTTCAGCATGGTGATGGCCGATCCCAGCCCCATGAACCCCATGCCATGACGCCGCTTGCGGGCGATCTCTCCGGCCTGCGGGGCCAGTGGCAGACCGTGCAGCTCCACCACGTTGTCCAGCATCCGCGTGAAAATCCGTACCACCTCCGCGAACCGCTGCCACACGAACGCCGCCTTGGGCGTGAAGGGATGGCTCACAAAACGGGTCAGATCCACCGACCCCAACAGACACGCGCCATGGGGCGGCAACGGCTGTTCCCCGCACGGATTGGTCGAGCGGATCTCCTCGCAAAACCAGTTGTTGTTCATCTCGTTCACCCGGTCGATGAGGATGAAACCGGGTTCCGCATAGTCATACGTCGAGGTCATGATCAGATCCCACAGCCGCCGGGCCGGCATGCGCCGGTAGACCCGGCACGCCACCTCGCCGCGCTCGTTGACACGGTAGGGGGGATCGGTGACCGGCCAGGGCCGATAGACCAGCTCCACGTTGGGGTCGGTCAACTCTCTCGGGTTGGCGGGAAAAAACAGCTCCCAATCCCGTTCTTCCTTCACCGCCTCGATGAACGGTGCCGTGATCAGACAGGAGAGATTGAACTGCCGCAACCGTCCATCCTCGCGCTTGGCGCGGATGAAGTCCGTGATGTCCGGGTGGGCGATGTCGAACGTCCCCATCTGCGCCCCGCGCCGCCCCCCGGCTGACGAGATGGTCTTGCACATGGCGTCGAAGATGTCCATGAACGACAAGGGACCCGAGGTGCTCGATCCGGCCCCCGCCACATGGGCGCCCCGCGGTCGCAGCGTGGAAAACTCGTAGCCGATGCCGCACCCGGCCTTCAGCGTCAGACCCGCCTCCCGCACCATGTCCAGGATGTCCACCATGGAGTCCCGCACGATCCCCGACACCGTGCAGTTGATCGTGCTGGTGGAGGGTTTGTGCTCCCCGGCCCCGGCGTTGGAGACGATCCGTCCGCCGGGGATCGCCCCGTTGCGCAGCGCATACAGGAATTTTTCTTCCCACTCCGCACGTTTCCCATTGGCTTCCACCGCCGCCAGGGTCTTGGCCACCCGCCGGAAGGTATCGTCCACGGTCTGGTCGATCGGTTCTCCGCTGACGCTCTTGAGGCGGTATTTGCTGTCCCAGATGGCCTCGGAGGCCGGTTGCAGGCCGGGAGGCTGTGGGGGAACGGGCGATTTCGGCAAACCTGCCATGGGGTAATCCTTTAAACAAGTTATTGATTATGAAAGAATACCATATCCATCCCCCCGGCGCAAGGGCAGCATAAGGCTTTCATCCCGACCCGCTGCTATCCATGGGGTTTCCTTGAACAATTTTTCTGTATGCCAATGGCCGGTTATGTATATCAAGATCAATAATTTTTTTGACTGGTTCCATTTTTTTGATTGCAAGATCGCAAGTATTGCGATAATATACATTCATTCAGAGCTGTCGGTATGGTTTGCGGACACGAACTGGAGAAAAAGCGATGAACGGATACGGTTGGCTGGGATTGCTGGTGGCCCTGATGCTCCATCCGCTCGCGGGGCTGGCCGAGAGCGTGAAGATCACGCCGGATCTGGGGAGTTTCACCATCCGGCACGGCGACCGGAGCGTGACCGTGACCCGCGACCAGAATCCCCGCGGTGTCATCGACCCGGACTTCGCCAAGACCTCCCGCAACTGTCCGCCGTTTTGCATTCAATCCATGGAGGCGGCCCCCGGGGTGAAGACCATCGGGGAACTGGAACTGATCGATTTCATGAAGCGGGAGGTCAACGGGGGGACCGGCCTGCTCGTGGATGCCCGCACCCCGGACTGGCACGCCAGGGGGGTCATTCCCGGCTCGATCAACATCCCGTATACCGAGATCACCCCCTCGAAGGGGGCGAATCCCCTGGATGTGGAACGGTCGCTGACGCGCTGCGGGGCCGTCAGGCAGGCGGACGGGACGTGGGATTTCTCGCAGGCCAAAAACCTCGCGGTCTGGTGCAACGGTCCCTGGTGCGGCCAATCCCATGCCGCGATCCAGGGATTCCGCGAGATGCACTATCCGGCGGAAAAGCTGCTTTACTATCGGGGCGGCATGCAGTTGTGGAAACTCTTCGGCCTGACCGTGGTCCCGCCCATGGCAGAGGCGTCGGCGGAGAAAGGGCCGCTCACCAAAGCTCGATGACCCCCTCTTCCTGGAGACGGGGGTCCCGCAGCCCGCCCGGCAGTTGCAGCCGGCGGCGTTCCCCCTCGCGCAGTTCCAGGAAGGAGAAGCGCTGGTACATCTTTTCGAGGGTCTCGATCACCTTTTCGTTCGGATCGAAGATGCGCACCGCCCAGGCCATCTCCCAGAGCCGCCAGTAGTCCATCCGGCAGGAGGCGTGCTGGCGGCGGGAGTTGCCGACGCTGGCGCAGCGCGCGTCCAGGGAGAAGACCTCTCTGGCCAGTTGTTCGATGGCATCGGGTTGGGCGATGAGGTGCTCGGCGGCACGGGCCTTCGGTTCCCGGTCCTGGAGCGATTTGACCGTCTTGAGCAGGGCGCGTTTCAACAGGGGCGAGTAGGGGCTGCGGGTGAACTCCGCATGGGCCACCGCCTTGCCGATGGCCAGTCGCGATTGGGAAAACCGGTCGAGGCCGATGTTGCCGAACAGCTCGATCAGCGGATGGAACACCCCGTGGTCGCACAGCGTCATGATCATCGCGATGGCCGGGTCCTCCAGAATTTGGGGCGTCAGGATCTGTTCGAACTGCACGCGGGTGAGCAGGTCATACCGCAGCGAGCCGTCGTGGCGCATGATGGGGGTCAACGGGCTGGGAATGGGGTCACTGGCGAGTGGATCCATGAAACGCTCCATTTCGTTCTAGGGGGTCGGGTTCCAGGCGAACAGAATATCACTAGACCATCTGCTTGGCCACGTATTCCGTCAGGTCGGCCAGCATGTTGGCGTAACTGCCCAGTTCGTTGTCGTACCAGCCGTAGACCACCACCTGGGTCACCGGGGCCTCCAGGATATGTTTGGGCAGGGTATTGAGCGTCTCGTGGATCTCGGGGGAGAGCCCCGGCACCCGGTCGATGTTCAAGCGAATGAAGGCGGTGCGGGTATGGGTCTCCTGGGCCTCGATGACGGTGGCGGCCTTGGGATGGCCGATGATGTCTGCGGAGACGTTCTGGTCCTCCGAGTACTCCAGATACCCCTGATAGGCCCCCTGGGCCGCGTCCCGATAGATGCCGTTGATGTCCGCGCGGTTGATGGGGCGTTCGCTGCTTTCGGACTGGAGGTTCAGGGTGAGGATGGTGAGGGATCCCGTGGTGGTGGGGACCCGTACCGATTCGGCCATGAAGCCCACTTCGGCCATCTCCGGCAGGACCAGCCGCAGCGCCTTGGCCGCGCCGGTGGTGGTCAGGATGATGTTGTTCATGATGCTGCGGCTCTTGCGCAGGTCCTTGGCCCCGCTGGCGGGGACCGCGTCCAGCACGGTCTGGCTGCTCGTGGCGGCATGCACCGTCACCATGGAGGCCGACAGAATCCGCTCCACGCCGAAATGGTCCAGGAGGGGTTTCATCATGAAGGCCAGACAGGTGGTGGTGCAGGAGGCAGCCGAAACCAGGGCGTGCCGGGCCGGGAGGACCATCTCCTCGTTGATCCCCATCACGCAGGTGACCGCGTCGTCCGGGGTTTGCAGCCCCTGGTTGCCGATCTTGAAGGGAGCCGACAGCAGCACCTTTTGCGCCCCGGCCTCCAGGTGACCCCGCAGGGAGCCGTGTGGTGCATCCACCGAGTGGGTGGGATCGATGAACACCCCGGTGCAATCCACCACCATGCGTACCCCGTTTTCCCGCCAGGCGATCTCCTTGGGGTTGCGCGCCGAACGGAGAAACCGCACCGGCATGCCATCGATGGTCATGCTGCCCGTGGCCTCGTCCAGATTCTCGATCACCCGACCCCCATGCACGCCGTGCAGGTATTGGGAGAGCCGACCGTAGGTGCTGTCCTTTTCCAGTGTCTCTGCCAGGTTGTGCAGATTCTGGCCCACTTCGCGGCCCACATTGACCACGATGCCCTCGAAACTCCTCCGCGCCACATGCGTCCACAAAGAGAGCTTGCCGATACGACCCATGCCGTTGATGCCCAGTTTCATTGAATCGTTCTCCTGAAAGATTGATTGGCGACCCCCATGTCACGGGGTGTTCGCCACCGGATGCCATCCCTTGAACAGCAATCCCCGGTCGCCGTCGATGCTGATGGGATCCCCATATTGAATAACCTCTCCGTCGATTTCGCAACGGCTGGAGGTTTCCCGGATGGTCAAAAGCTCGCAGCCCACCACGCAGGTCTTCTCCAGACGCGCCGCCACGATGGCCGCGTGGGAGGTCTGGCCGCCGCGCGCGGTCAGCAATCCGTCGGCCAGGGAGATCTCCCGGATGTCCTCCGGGACCGTGTCGTAGCGGATCAGGATCAGGGGGACCTCCGGATCCTCACGCCGCATGCGCACGATCTCCTCCATGTTGAACACCGCCACGCCGCACAGCACCCCGCCGCTGGCGCCGATCCCCTGGGTCAGCCGGCTGGCCTGGAGTTCCGGGGTGGGGTAGAACGAGGCGCGCACCGCGTTTTTCCCCTTGGCCGTCTGCATGTCGCGGGTTTGCAGCAGGAACAGATTCTCCGCCTGCGGGCCGTCGAAGGTGAACTCCATCTCCTGATGGTTCCAGCCCAGCTCCATGATCAGTCTTTGCGCCGCCTGCCGCAGGGCCTCGTAGATCTCCGGGAAGCGCCTTTCCAGGCACATCTCCGGGTCGCGCTGGTCATAGCGGCACTGCTCCGCCGAGATGGCGTCGGTCTTGACCAGGCCGCTGACGATATCCTCCCCCTGATCCCCGGGGGCGTAGTCCCCCCACAGCACCACCCGATCCAGTTTGCGGTGGGGATGGGCGGTGAACAGCACCCCGGAGCCGGACTGGCGGTGCAGGTTGCCGTAGACCATGCGCTGCAACACCACGGCGGTTCCCCAGTCGTCGGCGATGTTCATGATGCGCCGGTACTCCCTGGCCTTGGGGAGGTTCCAGGAGTCCATCACCTGGTTGATCGCCGCCAGCAGTTGTTCCCAGGGGTCTTCCGGAATGCGGATGTTCAATTTGCGTGCCGCTTTTTGATAATCCAGGGCCAGTTCCGCCATCTGCGCCGGGGTGAACTCCTGCTTTTTTTTCACCCCGAATCTGCGTTTGGTCCGTCGCATCAGGTTGGTGAACACCCCGCGATTGACGTCGAAGGTCATGCTCCACGACTGCACGAACCTCCGGTAGTTGTCCCAGGCGAAAAAAGGGTTGCCGGACCAGGCCGCCAGCCCGCGGACGATCGCTTCGTTGATCCCCACGTTGTGGATGGTCTGCATCATGCCCGGCATGGAGATCAGCGCCCCGCTGCGCACCGACAACAAAAGCGGCGCCTGCTCGGACCCGAAGCGCAGGCCGGTCTCCTCCTCGATGGCGGTCACCCGTTCCCGCAGCCGTTGCAGAAAATCCCGGCTCGCCAGGGGATAGGCCCGCACCACCTCCCGGCAACGGAAGAACTCCGTGGTGGTGATCACCCCTGCCGGAACCGGCAGCCCGACACGGGCCAGTTCCGTCAGGTTGAACCCCTTGTTGCCCAGATGGATCAGATCCCGCACCCGCGGGTCCGGTTCGTGGATCGGGCAGAAGAGTTTCGCCGGATCGTAGGTCATCAGCCGGTCCATCAACTCGGGGGGGAGGTTCCCCTCCTGCCGCGACAGGATGCGCAGGATCCGCGACAGGAAGCGGTCCAGGGATTGCAGACCGAAGGTCTCGGCAATCAGGTCCCTCAGGAACGACTCGCTGATCCGCTCCAGGGTGGCCGAGGCGTCGTTGTCCTTCAAGGCGGCGTATTTGCCCGCCATGGCCGTTTCCGGGATCATGGGGATGATCACCGCCAGGTTGTCCCGGTGATGGACCGCGTAATAGGTGTGGATGATCTCCTTCACCCCGTCGGAAAAGTTGCGGAAAATGTCCAGATACTGGCGGAAGGAGAACTGGTTCAGCTCCAGGAAGCGGTTCAGGACGGCGCGCAGGTTCTCCATGCGCCGGGACGCCACCCCGTCCAGCTCCAGGGCGCGCAGATAGAATTTCAGGTATTTGTCGATCCGAAAGAAGGCCGCACGGGTGATGAACCCTTCCGGGATCCGTTCCACCAGCCGTTCCAGGTGGACATTGGCCAGATCCTCCAGCCGGAAGACCAGGGAGAGGGCGTCGAATTTCTTCTCCTGGTAGCGACCGTAGACCGACGGGATGTCCACCGCGATGTGGCGTTTCTGGTAGATCTCCTCCATGGCCGGGAAGCACTCCTTGCACTGGATGATCCGCACCAGGGATTCCATGGCGTCCAGCAGGGCCTGGAGATGCACGTCGTCCGGCGCGTCGCCGGATTCCAGGACTTCGGCCAGGTGGTTCATCCCCTCGATCCCATCCGCCGCCGCCTTGCGCACCATGGCCAACACCCCGTGGCGGGTGGGATGATACTTGTGATCCAGCAGGCGATAGAGCCGCACCAGCAGAAACACCCGCTGCCGTTCGCCGAGCGGGGTATCCGTCTGTTCCATGATCACCCCCCGGATCCCCTCCAGGGGGCGGGTGAGCAGCTCCTCCGGCGCGTCGATGGCCAGGGCGTCGAAAAGGTGGCGGGTGACGCGATGCACCCCGTCGAACCAGGGACCCTGGGTGGGAATCGCCTCGTAGGTCGTCTCCGAGACCAGTCCCGCCAGTCCCTCCCTGTTCCCGGTGCGCCAGTGGACGAGGATGCCCTGCACCAGATCGACCATCAGGTTGGTGCTCTCCACATGGCAGGCCTTGCGCAGGAAGTGGATCAGACGGTCCTGGCGCTTGGAGATTTCGTCCAGCTCCGTGGAGACATCCCTGAGTTCCCCTTCCGCGCCGATTTCGTTGTAGTAGACCGGCAGCAGCCTGGAGAACTGTTTGACCAGGTTGAATACCGGGGCCACATCGCCGTTCAGGAGGCGGGTCACCTCCTTCTGGAACAGGTCCGTGTCCCGGATCAGGGTCCCGGAGAGCTTGAGATTGATGATCAGCGCGGAGAGCAGGGTGGAGCACCACTTGGGATTGAGATTGATCAGGTTGAGCCAGACCCGGATGTTGGTCAGGTGGGCCGGATTGCAGATCGGCTGCCAGTCGCTGCCCACGCCGGTGACCGTGCGATACTGGAAGCCGAAGCGCACCGCCTGTTCCAGAAAGGCCTCCACCAGGAGGTTGTTGTTGCGCTTGAACACCTCCACCCCCAGGGCCTCGATGCATTGCAGCGCGGTGTGGGGGTATTTGACCACGTTGGCCTTCAGGAAGGAGAAGGTCTGCAGAAAGGAGTCCAGCAGCTCCTCGTAGCTTTGTTGCAGCTCCACCAGATGGGCCAGGGCGCGGTTGATCTCGCGCAGGCACTCCTCGTGGATCATGGAGAGTCCCTCGGTCTCCATGATGTGGAACAGAAACCGCAGCTTGCGTCCTTCCACCAGCTGCACCGCGTCTGCGGTGAGCGTTTCGTTGGCCGGCATGCGGCCCAGGGCATCCGCCGCCTCCCGGTAGCCCCGCACGATGTCCAGGTAGGAGGGCAGTTGCGTGAGGCTGGTCAACAGGTCGATGGTGTGGGGCAGCGCGGCCAGGGTGCGCAGGGTCTCCAGCGAGGCGCGCAGAAAGCGGTGGGAGATGGGATCGCATTCGTGATGGTCCAGCACCGTGTACCACTCCGGATCGGCCTGTTCCAGCCACAGCTGGTACGTGGCCTCCAGCGAGCGCAGCGCCAGCCGGCAGATCGGTCGCGGGTCGAGGGGGAAAATCTGGCCCGGTCTGGCCCCTTGCCGCAGGAGCTGCGAGACCGTTCGTTTGATGGGATGGTGGCTTTGCGCCAGCAGCAGCAGCCGCTCCGGGGGCAGGTCGGCGAGGACCGCGAACACCCGGTCGAGCACCTGGGCGTATGCCGGCAAAAGCGTCGGGGTGATCAGGTTGGTCTGCTTGTCCAGATAGGCCGTCAGGCCCTCCAGCGCCATGCGCAGCGGCTGCGGCTTGGACAGATCGTTGACGGCGTCCAGAAACAGGTCGCAAAACAGGGAAAAACACTCCGGCCCGCGCGGATGCGGCAGGTAGCGGTTGGCGTTCTTGAGCACGAAGCCCCGCAGTTCCGGCAGGATCAACAGCCAGTTCCGGTAGGGGTGATGCAGTTCCAACAGCAGCCGCTCCAGATCCCGCAGCACCCCGGCATACCCTTTCACCACCTCCATGAGGGGTTGATGGCGGGGATCGATCACCACCTGTGCCACAGCCGTCAGCGCCAGATTGGCCCGCAAGGCCGTGGATTCCGGCCAGGCCGCCCCTTTCGTTTCCTGTCTGGTCATCGTCATCGGCCCTCTTTCGTCATGTGGAAAATCGTTGGCCACGGGAAAACCCTTTCCTTTGCATCCCTGAATTGTCATACTCTGCTCCGGTCTTCCTCTGATGCTTGGGTTGCGAGCATATTGGAATTTTCACTCAATCACAACTTCGGGTCCCGGTAGTCCGGCGATTAGCCATGCCGCGCATTCGCATCAGTGAAACCGTGCCGTTCACGCCCAATCAGATGTACACCCTGGTGGTGGACGTGGAAAAATATCCCGATTTTTTGCCCTGGTGCTCCAGCACGCGGGTCTGGGATCGCACGCCAACGCAGTTCATGGCGGAGATGACCGTCTCCTTCAAAGGCATTCGCGAGACCTTCCGCACCCTGGACATCGTGGTTCCGGACAAGCGCATCGAGGTCAATCTCAAGGATGGGCCATTCAAGTATTTGGCGAGTTTGTGGACTTTCACCCCGGTTCCCAACGGCGCGCAGGTCGATTTTTTCATCGATTTCACCTTTCAGAGTCGGATGAAGGAAGTGATCATGGGACCGGTTTTCTCCGAGGCTTCGCGGCGCATGCTGGGGGCCTTCAAGGGACGCGCGGCCCAGATCTACCGACCGGGAACGTGACATAACCTATGGCCCAGATCACCACCAGCACCACCGTCCCCTACACCCCGGAGCAGATGTATGCCCTCGTCGAGGACATGGATCGTTATCCAGAGTTCATCCCCTGGATCGTCAAGGCCTGCAAGCGTGACGTGCGCGAGGATCGTTTCATGTCTGAGATGACCTTTTCCTTCAAGGGGATACGCGAAACCTTCATCACCGAGGACCGCTGCGTTCCCAACGAGCGGATCACCATCACCCTGGTCTCCGGGCCGTTTCGCAACCTGGAGAGCGAGTGGCGGTTCACCCCGGTGGAGGAAGGCGCCCGCATCGATTTTCAAATTCAGTTCGCATTCAAGAGCCGTTTGCTGGATCTCACCCTGGGACCTGTCTTCGGGGAGGCCGCCAGACGGATGGTGGATGCTTTCAAACAACGAGCCACGGAGATTTATCAACAATGAAATTCAGCAAACCCGGATGGTCCGCCTGGGGTGTGGCGGCGGTAGCGATGTTCGGTATCGCAACGACGGCCCTGGCGGAACCCGTCGCCAAGGTGGGTTCCTGGACCCTCACCCTGGAGGACGTGGATCGCGCCCTGGCCGGCAAGATGTACGAACTGCGGGAGAACAAGGTCCGCGAGATGATCCTGGAGCACATTCTCACCCTCAAGGGCCAGTCCGAGAAGATCCCGCCGGAGCAGGTGGTGGAGAAGCTCATGGGGCCGGTCCCCGCCGTGACCGACGAGGAGGTGAAGGCCTTCATCCAGCAGAATCGCGAGCAGTTGCCCAACAACGGCGAGGGGATCGCGGACCAGGTCAAGGAGATGCTGGCCGAAGAGGCGAAAAAGGTCGCGGAGGGCAAGTTCCTGACCGACCTGCTCAAGAAATACGATCCGCAGATTCTCCTGAAGGCCCCGCGTTTCACGGTCACCGGGCCGACGGATCTGTCCAGGGGGGATGCCAAGGCGCCGATCACCATCGTCGAATTTTCCGATTTCGAGTGCCCCTATTGCCGTCGTGCCCAGGCCACCCTGAAAAAGGTGGTGGACGCTTATGGAGACAAGGTGCGGATGGTATTCCGCCACTATCCGCTGCCGTTCCACGCCAAGGCCCCCAAGGCCTCGGAAGCGGCCCAGTGCGCCGCCGACCAGGGCAAGTTCTGGCCCATGCACGACCTGTTGTTCGAAGAGAAGAGCAAGCTGGAGGTGGCTGACCTGAAGGCCCATGCCAAGACCGTCGGACTGGATCAGGCCAAATTCGACAAATGCCTGGATGGCGGCGTCCATTCCGGTCGGGTGAGCGCCGACCTCGCGGATGGCAAGAAGCTGGGCGTCACCGGCACGCCGACTTTCTTCATCAATGGCGTCCGTCTGGTGGGCGCGCAGCCGGTGGAGAAGTTCAAGGCGATCATCGACGAGGAGTTGCAGGCGAAAAAGTGATCACAGGCGCGGGGGAAACGTCGGCAATGGCGGCATTGCCGGTTTCCCCCGCGTGCAGCATCGTCTTGCAACAGCGCATGGATCGTGTCATAGTAGCGCAATTCCGGCATCCAACCTTATGACCCGCCATGTCCATGCCCGATCCTTCCCTTTCGACGACCAACGATTGCACGGCGCAGGCGGTCTCGCAGTGCCGCATGTGCGGTTCGACCCACCTGACGCCCATCCTCTCTCTGGGCCGGATGGCCATGACCGGCATCTTCCCGAAAAACGTCCGGGAGTTCGTCCCTTTCGAACCTCTGGAGCTGCTGAAATGCGAGGAGAGTGTCGCCGCGCAAGGGTGCGGACTGCTGCAACTGGCGCACAATTTCGATGTCAACGTCATGTATGGCGCCAATTATGGATACCGCTCCGGCCTGAACGGCTCCATGGTGCGTCACCTCCATGAACTGGTGGCGGAAATCGGCAGGCGCATCCCCCTGGCCCGCAACGACCTGATTCTGGACATCGGCAGCAACGACGGCACGTTGCTCTCCGCCTACCCGTCGGAGACCGTGCGCCTGGGCATGGATCCCACTGGCATCAAGTTCGCGAAATATTATCCCTCCGATGTCCACCTGATTCCCGATTTCTTTTCGGCGCAACGTTTCCGCCAGGAGTACGGCCAGCGCAAGGCGCGGGTGATCACCGCCATCGCCATGTTTTACGACCTGCCGGCTCCTCTGACCTTCATGCGAGAGATCCGGGAGTGCCTTGCGGACGACGGCCTGTGGGTCATCGAAATGAGCCACATGCCCACCATGCTGGAGCGTCTCGCCTACGACACGATCTGTCACGAGCACCTGGAGTACTACGGCTTGCGCCAGATTCACTGGCTGGCGCAGCGTTCCGGCTTTCGGATCCTGCACGCTTCCCTCAACGAGGCCAACGGCGGCAGCCTGCGGGTCTTCATGACCCCGGAGGAAAGTCCGGTCGCAGGCGAAGATGGTACGCTGCATGCCCTGTTGGAACGGGAACAACAGGCCGGTCTGGACGGTCTCCACCCTTACCGGCTTTTTGCCGATCGCGTCCGGGACCATCGGGAGCGGCTCCGGGCAACCCTGGATGCCCAGCGGCAGGCTGACCGCCTGATCCTCGGCTATGGTGCCTCGACCAAGGGGAATGTTTTGCTGCAATACTGTGGCCTGACCTCACGGGAGTTGCCCATGATTGCCGATGTCAACGAAGACAAGCACGGCTGTGTTACCCCCGGAACCCACATCCCCATCGTTGCGGAAGCCGACGCCAAGGCGCTGCATCCGGACGGTTTCCTGATCCTGCCCTGGCATTTTCGCCCTTTCATCCTCCAACGGGAGGCCGCCTTCCTGCGTCAGGGGGGTCGGTTCATCCTGCCCCTGCCTGCCATCGAAGAGGTTTGTGCCTCCTCACCGGAGTGAGCTGGCATGCGTGCTTTGGTGGTGGGATGCAAAGGTCAGGATGGCAGCTACCTGATGGAACAATTGCGTGCCAGCGGTGTGGAGGCGCATGGTGTCGCTCGCGACGGCTGGCATCGGGCGGATGGCACCCTGGCCCCTGTTCCGGTCATCGGGGAGCTGTTGGCGGTTTTGCAGCCGGAGCGGATCTTTCATCTGGCCGCCTTTCATCACTCCTCGGAGGATGTCCTGCTCAACGATGCCGCCATCTTGCGGGCGAGCATCGATGTCCATCTGTTGGGCCTGTTGGATTATCTGGAGGCCATGCCCCGGGAGTGTCGGCTTTTCTATGCCGCCTCTTCCCACGTTTTCGGAATTCCGCGTCATTCTCCCCAGGACGAAACCACCCCCATGGAGCCGGTTTGTCCGTATGGCATCACCAAGGCTGCCGGGGTGCAATTGTGTCGTCTTTATCGTGAGCGCCATCAACGGTTTTGCAGCGCGGGATTCCTGTACAACCACGAATCCCCGCGTCGGCGGGGTCATTTTCTTTCCCGCAAGGTGGCGCAGGCGGCGGTGGCCATTGCCAGGGGCGAGGCGCGGGAACTGGTGCTCGGCAATCTGGACGCCTGGGTGGATTGGGGATATGCCCCGGAGTATGTCGATGCGATGATTCGCATTTTGAATCTCGATCAGCCTGGGGATTTCGTCATTGCCAGCGGTGTATTGAGCAGCGTGCGGGATTTCGTGGCTGCTGTTTTTGCTCAGGTTGGTTTGGATTGGCGGGATCATGTGCGTTTGGACCCGGCTGTGTTGACCAAGCCGGCCAGGGGCGGCAGGCTGGTGGGAGATGCCGCCCGCCTGCGGCGGCTCACGGGCTGGCACCCCGTGACGGATCTAACTCGTCTTGCCGCGCTTCTGGTGGAGGCGGAATGGCGCGCCGGGCCGTCATGACCGTCACGGCTGCAAGCGTCGCATATCCAACACCACCAGATTCGCCAAGGCAAAGGTTTGCGCATGGGGAATCTGCCGCAAGATCTCGTACCCCTGGCCCTCGGCCTCCTTTTTCTTCTTGTCGGCGAATGCCTGGAACGGGGCGAACAGGCCGAACGACCCTTTTGCGAACAGATTCCGATCCACGATCATATGGGTGACTCCGAACCGTTCCCGCAACGCGATCAGCGGGCCGGGCGTCGTGGCCAGATAGCCCTCGATCAGCGCCAGAGCCCGGGTGCGCATGGTATCGGTGAAATGTTTGTGCAGCGGCCAATGGGTCTCCTCATTGACAAACACGGAACGTTGGGCCAGCAAAGGAACGGAAGCGACGATCCCGCGTGGCCATCCGGCGATCACGACATCCTTGGGCAGGGAATGCAGATGGTGCATGAGGGGCGCGGCGAAGCGGTGATCCTTGTCGATCCCTCCCTTGGACTTGCCCCGTCCCCCCAGCACGAGGAGCACGACGCAGGCGACGATCAGAACACCGCCGGGCCTCACCCAGGGATGGCCCCAAGCCGGCCCCGCGCGCCACCGGGCGGGCAGGGAGGCGAGGGCGGAGACCGCGGCGGGCAGCCCCACCATCAGAAAGATCGGTATCGTTTTTTCCAGATAACGCAGAGGATAATAAAACTGTGGCGCAAAGGGCTGCGCGGCCAGAAACCCCAGGACGCCGACCATCGGCAGGATCAACAGGCGGCGTCCCAGGGTGTCGCGCGCCAGATGTGCCAGGTAACCGGCCAGCAGTAGCAACAGCAGCAGGTTCACCAACAGCGCGTCACGGTCGATGCCCGCCTTGGCCAACGTCCATTTCCCCAGGACGCGCGGGGCATACAGCCATGGCTCTCCGCGACGCCCATCGGTCAAGGTCCATTGGGTGGTGTCGGTCAGGATGGACAAGAATGTGTCCGATGGTTGACAGACATTGACGTTGCCCAGTCGTCCTTCCGGACCGATTTCCGGGTAGGCGTCACAATAGGCGGCGGTCAGGATCGGGCCATAATTCCTGGCGCCGAACCACTGCTTGCCCTCCAGCAGGAACGTCAGCAGCGCGGTGACCACCAGCAGGAGAACCCGTTTTTTGAATGACCACTCCCGCGCCTCGCCCCGGTCCCTGGCCGGCCAGACCATCAGCCACAAGAACAGCATGCCGCTGATCATGACCGCCACCGGCGGATAGAACAGCGCCGCGATCAGCACCATGGCCGCCAGCAGATAAACCCTGCCCCGCAGCAGCGCCACCACGGCCAGGGCCAGCAGGGGGATGGACAGGTTGCGCGGCATGCCGCTGAGTTCCGGTCCCCACGATGACAGCATCAGGGCCATGGCGAACCAGGCCCCGGCCCAGCCGGACATCAGCCCTGCGGCCAGGCCGATCACCGCCATGCCGGCCAGAAACATCACCCCTCCCAGCAGCTTGCCGAAGGTGACCGGATCCAGCCAATGGGCGCCCAGGGCGTAAATCCCCTGATAGCCCAAGGGGGAAAGCCATTGGATGTAATCGACATCCGCGGCGCCGGGAAAAAGTTCTGGATCGACGAAGCGCCAGGCCGGCAGCAGATAGGAGCGGACATCGTCGCTAAAACGAAAAGGGTCCGCGGCGCGTTCCAGGTAGGTCACCCAGGTGGGTCCGAACATCGCGCCCAGCGAGACGCAAACCAGCAGGAGCGGGAGAAGATTTTTCCAAGCCTGGCTGCGTGGCGTATCCATCCCGTCGGTCATCGTCACTCTCCCGGCATGCTATGCTGGTTTTTGAGCTGTAAAAATCCAGGTGTACAGAAAATATCGGTCTGCCAGGGTCCGATAGCGCTCTTTCTGGAAAAATTCCCTGAAAATTGCGTGGTGCTCAATAAAATACTCCTGTTCCTTGCGCTCTTCTTCCATGCTGGCGCGCAGGGCACGCAGGGGGGGATACATCGGCCCCAGCCATCCGCTCATCCACTCCACCAGCTTGAACACCCACAACCGCCCCGGCTCCATGATGAAAATCCTGCCGCCCGGCTTGAGAACCCGATCCATCTCGCGACATGCCTTGGCATAGACCTCCAGGTCCGGCAGATGGTGCAGCACCCCGTAAACGAACACGGCATCAAAGGTCGCAGAGGCAAAACCGATCGCCTCCGCCTTGTCGTCGCGCACCTGGGCGATGCCGGGCGGGATGTTGGCCATGAGCGCCCGATCCGGCTCGATGCCGTACAGCCCACGGTAGCCGCGCGTGTGAAATTCGCGCAAGAAAAAACCGGAACCGCAGCCCAGGTCCAGAATGGCGGCCCGCCGGTCGGTGATCAGTTCGTGAAAACGGGACAGGCCGATGATGCGCTGCCGATGCCACCTGGCCAGTCGGCTCTCCTGCATGATCAGGGAGTTCTGGTTCCACTGCTCGGTGTTGACGTTAGACATGCGTCCCCTGATTGCCCATGTGGGCACCCTTTTCCGCCACGATGACCTGATAGGTGAAAAGATCACCCGCGCCAAAGGCGAATTCCCGCAGCCGGAAGCCGCTTTGTTCCAGCCAGCGGGCGGTCTGCTCCCGGGAACGGATGTGGGTGAGTTCCGGGGGATGCAACTGGATCTCCGAACGAAACAGGCCGTGCAACAGACGATGGACCCACTTCAGGAAGATCACCGATGCCCCGTAGGCGGGGGGCCAGAACAGGACGATGCGTTTGCCGGGTTTGAGAACCCGATGGAACTCGCGCAGGATCGGCACGATCCGTTCTTCGGGGAAGTGCTCCATGACCCCCAGATTGAACAGGCCGTCGTAGTGATTGTCCGGTGCCGGAATGGCGTCAATGGAGCCGTGCATCAGCTCGTGGTTGCCGGCATGGCAACGCGCGTATTCGGTCAGGGCGCGCGTCGAGATGTCCAGGGCGTCGATGCGCATCACCCGGGCCATGTCGATGTCCACCGTGCCGCCGCCGCAACCGGCGTGCAGGATCCGGTCGCCGGGGGCAAAGGCGGCGCCCAGAAAACGGTTGACCGCCGGTCGGATGATCCAGCGGCGGTAGAAGGCCGCGATCAGGTCGTAGAGCCACTTGCCCTGGTGGCTGCGTTGCGTCCAATAGCCGTCCCACGCGGTCTCCTCGGGGGCGATGGGCGCGTCGTGCTCCTTGACGAAGGACGGACGATAAAGCAGGCTCGCCCCGTCCAGCCGGGTGCGCCACCCCAGGGAGAAGAGGTTTTCGATGCCGGAGAGAATGTCCTTCAACCGGACCTTGGAGTGTCCATAGGCCCGGGCCGGCAAAACGATGGGTACCTCGCGGATGGTCACGCCGTTGCGATGCAGACGGTGCAGGCTTTCGAAAAAGAAGGAATACCCCGGATATTCCACCATGTCGAAGATGCCGCGCGGAATGCGGTCGAGCCGGTAGAGACGAAACGCGCCGGTGGCATCATAAGGGAGGCCGAGCAGCCGGGAGGTCAGGAAATGGCCGGTGTGCGTCATCCATTTGCGCCACCAGATCCAGCCGGGCAGACTGTCCGGACGGTTGAAGCGGGAGCCGACCACCATGTCGGTGCCATCCGCCAGTTCGAGAAAACGGGGAATCTCTTCGGGCGAATGGGTGAGGTCCGAATCCATCGTGACGAGGATGGCATAGCCGTGGTCGAAACTCCAGCGGATGCCGTCAAGGTGGGCCGAACCGATTCCCAGCTTGCCGGGACGCCGCATCAGGTGAATCGAGGGATCCTTTGCGGCCCATTGCGCCAGAATCTCTCCGGTGCCGTCCGGGGAGTTGTCGTCCACAAAAAGCAGATCGATCTTCAGCCCCAGCCCCTGGATGATGGCGATGACCTTCTCGACGTTATCGGCTTCGTTGTAGGTTGGAATCAGGATCAATCGTTTCGTGGCAGCATTCATCGTTCAGGGGTCCCCAGCCCTGTCACAACGCCATGAGCCAGGCGATGTCGCATGCCGGAACAAAACGCGCTGTGTGCCTGCTTTCCGACCGGACATGCCTTGTCTCGACATGGGATCTTGTGTGTACGCTGTGTGCATCGGTCCCCTCATGATGGTGCAAAAATCTGCATTGGATTACTATACAGGAAGGTGCAGGCGGCTGTCATCTCGAAAATGGTCCCTGCCTTTCGGGAGCGGCCAGCGCTTTTCGCAGGTGGGAGCGATGGAAAATCAGTGTCTGATCATCCGTTTTCGTTGCCCGGATCCGGGGTGGTCGATATACTGTGTTCTTCATCTTCAGCCATTCCTTGTGCGAGATCCCTTTGACCATGTCCCTGTCTTCCATTGGTTTATTATATATTGGGACCAGTTTGTCCTATTTTGGTTTTCGCAAAATTGCCGCCATCGCCAATGCCCATGGGGTTCATGTCGCCATCCATGTGATCATGCCGACCGCCATGCGTTCCCTGCGAATCATTCTGCGGGGGAACGATTCGCATGCGGATTACACTGACGACGATATCGAGCAAATCGCCCAAACCCTGGCCGGTTATGAATTGCTGGCCGTTTCCTCCATGAGCCGCGAGGCCTATCTGGTCAAACGCATCCTGACTGCACTGCATGCACGCGCCTCCCGTCCCTTTCTCCTCTGGGGAGGCATCCATCCGACCATTTCTCCATTGGATGCCCTGGACAGTCATGCGGATGCCATCTGTCTGGGGGAAGGCGAGATGGCGTTTGCCGAATTTCTGGAAAATTTTCATGATCAGGAAGCCCGGCTGACCACCCGCAATTTTTGGTTCCGAACCCCGGGCGGCGTGCAGCGCAATCCGCAGAGAAGCCTGGCAACTTCTGCGGAACTGGAGTCCTTGCCATTCCCTTTGTATGGTCAAAAGGAATATCTGTATCGGCAAGGCGAGGGTTTTCAGCCGATTGTAAACTTTGATTATTTAGATAGCGAGGCCATGGCTTATAATACGGTCTGGACGAGAGGCTGTCCTTTCAAATGTACGTATTGCAGCAACTCTACCTTTTTAAAGCTGGACCGCAACTATGCGAAGGTTCGTCATGCCTCCATCGACCATCTCATCGCGGAGATACGGCTCATCCAGGCGCAACGCCCCTATCTGCGTTCCGTGACCTTTCATGATGATTGCTTCATGGCGCTTGAACCCCAATACCTGCGCGCATTTGCCGACCAGTGGCGCCAGAAGGTCAATCTGCCGTTTTGCGTGCTGGGCTTGACACCGATTCATGTCGATGAGGAAAAAATGGCGATCCTGGTATCAGCCGGGATGAATCGTGTCCGCATGGGGATTCAGAGCGGGAGCGACCGGATCCTCAAGTTCTACAAACGGCCATCCCGACCAGGGCTGATCCAGTCGGCGACCGCGGCCATCGCACGGCATGCGCGTTTCATGGTCGCGCCTTCCTATGACATCATTGTGGACAATCCGATCGAGACCAGCCAGGACATTCTGGCAACCGTGCGACTGGTCAACGACCTGCCCAGGCCCTTTACTCTCAGTATTTTTTCCTTGCGCACCATCCCTTATACCGAGCTTGAACAACAACTGGAAAGCGTTGCAGCCAGCGGAACCAACATGATGGAGGGCAATTACCTGGTCTGTGCGCCGACCTTTGGCAATATTCTGCTTTATTGTTCCGCCATCATGCGTATTCCACCGGCCCTGCTGAATCGTTGCGCCCAACATGTCCACCCTGCCCATTGCGGGCCGCGCGCGCTGCCTGGGCTGTTGATGATGGTGAAACTGCTGTTCTTCACACAACGCGCGTTCCAACATCTCCGTCAATGGGATTTTTCCGTGGTCTTCGGACGGCTCGGCTGGGTGTTGTGGCGATGCTCGCTGTTGCCGTCGCCATCCGCTGGCGCTGCCCGGAAGTGGTGGTCCATCAAAAAATAATCCGGTTTGCAGAGACTCATATGGCATCCGGCCAGCCGGTCTGCCGCAACGCCTCGTAGAGCACCACCGCGACACTTTGCGCCAGGTTGAGGCTGCGGGCGCGCGGGTGCATGGGGATGCGTACCAGCCGGTCGGCGTGGGCGGCCAGGATCTCCGGCGGCAGGCCGCTCCCCTCCGGGCCGAAGAGCAGCCAGTCTCCGGGGGCGTAGGCGAACTCGGTGTAGCGGGTTCCGGCCTTGGTGGTGGCGGCGAAAAGCCGGCCATCGGCGGGAAAGGCGGCCTGAAACGCCTGCCAGTCGTGCCAGCGGCACACCTCGGCCCACTCCCGGTAATCCATGCCCGCCCGCCGGACACCGGCACTGTCCAGCCGGAAACCCAGCGGCCCGATCAGATGCAGTTCGGCCCCGGCTGCCGCGCAGGTACGCAACACCGCTCCGGCGTTCTGCGGGATCTCCGGCTGATACAAAACCACCCGCATTGCCGTCATCGGATCGGTCGCATGCCCCGCAGAAAATAAATGGCGGCCAGCACCAACGGCGGACCATACCACCAGGCGGACAGCCCGGCTGACACCATGATCGCTCCCCCCACGAACAGCGATCCGCCGGTGAAGCTGGCCGAGGCGCGATGAAATCCCAACCCCAGACGCCGCTCGATCCGCGTCAGGGAGGAGGCGTGAATCCGCACCTGCACCCGATCCGTGGCCAGACGCTCCAAACCGTTGAACAAAAGCTCCGGCACCATCCCGGCGGCGTCGTTGACATGCTTGATCCGTTTCCCGACCTCCCGCGCCTTGCCGACCGGACCCAGGTTCTCCATCATCCAGTCGCGGATCAACGGCTCGGCCAGCAGCCACATGTTCAGCTCCGGATTGATCTCCCGTCCCACCCCCTCCAGGGTGAACATGGTCTTTTGCAACAGCAGCAGTTGCGGCTGCACCGGCATCTCGAACTGTTCGGTCACCTTGAACAGCTGCGCCAGCAGCCGGGCAATGGAGATCTCCTTGAGAGGCTGCCCGAAGATCGGCTCGCCGATCTGACGGCAGGCATCCTCGAACTCGTCCAGATTGGTGTGGCGCGGCACGAAGCCCGCCGACAGATGCACCTCCGCCACCTTGCGGTAGTTGCGCTCCAGAAAACCGCGCATCATCTCGGCCAGCAGAATCCGGTCCCGCAAGGATACCCGACCGATGATCCCGAAATCCAGAATGGTGAGGGTCCCGTCCGTATGGACGAAGATGTTGCCCGGATGCTGGTCCGCATGAAAGAATCCGTCCCGGAACACCTGCTTGAAGAAACTGGTGATGATGTTGGTGGAGATTCTGGCCGCGTCCAGACTCAGGTCCGGGTGCCGGGAAAGCTCGTCGATGGGAATGCCGTCGATCCACTCCAGGGTCAGGACCCGGCGGGAGGTGCGGTTCCAGATCACTTCCGGCACGCGCATTTCGGGATCGTTTTTGAAATTGTCGCGGAATTTCTGCGCCCGCGACCCTTCCACCAGAAAGTTCATCTCGTTGCGGATGGTGACCGCGAACTCTTCCACCACGCGTTTGGCCTGAAACCGCTGCCATTCCGGGACATAGGCCTCGATCAGATTGGCCATGGCAGTGAGCATGCCGATGTCCTGTTCCACCACCGTCTCCACGCTGGGCCGCATCACCTTGACCGCCACGAGACGTCCGTCGTTGGTCACCGCGCGATGCACCTGCGCCATCGAGGCCGACGCCACCGGAATCGGGTCGAAGGTGGAAAAGAGCGCCTCCAGTCCCTCGTCCAGGTCCTCCTCCACCATGCGCCGCACGGTCTCGAAGGGGAACGGCGGGACCTCGTCCTGCAATTTTTTCAGCTCGATGCCGATCTCTTCAGGCAGGGCATCCATGCGGGTGGAAAGGGCCTGACCGAACTTGATGAAGGTGGGGCCAAGCTCTTCCAGAATTTTGCGCAGGCGGACTTCGGGGGAGTTCTCCCGCCGCAGACGCCGCAGCGACGGGCGCAGGCCGAACAGCCAGGTCACCATCCGCAATGGAAAGAAGCGACGGGTCAGCGGTTCCGCGTCGTAACGGGCCAACACCCTCAAAATGCCCGACAAACGCAGGACAGTACGGTAATTCGCGAGTAGCATTTTTACGATTTCATGACGATCAGGAGGGGCTTGCGCTCTTGCCCGGTTTGCCGGAGCCGGAACGGGTCAGTCGTTTGCCCGCGCGTGTCATCCGTCCCTCCAGACGTTCCAGGTGTTTGTTCAGGGTTTCGGCCTTGCGGCGCAGTTCTTCGAGATTCTTGCGTCGCGGGATCTCCTGGCCGTTCAGCCACTGCTCCATTTCCGTCTCCAGGCGGCTTTTGCCCTGTGTGCCGAGCTGTCTGGCCTGGTGGGCCATCATCATCAGCCCCTTGGCCGCAGCTTCGCCCACCAGCACGGACAACTCTTTTTCCCAGTCGATCTCCACGTTGTCGAGGATGTTTTTGAAGCGCAAGCCGGTGTCGGTCTCGCCGCTGAGTTTCAGTTGGCGCGAAAAGAACAGCGAATCCGGATCGGTGGTGGCAAACAGCAGGGAGAGGAACGCCCCTCCCGTGCCTGCCATCACCACATGGGGCAGGGCGTCCGAATAGGTGTGGATCAAGACCTGGCCCATGTCGTCCACTTCCATGAAGAGGGATTGGGAAAAGTCTTCGATATGGAACTCGAATACCTTGCCGGAGAGTTCCTTGAGGCGCTCGCGCAGTTCCGGGTAGCGCTGGAAGAAGAGATTCATCACGATCCCCAGGCTCACGGCGGTCACCGGTCCGGGGATCCACTTGAACGGCATGGCGAACAGGGAAGCAAGCATCATGGTTTACACTTTCACTCCGATGTGGACGGCGGCGATTCCCCCCGTCAGATTGTGATGACGCACCTGGTACAATCCGGCTTCGCGCAGCATGGCCGCGAACTGTTCCTGATCGGGAAAGCGGCGGATCGACTCCACCAGGTATTGATAGGCGTCCCGATCCTTGGCCACCCAGTGGCCGATTTCCGGGAGCACCCGGAAGGAGTAGGCTTCGTAGATCGGTCGCAGAAAGGGAATCGCCACGTGGGAGAATTCCAGGCACATGAACTGCCCTCCGGGGCGCAGCACCCGGGTCATTTCCCGCAGGGCGGCGTCGATTTGGGTCACGTTGCGGATACCGAAGCCGATGGTGACCGCGTGAAAGGCGTGATCCGGAAACGGCAGTTGTTCGGCGTTGCCCTGCACCCAGCGGATGCCGGTCAGGGAGCCTTCGTCGCTCAGGCGGTTGCGTCCCTGTTCCAGCATGGCGGCGTTGATGTCGTAGATGACGATGTCGCCCTGGCCGGAGAGTTCCCGTTGCATCAGTCTGGCCAGATCACCGGTGCCGCCTGCCACGTCCAGCAGCCGTTGGCCCGGCTTGAGGCGCAGGCGGCGGATGGCGAACCGTTTCCAGAGGCGATGGACACCGAGGGACATGAGGTCGTTCATCAGGTCGTAGTTGCCGGCGACCGAATCGAATATCTGCCGTACCTTGTGGACCTTCTCGTTCAGGGGGACTTCGCTGAATCCGAAATGGGTGGTGGACTGCCCTGTCATGTTGCATGCTCCCTGGGGTGGCTTGACGGATGACTCCATCATATCGTCATGGCGGTGATTTGCAAGCCGCGTTTTTTGATCGTCGGATCAGATTTTTCAGAGATCTTCAGGAAGATACATACTCCGGTGGCGAGGATTGGGAACGATTGGCGGATTGGAAGCGACTTTTGATCAATTCATTGATAAATCTTGTTGTGTTAATAAAATTAATTTTTGATCGAATCGTATCGAAACTGTAACTGTCAAGCAAGGCGATCAAAGAAGTATTGATAAATGATGACGAGACCAGATCAACCCCTTTGAAGGAGATTTGCACGGATTGATTGTGATCGAGATGTGTTTTGATCAATTTTGCAATGGTCTCTCCATTATCCATAGAATGACAATTATCAACATGCTCCAGTATCGTCAAGACCATTGAAAATCCTCCTCTTCGTCAGGAACAATCGTATCCGTATCAAATATGACGATAAATAGTGTTCCTGGATAGAACTTTGATGGTTTGTGATGGTTGTTGAGTGTGCCAAATGTAGCTTTTCCGTCATTAGAATAAATAGATATCATGCCATGATTCAATCGAACGACATTTTGAACCAATAAATACAATCCGGCGCCTCGATTCTGTGGGATGCTTTTTGTTGAAACACCCTCATCGCAAGCCTGCATGATCAGGTCACTGTTCGAGCCATGATACTTTTTTGACATTTGCGTGGGAATGCCAACACCAAAATCGGCAATCGCGATAATGATTCTGCGATTCTTTGGGAAGTGTTGCGCTGCGCAACATCCGATCTGCTCTTCGGAATGATCTTTAATATTATTGAAAATTTCCATCAAACTCGACTGGATGCTAACCAGCGAGGGTACTGGAATCTCGGTACGTTCCGCCATCCAATGCACAAAAGTACCTCGCAACCAGTGGCCTGCTTGAGAGTGTTGAATGCGCGTTATCGGCAAGGTTGTCTCTCTCAAGTGCGCTGCGGGGAGAATCGTTTGATGATTTTTTAAATGAGAGGAAAAAAATTGTGCATCGTCAAGAAATCGTACCGCCGGATTGGTTGTATCAGGCGCGAGGAATGTCACCTTGACACCCTTTTTTTGTAACCAGCCAATCGTGTTGCTGAGCGTGACCTGACCAACCGGGTCTATAAAATGAAGCGTATTAAAATTGACCTGGACCTTGAGGTCCCTTGGTGCGCCACGATGGATCAGCATGGACAGGAACTCGAAGATGGTCTCTTCGGTGAATTGGGGTGGCAGATCAAGGCGCATGTCGCAAAGGAGTCGTAGGTGCGTGCAACCCAAAATGAGTGACGGACATGGCATTGATTGTTTCATCAACCCTGCCTGCCGTCAAGAGATTTGCCCACTGGACCCCTGAAATCTGCAACCGTGGATTCCAGACCGGGCGCGGTTTATACTCATCGGCCATGAACAAGAAATCCCACACCCCGACGCCCCGTTCCTTTCGCGATTTGCGGGAGTTCATGGCCTTTTTGAGCAACCGCGGCCTGCTGGTCCGGGTGGAACGCCCGGTGGACCCCCGCCTGGAGATGACCGCCATCGCGCGTCGCCTGCTGGAACGGGGGGGGCCGGCGGTGCTGTTCACCCGTCCGGTCGGTCACGCCATTCCGGTGCTGGCCAATCTGTTCGGCACCGAGGAGCGGGTGGGACTGGCCATCGGTCGCCAGGTCGCCGAACTGGAGGAACTGGGCGGGCTGCTGGCCGCCCTGCGGCAACCCGAGGCGCCACACTCCCTGCGGGACGCCGTGGATCTGGCCGGTCGGCTGGCCATGGCCCGCCACATGCCGGTGAAAACCCTCTCCCGCGCACCCTGCCGCGAGGTGGTCCTGGAAGGGGCGGAAGTGGATCTGACCCGTCTGCCGATCATGACCTGCTGGCCGAAGGATGCCGGCCCGTTGATCACCTGGGGGGTGGTGAGCACGCGAGGTCCCGCCGGGGGTCCCGTCAATCTGGGGGTTTACCGCATGCAATGGCTGGGCGGGCGGCGGCTGATCATGCGCTGGCTTGCCCATCGGGGAGGGGCGCAGCATCTGCGGGAGTTCGGCGGGCGTCCCATGCCGGTATCCGTGGTGGTCGGGTGCGATCCGGGCACCTTGCTGGCCGCCGTGATCCCGGTCCCGGAGAGCCTGTCCGAATACGCCTTCGCAGGATTGCTGCGGGAACAGCGGGTCGAATGCGCCCCGGAGCATGCCCCCTTTCCGCCGGTCCCGGCCTGGGCGGAGATCGTGCTGGAGGGGATGGTGGATCCCGCGGAACTGGCGGACGAGGGGCCGTTCGGGGATCATACCGGCTACTACAACGATGTGGAGCCGTTTCCGGTGTTGACCGTGCAACGCATGACCATGCGCCGGGATCCGGTCTATCTCTCCACGTTCACCGGTCGACCGCCGGACGAACCGGCCATTCTGGCCGTGGCGCTGAACCGGGTTTTTTCACCACTATTGAAAAAACAGTATCCGGAGATCCGGGCCTTTCACCTGCCCATGGAGGCCTGCTCCTATCGGGTGGCGGTGGTGGGATTGGAGAAGGGCTATCCGGGTCACGCCTTTCGGGTGATGACCGGCGTGTGGGGTTTTTTGCGGCAGTTTTTGTATGTAAAATACATCTTCGTGGTGGATGCCGACGTGCCGGTGACGGATTGGGGAGCGGTCCTGGAGGCGGTGGGGCACCATGTGCATGGCGGGCGGGATTTGCAGATCCTGAACAACACCCCCATCGACTATCTGGATTTCTCCTCTCCCTGGTCGGGGCTGGGGGGCAAGATGGGGGTGGATGCCACCCGCAAGCTGCCGGTGGAACTCGGCGCCGCCCCTGCCGTGGCGCCTCTGGCCCCAGGCGATTGGCTGGAGCGGGCCAGGCAACTGGCCCCCTGGATTGCCGACATGCACTCCCTGGCCGCAGGTCGCATGGCCGTGGTGCGGGTCACAGGCACGGAAACGGCCCGCGGTCGGCGGGCCATCGAGGCCATCTGGCGGGCGGTCCCGCCCGGCGGGGGCGCGGATCAATTGTGGGTGGTGGATGCGGATACCCGTTGCGACTCCCTGGCGGATCTCGCGTGGTCGCTGGCCACGCGCACCGATCCCGGGCGGGACGTGACGACGGAGCCTGAGAGCGGTCGTTTCGCCATCGATGCCACGGTGCGCGGCGTCGCCGAGACCGGTCGGCGCTGGGGCGAAGCCCTGGCCATGGATCCTGCGGTCGAGGCGCATGTGCTGCGCCATTGGCGCGATGACGGACTTCCCGAGTAATTCCCTTGCCAAGTGCGCCGGGCACGGGATAAACAAAACAAACAGGCGGCAACGCATGGACCGGCGACAACGGTCCTCCACCTCTACCCAAGGGCAGTGAAGGATGATCCGGAGAATTTTGGCGATTGTAGGCATGGTGATGCTGTTCGGCAGCGCCTGGGCGGGGGAGGGGGGGCTGGATGCGCCCCTGGAGGGGATGGATGGCAGGCCGGTACGCCTGACGGATTTCAAGGGCAAGGTGGTGCTGGTCAATTTCTGGGCCACCTGGTGTCCGCCCTGTCTGGACGAGATCCCGGCTTTGATCAAATTGCAAAAAAAATATGGAGAAAAAGGATTCCTGGTGGTGGGGATCGACTATCTGGAACGGGCCGACAAGGAGGAATTGAAAAAATTCCTGGACGCACAGGGGATCAACTATCCGGTGGTGATCGGGGATCCCCGCGCCGTGCAAAGCCTGACGAAGGTGCTGGGCGGGGTGTACGCCCTGCCGGTCACCAAGCTGCTGAACCGGGAGGGCAAATTGGCCGGTTCCCACATCGGCAGCATGAACTACTCCCAGATGGAGTCCCTGGTGGAGCCGTTGTTATGAGCGAGACCCTTGCCATGGTGGCCATGACCACCGTTCCCGATGAAACGGTCGCAACCCAACTGGCCGAAACCCTGGTGAAAGAGGGATTGGCCGCCTGCGTGCACATCCTGCCTCAGGGACGCTCCTTTTACATTTGGGACGGGGAGTTCCAGAAGGACGAGGAGTGGACCTTGATCCTGAAATTGCGCCGTGACGGCTATCCGCAACTGGAGGAGCGGCTGCGCGACCTGCATCCCTACGAGGTCCCGGAGTTGATCGCCCTGCCGGTGGTGGAAGGGTACGCGCCTTATCTGACCTGGCTTGCGGGTTCAAGGGAGGGCTGACCATGGAAGTGACCTATGCGACGGCCTTTTTTGCTGGTCTTTTGTCGTTTCTGTCCCCCTGCGTCCTGCCGCTGGCCCCGGCCTACGTCAGCTTCATGAGCGGCATTTCGGTGGAACAGCTGCGGGAGGCCGGCGAGACCGGTGTGGGTTGGAAGGCGGGGTTGCACAGTCTGTTTTTTGTTTTGGGGTTTTCCCTGGTCTTCATTTCGCTGGGGGCCTCGGCGACCTATCTGGGGCAGGCCCTGCTCGGCCACATGCAACTGCTCAGCAAGGTGGGCGGCGGGTTGATCGTCCTGTTCGGGCTGCACTACATGGGGGCGTTCCGGTTTGGTTTTTTGAATCTGGAGGCCCGTTTTCATCTGGAGCGCAAACCGGCGGGGCCGTTGGGGGCGTTTCTCATCGGCCTTGCCTTTGCGTTTGGCTGGACGCCGTGCGTGGGGCCGATTCTGGCGGGGATCCTGGCACTGGCCGGGGGACAGGAGCAGATTTCCCAGGGGGTGGCGTTGCTGGCGGTCTATTCTGCCGGATTGGGGGTGCCGTTTCTGGTGACCGGGTTGGCGATCAACTTCTTTTTTGGGGTGTTCAATCGCGTCCGCCGCCATTTGCGCAAGATTGAGATGGTTGCCGGAGGGCTTTTGGTGGTGGTGGGTGTGATGATTTTCATGGGGGATTTCAATAGATTAGCCTCCATGATCCTGCAATGGTTCCCGGGGTTGGCGAGGCTTGGTTGAAAAAAATGCATCGAGGTGCGTTTTTTCTGTTGACGGGGCCGGGGGGATTTGGTA
>JADGAR010000048.1 GCA_015231915.1 Magnetococcales bacterium
CACCAAGGGCTTCGCCCTTGGATCCCACCAGGGGGATAATCCCCCTGGACCCCTATCAATTGTCAACCAACTATGGGATTGAATGAAACTACATGGAGAACGTCTTGACGCTGGTCGCAGTCCACTTCAGGAGGGACTCCGGGAACACACCCCACACCAGAATGATCACACCCGTCACCGTCAACAAGGCACGCATGGGCACCCCTACCGCCATGCCAAACGTCTCGGCCTCACTGGCCGGATCGAAATACATGAACTTGACGATCCGCAGATAATAAAAAGCACCAACCGCTGAAAAAAGCACACCCACAATGGCAATCCCCAACATGCCCGACTGAATCGCAGCCAAAAAGACATACAGCTTGCCAATAAACCCAGCCAAAGGCGGTATCCCGGCCATGGAAAACATGAACAACGCCATCAGAAAAGCCAACAAGGGACGCTTGTGCGCCAAGCCCTTGTAATCCGCAGTCTCATCCCCAATGCCACTCACATTCAACAACAAAATGATCGCAAAGGCACCCACACTCGTGAAAATATAAATGGCCAAATAGGTCACAACACTCTGATAACCCGCCACACTGTTGGCCGCCAAACCGAGCAGAATGTAACCCACATGGCCAATGGAAGAGTAGGCCAACATCCGCTTGATGTTGGTCTGGGCAATCGCGGCAAAAGCACCAACCGCCATGGAAAACACCGCCAACAACTGCACCAGAGGAATCCACTGACTGTGCAACGAAGGAAAGGCAATCAACAACACCCGGAAAATACCGGCAAAGGCCGCCACCTTCGGCAACACAGCCATGAACGCCGTCACCGACGTGGGAGCACCCTCATACACATCCGGCGCCCACATGTGAAACGGAGCAGCAGCAATCTTGAAACTCATCCCGGCCATCACCATGACCACAGCCAACATCAAGGCAGAACCGAAATGACCGCCATGCGCCGGATCCAGGGCAGCCGCCACACCAGTGTAGGCAGTGGTTCCGGTCAAACCGTAAATCAGGGAAATCCCGTACAGCAAAAACCCGGACGCCATGGAACCCAAAACGAAATATTTCAGACCCGCCTCGTTGGAGCGCAACTCATCCCGCTGCATCGCCGCCAAAACGTAAATGGACAACGACATCAGTTCCAGACCAAGATAAAGAATGATAAAATCACCCGCCGAAGCCATCAGCATGCCACCCAGCATGGCCATCAGGGTCAAGACCTGATACTCGCCACCGTCGATGCGATGCTTCTTCATGTAGTCCGCAGACATGAACAATACCAGACCCGTGGAAAGATACATCAGCAGCTTCATGGATCTGGCGAAGGCGTCGTTGATGAAATGACTGCCGAAGCCGGTGCCATCCTTGCCGCCCACGGTGATCAAGGCCGCCACCACCAGGCCAACCATGGCCAGCGTGCTGATTCTGCCCCCACGGTTTTCGTCCCCCCAGGCGCTCATCAACAGCAAAACCAATCCCAGCAAGGAGAGGACAATCTCCGGCAGCATGGCAACCAGGTTGATATCCGGCATTTGCACTGGCATTTCCCACACGCTCCAAAAATCGAAGAGATGATTGACCGATTGTCAGAATTGCGCCAAGGCCACCGCGCCAGCCTTGACGGTATTGGCCTGCATCAGCAGGTTGTCCACCGAGGCGTGCAACAGCGCCAAAAAGGGTCCGGGATAAAAGCCGATCCAGAACACCATCACGATCAAAGGCACAAACAAGGCCACCTCGCGCATGGAAAGATCCGGCATGGCCTTCACGTCCTCATGCACCACCGGACCGAATACCACACGCTTGAACATCCACAACACATAGGCCGCGCCAAGCACCAGCCCGGTGGCCGCCGTCACCGCCACCGCCTTGTTTGCCAAAAACGCCCCCAACAGGATCAGAATTTCGCCAACGAAACTGTTGGTGCCAGGCAGCCCCGCCGAGGCCAGGGCGAACAGCATGAAGATCACCGAATAGACCGGCATGACGTTGGCAATCCCGCCATAACGCGCGATCTCGCGAGTGTGCATCCGGTCATAAACCACGCCCACCAACAGGAACAAGGCGCCGGATACCACCCCGTGGTTGACCATCTGAAGAATGCCACCCTCCACCCCCTGCTGGTTGAAAGTGAACAAACCAATGGTGACAAAACCCATGTGCGACACCGACGAATAGGCCACCAGCTTCTTCAGGTCCTTCTGCATCAAGGCCACCAACGCCGTGTAGACCACCGCCACCAGCGACAGCCCGAAAATCAACGGGGTGAAATACCGCGAGGCGTCCGGCAAAATCGGCAAGGAAAAGCGCAGGAAACCATACGCACCCATTTTCAGGAGAATCCCGGCCAGGATCACCGAACCGGCGGTGGGGGCCTCCACATGAGCGTCCGGCAGCCAAGTATGCACCGGCCACATCGGCACCTTTACCGCGAACGAAGCCATGAAAGCCAAAAACAGCCACACCTGCACGTCGAACGACAAAGGCAGGGCCATCAACGCCGGGATGGAAAAGGTGTGCGCCTTCAGCCCCAGATAAAGAATGGCAATCAGCATCAAGACCGAACCGGCCAGGGTGTAAAGAAAGAACTTCAGCGCCGCATACACCCGGTTCGGACCGCCCCATACCCCGATGATCAGAAACATCGGGATCAGCATCGCCTCCCACAGGATGTAGAAGAGAAGGAAGTCCAAAGCGCAGAACACCCCAACCACGAAGCTCTCCAGCGCCAGGAAGGCAATCATGTACTCCCGCACCTTCGTCCGGATCGACTCCCAAGAGGCCAGCAGACAGATCGGGGTAAGAAAGGTGGTCAACAACACAAACGGCAAACTGATGCCATCCACCCCCATGCGGTAGGAGATGCCGGCGTCAGGCAGCCAACGCAACTCCTCGGTGAATTGAAACTGATGGGTATGCAGGTCGAACCCGGTGACCAACCTCAGGCTGATCACGAAGGTAACCAGCGACACAAGGAACGCCACCATCCGGGCCATGCCATCGTTTCGGACCCCGAAGAAGATGACGAAGGCTCCGACCAGCGGAAGGAATGTAACCAAACTCAGCATCGCCAGAATCTCCCGCTCAAGCATACACCGTGATCAGGACCAGAAGCCCAATCACCATGGCAAAGGCATAATGGTACACATAGCCGGTCTGCAACCGTTTGAACCCCTGGGCGATACGCCCCACAGTGGCAGCCGTGCCGTTCACGCCAAAGCCGTCGATGATGGTCACATCCCCCGTCTGCCACAAGCCGTAACCGATGCGACGCGCGGGCTGCACGAACAGTCGGTCGTACAGTTTGTCGAAGTACCAGGCATTGATCAGGAACTGGTGGATACCCCGCCATTGCGCGGCCACGATGCCGGGCAGGGTGGGCAGCTTGACGTACATCAGCCAGGCCAGACCCAGTCCGATCAGGAACATCCCGAAGGGGGACCACTTGACCCAGGCAGCGACGTGGTGCGAATGGGCCAGGGCGTCATGACCCCTGGCGATGAACACCGCTTCCTTGAACCACCCTTCGTGGGTCATCGATTGGAAGAGCACACCGCACACCAACGAGCCGAGCGCCAGCACCAGCAGCGGAAAACGCATGGACCACGGCGCCTCATGGGCATGGTCATAGGCGTGTCTGGCATGGGAATCCTTGGGCGGTGCGCCATGGAAGGTCATGAAGACCAGCCGGAAAGAGTAAAAAGTGGTCAGGATCGCAGCCAGCATGCCCATGATCCAGGCCAGATTGCCGACACGGGTGTGGGCGGCGAAGGCCGATTCGAGAATCGCGTCCTTGGAATAAAACCCGGCCAGGAACGGGAAGCCCGTCAGGGCCAGGGTGCCGATCATCATCACGGCATAGGTGATGGGGATCTTTTTGATCAGGCCGCCCATGTGGCGCATGTCCTGCTCATGGTGCATGGCATGAATCACGGCGCCTGCGCCCAAAAACAACAGGGCCTTGAAGAACGCGTGGGTAAACAGATGGAACATGGCGGCGGGATAGGCGGAGACCCCGGCGGCGAAGAACATGTACCCCAACTGCGAACAGGTGGAATAGGCGATCACCCGCTTGATGTCGTTTTGCACCAGACCCACCGTGGCGGCAAACAGCGCCGTGCTGGCCCCCACCAGGGTCACCACGGTCAGGGCGGTCTCCGACAGCTCGAACAGCGGCGAGGCGCGGCAGACCATGAACACACCCGCCGTCACCATAGTGGCGGCATGGATCAACGCCGAAACCGGGGTGGGACCCTCCATGGCGTCCGGCAGCCAGGTGTGCAGCCCCAGTTGCGCCGACTTGCCCATGGCGCCGATGAAGAGCAGCAGGCAGATCAGCGTGATGGTCGGCACATCGCCCCAGAACAGGAAATGCACCGTGGGCGGATACTGCCCGGCCCCGGCCATGCGGAACACCTCCGAGTAATCCAGGGTGCCGAAGACCATAAAAATGGCGAAAATCCCCAGCGCAAAGCCGAAGTCACCCACGCGATTGACCAGGAACGCCTTGATCGCCGCATCGCAGGCCGACTCTTTCTTGAACCAGAAACCGATCAGCAGATACGAGGCCAGACCCACCCCTTCCCAGCCGAAGAACAGTTGCAGAAAATTGTCTCCGGTCACCAGCATCAGCATGGCGAAGGTGAAGAACGACAGATAGGCGAAAAAGCGCGGATGGTCCGGATCCTCTTCCATGTAGCCCACGGCATAGATGTGGACCAGGGTGGAGACCCCGTTGACCACCACCAGCATCACCGCCGTGAGGCGGTCGATGAGGATGCCGAAGGAGACCTTGAAATCCCCGGAGACGATCCAGGAGAAGATCACCTCGCGGGTGGACGGGGCATCGCCCAAGGCCACGGTCAGGAAGACCTGGATGGACAACAGCAGCGCGCCCGTCATGCAGACGATGGTCACCAGGCGACTGACCGCGTTGCCCAGAAACCGGCGACCGAACAGGCCGGAGATCAGGGATCCCACCAGGGGCAACAAGATGATCAGCAGGTTCTTGCTCATGTTCAGCCCTTCAAGGTATCGATCTCTTCCACGTCGATCGTGGAACGGTTACGGAAAAAGGCAACCAGGATGGCCAGACCGATGGCCGCTTCCGCTGCGGCAACCGCCAACACGAAGAAGGTGAAAATCTGGCCCGTCACATCCCCCATGTAGTGCGAGAAGGCGACGAAGTTGATGTTCACCGCCAACAAAATCAGCTCGATACTCATCAGAATGATGATCATGTTGCGCCGGTTCAGGAAGATCCCGAAGATCCCCAGGGTGAAAAGAATGGCGCTCAGATAGAGAAAATGACTCAGACTCATTGTTGCGCTCCCTGGCCGGAGGCCACCTTGACCAGTGCCACGGACTGCTCGCGGGTACGGGCCAGTTGTTCGGAAATGTTCTGCCGCTTGACCCCCTTGCGCCGGCGATGGGTGAGAACCACCGCACCGATCAGGGCCACCAGCAGAATGAAGGAGGCGATTTCAAAAGGAAGCAGATATTGGGTAAACATCACCTGGCCGATGAGCTGGCTATTCGAAATCCCGGCTGCCGCCGCCCCGGCTGCGTGGGGCGTATGTATCCCGGAGAAAATCACCACCAACTCCGCGAGGATCACCACCCCCACGAAGATGCCCAGGGGCAGGTGCTGGATCATCCCCTTGCGCAACTCCTCGAAGGAGACATCGAGCATCATCACCACGAAGAGGAACAGAACCGCCACCGCCCCCATGTAGACGATCACCAGGAGCGCCGCCAGCAGTTCCGCCTGGAGCAGGATGAAGAGCGCCGCAGTGTTGAAAAAGGCCAGGATCAGGAACAGCACCGAATGCACCTGGTTCCTGGAGGTCACCACGCCGACAGCCGCCATCACGGTGATGGCCGAGAACAGATAAAAAAGAAGATCCGTTACCATGATTTGTCTGACTCCTGCTAACGGTACTTGGCGTCTGCTTCGAGATTGGCGTCGATTTCCTTTTGCCACCGCTCGCCATTGGCCAACAATTTGGCCTTGTCGTAATAGAGATCCTCGCGCTTGAACCCGCAGAACTCGAAATTGGGTCCCAGCACGATCGCATCCACCGGGCAGGCCTCCTGACAGAAGCCGCAGAAGATGCATTTGGTTTCGTCGATGTTGTAGACCCGGGTGCGCCGCTTTTCCGCAGTGCTGTTGGGGTCGATATCGATATAGATGGCCTGGGCCGGACAGGTGGCCTCGCACAGCTTGCAGGCCACGCAGCGCTCTTCGCCGTTCGCGGTGCGCCGCAGGGCGTGTTCCCCGCGAAAGCGCGGCGACAGTGGCGTGCGTTCCTCAGGATACTGGATCGTGATGTGCGGCTTGAACATGTGCCGCAACGTGACGGCCATCCCGCTCGCCAACTCGCGCAGCGCGAAGGTGTCCAACAACGCGGTGAGATTCAGACCCATGTGCGCTCTCTCCTACGCCTTGCCCAGAAGGTGCATGCCCAAACCGGTCACGAAAATCCACAACAGCGAGATGGGCAGAAACACCTTCCAACCCAGACGCATCAGTTGATCGTACCGGTAACGCGGGAACGTGGCCCGGATCCACAGAAAGACGAACAGCAACAGCCCGGCCTTGATCCCCAGCCAGATGACGCCGGGTATGAAATCAAGGAATCCGACCGGCGGCAGCCATCCACCCAGAAACAGGATCGATCCCATGAAGGAGACCAGGATCATGTTGCCGTATTCCCCCATGAAGAACAGACCGGAGGCCATGGCCGAGTATTCGGTGATGAAGCCGGCCACCAGTTCCGCTTCCGCCTCGGGAAGATCGAAGGGCGACCGGTTGGTCTCGGCCACCACAGAAATGAAGTAGATCACGAACATGGGCAGAAGCGGCGCCACGAACCACATCCCCTTCTGGGCATTCACCACGTCGGTGAGGTTGAGACTGCCGGTCAGCATCACCACCGGAATCAACGTGAACCCCATCGACACCTCGTAGGAGACCATCTGGGCCGCAGACCGCAACCCGCCCAAAAAGCTGAAGCGGTTGTTGGATCCCCAGCCCGCCATGATGATCCCGTATACCCCCATGGAGGAGATGGCCAGGATGAACAGAATGCCGATATTGATGTCCGCCAGGACCAGCCCTGGGGCGAACGGAATCACCGCCCATGCCACCAACGCCGGCACCAGAGTCAATGCCGGGGCCAGCAGAAAGACCGATTTGTCCACCTTTTCGGGGATCAGCAGTTCCTTGAAGAGCAGCTTCGCCGCGTCGGCCAGCGGTTGCAGGATCCCCCAGAACCCGACCCGGTTGGGACCGTAGCGCACCTGCATGAAACCGATGATCTTGCGTTCCGCCAGCGTGATGTAGGTGACCATGAACAGCACCGGCGCCAGCAGGAGGATGATCTTGATCAGGGTCCAGATCAAGGCCCACCACATCTCGCCCACCAGCCCGGCACCGAAGGCGTGGAAACTTTCCAAAATTGCTTTCAGAGATTCAGACATTTCGTTCCCTCATCCCGGCAGCGCCACCAGACTTACCCTGGGGAATCCTCCGTGAAAATCGCACAGTTCCTGCAGCGCGTCGGTGCCGTGGCCGTAATGGCCGAACACCACGCCCCGCGGGACCCGCTCATCGAGATCCACGCGCAATTCCACCTTCTTGTCACCCTGCAGCAACCGGACGAGACCGTCTTGCGCCACGCGCAGCCCTGCGGCGTCTCCCGGATGGATGCGCAGGCGTCCCTCCCGGGCCAGTTTGCCCATCACCCCGGAGCGACGCGCCACCGGGTCATCCCGGTGGAAGGATGGCTCCAGCACCAGCACGATTCCGGCATGCGCCGCCTCTTCCGCCGGGACCTGCGGCAGCGCCAGCCCCAGGGTCACCGGGCTGTGATCGCATGCCCTGGGCGATTCGCCGGCGGCAAGTTTGGTCAGGTCGTAACGGTGATCCTTGCCGGCCATCGTCTTGCGCAGGGCAACCAGATCGTTGTAACCGAGCGGCGCGGCAAAGCGGTCGCTCAAGGCGCGCAGGATCCGCCAATCCTCCTTGGCCTCCAAAGGACCGGTCACCGCCCGTTCGCTCACCTGGGCGCGGCCTTCGCAGTTGGTCAGGGTCATCGATTTTTCCCCCGGCGCCAGTCCGGGCAGCACCACCGCCGCGTTCCTGGTCACCTCCGAGGCGAAGGCGCCCAGATAAATCACCTGAGCCTTCGCCAGCGCGCTGCGCGCCAGTTCCCGATCCAGGGACTCCTCCAGGGGATCGCACCCCAGCAGCACCAGCACCTTGATCCGGCCATCCGCTGCCGCAGCCAGAATCTGGGCCGCGTTCATGCCGGTGTTCTCCAGACGGGCGTAGCCCGGCCCCCGATGGGGCACCACTCCGAAATCCTGGGCTGCCGCCCCATTGCCCCGCGAAGAGACGCGATTGAAGCCATTCCACTCGCTGCTCAATGCCCCCAACTGCTCCAGGATCGCCACGCTCAAACGGCGCAGCGCTTCCCCCTGCGGATGGTTGATGGCATGATCCCCCAGCAGCACCACCGGTTTTTTCGCCCCCTTCAGGGCCTCTCCCATGGCCGCGATGCGCACATCCCCGGCGGCGTCGCCCCGCAATGCCTTCAGCAGGGCGGCCAGAATCCTCGGCTCCTCGCCGGGACGCACCACCATTTCGGTCAGGTTCAGCAGGTTGGCCTGCAAGTGACGCGGCTGGATCGCAAAGACCCGTGCCCCGGCCTGGGTGGCCCGCCGCAGACGGAAGTTGAGCAGCGGCGTCTCGAAACGGGGATCGCTGCCCACCAGCAGGATCACGTCCGCCTTGGGCAGATCGATCAGCGCGGTGTTCATCAGCAGGTCGGCGCGGGTCAACGGCTCCGCGTCTCCGGTGAAATCCCGCTGCCGCAAACGGTGATCCAGATGGGACGTACCCACCACCTGACGCAGGAAATCCTGGAAGGCGTACAGCTCCTCGGCCCCCTGCCCTGCCACGGAGGCCAGCCCGGCCACCTCCTCCGGCTTGACCCCCTTGATGATCTCCGCCGCACGATCCAATGCCTCGGCCCAGCCGACTTTCCGCAAGGCGCCCTGCTGAGGAGGCACACGGATCATCGGGGCCTCCAGGCGCTCCTCCTGCAACCCGTCGCAGGCAAAACGACCCTTGTCGCAGATCCAGGTTTCGTTCCCCTCCACCCAGCGCCGCGCCATGACCCGCAGGATGGCGCCGTCCTTGTGGTCCATGCGCACGTGGCAGCCGACCGAACAATGAGCGCACACCCCCTCCACCTTTTTGAGTTCCCAGCCCCGCGCCAGAAAATGGAACGGCTTGAGATTCAACGCACCCACCGGACAAAGCTGCGCCAGGTTGCCGGTCAGCTCCGAGCCGAGTTGCAGATCCTTGAAGGGGCCTACCCGCATGTGGTCGCCACGATAGACCGCGCCCATCTCCTCCACTCCCGAGATGTCTTCGGAAAAGCGGATGCAGCGGGTGCAGTGGATGCAGCGGTTCATTTCGGCCTCGATCAGGTGACCGAGATCGTGATTGGGGACCTGGCGTTTCTTGTCGTGGTAGCGGGAGCGGTCCGGCCCGTATTTCATGGCCAGATCCTGCAGCGTGCATTCGCCGCCCTGATCGCACACCGGACAATCCAACGGATGGTTGATCAGCAGGAATTCCAGCACCCCCTGCCGCGCCTTTTGCACCATTTCCGAGCCGGTCTTCACCACCATGCCATCCGAAACCGGCATGGCGCAGGAGATCACCGGTTTGGGCATCTTCTCCACTTCCACCAGGCACATGCGACAGTTGCCGGAAATCGGCAGGCGCGGGTGATAGCAGAAATGGGGAATGTAGATGCCCAGCAGCCTGGCGGCCTCCATGATGGTGGTGCCCGGCTTGACGTCAATCTCCTTCCCGTCGATGATCAGAGTAGGCATTTTGCAAGCTTGCTCCTCAACCCGCCATGCAGCGGCCATGCTCCACGTGGTATACGAATTCGTCCCTGAACGCCCGGATCGCGCCGGTGATCGGCCCGGTGGCCGCGTCGCCCAAGGCGCAAATGGTCTTGCCCGCGATGTTGTTGCAAATGTCCAACAGCAGGTCGATCTCCTCATGGGTGCCCTTGCCCGCTTCCATGCGGTCCATGATCTGCGACAACCAGCCGGTTCCCTCCCGGCACGGTGTGCATTGGCCACACGATTCGTGCCGGTAGAACCGGGACAACCGAGCCACCGCCCGCACGATGCAGACCGATTTGTCGATCACGATCACCGCTCCGGAGCCGAGCATGCTCCCGGCCTTGCCGATGGCGTCATAGTCCATGGTGATGGTCTCGCACACCTCGGCGGGCAGGATCGGCGAAGAAGAGCCGCCGGGGATCACCCCCTTGAGGTTCTTCCACCCCCCGCGCACCCCGCCGGCATGCTCCTCCAGCAGTTTTTTCAGGGGGATGCCCAACTCCACCTCATAGTTGCCGGGCTTGTTGACGTGGCCGGAGACCGAGAACACCTTGGTGCCGCTCGATTTCGCCACCCCCAGCGCCCCATACCAGGCCCCGCCGTTTTCGATGATGGCCGGTATCGAGGCGAGGGTCTCCACGTTGTTGATCACCGTCGGGCAATTGTACAAACCGATGTTGGCCGGAAACGGCGGCTTGATGCGGGGCTGACCCTTCTTCCCCTCGATGGACTCGATCAGGCCGGTCTCCTCGCCGCACACGTAGGCCCCGCCACCGCGATGAACCGCAAGGTGAAACCGGATCCCCTTGCCCAGCACGTTCTCCCCCAGGATCCCCTTGGCGTAGGCCTCGTCGATGGCGGACTGCAACCGTTCCGCCTCCCGGTAGAATTCGCCGCGGATGTAGATGTAACCCTGCTCCGCCCCCACCGCGAAGGCGCAGATGATCATCCCCTCGATCAGCAGGTGCGGATCGTAACGGAGGATGTCCCGGTCCTTGCAGGTGCCGGGTTCCCCCTCGTCGGCGTTGCAGCACAAATAACGGGGGCGCGGGTCGTTCTTGGGGATGAAGGACCATTTCAGCCCTGCGGGAAAGCCCGCACCGCCTCGGCCCCGGATGCCCGCCTTCTTCACCTCGTCGATCACCTCGTCGCAGCCCATCTCGATGGCCTTGAGCGCCGACCGATAGCCGCCATTGGCCTCGTACACTGCCAGGGTGTGGCTGTTGGCGAGATGAATGTTCTTATAGACGATCTTCATGAATCCGCTCATTCAAGGCAGACGGTCAATGATTTCCGCCACTTTATCGACGGTCAGGTTTTCGTAATAGTCATCGTTGATCTGTATCATCGGGGCATTGACACAAGCCCCCAGGCACTCCACCTCATGCAGCGTGAACCGCTTGTCCTCGGAGGTCTGACCCGCCTTGATCCTCAACTTCGTCTTGAGGGCCTCCATGATGCGATCCGAGCCGCACAGCCAGCAGGAGATGTTCGTGCAGGCCTGCACATGATATTTCCCCACCGGCTGCAGATTGTACATCGTGTAGAAGGTGGCCACCTCGTACACGCGGATGGGCGGCATCTCCATCACCTCCGCCACGTAATCCAGACTCTCCCTGGAGAGCCAGCCGCCGAACTCGCGCTGGGCCAGGTGCAGGACCGGCATCACTGCGGAAGCCCGCCGATCCCTGGGGTACCGTTTGTAGATCTCCTGGATCTGTTGCAGCGCCTCCTCGGAAAAGCGAGGCTTGGCCGCACTGGAAATCGTGTTCCGCTCGTTCATGAAACGTGCCTTACGCCCAAGTCTTGAGTGTGATCAACGATCGATCTCGCCGAAAACGATGTCGATGCTCCCCACCAGGGTGGTGACATCAGCCAGCATGTGCCCGATCAACATGCTCTTCATAGCCTGCAGGTGGTTGAATCCGGCAGCCCGGATCTTGACCCGGTAGGGCTTGTTCTTGCCGTGGGAGATGATGTAGACCCCCAACTCCCCTTTCGGGGATTCGGTGGCGACATAGATCTCGCCCGGAGGAACCTCGTATCCTTCGCTGAACTGCTTGAAGTGAACGATCAGCGACTCCATTCCCTCCTGCATCTCCTTGCGATAGGGGATGGAATTCTTGAACCACTCCGTCTTGATCGGGCCGGGCCGCATCTGGTCCAGGCACTGGCGGATGATGTGGTTGCTCTGGCGCAGCTCCTCGACCCGCACCAGATAGCGGTCGTAGCTGTCGCCGTTCTTGCCGATGGGGATGTCGAACTCCACCCGGTCGTAGGCATCGTAGGGTTCGGCCTTGCGCAGGTCCCAGGCGATCCCCGAGCCGCGCAGCATCGGCCCGACGAAACCCAGATCCAACGCCTCTTTGGCCGAGACCACCCCGATGTTCACCAGCCGCTGTTTCCAGATGCGGTTGTTGGTGAGCAGGGTTTCGTATTCGTCGATCTTGGACGGAAAGTCGTCGGTGAAATCGCGGATTTTCTGTTCCAGTCCATCCGGCAGGTCGCGGGCCACCCCGCCGGGGCGGAAATAGGCGGCATGCATGCGCGCGCCGCTGGCGGCCTCGTAGATGTCCATGATCCGCTCCCTTTCCCGGAAGCAGTAGATGAACATGGTCATGGCACCCACGTCCAGTCCGTGGGCAGCCAGAAAGAGCAGGTGATTGAGGATGCGGGTCAGTTCGGAGAAGATCACGCGGATGTATTGCGCCCGCTCCGGCGCGGTGATCCCCAGCAGCCGCTCCACGGCCAGCACCCAGGAGTGCTCTTCCGCGATCATCGACATGTAGTCGAGGCGGTCGAAATAGGGCAGACCCTGCAGATAGGTCTTGTGTTCCAAAAGCTTTTCCGTGCCCCGGTGCAGGAAGCCGATATGGGGATCGGCACGCACCACCACCTCGCCGTCCAGCTCCAGGAGCAGGCGCAGCACCCCATGGGCCGCCGGATGCTGCGGGCCGAAGTTGACCGTGTAGTTGATGAATTCCGTCTCTGTGTCTTTCATTGCCAGCAACCGCAAAGAGTTAGAGCGCACGGCGATAAGGTTCGCGATCCGCGATTTCCAGCGCGACCGGTTCCCGTACCAGACGACCCACGGCTTCATCGTAGCGCATCTCGTACCGGCCCACGACCGGGAAGTCCTTGCGCAGGGGATGGCCATCGAAATCATAATCGTTGAGGATCCGCCGCAGGTCCGGATGACCGGAGAAGAGGATCCCCATCAGGTCATAGGTTTCCCGTTCGTACCAGTCCGCGCAGCTCCAGATGCCGGTCACCGAGGGGATGGCCTCCCCTTCGCCCAGGCCGGTCTTGACCCGCAGCCGATGGTTTTTGTGGACCGAAAGCAGCTGATACACCACGTCGAAAGGCGGATTGCGTTCCGGGTAGTGGACCCCGGCCAGATCGATCATCTGGGTGAAGTCCAGTTCCGGGTCGTCCCGCAGGATGGTCATGGTTGCCAGGAGGCGATCCGCCGGGACGTGCAGGATCAAGGCATCCGTGAGCCGCTCGGTGGTGAATTCCGGCAGCCGTTGCGCGATGCGCGTTGCGAGAGTATCCAGTTTTTCCGGAGTCATGGCCTTACCCCGTAAGCTTGGCAGAACGACGGATGCCATTCTCGCCCCAACCCGACGCGAAGGTATGGGTGCGGTGGATCTTTTTGTGGAGCTGCAAAATCCCGTACAGGAAGGCCTCGGCGGTGGGGGGGCAGCCGGGGATGTAGACATCCACCGGAACGATCCGGTCGCATCCGCGCACCGTGGAGTACCCGTAATGGTAATACCCGCCGCCGTTGGCACAGGAGCCCATGGAGACCACCCAGCGGGGTTCCGGCATCTGGTCGTAGAGTTTGCGCAGGGCGGGGGCCATTTTGTTGGTCAGGGTGCCGGCCACGATGATCACATCGGACTGCCTGGGGCTGCCGCGAAAGACGATGCCGAAGCGGTCGAGGTCGTAACGACTGGCGCCCGCGTTCATCATTTCCACCGCGCAGCAGGCCAAACCGAAGGTCATGGGCCACATGGAGGAGGTGCGTGCCCAGTTCGCCAGCGTATCCACCGAGGTGAGGAGAAAACCGCGCTCTCCCACTTCCCTGGAGACCTCCTGGATCTGTTCGTTCAATCCCATTCCAGCGCCCCTTTCTTCCAGACGTAGGCATATCCCGCCACCAGCACCAGCAGGAACAAGATCATCTCCACAAAGCCGATGAGGCCGATCTGCTTGAAGGCCACGGCCCACGGAAACAAGAACGCGGCTTCGATGTCGAACACCACGAACATGATCGCGATCAGGTAAAAACGCACATCGAACGGAACACGGATCGCGGTCAGCGGGGCGAAGCCGCATTCGTACTGTTCTCTCTTTTTCGGATCGGGTTTGCGTGGCCCCAGGACGAAGGAGAGCAGCTGCATGGCAACGGCCATGCCGCCTGCAAGGGCCAGCAGGATCAGGATGGGGAAATAGTTTTCAAGCATGCTGCCATCTCCTTGGCGTGTGGTGACTCAACGCTCGAACGGTTCCGAGTTCTACACCACGCGAATGGCCGGGTCAAGCCGCCATGATGCATTCACAGCAAAAAAAAATTGGTATCGGCCTCATTGCACACTTAAAATATGAGCAAATGCCGAGCGGGTGCGTACCACTTCCCCTTTCAAAACCGCCATGACCCCCTGTTGGGTGGCGGCCTGACCGAGACTGAAGCGCAGCCATTCGGTGCGGTTGTCGATCAGGTTGACCCCGCCGCCGGCAAAAAAACCGTGCAGGGTGGGATTTTCCAGCAGATGGTCGTACACGGCGCGGTTGACATCCGCAGCCAGGCCGAAGGGGTAGCCAAGGCAGGGGATGAGGTCGATTCCCTGATTTTGCCAAAAGGCGGCATTGCTGACAACGGTCTGGGTCACCTCGGCGCGGTTCAGACAGGAAAGGATGCGGTGGTCTGCGGTGTGATTGGCGATTTCCCAACCTTCCCGTTGCAGGTGCATGATCTCGGCCACGTTCAAATGGACCCGCAGTTCCGCAGGATCGCCGCGCAGCTCCCGGTAGATCTGGTGGACGATGCGTTCCATGAGATGGACATGGTAGAAGCCTTTGGTCTGATTGAACAGCTGGGTGGGATCCTCGCTCCATGGGATTTGCGGCAGGCTGCTGCGCAGGGCCGCAGCCAGAGGCGCGGCGCAGCCGCTGCCGGTGAGAACGGCGGCCAAAACCCGAAACAAGACCTCCCTGCCCTCGGCGAAGGCGGCGTTGACGAAGACGGTCGGTCGAATGCCCCGCGCCTTCAGCACCGGATGGGCCAGATGGAGATTGTTGCGCAGTCCGTCGTCGAAGGTGACGGCAAACCTGGGCTGTTCCGGTCCGCCGCGCTGCCAAAGGGTGGGCAGTTCGCTCAGGGCGATGGGGGTCATCCATTCCAGCATGGCATCCAGCTGAGAGGCGAACCGACTGACGCTCACCTCGCCCTTGCGGTAATAGCGTTCCCACTCCCTGCGGTTTTCCGGGTCCACCACACTGTGATAAACGAGAATGTAGACCCCGGGAGGGAGCGCCTCCCTGCCCAGACCGATCGGCTGACGCAACTGATTGGCCAGACGCTGCCAGTAGGAAACGGGTGCCGACGGGCTGGGCACGCTGGCTTCGATGGTGCGCTGCAGGACCGGCCAGGCAATGACGTTCTTGCGGTCGAGGAGTCCCGGGGGCAGGGTGAGGTTCGTCACGATTGCCCCCCCGCGCGCAGGAGGGTGCGCGCCAGCCAGAGCGGGGAGCGCCAATGGCGACGCGCGGCGATGATGTCGGGGCGGTTGGCCAGCAGGGCGGCGAAGAGCGCCGTATAGTTCTGGCACATGCGTTCTGCGGTATGGGGGAAAGCGCGGATGCGTTCTTGCCAGGCGGGGAATTCGTCAAGCATGCGTGTCAAGGTGGCCGCGAGCGTATCCGAGGTGTATTCCAGGCCGAAGCCGGCGGCGTATTCCGGCATGGAACCGCTGTCGGGATAGAGCAGGGGCAGGCCGCAGAGTGCCCCTTCCAGGAGGTGATTGGGACCGGCCTCGCAGCGGGAGGCGGTGAGGTAGATGTCATGGCGGCACAACTCCTCGACCAGCGGCTGCCCGGAGAGGGGTGGGACATGGCGCGCATGACGGAATTCGGTCCCCGGAGGGAGGTTGCCGATGTAGGTGAAGGTCAGCCGTTCGTTCCAGGGGGGCGTGGCCAGCAGGGCATCGAGTTGGAGATAGAGGTCGATGCCCTTGTTGGGGTTGGTGCTCCAGTGGTGGGTGACCAGTCGCAGGCGGGCGTCGCGCGCTTTTGGGCTGCAGCGCCATGTGTCGGCGTCGGCGCCGTTGAGGATGACGGTGACGGGTCGGTCGCCGAAGCCGGCTTCCCGGTAGCGGTCATGGACCCATTGGCTGACGAAGACCGTGTGATCCGCCACGCGGTTGGCCCGGATGCGATAGCGGTTGAAGCGCTTTTCCGGGTCGTCGCGGGCTTCGCTGGTGTTGTTGATCCGATGGACCACCAGGGCGCGGTGGTTTTTGAACAGCAGGTAACGCAGAATGTCCGCGTGGTCGTAGGCCGAGATTTTGCGAGTCCGATCCGGTTCCGCCAGGAGGATGATATCCAGCTCCCTGGAGCGCAGGTCGAAGGAGACCTGGTGGCCATTGGCCATGAGGTGATCCGCCAGCGCCTTGCCGAAGCGGTTGCCGCCCCCCCAGGCTCCGGCCTGGAGCGTCATGCCGATACTGACATTCATGCGGGGGGCCTGGGTTCTCCAAAGGGGTTGCCGTGTTGGTGTCGTTGGGGGCAGGGAATCCCCTTGCCAGATGGAATTATCCGTCACGAGCAGTCGGAGATTCAAGGAAATTTGTTGCCCTGGCATGAACGCCTTCCGGACGATTTGCCGACCATGCGCATGTACCGTTGACAACGATGGCGGCCATCGTGTATAGAATACAGCCACGCCCAGGTAGCTCAGTCGGTAGAGCAGAGGACTGAAAATCCTCGTGTCGGCAGTTCGATTCTGTCCCTGGGCACCAATGAAATCAAAGGGTTGCGGTGAAAGCTGCAACCCTTTTTTGTTGTGCCGATCCGTCTGAGGGACACAATCATGCTCACCTTATATATTCACATCCCCTTCTGTGTACAAAAGTGCCCCTATTGCGATTTCTACTCCGAAACCGGGTTCCCGGTATCGCCCCGGCGCTATATCGAAGGCCTGCTGCGGGAATTGGCCGGGCTGGGCGAGATTTATGCAGACAGGCGCTGGGGATCCATATTCATCGGCGGCGGCACCCCCTCTCTGATGGAGGGCCAGTGGATCGAGGCGTTGCTGGCCGGCATCAACGCGCTCAAGGCGTGGGGAACGGATTGCGAGATCACCCTGGAGGCCAATCCGGAATCCTGCACGGAGCGCAAACTGGAGGCATGGAGCCGGGCCGGGGTCAATCGCCTGAGTCTGGGGGTGCAGGCGTTCGATGATGCACGTCTGGCGTGGTTGCGGCGGCCACACGACGCGGCGACGGCCAGGAAGGTGCTCTCCTGGCTTCGCGACTGGCCGGGACGGGTGAGTGTCGATCTGATATACGCGACTCCGGGACACGACCCGGCGGCATGGCGCAAGGAGTTGGACGAAGTGGTGGACAGCGGCATCGGGCATATTTCCTGTTATGCCTTGACGCTGGAGCCGGGAACGCCGCTGCACCGGCAGGGGGTGGCATTGCCCGACGAGGAACAGGGGGCGGTGCTGTTCGAATGCACCCGTGAGCACCTGACCGGCTGTGGACTGCCCCCTTACGAGATCAGCAATTTCGCCAGGCCCGGCGAGGCGTGCCGCCACAATCTCCACGGCTGGGAGTATGGAGACTATCTCGGCATCGGCGCGGGGGCGCACGGCAAGTGGACCCTGCCGGACGGCAGCATCTGGCACACCGAGAATCCGCGTCACCTGGACCGTTATTTTACCAGTTTGAAAGAGTTGCGTAGACAACGCCTGACCCCCGAAGAGGCGGGCCGCGAGTGCCTGCTGATGGGGTTGCGGCTGACCAAGGGAGTCAACCGGGCCACCTACCGCTGCATCACCGGACGGGATCTGGTGGAAAGCCGTGGCGCGGTGGTGAACGGCCTGGTTGAGGGGGGATTTTTGCTGCTGGATGCGGAGCGGGTCCGTTTGACTGGACGTGGAATACTGCTGGCGGATGAAGTGATATTGGCGATCCTTGATTAAAATTTTAATTATTTATTAATAATTTTTTATTTTTGAAATTTTTTTAGCGTAATATACTGAAAAAAATAACTATAATAAAAAATAATTATCTGCAATTTCAATAAGATGCGCTATTTCGATTATTATATGTTAATAACCAATCCCATACAAATGATACTTGACAAGCGACTTGCTATCGTTTTATTTTAGCGCTTACATTGGCTTGGTCAATTTTCAGATAGGGGAGTGTTCCATGAAAATGATTTCAATATTCAATAATAAAGGCGGCGTCGGAAAAACCACTCTTACGTTTCATTTGGCACATGCATTGGCACTCATGGACAAAAAGGTACTGATCATGGATTGTGATCCTCAATGCAATTTGACAATCTTCAGCATGGAAGAGGAAGCAATACATGATATATGGAAGATAGAGGATGATTATATTGAAGATTTTGCCTCTGCAAAAAATAATAATATGGGACAATTCAAAGATATTATCAATTCTCCAAGATCTATTCACTTTTTACTAAAACCAACAGAGGATGGTACCGCAGAGCTTGACAGCGTCCCCCCCCCTTTTCCGCTGGCAAATAATTTGGATCTCATTCCTGGAAGACTTACATTACATTTTTTTGAAGATAAAATTGCAAGATTCTGGAGTGAAGTATACCAAGGTGAGCCACAAGCAATTAGAACGGTAACACAAATACGTACATTGGCGCATTGGTATTCACAACGATACGGATATGATTATGTGATTATTGACACATCGCCAAGCCTAGGAATACTAAATAAAACCATTATTTGTACCGTTGATGGTTTTATTATTCCATGTATGCCAGATATGTTTTCATTATATGGTATTAGGAATATTGGAAAGGCGTTGTCGGTTTGGAAAAAGCAATTTGACACTATATATTCACTGCTTTCAGAAAATAAAAGAAATAGCTTTCCACGCGAATTTGTTCGTCTGCTTGGTTATACAATTTACAATGCCAGATTGTATACAGGCACCAACGAATGGAATCTGGCAAGAGCACATTATAATTACGCACAAAAAATGCCAGATACGATTATTGCTTACATCGATTCATCGATTCGCTGTAAAATTCCTGAGCAAAAAATGAGAGAACCAATCGGCGAATTGGCTGTCATGCATTCTCATAATACCTTCCCGAGCATGGCACAAAAATACCATGCCCCAATGTGGGAACTCCCTGCAAAGGATAACTTGGACGACTCTGATGCTAGCACCATTCGCGTGAATGGAAGGAAATTTAAAGAAACAAAAAATAAATATATTGAATTCGCCAAAGATCTAATCGCACGTATATAGGATATCAGCAGCCATGGATAATTTCGAAAAAAATTTGACAGAAGCATGTAATGCATATGCGGATGTGCAACATGATCTTGAGATTTTCATGGACGGTATTCATCAATGGTTTTACAAGCACCGCACATTAAGACCAAATATTATTCACTCAGTCAAATCAAGACTAAAAAATATTGATCACTTGCGTGAAAAAATTGCTAGAAAATGGAATCCAGATAACCCAATAACAAAAGATAATTTATTTCAAAAAATTACCGATCTTGCAGGCGTCCGCGTACTCCATCTCTACCAACACCAATTCATTTATATTCATGAAGCAATACTAAAAAGACAGACATCCAATGACTGGTTTTTCGCAGAAAATCCAATGGCATATACCTGGGATCCGGAATCCGAAAAATTTTTCAAAAATCTCGGATTGGAGGTTGAATCTCGAGAGACTCATTATACCAGCGTGCATTATTTGATCAGACCACGTCCCGATTCGCCGCTTTGCTGTGAAGTCCAGGTACGCACCTTGTTTGAAGAAATTTGGGGAGAGGTTGACCATGTTATCAATTATCCAGAAAAATCAAAATCTTTATCATGCAGAGAACAATTAATGGTATTAACAAAACTAGCCGGCGCGGGAAGCAGACTGGTTGACTCAATCTTCAGAGTGCAACGAGAGATGAATGAGGCCGCTAACCAAAATGACAAACGGCCTTGAATAGATCATAAGCCTGGATCTCCTCCTCCCGCTCTCCGATCCGACGCACCTGGCGCAACACCGGACGATGTTCCGCAGCAGGATCATCCAATGCCACCACCCCATCCCACTCGAACGTGGCATTGCCCGCCAGGCGCCCGCCATGCACCCCGTCCGCACCCCACAGCGCGGTGCATACCACCTTGCCCCCGGCATTGAATACCGGTACGGGTGCGCCAAATGGAAAAATCCGCGCCATGCAGGCGGCAAACGTCGATGCGGTCATCGCCGTGCCACAAGAGTGCGTCAACCCCACCCCGCGCTCATACGTGGCAACATACAGGCCATTGGTCAGCACCCGCCAGAAACTGACGTTCACCCCCTGGGGAAACAGCGGATGATCCCCATTGGCCAACCGCCCGATGCGCGCCAAATCCTCCAGATCCACCTTCTCCACACGGGCCACGATGTGCGGATTCGGCACGGACAACGCCGTGAACGCCAGATGCGACGCCAGCGCGGGGATCACCTCCCGCACCAACTCCCGCCCCCGATGCACCATGGGCAGGGAATCCACATCCAGGCGGATCGGGCCGATCTGAGTGGCAACCGACTCCACGCCCGGATAGACCGCCTCCACGCGCCGGACCTCCAGGGCCACCCCCTCCCCCACAGCAATCGATGCCGTCTCCCGTCCGGCCCGCTCCAACGCATACCGGCCCAGACAACGAATCCCGTTGCCGCACATCCGCGCCTCGGATCCGTCGGCATTGAAGATCCGCATCCGCGCATCGGCGCCCTCCACAGGGGTGTGGTAAAAGAGAATCCCATCCGCCCCGATGCCACTCCCCCGATCACACAATTCCACGGAGAGTGGCCCGCGCAACCCCTCCTCCAAGACCATGTCCGACTCGTCGATCAGAATGAAATCATTCCCGGAACCGTGACACTTGATGAAAGACAGCTCCACCGCCATGCTCCTACAAAATGTATCTGGACAAATCTTCGTTTTCGGACAAATCCCGCAATTGCCGCTCCACGAACGCGGCATCGATCTCCACCCGCTCCCCATGCCGATCCGGCGCGGTGAAGGAGATCTCATCCAACAGCTTTTCCATGACCGTATGCAGGCGCCGCGCTCCGATGTTTTCGGTGGTCTCGTTCACCCGTGCGGCAATCTCCGCCAATGCCCGCACCCCATCCTCGGTAAACGACAACTCCACCCGCTCGGTCTCCAGCAACGCCTTGTACTGCCGTGTCAGGGCGTTCTCCGGCTCGGTCAGGATCCGCAGAAAATCCCCTGCCCCCAGACTTTTCAACTCCACCCGGATCGGCAGGCGACCCTGCAACTCCGGCAACAGGTCGGATGGCTTGGCCATCTGAAACGCACCCGAGGCAATGAACAGGATGTGATCCGTCTTCACCATGCCATGTTTGGTGCTCACCGTGGTCCCCTCCACCAGGGGCAGCAAATCCCGCTGCACCCCTTCGCGGGAGACGTCCGCACCTCCCCGCATCTCCCCATTCCGGGCGCACACCTTGTCCAACTCGTCGATGAAGACGATCCCGGACTGCTCCACGCGCTCCAGGGCGCTGCGCTTGGCCTTCTCCCGGTCCACCAGCTTGCCGGCCTCCTCGTCGGCCAGCAACTTGAAACCCTCGCGCACCGTCACCTTGCGCCGGCTCGACCGCATCCCCCCCAAAACGGAACCCAGCATCTCCTGCAGATTGATCCCCTCCATGCCCTGCGGGGTGAACACCTCCAGTGTGGGGCCATTGCGGGCCTCGCGCACGTCGATATCCACCTCCCGCTCGTCCAGCTTCCCCTCCCGAAACATTTTGCGGAATTTCTGCCGCGTCCCCGACTCTTCCTGGCCCGAACCGGGCAACAAGGCATCCAGTATCCGCTCCTCGGCGGCATCCTCGGCCTGCCGTCGCACCTCGTGCTTGGCGCGCTCCAGGGCCATCTTCACCGCCATGTCGGTCAGATCCCGCACGATCGACTCCACATCCCGACCCACATACCCCACCTCGGTGAACTTGGTGGCCTCCACCTTGAGAAACGGCGCGTCCGACAGTTTCGCCAGCCGTCGGGCGATCTCGGTCTTGCCCACCCCGGTGGGGCCGATCATCAAAATATTCTTGGGATAAACCTCCTCCCGCATGGCCGGATCCAGCCGCTGACGACGCCAGCGGTTGCGCAGGGCAATGGCCACCGCCCGTTTGGCATCGTCTTGCCCAATGATGAACCGGTCCAGTTCGGAAACGATCTCGCGCGGGGTGAAGTCGGACATTACAGCTCTTCGATGATCAGGTTGGAATTGGTAAACACACAAATCTCGGAGGTGATCCCCAGCGCCCGCTCCGTGATCTCGCGGGCGCTCAAATCCGTGTGACGCAACAAGGCGCGCGCCGCCGACAGGGCGTAAGGCGCGCCCGAACCGATGGCCAGAATCCCCTCCTCCGGCTCCAGGACATCCCCGGTCCCGGAGATCAGCAGGCTGGCTGTGGCATCCGCGACTGCCAGCATGGCCTCGAGACGACGCAACATCCGATCCATGCGCCAATCCTTGGCCAACTCCACCGCTGCGCGGGTCAACACCCCACCGTGCTTGGACAACTTCCCCTCGAAACGCTCGAACAGGGTGAAGGCGTCGGCTGTGGAGCCGGCAAACCCGGCCAGCGCCCGCCCCTCCTTGAGAAAGCGGACCTTGCGGGCATTCGCCTTGATGACCGTGTTGCCCAGGGTGACCTGTCCGTCCCCCCCCATGACCACAGAGGAACCGCGACGAACCGACAAAATGGTGGTACTTTTGAACATGGGCATCCATCCCTGCACGAAACATGTTGCGATCTTTACGAAGGAATTGCAAGGCCGCCAGCCATGACCCAGCTCCCGCCACCTGCCGACCACATCGAACTGGAACTCTTCCAGACCAAACCTCACGAATGCGGCTATCTGCCGGACCGCAACGCAGCCACCCTCTTCGTCAATCCGGAGACTCCGATGGACATGAGCCGCTTCGAGTTTCTCCTGGCCATCGGCTACCGGCGCAGCGGCAACATCGTCTACCGTCCCCGCTGCAACGGCTGCAACGCCTGCATCCCGGTGCGCGTGCCTGCGGAGCGCTTCCGCGCCACCCGCTCCCTGCGCCGCGTCCTCGACCGCAATCAGGATCTCACAATCCATCCCGAAGAACCAGTCTTCAATGAGGAACGGTTCGATCTCTACCTGCGCTATCTGGCCGGACGCCACGAACAAGGCCCCATGACCAACTCCTCCCCGGAGGATTTCCAGGACTTTCTCCTCTCCGACTGGTGCCGGACCAGCTTCGTGGATTTCCGACTGCACGGTCGCCTGCTGATGACCGCCGTGATCGACCGCCTGGACCATGCGCTTTCGGCGGTCTATACCTTTTTCGATCCGCAGGAGAGGGCGCGCAGCCTCGGCACCTTTGCCATCCTCTGGGAGATCGCCGAGGCGCGCGCACTTGGTCTGCACTGGCTCTATCTGGGCTACTGGATCGCCGAATCCCACAAAATGAGCTACAAGGCCCGCTTCCAGCCCCTGGAGGCCTACCGCCAGCGCCTGTGGCTGCCCCTGAAGGCCCCCTGACCCATGCCCTGGACCGCCTACCAACGGTTTCTGCGGCAACGCACCGACAGCGGGCAACTGCGCGCGCTGCGTTCCGTGGGGCCGGCGCGCAGTGGCTGGATTGTACAGGACCACCGGCTGCTGCTCAATTTCTCTTCCAACGACTACCTGGGGCTGGCCCACCACCCTGCCCTGATCCAGCGTGCCATCGAATGGACCCGGCAATGGGGCGCTGGTGCCACCGCCTCCCGGCTGGTGTGCGGCAACCTGGAGCTTTTCGACCGGGTGGAGAGCCGCCTGGCCCGTGGCAAACGCACCGAAACCGCCTTGATCCTCAACTCCGGCTTCCAGGCCAACGCCACCCTTCTGGCAGCACTGCTCGACCGGTCCACCCTGGGGCAGGCCCCACTGGTCTTCACCGACCGCCTCAATCACGCCAGCCTGCACCATGGTTGTCTGGCTGCGGGCGCCCGGGAGATCCGCTACCGCCACAACGACCTCGACCACCTGGAAACCCTTCTCGCCCGCCACCAGGAGCAACCCGGTCCCCGTTTCATCGTCACGGAGAGCGTTTTCAGCATGGACGGCGATCGGATCGACCTGCCGGAACTGCTCGCCCTCAAGGAACGATTCGGTGCCTTCCTCTACCTGGACGAGGCGCATGCCACCGGGGTCCTGGGGGCCGACGGCTTCGGCCTGGCTGCGGAACACGCCGCCAGGGTGGATCTGATCATGGGAACCTTCAGCAAGGGGTTGGGGGGATTCGGAGCCTATGCCGCCTGCTCCCGTGCGCTGCGCGAATATCTCGTCAACCGCTGCTCCGGATTGATCTACTCCACGGCGCTGCCTCCCGGAACGCTCGGGGCCATGGATGCCGCGCTGGAGCTTTTGCCCACCCTGGGGGAAACCCGTTCGCGCCTGCTGGCCAACGCCGCCCGCACCCGTGACCGGTTGCGTGCCCTGGGCCTGAACACCGGGGACTCCTCCACGCAAATTCTGCCGGTCATCCTGGGGGGTGCAGTCGAGGCGCTCGACGCAAGCCGCATGCTGGAGGAGCGGGAGGCCATCCGGGTGGTGCCGATCCGCCCGCCGACCGTGCCGCCGGGAACCGCGCGTTTGCGGATCTCCCTGACTGCGGCACACACGGAAGCGGACCTGGAACGGCTCGTGACCGCCCTTGCGAAGCTCGGTACTCCCTCTTAACGCCGACCCCCGGCATGTCGCGCCCGCAAGTGGGTTTGAATGGCCGCCAGCACCTCTTCCGAACCCAGATCCAGGGTCCCGCACTCCAGAAACAGCACCTGTCTGCCCAGCAGCCGGGCAGGCAGGTGGATGAGTCGCGACCAGCGGGTCTCCATGCCAGGGGAGTAATGCTCAGGGCTCATTTCCAGGATCACTCCGGGCAACAGCCAGCGCCACACCCCTTCCGGCAGGCGGGCCTCCTCGATGCACTGCCAACGCACCGGCGCAGTCACCAGTCGCACGTCCGTGATGCCACCGAAATTGATCCGCACCAGCGACCGGCAGCCTGGTATGAGCAGTCTTTGCGCGCTCAGAAACACCAGGATGCCGCCAACCACCAGCATCACGGGCCGCACCAGGTGCGCTCCCAGGCCATCCGGCTGAAAGAAGGATCCGAATCCCAGCAGGTCGCTCAGTCCGATGCCGAACAAAAGAGACCCCACCGCCAGCACCACGCCAACCCGGTCGTCGCTGGACAACAGTTCGAGATTGACTGGTATCTCTTCGCTCCTGCCACCTTTCATGCGCTCCGCTCCCTTTGCGCTCCTTGCCAATGCATGCCTTTGTCTCAAGCATTATCGGTTTCCGTCAAGCAAAAAAACAGACAAAAGCCCGCCGTTGGATACTTTTTTTTCCCTGACTCGCGAAAAATACTTGACGTAAGCGAAAGTACCGATTAATTTATGCTGCATCGCAATATATCCTGTTTTGCCAAGAACGACACCAAAAATCGCAACCTGACCTTCTCGACGAGGCGACACGAGCAATGAATAGTGAAAAGATTACCAAAAAAATGACGGAAATGACTCGCATGATGATCGATTCCATCACCGAACTGCAAAAAATCAACGATGCCACGGTGCGTGAACTGGCCAAACAGCAACTGGATGCCATCGAAGGCTTCAACAGCGCCGGCACCCGTCAACTCGACGAACTGGCTGCCGCCAAATCCCCCAAGGAATTGCTGTCCGTGCAGACCGAAATCGCCGCTCAGGTCGCCAAGGACATGAAAGCCAATACCCAGCGCGCCATGGAAGTCCTGCTGCAGGGACAGAAGGAATTGAAGGTGTTCATGGAAAAGAACATCAAGGATTTCATCGATAAAACCAAGAACTGATACGCGGATTCGCGCCCCGGGGTTGTGGCTGCGTACCGCGACGGTACGCGGCCTCCGGTGACCCCCCACCGCATTCCAGCCATGGATCCCGCAACCTCGCATCGTGAATGAAAACGCCAAAAGCCTGGAAAAAATAAAGGCTCCGGCACCCGAGAGTGTCTGCGCGCGGCAATCGGCGAACCCGTTGTGGCATCCGGGCAAGGGCTTCACCCGCCCGCCCGGATTGGAACCGCGCGGCGCGCTTTCCGAACGGGTTGCCGACATCTGGCGACGACTCGAACCGGTCACCACCCCGGCAGGCTCGCAACCCACGCCTGCACCCTCCGAAAACAAAGCACCGGACGCGGCAGAAAACGAGGCAACTCCGGATCTCGCCAATCCCCTGTACGTATTGCACGACGATGCTCGACCCGCTGGTCGTGGCGGATGGTGGCTTGCGGCCATTGCGGCGCTCCTGGGGATCGGCCTGCTGTTGCGCATGACCGGATCCCCCAGAGAAGAACCATCGCTCCCCCAGGCGGCGCGGGAAGAGACGCCTGTGCTTCCATCACCGCCAGCCGCTCCGCTGGAGCAGCCCCCTGCTGTGCTGGCAGAGCCGGTTGCAACGCCTCCTGTCACCGCGCCGGAGCCAGCCGGGACACTGCCCGCACCGCCGGACGAATCGCCTGAAAAGGTGGAGCTGGCAACGGTTCCGGAGCCAGTCGCCCCCCGGGAGGTGGCCATACCCGTCCAGGCAAAGCCGGTCGCAGCGGCCCCGCCCCCGTCCAAACCCAAGGCCACACCGGCCCCTGCAAAACCCAAGAGCGTGCGGGCAGCGTGGAAACCCAAGGCCAGAGCTTCCGTGGTTGGCAAATCCCCCCCCGCGACCTCTGCGGCGCCTCCTGCTGCTGCCGTGGGGGAGAAGGCCCCTCCTGCCCAACCCCCTGCTGCCGAACCGGGAATCGACTTCGTGGTGGCCTACGGCTGTTTTTCCAATGCCGAGGAAGTGGCCAGGCGGGCGTCTCGGATTCAGGCGCGGGGGTGGCCGGTGTTGACCAGCCATTACACCCTTGCCCAGACCGTCATGACCTGTCTGTATGGAGGCCCTTTCGGCAATCCCCGCGAGGCGGATCGTGCCACAGAGCTTTTCGACGAAAAGGGGTGCATGCAGCTCCCGAAAACCCCATTGCCGGCCCCATAGCGCGGCGGCAGATCGCTTCAACGCGCCGCAAACGGCTCCAGCACCTGACTGCCGTCCGGGTCGATGCGAAACGGCAGGGTTCGGCAGCCCAGTTCCCGCATGATCGGGGCGTGATCGTGGGCGTAGAGGAGCAGAAAACCGGTGCCGCCCGCCCCCAGGAGTTTGCCGCCCGTGGCCCCGCAACGGAGGGCGCGCTCCATCAGGCCGTTGATGTGGGGATTGCCGATCCCTTGCGCCAGTTGTTGTTTCAGCTCCCACCCCTGGCGCAGGTTCTCCCCCAGGGCATCCACGTCCCACTGATGAAAACCGTGACGCAGGTCGTCGGCCAGGGCCACCATCCGATCCAGGGCGGTGGCATCGGTGCGTTGCAGTTGTTTCTTCTGCTCGGCCAGAATGGCGCTCGCCGAACGGTCGCCTCCCACGTAATAGAGCCGCAGGCGCTCCTCCAGCAGGCCGCGACCCCGCAAATCCAGGGAGATGGGGGCCGCATCGACCGATTCGTCGGGATTGAAACGCAAATAGTTCAACCCTCCGAGGGCGGCGGCGTACTGGTCCTGTTTGCCGATGGGTTCGCCGAGGATGTCGATCTCGATGGAGCAGGCCTCCTCGGCCAGTTGTTCCCTGGTGACGGACTGGCCCTTGAAGGCATGCAAGGCATGCAGCAGGCCCACCGTGAAGGTGCTGGAGGAACCCAGTCCGGTGCCGGCGGGGACATCGGCGAACGAGGCGATCTCGATGCCGGTGCCCACGGCCACCTTGCGCAGGGCTTCGCGCACGATGGGGTGCCGAATCTCGTCGATGGTGGCGACATCCTCGGTCTGAGCGTATTTGATGCGGATCTTGTCATGAAAATAGGGATGGATGACAATATACATATAATGCTGGATGGCGGCGCTCACCACGGCGCCGTAGGGTCGCCGACCGTAATACGCCCGCATGTCGCTGCCGCCGCCGGCGAAGCTGACCCTGAAGGGGGTTCGTGTGATGACCATGGCGCGCGCTCCCTTTCCATCAGGATCTTTTGTTGGTGACGGGGCGCATGGTAGCATGGTGACAAAATCGGAAACAAGCGCGTGAGTGAAAACGATGACCCCTTTTGATCTGCAAGGCCGCACGATTCTGATCACCCGGCCCGAGCCTGGCGCCAGTGAGAGTGCGCAGCGGGTGCGGGCTGCAAACGGCCTGCCCCTGCTGGCCCCGGCGCTGGTGGTGCGACCGGCGGAGGATTTGATGCCATTCAGGGCGGCGTTGGCCGAACTGGAGCGGTTCGACGGGGTGGTGCTCACCAGTGCCAACGGTGCCCGGGTGTTTGCCGATGCCATCCCGCCTGGCCGGGAGCCGCCTCCCTTGTTCGCGGTGGGCAGCAAGACGGCCAGGGTTCTCGAGGCGCGGGGTTGGCGGGTCACGCACCCCTCGCACCCTGAAGGTGGAGAAAAATTGGGCAAGGAGATCCTGACCTGGCATCCTGACGGAGAGCGTTTCTTGTTTCCCCGTGCCGAGGAGGGGCGCGAGGAACTGGTCAAGGAACTGAGAAAAAATGGCAAACAGGTCGAGGTGGTATCGGTCTATCAAACCGTGCCTGTCGAGACGCTGCCTGCAGAGGTGGTGGCCGTTTGGGAAAACATCGCCGCAGCGCTTTTTTTCAGCCCCAAGAGTGTGGCGGCTTTTCTTGCGGCCTTGGGTCGCATGGCATTCGCGCCGGGCACCGTGCTGGCCGCCCTGAGTCCCGTCACGGCCCAGGCCATGCGGGATCACGGTCTGCAACCGACCGTCATCGCCCCACGACCGGAGACCGATGCCATCCTGCAAGCCCTTGCCGAATTCTGGTCAGGAGTCCGGAGCAACTGATGCCTGAGGCTCTTCCTCTGGTGTTGCGACGGCTGTCAGGGGCTGGGCGGCCTGGGCTTCCGCTTCGGCCACCTGTTTTGGAGAGAATTCCCGTTGCAACCGGGTCAGCGCGTCGAACGCCCCGCCATGCCCCCGTGTTGCCGCCCTTTGGAACCACGTCAAGGCCGCCACCCGCTCCCCTGCCCGCAGCCGCGCCTCCCCAAGCCGGTAGAGCGCCTCCACGTACCCCGACTCTGCGGCCAGGCGAAACCATTTTTCGCTGCGGCCCGGGTCGGCTTGAACTCCGCGACCGTCCCGGTACATGAATCCCAGTTTCAGCCGCGACCACCCCACGATATCCGTCTCGCCTTCGCCCGTGGATTTTCGCAGCGCCACCCGACGATACCATTGCGCTGCTGTTGTCGGGTCTCGCGCCGTGCCCTGCCCTTCTTCGAGCATCGCTCCCACCTTGTACCCGGCCCAGGCATCCCCCTGTTGTGCCGCTTCCCGGTACCAGAACAGCGCCCTGACCGGATCCTTGGGGACGCCAAATCCATAGTAATAAATTGCCCCCAATTCTGTTTGTGCGGTCACGTTGCCGCGCTGGGCCGCCAGGCGATACCATGTGTCATCCGTGCGTTCTGTAGCGGAAGGTCGGGAGGGCCAGCCTCCCAGCCAGAGACACAACAGGGTCAGCCACCAGCCGCGTGGCATCAACCACCCACTTTTTCGCCGATCTGGTCCCAGTATTCCGGTGGCAGTTCGGTAGCCAGTTTCAAGGCGCCTTCTGCGCCGGCGAATTCGGGATTTTCCACTGAGGAGACGCGCACCTCGCCGTACTCTCGCAGGCCTGCTTCGATCATGGGTCCCAGTCCACGGATGCGCGATCCGCCTCCTGCCAGAATCAGATTGAGCAGCGCCTCGGTTTGGCTCACCGGGTCGAACAGCAGCACCATTTGTTTGATTTGTTCCACGATATCGGAGACGATGGTTTCGCAGGTCACCCGGACGGCATCGGTGATATCCACCTCCACCGGTTTGCCGTTGACGCGCATGCCCACCACCGCGTTGCGTTCCGGTTCGCCGACGAAGGCGAATCGTTCCTTGATGGCTTGTGCCAGGTAGCGGTCGATATGGACTCCGGAGTAGGCGTCACGGATGGCCGACTCCAGCAAGCGGTCGATATAGGTACCGCCTTTCAGGATGCTTGTTTGATTGTCTGGTCCTGGCACGGTGCCGCGCATGGCGCACACGTCGATGGTTCCTGCGCCCACGTCGATGATGATGGCATTGTTGAGTCGGTTCTGGCCATAGGCCACCATGAACGGTTCTGACACCACCATGGCGGTATCCATCAATTCGCCGGCGATTTTCAGCAGTTGTCCCTTGTTGGCCACCGAGGCGCGGGCTGGCACGCCGATGATGCCGCAGATTGCGTCGTCGGTCTGGGGTTCGCACAGTGCAATGACATGTTTTAGCAATTCGTAGGCCGCTTCCAGGTCTTTGTCGCTGGCTTCTTTGAGCACCCCATCCTGGAGCGGGTGGTAGAGGTCGAGGTAGGCGCGTCGGTCGATGGCTTCGGCGCCGATCACCTGTGTGCGATTGAGGATTTTCACTCCGATGATATCTTTCGGATATCCCACCACGGAGCTTACCAGTGTGCGGTGTTGGCGGTTGCTGGCTGCTGCCGTGCGTGCTGTGCCCAAATCGATTCCCAGCAGCAGGGTTTTTCCGGTATTTTTGTTCGTCATCCCTTCCTCCGTCTTTGCGCCCATCAGGCTTTCGGTTCGCGGATAACCGATTAAAATTATTAAGGGTCCAGGGGGATTATCCCCCTGGTGGGATCCAAGGGCGA
>JADGAR010000049.1 GCA_015231915.1 Magnetococcales bacterium
TCCTGGATCTCGATCGTTTCAAATGGGTAAATGACACGCTTGGTCATGATGCCGGTATCCCAGACGCAAAACCGCAACGTCACCTCAGCGGGTCCAGATGCGCTCCAGGCCACATCGAGGCCCACTTCGCCACATTCTGTGAACTTGACCGCGTTGTCGCAAAGGTTATCCAACACCTGGGCCAGGCGGTCGCCATCTCCCAGCAGGCAACCGGGGAGATCGGCGGCGATCACGACACGCAAGGCAATGGCCGGTTTCCGCGCCACCTTGCTCCTGAGTTCCTCCACCACCCGCTCCAAAAGCGCACGCGGATCGAACGGGGCATGGGCGAGACGCAGAGTCCCGGAGTCGAGCCGGGAATAATCCAGCAGATCGTTGATCAGCCGCAACAGTTGCCCGCCGGAGGCACGAATGGTTTGCAGATGGTCGCGCTGCTCGGGATCGGACGCGGATTCCAGCAGCAGATAACTCAACCCCATGATGGCGTTCAGCGGGGTGCGCAACTCATGACTCATCCTGGCCATGAAGGCCTGCCGGGCCTCCGTGCCGAGCAATGCCAGGGAACTGGTCAGATTCGACACCTCGCGGGCATGCCGGCGTTCCATGAGCAGCATCTCCCGCCGCTCGCGCCGCAACCGGCGCTCCGTCACGATCCGGGTCAACAGCAGACGGATGTGATCCAATCCCACGGCCAGACGCCTGACGCGCAACCCCTGGCCACTGGCCAGGCTCTCCAGACGGGCCACCGCCTCCGGAAACGATCCGGTATCGAGCAGCAACAACTCGCCGGTCATCTCCGGTCGGTCGCGGGCCAACAACCTGGAAGCCTCGTCCCGCAACTGATTGGGGACCACCACGCGGGCGCCCCGCGCCACGGCATCGGCGATCAGGGACTCGCCGGCCAACAGTTGCAGGCAATCGTCCTGTCGCGAAAGCAGGGTCGGCGGCCAGTGGGCAGGCGGCCCGGTCAGGCCGGCCAGGCAGTAACGTCCCAGCAGCATCACCTCCGTGCATCCGGCGGGCAGGAGGGGTTCCAACTCCTCCCAGGTCACCGGAGGGTCGCCGCAACGCGCCGGATAGGCCATGATCTCCACGTCGTCCCATTGCTCGGCCCGCGCCACTGCCTCCATTTCCAACCGGTAGTTCTGACAACAGAAGATGCAAAGCCTGTCACTCATCGTGGCCAACCACGAGACGGAACAGGGCTTGCAGCGCCTCCCTGCCCCCCTGGACATCCAACGCCTCCAGGGCGACCCGCAGCGCCTCCAGGGCATCCGCGCTGCCCGGCAACACCGCCAGTGCATCCCGCAGTTCGGCAAACCGCGCGTCGCAACCCAGATCCCTGCGTTCGAGCATCGTCTCAAACTCCCCAATCCGACGCAACCATTCCTCCTTGCCGGCGCTCTCCGCCGCCACGCCGCTGGCCGGGGCCACCCCCCGCGCCAGATAGGCGTCGCCCTCTTTCAGGGTACGCTCCAGGCTTGCGATCAGACGCGGCAGCCAGACGCGAATGGCCTCGGCATCCTTGTGAGTCAACGCTTGATTAAGACCACACGCAGCGGCACTGAGTTCCCGTGCCTCGATATTGGCCGCCATGCCCTTGAGTTTATGGGTCGCCTGCAACGCCTCCACCCCAGCCGGGTCGGCGACGGCCTGACGCAGAGCGTCGGCGCCGTTCCGGTACTCCGCGACGAAATTGGCCACGAATCGACGATAAAGCCCCTCGTCTCCCTCGCAGCGTGCGATTCCCCCAGCGATCTCCAATCCCCCGACACCGGCCCTCTGGCACCACTGCGCCAGTTTGGCGAACAGTTGTCCGAACGCGACCGGCTTGGCCAGATGATCGTTCATCCCGGCAGCCAGACAGGCCTCCACGTCCTGCCGCATGGCGCTGGCCGTCAGGGCGATGATGGGCACCTCCCTGCCATTGGGCAGGGCGCGAATCGCACGCGTGGCCTCATGGCCGTCCATCTCCGGCATTTGCACGTCCATGAACACGCAGTCGAACGGTGCCAGGGCGGCTTGCACCGCCGCCACCGCTTCCTGGCCATTGCCGGCCATGGTGATCGACAGGCCCCGCTTTTCCAGCAACGTCCGCATCCACTCCAGATTGTCCGCCAGGTCGTCCACCAGCAAAACCCGCCGTCCCGCCAGATCGACCTCCTCCCGGGCATCGGCGGCCTCCTGGGGCAAACGAGCGGCCTCTTCCGGCGCGGCCAGCCGGAAACGGATCTGACACTCGAACCGGCTCCCCACCCCGGGGGTGCTCTCCAGGTGAATCTCTCCCCCCATCAGGGTCACCAGATCACGGCAGATGACCAGACCCAGTCCGCTCCCCCCGTAACGGCGCGTGGTGGAGGTGTCCGCCTGCTGAAAGGGTTGAAAAAGCAGTTGCAACTGCTCCTGAGAGATGCCGATGCCGGTGTCGCGCACCGCAAACCTCAAGGCAACGCTCTGCGCTTCCAAGGCCATGCTCTCCACCGTGACCTCGACCTCCCCCCGATGGGTGAACTTGACGGCATTGTCGCACAGGTTGGTCAGCACCTGACCCAGGCGCAGGCCATCCCCCACCACGACGCGGGGGACCCCGGCGGCGATGTTCATGCCGATCACGACCCCCTCCGGCTTTCCTGCCGCCTTGACCTGCATCTCTTCCAGGATCCGGTCGAGCAGGCGATGCAGATCGAAGGGGGCCTCCTCCAGTTCCAGCCTGCCGGCGTCGATCTTGGAAAAATCCAGAATGTCGTTGATGATGCGCAGCAAACTGTTGGCAGCGGTCTCGATTCTGTGCAGACAGTGCCGCTGCCGCTCGCCGGGATCGCTTTGCAATGCCAGGTGACACATGCCCAGAATGGCGTTCATCGGGGTACGGATCTCATGGCTCATGTTGGCCAGGAACTCCCCTTTCGCCTTGTTGGCCTGCCGCGCCGCCTCCTCGCTGACGCGCAGTTTATCCTCCATCTGCTTGCGCTCGGTGGTATCCCGTGAGACCACGATCACCCCCGTCACCCGGCCATCCTCGTGGTGGGGGAAATAGGAGACATCCATGAAACGGCGACCGGAGACGGGAAAATCGAACCAGGCCTGATAGTTGACCGCCTCTCCACCCAGACAGAGGTCCAGGTTCTCCCGGATGCGCTCGAACACTTCCGTGCCGAACAGGTCGCGAACCGAATGGTCCACGATCTCCTCGTAGCGCCGCCCATGGGAGGCCAGATAAGCGCGGTTGACCGCCCGGTAGACATAGCTGCGATCAAGAAACGCCATGTGGTCGTCGGATGCCGACACGATGGCCCCATACCGCCGGATAATCGCCTCGGCATGCTTGCGTTCGCGGATGTCGCGCACGATGGCCAGATTGTATGCCTGCTGTTCGAACTCCATGTAATTGGTGCTGATTTCCACTTCGACCGGCGAACCGTCCCTGGCCAGGAGCGTGGCCTCGAACATCAGACCGGGCTTGGTCTTCAACTCCTGCCAGTGGGCCGGCCAAAGCTCGTGGGGGTGGGCGGGGTTGAGATCCCAGGGATATTTTGTCAACAATTCCTCTTTCGCATAACCCAGCCGCTGACAGGCGGATCGGTTGACCCAAAAGATCTGTCCGCTCTCCAGGATCCAGAACACCATGTCGCGGGAATTTTCCAGGGCATGCCGGGCGAGACGCAGATGCTTCTCTGCCAGCATTTTTTCGGTCAGATCGTTGTAGATGGCGATGATCTCGCCCGTATCCAGCCGGTAGACGTGATTCTCCAGCCAGCCCTGGTGCCACTCGTCCTGATAATAACGCACCGGATGAGTGGCCGACTGCCCGGTGCGATGGACCTGCTGAAAGACCGCAAACAGACCGAAATCCCGCACTCCCGGAAAGGCCTCGGTCACCTTCATGCCCACGACATCGCGGTTTTCGGTCTTGCTGATCATCGCCCCGGTTCGGTTGAACTCCCGGATGATGAAATCCTCGCCATCGTTCCAGGGTTCGTAGACCGCCACCCCGCTGGTCATGGTATCGAACAGCTTGCGAAAACGGTTTTCCTTGATTTGCAGGGCCTGCGCCAACTGTTCCTGCCTGGCCATGGCGTTCCTGGCAACGAGCAGGATCACCGCCGTGCACCAGATGGCGAACAGGGCGTAACCCCGATTGAGCAGGATCACCCAGAGGGGGATCTCCCCGCCATCCGGGGAGAGGAGAAAACCCGCCACGACCAGCAGGGTGCCGGTGCCAGCCAGGAGCGGAATCGCCCGGCGCGGCGCAGGCATCCACCAGCCTGCCAGCACCACGGCGACTTGCAGCACTCCGTCCGCGCTACCCAGGGGCAACAGGAGGTCCGTCACCAGAAAGAGCAAACCCAGGCCAAGGGCCGCCAACCAAGGCAACCGACCCCACCAGGGGGAGAGAGCGGCGATCATATCCGGTCCACGTGATCATGGGGGAGAGGAATTGTAAATCAATTGATAATCAATATAGCTGATACCTTGGCAAAAGTCCATCGGAATGATGAATGCCACTGCCAGGCGGGGTGCCTGTGCGAATGCCGACATCTCCCAGGGCGAGGAGCCGGGCAGGATGGACGGTCTCCATGGATCTATCGGCCAGAAACACTCTCCTGGTGTCAATTCGACCCTTGTTCCGTCGCACGATCGACCGGGCGATTTCAAGAACAAAAAATTTTTCACTCCTGCATAAACGGATTGAAAATCGTCAAAATACCCTCAATCACCTGCCCGTGTTGCAGGTCTTCGCTCATCAAGGCGGCACAACCTGATTCCAGTGCAGCAGCAACCACCAAGCTATCCCAGTAACTGAAGCGATAGTCTTGCCGCAGGCATGAGGCTCGCAGAAGAACCGCCCTATTATCCGGCACAACTTGGCAGATATCGTACAAGCAATTCATGGCAACTCGTATCCCCTCTTCGTCCACCTTGGACTTGGCATACAGAACCCGCCCAACTTCCCGAAGGACCTGACCATTGACAACGGGTCGTGACCCAAGGCCCGCAAGCCGACGTCTGGCCTGTTCATGCCTGCGATCGTCCGAGCCGGTCAAAGCATAAACCCAGATATTCGTGTCAACGAAGACAGGAACGGTCATACAATGCTTCCCGTTCGACCGGCAGTTTCACCCCTTCTTTCAGGGGAATCGGATTGGAAAAGAGTTTGTCCATGGCGTCCGGGGTCCCATTAGCCCGTTCCACCGCGTTCCCCACCCCATGCCGTTGCTCCAAAAACAGCACGAAATCCAATACCCGATCCGCCAAATCCTCTGGCAACCGTTTGACTTCGTCATGGATGCGTTGCGTGGTGTTCATGGCGTCCGACCTCCCATCCGATCTCGCATGTCGCCAGGGGGGCTGTTTTGTCCAACAAGGGAGGAGAGCTGCCCCCCGGCATGAAGAAACCGCCGGGGGGCACTGGGGAAAAAGATCAGCGATGATCCTTCTTGCTTCTTTCGGTGTGGGCGAGCAGTTCCTGGGTGAGGGTCTCCAGGGCTTCGTTGACCGCACCGATCACGGTGGCGGCCTCCCTGGCGGAAGAGAGGGTCTTGCCGGCAACGTTGACCACGGTCTTGGCCGAGGCGCGCTGCTCGTTGTTGTGGGCATGACGCTCCACGGAAATGCGAGCGTGGGTCAACGGCCCGAAACGCTGGTCCAGATTGTCGAAGATCTTGTTGATGCGCTCACGCAACTCATCGCCGATCTCAACCTGACGACCTTCTATTTTGACTTCCATAGGTTACCCCTTTCGTAATTGAAATGGCGCTCAAAATTCCCGTCCGGTCACGCGCTGGCGCCTCCGGGAACGCACCGGAACCACCACCGGGACCGGTGCATGCAACGCACCGGAAAAGAAAAACAACCTGCCCGGCAGGGCGAACAGGCTTCGAATCAACTGCAAAAAAATCTGCATGGCGGCAATCCTCGCGCAGGAGTGAATGACATGGACCCCATCATACCACCTTTTTGAGATCGTATTCCAGGATACCGACAGCCCCCAGATCTTTCAAGCGCGGAATCAGGTCGCGAACCGCCGAACGGTCCACCACGGTCTCCACGGCCTGCCAGGCCGGATCGGTCAGGGGATTGATGGTGGGAGACTGCAGGGCAGGCAACAAAGCGATCACCGCCGGGGCCTGCGCCACCGGGACGTTCATCTTGAGGACCACCTTGTGACGCGCCGTCAGCGCGGCGTTGAGCAACAGGGTGATCCGGTCGATCTTCTCTTTCTTCCAGGGATCGGCCACCGCAGCGTGATTGGCGATGATCATGGTGCGGGTCACCAGCAGGTCCTCGACGATGCGCAGGCCGTGCGCCCGGATGGTGGAACCGGTCTCGGTGATCTCCACCACCGCGTCCACCAGCCCCTCCACCACCTTGGCCTCGGTGGCCCCCCAGGAGAAGATCACCTCCGCCTCGATGCCCCGCCTGGCCAGAAAACGCCGGGTGAAATTCTCCAATTCCGTGGCCACCCGCTTGCCCTGCAGGTCCTCCAGGCAGTTAATCGGCGCATCCTGGCGCGTCACCAGCACCCAGCGGCAAGGCCGGTTGGAACTTTTCGAATACTCCAGGGAGCCGATCATGGCCACCTTCTCCTCGCACTCCCACTCGAGGATCCAGTCCAGGCCGGTCAGCCCCATGTCCAGGGTGCCGTCCGCCACGTAGCGCGCCATCTCCTGGGGCCGCACCAGGGAACAGACGATCTCCGGATCGTCGATGCTGGGAAAATAGTTGCGCGAACTGGCGGAGATGGTCCAGCCGGCCTGGGCGAACAGCTCGATGGTGGCCTGCTCCAGGCTCCCCTTGGGAAGGCCGAGTTTCAGTTGTGACATGTCGTTTCCATCCTGGCCGATGCAGAAAAAGAGAGCAGGTCCGGGAGCTGGTCGAATCGCTCCATGACCCGGTCGGGTCGCAACTCCCGGACATCGATCCCCCGGTTGTAACCGCGGGCATGAAGAATCACCGGAATCCCGGCATTGCGGGCCGCATCCAGATCCACCACCGAATCCCCGACCATCACCCCCAGCCCGGCAGGCACCCCCAGGCTCTCCAAGGCGTGGTGGAGCGGGGCGGGATCGGGTTTGCGCGTCGGCAGGGTGTCCCCCCCCACGACCCGGACGAAACAGGCGGCCATCCCCAGTTGTTCCAGCATGGAACGGGCGAAACGTTCCGGCTTGTTGGTCACCACCGCCAGGGCGATCCCCCGGCCCATCAGGTTTTCCAGGGTTTCCGGAACGCCGGGATAGGGCCGGGAGTGGTCCACCAGATGCACACGATAATAATCGAGAAACTCCGCGACCGCTGCCTCGAAGTCGTCGTCACCGCTCGGCGGTTCGGCCCCTTCGCCCCAGAATCCCCTGGCCAACAGGGTGCGCGCGCCGTTTCCCACCAGATGCCGCACCTGATCCAGGGGGAGCGGCGCCCGCCCGCGCGCCGCCAGGACGTGATTCATGGCCCCCCACAGATCCGGGGCGGAATCCACCAGGGTGCCATCCAGGTCGAACAGGACCCCCCGGCAGGGCAAGGGGGCGTTCATGGTGCGGCGAGGGTCGCGACATAAGGCAGCTCGCGATACATTTCGTTGTAATCGATCCCGTACCCCACCACGAACAGATCGGGCACCTGGAAACCGATGAACTCCACCTCCACCGGCACCTTGCGGCGTGTGGGTTTGTCCAACAGCACGCAGGTGAAAAGCTGGGTCGCCCCCTTGGCGAGGAGGGTCCGTTTGGCGAAATCCAGGGTGGTGCCGGTGTCGAGGATGTCGTCCACCAGCAGGACCTGGCGTCCGGTGAGATCCTGGCGGCAATCCAGGCGGGTGGTGATGCTGCCCGAACTGGTGGTCCCGGAGCCGTAGGAGGAGAGGATCATGAAATCCAGGCAGACCGGGACGCCGCGAGCCGAAAGGGCGCGCGCCAGGTCGGCGGCGAAGACGAAGGCGCCGGTGAGCAGGGTGATCATGACCACGTCCGGTTGCAGGCGGGGGGCGATTTCGTCGGCCAGGGCGTTCACCCGCGCTTCGATGTCGGCGGCGGTCAGCAGCGTTCGAATGGGGGGTCTCATGCCTGATTCTTCTCCAACAGAAAGACGACGACCGGGGCGAGCAGGTTGGCGGTCACCGGGGGAAGCAGCCACTTGGTGAACCCCTTCTGGAAGGTGGCCCTGGGGAGCTGTCCGCCGACGGCCAAAGGAATCCGGCGCAGGATGCGGATGTTGAGGGCGGCGCACAGATCCTGGAAATCCAGGATGGTACACATGTGGATGTAGGGGGTGTCGTACCAGCGATGGGGCAGCAGGCGGGTGCGGGGCATGCGCCCGGAGAAGAGCAGGCCGAAGCGCACGCGCCAATAGCCGAAATTGGGAAAGGAGACGATTCCCTTCTTGCCGACCCGCAGCACCTCCTTGAGGACGTATTCCGGGCGATGGATGGCGTGCAGGGTATGGGAGAGGATCACGTAATCGAAGGAGTCGTCGTGATGGTCGCTTAAGCCCTGGTCGATGTCCCCCTGGTAAACGGGCAGACCGCGGGCGATGCAGTTGTGGACCCCCTCGTGGGAGATTTCGACGCCGAAGCCGCGGGCGTTCTGATGGCGGATCAGGTGCTCCAGGAGCAAGCCGTCGCCGCACCCCAGGTCGAGGACGCGCGCCCCTTCGGTCACCAGGTCGGCGATGACGGCTTGATCGATACGGAGTCTGTGCAATGATGTCCCCATTGATTACGGTCGATCCTGGAGAAAGGAATTCATGCGTTCCAGTCTAGTACAAGATCGCCGCTCCGGTCAACAGCATCGGGTCAACGGATTGTGGGCGCAGGAGGGCGGGTCGTCCTCGATGACGCTCGGTTGCGGGTTGCGCAGGGCGTTGCGACAGGAACGGATGCCGAAAACGAGCATGGTGAGAACCACCGCCATGAAAAACAGCGCCAGGATGGCGTCCAGGCGGTCGTTGGCGACGACCCTGGCCATTTGTTCCACGCTTTTGGCCGGTGCGATCACCAGGCCCTGGTCGAGGGCATCCTGGAATTTCGCCGCATGGGTCAGAAAGCCGATCTTGACATTGGCGGAAAACACCTTCTGGAAGCTGGCGGTGCCGGTGGAGATCACCAGCCAGGCAGCCGGCACGATGGTGACCCAGGCCAGTTTCTGCAGTTTGAGCTTGAAGAGGATCACGGTGGCCAGGATCAAGGCGCAGCCGGCCAGCATCTGGTTGGAGATGCCGAAGAGGGGCCAGAGGGAGTTGATGCCGCCGAAGGGATCGACCACGCCCTGATAGAGGATGTAGCCCCAGGCGCTCACGGTGATGGCGGTGGCCAGCACGGTGGAGAGCCAGGAGGAGGTGGGGGCGCGGACCTTGAAGAGGGCGCCGAACATGTCCTGGACCATGAAGCGGCAGGCGCGGGTGCCGGTATCCACGGCGGTGAGGATGAACAGGGCCTCGAACAGGATGGCGAAGTGATACCAGAAGGCCATCCAGGCGGTGCCGCCGAACAGAGAGAGGAGGTGCGCCATGCCCACCGCGAGGGTGGGGGCGCCGCCGGTGCGGGAGAGGAGCGTCTGTTCGCCGACATCTTTGGTGAGTTGAGTGATCATCTCCGGGGTGACGTGGAAGCCCCAGCCGTGGATGACGGTGGTGGCGCTGGCCAGGTTGGTGCCGAGGATGGCGGCGGGGGCGTTCATGGCGAAGTAGATGCCGGGTTCCAGGATGGAGGCGGCGCACAGGGCCATGATGGCGACGAAGGACTCCATGAGCATGCCGCCGTAGCCGATGAAGCGGGCGTCGAGTTCGCTGGAGATCATTTTCGGCGTGGTGCCAGAGGCGATCAGGGAGTGAAAGCCGGAGCATGCCCCACAGGCGATGGTGATGAACAGAAAGGGAAAGAGGTCGCCGCTCCAGACCGGACCGGTGCCGTCGATGAAGCGGGTGACGGCGGGCATCTTGAGCATGGGGGCGGCCACCAGCACGCAGACGGCCAGCAGGAGGATCGTGCCGATCTTGAGGAAGGTGGAGAGATAATCCCTGGGGCAGAGCATGAGCCAGACCGGCAGGATGGAGGCCAGCGCCCCGTAGCCGATGAGGCCGAAAGTGACTTGAACCCCGGTGAGGGTGAAGAGCGGGCCAAGGGTGGGGTGATTGGCCACGTGGCCGCCGGCGATGATGGCGGCCAGCAAAAGGATGGCGCCGATGGCCGAGACCTCGCCCACGCGACCGGGACGGAGTTTTTTCATGTAGACGCCCATGAAGAGGGCGATGGGGATGGTCATGACCACGGTGAAGACCGACCAGGGGCTTTCCGCCATGGCCTTGACCACGATGAGGCTGAGGACGGCCAGGAGGATGGTCATGATGCCGAAGATGCCCACCATGGCGATGCTGCCGGGGAGTGGCCCCATTTCGGAGCGGATGATCTCGCCCAGGGAGCGGCCAGAGCGGCGCATGGAGAAGGTGAGGATCAGGAAGTCCTGGACCGCGCCGGCCAGGACCACGCCGACCAGAATCCAGAGCATGCCCGGCAGGTAGCCCATCTGGGCGGCCAGGACCGGTCCCACCAGGGGGCCGGCGCCGGCGATGGCGGCGAAATGGTGGCCGAAAAGCACGATGCGGTTGGTGGGGACGAAGTCCTTGTTGTCGTTGTATTTGACCGCCGGTGTCGGGCGTTCGGCGTCCAGAGCCAGGACAGTGCGGGCGATGAACAGGCTGTAGTAGCGGTAGGCGATGGCATAGACGCACAGGGCGGCGATGACCAGCCAGGCGGCGCTGATCGATTCGCCGCGTCCCAGGGCGATCATGGCGAAGGCCGCCGCGCCGAGCAGGGCGATCAGGACGAAAGGGAGGTGTCGCGCGAATGAGGGGCGTGCTTGTGTCATGTCTTGTTTCCGGGCGTCAGGAGACCAGTGGCATCACCTGCTGGGTGCCGCGCCAGATCATGTCCACGGCCACGTAGGCGATGATGGCCAGTCCCACCCAGGCGATCCAGGCGTGCTTGTGGATCAACTGGGCGATGTAGCTGGCGGCGAAGGCCATCATCACCACCGAAACCAGCAGGCCCAGCACCAGGATTCCCAGATGATCCTTGGCGGCCCCGGCCACCGCGAGCACGTTGTCCAGCGACATGGACAGATCGGCCATGGCCACCTGCATCACGGCGGCGAGAACCGTCTTGTCCTTGGACGTGCCGTCCGCCGCATTCTCCCCGTCCCCCTCGTTGTCCCGCGCCCTGGCGCGCAATTCCTGGTACATCTGCCAGGCGACGAACAGCAGCAGCAACCCCCCCGCCAGGGTCAGGCCGATGATTTTCAGCAGTTGGGTGGTCAGCAGCGCGAAGAAGATGCGCAGGATCACCGCCGCCGCCGTACCCCAGATCACCACCCGTTTGCGGTGTTCCACGGGCACCGAAGCCGCTGCCATGCCCACGACGATGGCATTGTCCCCCGCCAGCACGAGGTCGATGAAGATCACCTGCACGAACGCCACCAACTGACTGGTCAAATCCATTTCCATCGCTCATCAAGCTCCATGTCGGTATTTGTTCACCAAAATCACCATGTGCGATCGCATGCGACAATCATTCACGAATCAACTGATAAAGTTCGCATGTTTTTCCTGTGCGACGCAAGCAAAAAAAGAAACCGGTGGAAACCAAAGCTTTCCCCTGGGGGAGATTGAAGGCAGGCTTACTGTCAGAGGTCATGGAAATGAAGAAAATCGACTGCCATCTCCCTCAAGTACGCCACAAAGAGCGGCGAAAGCAGCCTGGCGATCTGTGGTCTGGACATGACCCGCAACAATTCATCTTCGGTATTGGTTGATTTCAATTAAAGAAGCATTCGCACCCACCCAGCGAACAACCTGGGCTGGGCTGGAATTCTCCTTCATCCCGGCACTAAGCAGAATGTTAGTATCAAGAATAATTCTCATTTTATATTGAGACACACTTCGTCTCTGACTGCTTCAATCAAGGCATCTATGGTATCGTCTGTCTCGATTCCGGATGCCGTGACACGCAGCCTTGTGGTCTGACGACCGGGAAGGAGATCTTCTTCTTCCGGGATGGCGATAAAGATCCTTTGCTCCGCAGAGATTCCCCTGTTGAGCAGTTCTCCAGGCAGCTTTCCAGCAGTTGTTTCAATAAAATCAAGCATTTTGATAACTCCATAACAGGAAGACAGACAATACGATTCTCGTCGAACCCGGCGATAAAATCAACCACGTCCTTGAATGTTTGCGAGTTTGGCTGAGGCACTCCGGTCGGCATGGAACGGTTCTTGTGGATGCCCAGTCACTGGATAAAAACTTCGCGGACAGAGTGTGACGAGACACCTCGACAAAGCGAGGATCGCTTGGGAATGGCTTTTTTTTCTTCGGAGACCTTGATTTTTTCGCCCGCATCCTGATATAATGGATCATCCATAAATGTCGACTTTGCCATCGGAGTCAAAGCCATGATCAACGATCCCAAATATCCCACCGCCACCCAGGCATCCCCATGGGGCCGTGTCCAGCCCGCAATGCACACGGAAAGCGATGTGGCCACCTATCTCAAGCAGGTCTACGCCCTGCTCGCATCCAGCCTCATCGTCGCCGTGGCCGCCGGGTACGTGGGCATGACCCTCCCGTTCGCCCGCGAACACCCCATCATCCTCATGCTCCTCATGTTCGGCGCCATGTTCCTGGCCTTCAAGGTCCAAAACGCCGCCACCCTGTTCCTCTTCACCGGCATCTCCGGCCTCGCCCTCGGCCCGATGATCGCCCATTACGTCGGCGCCGGCATGGCCGGTGTCGTGGGTCAGGCCGCCTTCATGACCGGCGCGGTCTTCACCGGCCTCACCTTCTACTCCCTCACCACCAAACGCGACCTCTCAATGATGAGCGGCATGCTCTTCGCCGGCCTCATCGTCCTGGTGGTGGGCGGACTGATCAACCTCTTCCTCCACTCCACGGCCCTCTCCTTCGCCATTTCGGCAGCAGGCTGCGTCATCTTCGCGGGCTACATCCTCTTCGAGACCCAACAGCTCAAGGCACAACCCTGGGCCGTCTCCCCGCCGGTGGCCGCCCTCTCCATGTACCTCAACGTGGTCAACCTCTTCACGAGCCTGCTCCGCCTGCTGGGCATCCTGGGAGGCGATGAATAACGCCTTGCGTCTGGCAAAACAGCGTCTGCGACTGGCGGGCTGGGATGGTCTCCAGCCCGCCATTGTCGTCCTCGGGGCCAAACAGCGCCTCTATCTCCTCGGCGCCAAACCAGACGGCGGCAAAATCCGTCGCAACTGGCCGGTCTCCACCGGTCGGGCCGGCTTCGGCAATCAACAGGACAGCGGTCGCACCCCCACCGGACTGCACCGCGTCAGCGCCACCATCGGCACCGACGCCCCCCCCGGCGCGGTCTTCAAGTCCCGTCAGCCCACCGGTCACATCGTGGTGAAAAGCTCCGATCCCAACGCGGATTTCATCACCACCCGCATCCTGTGGCTGGAAGGCCTCGAACCGGGCATCAACCAGGGACCGGGAATCGATACCCGCGAACGCTACATCTACATCCATGGCACACCCCACACCGACCACCTGGGCACCCCGGCCTCGGCAGGCTGCATCCGCATGCGGGCAAAACACGTGATCAAACTCTACCGTCTCGTCCAACCGGGCACCCTGACCCTTATCCTCCCCGACTTCCCTTGAGGGGCACCACCACCCCATGCCCACTTTCATCACCGGATATCTGCAACGCCTGCTGACCCCCCAGTTCATGGGACTCTTCCTGGCCCTGTTGACCGCCATCCTGATGCTCATGTTCTTCGGCTCGGCACTGGCGCCCTATCTGACCGCCGTGATCCTCGCCTACCTGCTGGAAGGGGTCATCCGCCCCCTGGAACGGCTGCGCGTGCCTCGCTGGCTGGCAGTGGCGGTGGTCTTTACCCTGTTCATGCTGCTGGTGATGGCGGCGCTCTTCGTCTTCATCCCCGCCATGGTTCAGGAACTGTCGCGGGTCTCCGCCGAAATCCCGAAAATCACCGTCACCCTGAAAAGCCAGCTCCATCACCTGACGGAATCCGCCTCACGCTGGATCGACTCCCCTTTTGCGGAAAACATGATCGTGGGCCTGGTGGAAAAATCCCAGGAGTGGGCTGCGGAGTCGATCTCCGCGCTGCTCAAGGGGGGACTGCCGGGACTGCTCTCCATGCTGATCTATCTCTTTCTGGTGCCGTTTCTGGTCTTCTTCTTCATCAAGGACAAGACCTCCCTGCTGGCCGCCTTCGAACGCTACCTGCCCCGTGACCGCCGCCTGCTCAACCGGGTCATGCGCGAAGTCAGCCTCGGCGTGGGGGGGTACATTCGCGGCAAGGTCTGGGAGATGCTGCTGCTGGGTCTGACCTCCTACATCGCCTTCGTGCTGATCGGCTTCCAGTACGCCTTCCTGGTGGCGGTGCTCACCGGCCTGTCGGTGCTGATCCCCTTTCTGGGACTGGCAGTGGTCACGGTGCCGGTCGTGGTGCTGGCGGTGCTCCAGTGGGGCCTGACCTGGGAGGCGACCCACCCCCTGATCGTCTACGGCATTCTGCAACTGCTCGACGGCAATCTGGTGGCGCCGCTGATCCTGGGGGAGACGGTGCATGTCCACCCCACCACCATCATGCTGGCGGTGCTGGTGTTCGGTTCGGTATGGGGGGTGGCCGGTGTGTTCTTCGCCGTGCCGCTGGCGGTGCTGGTCAAGAGCGTCCTGGAGGTCACCCTGGCCTCCGACGCCCCGCAGGTGCCTTGATGCCCCCGGAACCCCATGACGCCCTGCTGGCGGCCCGACCCCTGGCAGCGATCCTGAACGGCGTCGCCCCGGCGGACACGGTATTGACCCGTTTCTTCCAGGAGCGCGGCTCCGGCCCAAAGGAGCGGGCCGCTGTGGGGGACATCGTCTTCCTGGCCCTGCGACACCGCCGCAGGCTCGCCCACCCTGCCGACTCGGCCTCGCCGGAGGCACTCGCGACCCTGGCCCTGGCCGAACTGGCCGGCGCACCCCCCTCCCCCCCTCCCGAACCGCTGCCGCCCGCCGTGGCCGTCTCTTTGCCGGATTGGCTCTGGGAGACCTGGGCCGGTCGATGGGGCCAGGAGGAGGCCATGCAGTTGGCCACGGCCCTCAACCAGCCGGCCAGCACCGATCTGCGGGTCAACCGCCTGCGTGCCGACCGGGAACGGGTGATGGCCGCACTCGCTGCGGCGGGCATGGAGGCCCAACCGTTGCCGGACCTGCCGGATGGCCTGCGTATGCAACGCCATCACCCGGTGACCACCCTGCCCGCGTTCCGGCAGGGGCTGTTCGAAATCCAGGATGCCGGCAGCCAATGGATCCCCCTGCTGCTCGCCCCGCGTCCCGGCGAGAGCGTGGTGGACCTGTGCGCCGGCGGCGGGGGCAAGACTTTGCAAATGGCCGCCATGATGGGCAACCGGGGCCGCATCCTGGCCACCGACACCGATGCCGGACGACTCGCCCGTCTCGGCCCCCGCATGAAGCGCGCCGGGGCCTCCATCATCCGGACACGGGCGATCCGTCACGAAGGGGATCCGTGGCTGCGCGCCATGACCGGCAAGGCGGACGCGGTCCTGGTGGATACCCCGTGCAGCGGCACCGGGACCTTGCGCCGCCATCCGGAAATCAAATGGCGCATCACCCCGGAGCAGGTCGCGGCCTTCCACGACCGTCAGTGCGCCTTGCTCAACGCCGGCGCCCGACTGGTACGTCCCGGAGGAGGGAGGCTGCTCTATGCCACCTGCTCCCTGCTGCGGCAGGAAAACGAGGCGGTGGTCGAGGCCTTTCTCGGCCAAAATCGCGCATTTCGCCTGCTTCCCGCCTCGCGAACCCTGGCGCGCCGGGGGGAGGATGGAGTATATCCGGAAGAACCGTTTTTGACCTTGCTGCCCCATGTCGCCGGCTGCGACGGTTTTTTCGCCGCCCTGTTTTCCAGACCCTCATGAAAGGTTGATGCCGATGTCCCCGAACCCGATCCGACGCGCCCTGATCAGCGTTTCCGACAAGACCCTGCTGGAACTTCTCGGCCAGGGACTGACCGCCATGGGAGTCGAAATCCTCTCCACCGGCGGCACCGCCCGCGCCTTGCAGACCGCAGGCATCCCGGTGCGGGAAGTGGCCGACTTCACCGGATTCCCCGAGATGCTCGACGGTCGCATCAAGACGTTGCATCCGCGCATTCACGGCGGCCTGCTGGGCGTGCGCGACAACCCGGAGCACCAACACCAGATGGAGCAGCATGACCTGCTCCCCATCGATCTGGCAGCCATCAACCTCTACCCCTTCGAAACCACGGTCGCCCGCGCCGGCTGCACCCTGGAAGAGGCCATCGAAAACATCGACATCGGCGGTCCGGCCATGATCCGCTCGGCGGCCAAGAACCATCGTTTCGTGACCGTCCTGGTGGATCCGGCGGATTACGCCCGGGTCCTGGAAGAGATGCGCGCCAATGCCGGTCGCGTCACGGCGGCCACCAACGCCGCCCTGGCCCGCAAGGCCTTCGCCCGCACCGCCGCCTACGACGGGGCCATCGCCAACTGGCTCACCGCCCTGGACGAGGCCGGCAAACCCGGACTGTTTCCGGAGATCCTCACCCTGCAATACCGCAAGCAACAAGAGATGCGCTACGGCGAAAACCCCCACCAGCGGGCCGCGTTCTATCGCGACGCCACCCCTGCCGGATGCAACATCGCCTCCGCCATGCAGTTGCAGGGCAAGGAGCTTTCCTTCAACAACATCAACGACGCCAATGGCGCCTTCGAACTGGCGCGGGAGTTCGACGAACCCGCCATCGCGATCATCAAGCACACCAATCCCTGCGGGGTGGCCAGCGACCCGGACCTGACCGCCGCCTACGTGCGCGCCCGCGACGCCGATCCGGTCTCCGCCTTCGGCGGGGTGATCGCCAGCAACCGTCCGGTGGACGCCTCCCTGGCCAAAGAGATCGCCTCGACCTTCGTGGAAGCGGTCATCGCCCCGGGTTTTTCCGACGAGGCGCGCGCCATTTTCGCTGCCAAGGCCAATCTGCGCCTGCTGGAGAGCACCCACCCCATGGAAGCGGCCCGGGCGTCCGACGACGCGCGCGCCATGGACCTGAAACGGGTGGCGGGCGGACTCCTGGTGCAACAGGCGGACTCCGCCCCGCTGGACGCCATGGAGATGCGCGTGGTCACGCAACGCCATCCCACCGAGCCGGAACTGAGCGACCTTTTGTTCGCCTGGAAGGTGGCCAAGCACGTCAAGTCGAACGCCATCGTCTACGTGAAGGACAAAAACGCCATCGGCGTGGGCGCCGGGCAGATGAGCCGGGTGGACTCCTCCCGCATCGCCATCGCCAAGGCCAGGGACGTGGCCCGCGCCAAGGGGGTGGAGGAGGATCCGATCCGGGGCACGGTGATGGCCTCGGACGCCTTCTTCCCCTTCCGGGACGGCGTGGACGCCGCTGCCGCTGCCGGGGCCACGGCGGTGATCCAGCCCGGCGGCTCGATCCGCGATGCCGAGGTGATCGCCGCTGCCAACGAACACGGCATGGCGATGATCTTTACCGGCGTGCGCCATTTCCGGCATTGACCGGTCAGCCGGTCGAGTCGCCGCCATGCGGGAATTCCTGAAGACCGTCTATCTGTTGGACGCCGGGGAGGATGTCCAGGAACTGGTCGCCTATGTGCAACGGACACCGGTCGATCACGACGAACTGCATGCCACCCTGGTCAGCCTGCTGACCGCCGGACGGATCCGGCCCGCCTACATCCTGGCCATGCTGCTGGCCAACCGCGCCATTCTCAATCCCGCCATCTGCGCGGGCCTGTGCGCGGGCGGCCTGCTCTTCGGCAACCGCTTCGAGTGGGAACGGGGCGCTGGCTGGCTCGCCGCCCACATGGCCGGCCAGACGGACGGACAACGCCTCGATCTTTTCAACCGGATCCTGGTTCCGGTCATGGCGCAGCTGCAAAGGACACCGGTCGGGGACGCCCGCATCCTGGAGCTGGCAGCCGCCGTGTTTCCCTGGCTCGCATCGCGTTTCGACCCCCATGCCCTGCCAACCGTGCCGCCACGCAGCCACGAACCGCTCCCCCTGTCCCCCCCATGCCCCCCGCAACGTCGGCAACCCCGCCGTGTCCTGGTGCCGACACGCGCCCGCGTCTTGCCGAAATCCCTCTGGCCCGCCTACCCGTGGGACTCCTCCCGACCGGACATGCGGCCCCACTTGAACGCGGAGCGACGCCTGACCACCGCCATGCGCCAGCGGGGCTGGGAGGTGCGCGACCTGGCATTGAACGCCTATGACCGCACAGAGGATTGCCGGGCGATCCTGCAGGCCTGCCTGAGCGACCCTGCGGACCTGCTGATCGTCGATGAGAGTTTCGCCATTTCCAAGGAACGCTCTCACGAGGCCTGCCGGATCTTCCAGGAGACCGTGGCGCTGCTGCGACGCATGCACCCCTCCCTGAAGGTGGTGATGACCCTGCTGGACCCGGAGTTCCTCCCGGATGGCATCCTGCAACAAACCGCGCCCCTGATCGACGCCTTCTGGGGCCTGACCGATCCCGACCGCGCCTTGACCGGCAAGGTGCTGCCGCTGCCGCTGCCCCGTGGCGCAGCGCCGGTCGCGCCAGCCGCGCCCCTTGAAGCTACGATGTGGCTGGAAGGATTTTTGACCGGTCATCGCCGATTGTGGCAAAGCGCCGCCCGCACGGCCCATCTTTCCATCCGGCCCGGCCCCGCCCCCCTCCCCGCCTGCCAGCTGCACCTGGCGGCCCATCCCCGCTACCCGGATCCGGCGACGGATGGGGATTTCGCGGCCCTGCTGGACGGGGCGCTGCTCGTTCGGGAGGGCAAGAGCACCCTGAGCCGTTATTTCGTCCATGGGGAACACTATCTGGAGTTCTCCAGTCTGGCGGAACTGACGGCCATCGCCGACCTGCTCGCCCGCGCGCCCGATCAGGTCGAGGCGATCCGCCGGGCCGGTCACGCTTACGCCTGCGAACAGTACGGCGACGTAAGGCTGCTCGACCACCTGGAAGGGATGCTGTACGGCGACGCCGTCCCGCAGGCCCCCATCGACCTCGAACTGCCCAACCGCCTGGTGGCCTACGAACACCTCTCCGTATGGCGCTGGTGCCGGCCAGCGGCCTCTGCCGCCGAGCTGCTGACCGGCCCCGGCAACCTGATCCGCCCGTTTCCCCCCGCCCACGACGCCCAACCCCCCCTGGACCTGGGCCTGTGCGTGCGCGGCGAGGGCTACGAGGACCTTTTCCCCATCCACGACGAACAGGTGGCCGCCTTCATCGACTTTTTCGACTTCCGCGTCCGTGCCACCGCGCCTTTGCCCCGCTTCGTGGCGCGCCTGACCGACGCACGCATCGAATTTCCCGGTTTCGGCGTCTTTCTGGAGCGCCACCTCCTGATGGAGGAGAGCTATCACCACCAAAGACGCACCGAGGAGACCACCACCTGGTTCGCCCAGGCCAGCAAACGCCGCATGACCCGGCTGGAGGTCCCGCTGGAGCTGAACGCGGGCTTCGGCTTCCCGGTCGAATTTCTGCGCATGCCCCTGGATGTCAATTACTATCTGCATGGTGGCGAGGACCAGTACATCGAGGGTCCGGCCCTGATGCTCTCCGGTCCCTCCTGGGCCAACTGGCACCACTGGTTCATCGAAATGCTTCCCCGGCTCTGGGCGGTGGAGGCCATGCCGGAACTGGCCGACATCCCTTTGATCCTGCGCGCGCCGCTGCTGCCGTTTCAACTCGAGACCCTCCAGGCCTTGGGCATCGATCCGGGGCGCATCCGGCTTTTCTCCGGCAAGCTTTTGCGGGTGGGGACGTTGCTCTTTCCCTCGGTGATCTCCCCGGAGAATTACGCGGCGATCAATGTCGCCTGGCTGCGCCAGCGTTTGCTGCCCGCTTTCGGCATCGACACCACTCGTCCGGCGACCGAGCTGCTCTTTCTGTCCCGGGAACGCATGGAGGGCAGACCCCCGCGCATGGTCAACGAGGACGCGGTGGTGGCAATGCTGACCGCCCGCGGCTTCCGGGTGGTCTATCCGGAACAGATGAGCGTGGGGGAACAGTTGGCGTTGTTCAACAGCGCCCGGGTCATCGTGGCCCCGTTCGGTTCGGGGGGCACCAACATCGTCTTCAGCCAGCCGGGCGCCACCCTGATCGAGCTGATGTCCCCCTCCTTTCCCCAGTTCATCAACATGTACTACACCTCCCTCAACAGCTGCCACTACGGCTGCCTGATGAGCGCGATCGTCGATGGCATGGAGATGATCGTCGATGTCGATGCCCTGGCGCGGGTGGTGGACCGGGTGTTGCGGTGATGAACCGGTCGCCTTATCTGGAAGAGGTCAGACGACTCGAGGAACAGGACGATATCGAAGGATTGATCGACCTGGTCCAAAGCAGTCAACACCTTGCACAGGAGATGCAAGCCGCCCTGTGGCAGCTGCTCCCCGCCATGCAAATCCGGCCCGCCTATTTGACGGCCATGCTGCTGGCCAACCTGGGCCACCGGCACCCCATCATCTTCATGACGTTGTGCCTCGGCGGACATCAATATCACAATCCCATCGAAGAACGGCGCGGCTTCGACGGCCTGGCCTCCCTCGTCGGCAGCCTCTCCCCGGCGCAGCAGGAACAGCTGAACCTGGATGTGGTCTATCCGGTCATGGTGCATCTGCTGCGCGCACAGCTCGCCGATCCGGCGGGCGAGGAGGGGATGCCGCGGATCCTCGACATCCTGCGCGGGACCGATCCCCGCTTCCATGCCATGTTCGACCGGAACGCCCCCGCACCTGCCATCGACCTGGAGCGCATGCGCCAACGAGGCCGGGAGCGGGCCAGACTGGTACAATATGCCCTGCCCCCTGCCGGAGTGCCCCGCGTGGCGCGTTCGGCCATGATCGCCACCTGGGGCATCGGCGACGAGTTGGGCCTGCGCATGACGCTGGCCATGCGCAGCTATGGCTGGCTGGCGGATTTCATGAGCCATCCCCCGACCCTCGACCCTGCGACGGGGTGCCGCGCCATCGCCGAACGGTGCGTCCAGGCGCGGGCCGAGGTGCTGATTCTGGCCCTGGACCATGTGATCGGGCACGACGGGCAACCCTACCGGGAGTTGTGCCTCTTTTTGCGCCAGAGCCAGCCGGCCTGCAAGGTGGTCGGGGTGCTGTTCGACACCTGGGGCGGACGGGCCGCCGGGATCCTGGCGCCGTTGCAGGATGTGCTCGACGGGGTGTGGAGCCACGATCTGCCCACGCTGCCCCTGTGGGATTCGCCGGCTTTGGCCGGCAAGGTCCTGCGGGCCAATCCCCTGCCCGTGGGCGGGGCGTTCCCGGTATCGACGGCGCCTTTGCTGCCGATGCCGCTCTTTTCCGGATCGATCCAGGGGTGGAACTGGCCGCGCGCCTTCTGGCGCACCGCGATCTGGCAGGCGGGTCTGCCGTGCCGGACGGAATACTCCTCCAGCCTGTTCGCGCTGCGCCTCACCCCGGAGGAGAATCACGCCAGCTTTCTGGCTTACATGAGACGGATTTCCGAGGCGACCTGCTGCCTGAATCTGACCATGCGGCAGAATCTGGAGTACGTGGTGACCTGCCGCGCCTTCGACGTGCCCCTGAGCGGCGCTTTGCTGCTCCAGGAGAGCACGCCGGACATGGACTGCTATTTCATCGCCGGGGAACACTATCTCGAATTCTCCTCGATCGCCGAACTGACCGCCGTGGTGCGTTTCCTCACGGAACAGCCCGACGCCGCCGAGGAGATCCGCCGGGCGGGCCATGCCTTTGCACGGGAGCGCTACGGCGACGACAAACTGATCGGCTATCTGGATCATCTGCTGTTTGCCGGCCAATGAGGGGAGACAAACAATGGAAAACATGAAGACGTATGCCGCCGGTCTGCTGAACGCCACGCAAGGCACAATGACCCTGCCGGAACTGTTCGCCCTGACCCAGGCCATGCGGGAGGCGGGCGAAACCCACCTGGCGGTGGGGCTGTATCGCGCCTGGATCCGGCACCAGCCCGAGCATGAGTCGCTCTACGCCGCCTGGTACAATCTGGGCGCCTGTCTGGTGGAACTGCGGCTTCACGAGGCGGCCAGCGAGGCGTTCCGGGAGTCGATCACGCGGCACGACGGCCTCCCCCAGGCTCATCTGGGCCTGGGACTGGTACTCAAGGAGCTGGGCCGGATCGAGGAGGCGCAGGCTTCCTTGCGGCAGGCCGCCCGGCTGCTGGAGGGGGATCCGGCCAGCGGCGAGCAGGCACGGTTCGTTCATGGCGTGCTCGAATCCCTCGTGCAACAGCCGCTCGAGACGGAAAGCGCCTCCCTGGCCCATGCCATCGACCAGGCCCTGGCGCAAGACGATCCGGAACGGTTGTACGCCCAAGCCGTACAGGCGCACCCCAACGGGGAGGATGCGCTGCTGCTGCTCGGTCCCTGGCTGCGCGCGCTCGGCGAGCCGGCGCGGCTGACGGAATGGCTGGGCAAGGCGGTGGCCATGGCCGCCAGCCGGCTGACCCCCCCCGCTGCCGACGTGGCGCCCGGGCCGGCCCCCGGACGGATCGAGGTCATGGCCTTCGAGGTGGTGGCCGCCTGTCACAACGACTGCCTGGATTGCGCCCACGGGGAGATGCGCAAATCCTCCAAACGCTATCAGCTCTCCATGGAGCAGGTGCGGCGCTTCATCCAGGTGACCGAGGCGTCGGGCTACACCATCGGTGCCGTGAACCTCCACGGACCGGGGGAGCCGTTGCTGTGGAAGCACTTCAACGAGGCGATCCCGTTGCTGAAATCCTCGCCGGCCATCGAATCGATCATCGTCAACACCACCGGCAGGGAGATGGACCGGGTGGCCGATGAGGTGTGGCAGTACATCGACCGGGTGGAGATGAGCATCTACGACCCCGCCGAGGAGGCGCAACTGGTGAGCCGTCTGACCGCGAAATACCACAACCGGTTGAACGTGCTCCCCATGAACCTGTTCTGGGAGCGGGTGCGCAAGACCGAAGTGGCGGACATTCCCTGCTGGTGCGCCTGCGCGGGTCCCATGCTGTTCGGGGACCGGGTCTATTTCTACTGCGGCCCGCCGGTATTCGACGCCGCAGCGCTCGTCGGGAGCGACATCGACCAACTGGATTATCTCTCCGCCCCGCTCGAAGAGCACTATCTTGCCCGCCGCGACCCCTCTTTGGCGGGCAATCTGGCGCTCTGCCGCCACTGCTGGGCCAACGGCAACCGCTACGCCCAGGCGAAACGCGTCAAGCAGGTCACCACCGGCGGGGGATGGCAGTAAGCCGACCTCGAGGCCATCGGGAGATGAAACCACTGCTTGAATCCATTCTCGAAGTCAATGCGAGCGGCCACCCCAATCAACTGGTCGCGCTGTTGTCGAAGCACGCGTTCGCGCCGGAGGAGGGTCTGCGGGCGCTGGAAACCCTGGTGGCCCAATCCCAGGTGTCTGCGGTGTACATTCTGGCCATGGGGATGGCCAACCGGGGGGTGCGTGACGCGCGCATCTCCCTGGTGCTGGCCACCCTCGGCTTGCTCTTCGACAACCCGACAGAGGTGGAGCGCGGTCTGCGTCCCCTGGCCGGGCAGGTGGACGCGGCCTCCGACGCCGAACGGATCACGCTCTTCCACTTCGCGTTGTCGCTGGTCCTGATCTTTCTCTCCTGCCAGACGCACCAGCCGGAATTGCAAGAAAAATTGCCGCGCCTGCTGGAGGTCGTGCAGGGGGCCATGCCCCATTTCCGGCGGATTTTCGACCCGACGACGGCGGTTGCGCCCCTCACCCCGGAGGCGTTGCAGCGGCAGGGACGGGCCGGAGCCGGGCTGGTCATCCCGCCGCTGCCTGCTGCCGGGAGGCGACGGTTGCGACGGGTCATGGTCCTGTGCGCCATGATCATGGGCGCCCGGGTGGCCGCCGGCATGCGGGCCTACGGCTGGGAGGTCGAACGGATGGCCCGTCCGGCGACGGCTCAGGCCCGTGCCGAGGTGGTGCAGGCGTGCGTGCGCGCGGATGTCGAAGTGCTGGTCATGGAGATGATGCAGGTCGATGAGTCGATCTGGCATCTGTTGACGAAGCTGCGCGCCTGGAAGCCCTCGTTGCGCATCGTGCTCTTCACCACCGACGCCTGGACCCTGCATCGGCGGATCCTGGGCGACACCACCCCGGTGACGAACGGATCGGTCGAGACGCACATGCAGGCGGGGATCAAGGCGCTCGCCGGGTTGGTGGATGTCTTCTGGGAATGCGACATGCCATCGCTTGCGATGTGGCGGGAACCGGAGTTCAGGCGCAAGGTGTTGCATGCCCCGCTCCCCCATGGGGTGCCCCCCCGTGCCCCGGAGCATCCCTTGCGACCGTTGCTCTTCTTTGCGGGCGGGTACAAGGGATACACCTGGCCGCGCGCCTTCTGGCTGGCCGGCGCGCCAGGGTGGGGCCTGCCCATCGAGGCGCGGCCCCACTCCACGGAAACGGACGGACTGCCCATTCTGGACAGCTACGCCATTCACTTTCAGCGGCTGGCCGAAGCCACCTGCTGCCTCAACCTGACCATGCGGGAAAACATGCGCTGCATCGTGACCCATCGCGCTTTCGAAGCCCCGCTCGCCGGCGCCCTGCTGCTGAACGAACAGGGCGCGAACGCGGACATGGAGCGCTTTTTTGTGGCCTGGGAGCACTATCTGCCCTTCGAGACCCTGGCAGACCTGCGCGCCATCCTGCGCTTCATCACGGAACATCCCCGCCAGGCCGAAACGATCCGCCGCAACGGCTGCGCCTTTGCCCAGGAGCACTATGGCGACGACAAGCTGGTGGGTTACCTGGATGCCTTCCTGGACGACCCGTGGGTCGCCTGAACGGCTTTGCTAAATGTTTGTCGGGTTGGTGACGATACGTATCCCATGGCAACCCCAACCCAACGGCACGACCCGTCACGGAGCGCGCATGGACAAAACCACGGAAATCAACCGCCGACTGGAGACCCTCAAATCCCTCCTGGAGCGGATCCACCGCGCCTGGGGTCCGGAGGACTTCGAGGCGTTGATGCGCTTTTTCGTGGAGATCCTGCCGCGCCTCACCCAGTGCGAACGGTGCAGTGTCTTTGTCGTGGACCAGACCAGCGACAACATCTGGTTGAAATTCGGCACCGGCGTGCGGGAAAAGGCCATCATCGCCCCCATGCGCGGCAGCCTGGTGGGCGAGGCGATCCTCACCGGCAGGACCGTCATCCAGACCGGCCTGGAGCGCCGCACCGGCTTCCATGCCATCAGCGACCGGCAGACCGAGTTTGTCACCCGCAACCTCATCTGCGTCCCCATCCGCAGCCTGGCCGGCAATTATCCCATCGGGGCGGTCCAGCTCCTCAACAAGCAAGAGAACCAGGAGTTCAACGCATCCGATGAAGAATTGTTGCTGCAACTGGTAAAATATCTTTCTCTCGCCATTGAACATAACACGGTAACTGGCGAGATCATAGAAATTACAAAAGGAATGCATACCGAAATTGCCCGCTCCGCCAGCATCCTCGCGGGCAACAACCGCTTCATCGCCCAAAGCCGCGCCATGCGGCAGATCGTCTCCCTGGTGGAACAGGTCAATCCCCTGCCGGTGAACGTCTTCATCACCGGCGAAAGCGGCACTGGCAAGGAGGTGATCGCCCGCCTGATCCACGACCGCCCCGGCGAACGCCGCTCGCGCCCCTTCGTGGCGGTCAACTGCTCCTCCATACCGGAAACCCTCATGGAAAGCGAATTCTTCGGCCACGAGAAGGGCGCCTTCACCGGGGCCGCCGCCAGCCGCATGGGACGCTTCGAGGAGGCCACCGGCGGGACCCTCTTCCTGGACGAAATCTCCGACATGCCCCTGACCATCCAGCCCAAATTCCTGCGCGCGATCCAGGAAATGGAAGGGGTGCGCCTCGGCGGCAACACGATCCACCGCTACGATTTCCGCATCGTCAGCGCCTCCAGCAAAAACCTGCGCGACGAGGTCAAGGCCGGTCGCTTCCGCGAGGATCTCTTCTTTCGCCTCTTTTCCGTGGACATCCACCTCCCGCCGTTGCGGGAGCGCGTCGAGGACATCCTGCCGTTGATGATGCTCTTTCTGGAACAGGTGAGCATCCGCTTCAAAAAGAAGACCAAAGGCTTCTCCCCGCAACTCCTGACCCTGTTCGAAAGCCACTCCTGGCCCGGCAATGTCCGCCAGTTGGAACACGAGGTGGAACGTCTGGTGGCCCTCACCCCGGAAGGGGAGGTGATCACCGATGCCCATTGCTCCCAGCCGCTCCTGGAAAACCGCCAGCCGGAGCGCCATGCCGTCGGCCCGGAGACCCTCTCTTTGCCCGAACATCGCAAATGGCTCGAAATCGACCTCATCAAGCGGGCGCTGCGCCAAACCGATGGCAACAAGGTGCGCGCGGCGGAACTGCTGGACATCACCCGTCAATCCTTGCACAATAAGCTCAAACTCTATCGAATCGAGGATGCGGAATGATCAAGAAAATGGTGCTGGCCGGAGCCGGCATTCTGGCCATGGCGGTCGGATTCGTCAATCTGCTGAAGCAGTCCGATATCGTGCATTCTTTGGATCCGCACAAGCCCGACATCACCCGGTACGAACTGAACCTGATCGGAATCGCGTCGCAAAAGGCCGTTGAACTGACCTGGATCAATCTCGGGGTGGTGATCGTGGGCGGGATCCTGATCCTGACCGCCTTGTTTGCCAAACCGCCGCCGAAAAAAGACGGGTGATGGAGGTACGGGGAGATCGGGGGAGATTCGCCGCCGCTGCGGGCCGGGCGTTCGATCTCTACCGCGCGGGCCGGCTGGCCGAGGCCCTGACGGTCCTCGACGGGATGGGCCGGGAGTTTGCGCCGGACCCCCAACTGCTGAACCTGGCCGCCGGCTGCCACAAGGGGCTGGGCGACCCGGAACAGGCCGCCGCCTGCTGGCGGGAGGCGCTGCGCCTCAGCCCGCATGATGCGAGTGTCATCAACAACCTGGGGGTGCTGGCCTGGGAGCGTGGTCGCCCCGCAGAGGCCGAGTCCGCCTACCGGCAGGCATTGCGCATTGCCCCGGATTACCCTTCTGCCCGGTACAATCTGGGGGTGCTCCTGTACGAATCCGGGCAACGCGCCGAGGCCGAAACCCACTTCCGGCGGGTGCTCTCTGTGGAACCGGACCATGCCGGGGCGTGGAACAATCTGGGCAACCTGTGCCGGGAGACCGGACGCCTGGCAGAGGCCGAAGCGGCCTTTCGCCGGGCGCTGGCGATCCGGCCCGATTTTGCCGACGTGCTCTGGAACCTGAGCCTTTTGTATCTGGCGCAAGGCCGATACGCGGAAGGGTGGCCGCTGCACGAGGCCCGTCATCATCCCCTCAAGACCGGCTGGCGCGTGGTGCGACCGGAACTCCCTTTTCCCATGTGGCGCGGCGAGGCCCTCGCCGGAAAGAGTCTCCTGCTGCTGGGCGAACAGGGCATGGGCGACCAGTTGCAGTTCTGCCGCTATGCCCCGCTGTTGAAGGCCATGGGGGTTGGCCGGCTCACCCTGGTCTGTTCGGCGGCGCTGTGCCGGCTGATGCGCTCCCTGGAGGGGGTGGACGAGGTGCTCGCCCACGAGGAGCATCCCGTTTTGCCCCGGCACGATTTCTGGGTGATGCTGCACTCCATCCCCCATCTGACGGGAGGCCACATCCCGGCGGTCATCCCCTATCTCGCCCCCGACACGACGCGGGCGGCGGGGCTGCATCTGCCGGAGGGGCTTTTCAAGGTGGGGCTGTCCTGGCGGGGGGATCCCGGCCACGCCAACGACCACAACCGCTCCCTGCCCGGCCTGACCACGCTCGCACCGTTGTGGCGGGTGCCAGGGGTGTTTTTCGTCAGCCTGCAAAAAGGCCGGGGCGAGGAGGAGGCCCGCAGAGCGCCGGACGGTCAGCCCCTGCTCGCCCTGGGCGACCGGATCGGGGAGTTCGCGGATACCGCCGCCATCGTCGCCAGGCTGGATCTGGTGATCACCATCGACTCCGCCCTCGCCCATCTGGCCGGGGCACTGGGCAAACCGTGCTGGGTGATGCTGACCGCAAACGGCTGCGACTGGCGCTGGATGCTTGAAGGCGAGAGATCACCCTGGTATCCTGACGGCATGCGTCTTTATCGACAAACCCAACCGGGGGACTGGTCTGCTGTGGTCTGCCGCGTGGGGGAGGAACTTTCGCGCCTGACCGGAAATCCATGAAATCACCCAACCCAGCCGAGACGCTCCAACGGACGGCCATCGAGCACGAACAGCACGGCAGATTAAAGGAGGCCTCCGCCTGCTGGCGCGAGGCCGCACGCCTGCAACCGGGCGAACCGGAACTCCAGTACCACCTGGCCGATGCCCTGCGCAAACTGCAAAAATGGGCCGAGGCCGAGACCGTGATGCGGCGACTTTTGCGTCTGCGACCGGAACAGGCCGATTTCCATTACAAGCTGGGCATTCTCTGCCAGGAACAGCGCAAATGGCCCCAGGCCATCGCCGCCTTTCAGCAGGCCCTGCGCCTGCAGCCCGATTATGTGCAGGCCGCCAACAACCTTGGCCTGCTGCTGCGGGACGAAAAACGGTTCACCGAGGCCGAGGCCGCCTTCCGGCAGGCCCTGCAGGCCCGCCCGGACGCGGTGGACGTGCAATGGAATCTGGCCATTCTGCTGCTCTCCCTGGGACGCTTCCAGGAAGGATGGTCCCTGTACGGGGCACGCCTGCTCCAAAGCGAGCACCCCTGGCGCATCGTGCCCCCCGGACTCCCGTTTCCCATGTGGCGCGGGGAGCCGCTGGCAGGTCGCTCGCTGCTGGTCCTGCCCGAACAGGGCTTTGGCGATCAGATTCAGTTCTGCCGCTGCCTGGCCCCCCTGAAGGCCGGCGGGGCCAGCCGCATCACCCTGGTCTGCCCGCCCGCCCTGGCGCCTCTGTTCGCCACCCTGGCCGGAGTGGACCGGCTCCTGCCGGCCACCCCCGACATGGAGTACCCCCCCCACGATTACTGGGTCCATCTGCTCTCCATACCGGGCCATCTGGAGACGATGCCCAAGGCCATTCCCTACCTGCGCCCGCCGGAGGGGTATACGGCCAAATGGCGCCCGTTGCTGGCCATGGAGGGGTTGCGGGTGGGACTGGCCTGGCGGGGATCGCCCACCCATCGCAACGACGCCAACCGCTCCCTGCCCGGTCTGGCCACCCTCGCCCCCTTGTGGAAGACGCCCAACGTGGTGTTCATCGGCCTGCAAAAAGGCGCAGGCGAACAGGAGGCCCGCCAGCCGCCGGCCCGCCAGCCCCTGCCCTACCTGGGGGACCGCATCGGGGACTTCGCGGATACCGCCGCCATCATCGGCATGCTGGATCTGGTGATCACCATCGATTCCGCCCTCGCCCATCTGGCCGGCGCCCTGGGCAAACCGTGCTGGGTGATGCTCCCGGCGCGGGGCGCGGATTGGCGCTGGCAGCATGGCCGCGACGACTCGGTATGGTATGGTCCGGGCCTGCGGCTGTTTCGCCAGTCCCAGGCGGGTTCCTGGTCCGATGTCGTGCGCAAAATGGCCGACGAATTGACCCGCCTGACCCGGGAAATGGCGGCGGCCTGGAACGACCAGGGGGTGCAACTGGCCATGTGCGGTCGCTTCCCGGAGGCCGAGGCCGCCTTCCGGCAGGTCCTGCGCATCCAGCCGGACCACGCGGACGCCCTGGGCAACCTGGGCAACCTGTTGCAGCAGAACGGACGCCACGCCGAAGCCGAGACCGCCTATCGGGAAGCCTTGCGCGCCCAACCGCGCCATGCCGGGGCGTGGCACAATCTGGGCAATCTCCTGCAGGCCCGGGAACGGTACGCCGAGGCCGAAACCGCCTATCGCAACGCCCTGCGCATCCAGCCCGGCGACGTGGAATTGCACAACAATTTCGGCAATCTGCTCCACCGGCAGAAACGATTCGCCGAGGCCGAAACCGCCTATCGCCAGGCGTTGCGCCTGCAACCCGGAGACACAAGATGTCCCACCGCCCATACGAAACCGACACGC
>JADGAR010000004.1:0-87752 GCA_015231915.1 Magnetococcales bacterium
CAAACGATGGTGACCCTGGGGCACAACTCACCGCGTCGGTGCCGCCAGAAGCTGTGCCACCCCCGGCACTGGCCACCCCCGGCGTGGGTGGTTCGGGCGGCACGCAAGGGGGCTTTACCCTGGCCGGGGAATCCACCCCACCGAAAGGCGGGCCACCCACGAACGCCTTGGAGTTCCGTCAGGCGTTTGGCTGCTGGCCATGGGCCATTCCCTGGCAGGAACCCCACCCTGGCCGGGCCACCCAGAAGCCGGAGATCGTGGATGGGATGTTCTGGCACTGGTGCCGGGCATGCGGACGGTGGGGATCGGTGGGCATCGATGTCAGCTTGAAGGCCAGGAGGCTGGGAATGTGGCGGTGCCAAGAGCATGCGGAGGGAGGTTGCCACCCTGCTGCCTGACGCGCCAGCAAGACATCCATGGTCATCATTCATGGCCATGGGTCCTTCCTAGCCCCCCAGCCGTGCGGGTTCCTCGCGGGCACGACAGGCATCTAGTGATAGAAAAGTTTTATAATGGTTCCGGTTCCGTTTTTGACAGGAGGTATTGAGATGACGCAAGAGGAGATGGCGGCTTTTCTGGACATGTCGGCGCGGAATCTGCGCGACGTGTTGAAGGTCCTTGGCATGCCGTCGAAGGGTTTCGATCCTGACGCGGTGCGTGTGGCCTACATTCGCATGCTGCGGGATCGGGCCGTTCGCGCAAACGGTCGTCCGCAAGAAAACGACACCGCGCAAGAGCGGCACCTGCTGACCAAGGCACGGCGGGCAAAAGCCGAGTTGGAACTGGGGAGGCTGAAGGGATCGCTTCTTGATGCCGAGGATGTGAAGCGGGAAGTTTTCGAAATGGCGCGGAGGACCAGGGACCGGATTTTAGGCATTCCCTATCGTGTGGCCGCATCGTTGGCCGCCGAGACCGACGCCAAGGCAATCGAACGTCTGTTGGATGATGAACTCCGAACCGCGCTTGAGGAGCTTTCCCGATGAACAGACAACTTGTCACCGTCCAATCGATTCGGAATGCAATCATCTCCCTTCCTGGCCGGGAGCCTTTCATGCTGGGGCAGGATCTGGCCGCCGTCTATGAGGTGGAACCGCGCGCCATCTCCCAAGCCGTCAAACGGAACCAGGCGCGGTTCCCGGATGACTTCGTTTTCCGTTTGACTGACGAGGAGACGGCCATTTTGAAATCACAAATTGTGACTTCAAATCTGCCAGACAGAGCCAACCGAGGCAATCCGCTTGGCTTCACCCGATCCGGGGCCAACATGCTTTCAACGGTTCTGCGATCCCCTATGGCGGCGCAACGATCCGTTGAGATCATGAGGGCATTCTCCACCCTGGAAGAACGGGCCGCCAGGGAAGCGCAACGGCGAGCACGTCAAGCGGAACGGCGGGCGACCTTGGAATGGCAACAGGCACGGTCCATCGGCAAGGAGATGCGGCACCAGGAGACAGACACCATCCGCGCGTTCGTCGAATATGCCCGAAGCCAGGGAAGCCGCAACGCCGACCGGTATTATCTCGCCATCACCCGCATGGTCAATGCCATCCTCCTGGACGGAACCCCCAACCGGGATGCCCTGGATGCCGGGCAACTGACCCTCCTGGCCGCCGGGGAGCGTCTGGCCGGTCAGGCTCTCCAGGATGCCATGGGGGAGGGGTTGCCGTATCGGGCTTGTTTCCAGGCGGCCAAGATGCGGGTGGTGGCTTTGGGTACGCTGCTGGCGGGGGTGAGAGGGCAAACGATGCTGGCGGCCAATTCACCCGATTGCCTGCCGAGGGCGGGTTGATCGCCGTTCATCACCTGGAGGTGAAACGGCCTTGGGCACCCTCCTGGCCGTTCCGGCAGCCTTCCCGGGCAACCGGCGCAATTGTGCGCTCGTTGAAAAGGGCTATTCAGATGCGCGAGAGAGTGATGGGTGAAAAGGGTGCCGCCAGCAAGGGAAAACGCGCCAGAAACGCGCACAGGGGCAAGGCGGGGCATTTTCAACGGGGAGATGGGGATGCCGGGGGCGCGGGTGGAGGGGTGGGCAAGCGCATCTCCTGGGTGGCGGGTGTCTGTGGAACGTATTGAACCGGGATGGGCCAGAGACGCAACAGACCGAATGCGGCAAGGAACATGGCACCCAACTTGATCACCATGCGGAGTTCAATTTCCTTCATGTCACGCTTGAGATTGACTTCCAGTTCTTTGAGTCGGGTTTCCATCTTGGTGTCCAGTTCTTTGATATCCCGCTTGAGGTTGGCTTCCACAGTGGCCAACTTGAAATCCAGTTCTTGCCTGGTGGCCAGACCATCCAGACGGCCTTTCACATGCTGTTCATTTCGATCTGACAGGGTGTCAAATTTCTCTTCGTTCTGCTTGTCGCGTTTGGCCGCGAGATCGTCCACGCGGGCATCCACCTGCCTCATGACGGTGGTCAACGCCTTTGCCTGGGCTTCAGCATGGGCTTGTGGTATCCCGGCGCTTTCCAGTTCCTTCACAAAGGCCAGCGTGTCAAACGGGATGGTAATGGTGGTCATGGGGGTTTCCTCCTGGCAGGCAATACGCAGTTGCAGAATACTCTATCCGATCCGGGCCGATCCCGTCCATAGGGATCTTGCTGTCGTTCCTTGATCCCGGCCAGGAGGCGGGCGCATGGATTCGCGCCGTCTCCTCCCACCCAATGATCGGGGGAGGCTGGTGCCTCCTGACGCACGGGACGGGTATCCTGCCATTCCATGATGCCCGCCATTGCGCCACGGAGGCCGTGGGTGCGTTTTCAGGGATGGGGTGGTAAGTGGGGTGGGTAGCCGGGCAGTGTCTCGAACGGCTACAAGGGCCATTGTGCGCGTTTGCCTCGATGGCGGGTTGCGGGCCGGTGGCGTGGCCAAATCCACGCTTCCCCCTGGCAGGATGCCAACGCACTCCCTTGACTCCCCCGCCAAGGAGATGGCAACCTGCATCAACGGGGCCGAAAACCCCGATATCAATACGCGGATACCGCACCCGTCAGCCATGCGGTATTTTTGTGCCTGCAATCCGGTATGGCTTGTGCGTGCCGTCATGCGGGCCGGGTGTGCGCGGATACAATACCCCGCCAGGGGGAAGAAGCGCGCCGTCGTATTGCGGTTTTCGGCACCCGGTCCATCAACCTCCCCGAAAGGAGTAATACGACATGACCACCAAACCCAGCCACACCGTATCCATCCGCATCACCCACAAGGGCAAGCTGCGTCTGCTCGATGCCGACATGCTGCCCCCGGTCGAAGCCGCCGATCCGTACCAGAAGCGGCACCAGCTTTCCGACAAGCGGGACTTCGACGACGGCAAGGCCCTGCTGAATGAGTTGCGCGCCCTTGGCCGCGCCAGATGCGAGGCAGGCCGGGGGATCGCGTCGGACGAATTGGAACCCTTCCTGGATGACCTGCAAGCCGTGCTGGTGAGGGGCGGAACGCTCATTGCCCATGCTTGCGAATCCATCGGCAGGCAAACCCGGTCCATGCAAAGCTGGCTGGGAACGCCGAAATGCTGGTGATTGCCTTGGCTGCCAGGGAAGGCGGCCTTGTCCGTCAATCGGTCGAGTCTGACGCGGTGGGGGAGCGTTCTACGTGTGGAAATCCTTGAGTGCTTGCCCAAGAAACCACCACAAAGCAAACAATAATGCCAGCAATACGATATCTGTCATTATATGATCTTGCGACATCTCATTGACTTGAAACTTGCGCGGGTCGTATTCGTCGCAACCGGTGATCTTGTACAGAAAGGTGCGACCCATAGCAAAACTACATAAAGTTGCAAGAACATGCCATGGATGAGACAAGAGAAAAACCAAGACGATCAGAACCAGAAACGTCAAAGAAATTTGCTTTATGAAGGCAACCACCAACAACATTACAATCAGAGCACTCACAACGCTTAGATCGATCATGTTGCCTCCTGGAAACGTCGTTGGATGCGTTCCAAGACCACATTCAACGCCGGATCCTTCATTCATGCAAGTGGTTCCGTGAAGGTGTGTACCATAGGAGTGCCTGCCGAACCCCTACATGAGTGGATCCGGCCAGGAGGGGGTGGCCCTTCCGGTTGCGGGTGGAGTCTGCCAGGGAGACGCACACCACCCCCACACCACCCCCACACCACCCGCATCAGCCGAATCCGGCATGAGAGGCACCGACCACCCCCACCTTGCAATCGATCCTGGCGGCCACCCTGTCCTCGTAGGCGGGTCCACCAGGAGGAAGCCCCCCCTCCCTGGCGGGGAGAGTCCGGGTCGGGGGAGGGCATGGGAATTCCCTTCCTGGCAGGCAACCCGCGAACCCCGATTCCGGGAGCGATTTTTTCCAATTGATTGCTATTTGATTGCTGAAACAAAAACAGCCACCTTGCGAGTGGCTGTAAGCGTTTGATTTGATTGGTGCGCGGTATTGGATTCGAACCAATGACCTTTGGCTTCGGAGGCCAACGCTCTATCCAACTGAGCTAACCACGCCTTGCGGGTTGATCGGGTACAGCATACTGGAGGTGCGGGTATCCTGTCAAAGGGGGATGTCGTCCTTTCGGCGACCGTTGACATTCCCACGCGTCGAAATTAGCCTATGCCGTGGCGTCAGGCAAGGCATCGCGTTCTTTAAGAGGCGCCATTGAGATCATCTTCAACACTCCGCCTATTCCAAGGGAGCCACCCATTCATGAGTGAAAACATCCTGCAAACCTCTGATGCCGCGTTCGAGCGGGACGTGCTGCAAGCCACCATGCCGATTCTGGTCGATTTCTGGGCGGACTGGTGCGGACCCTGCAAGCAGATCGCTCCCTTCCTGGAAGACCTGGCCGTGGAGTACAAGGGTCGCCTGATCGTCTCCAAGATCAATATCGACCACAACCCCGGCACTCCGGGACGCTACGGCGTGCGCGGCATCCCCACCCTCATGATCTTCAAGGACGGCAAGATCCACGCCACCAAGATCGGCGCACTGCCCAAGACCAAATTGTACGCCTGGGTGGACGAGGCCCTCGCCGGTTGACCCCTTCCTGACTGTTTTTATTCCGGCGCGCATCCCGCCAGCAATGCCTCGACGCGGGCGCGGGATGGCCCGGTGACTCGCACCGTCTTCTCCCTGGAATGCTCCCCCCGGACGATTCGTATCCGTCCGGGGGCCACATCCAGCGCCTCTGCAAGCAGTTTGCGCAAGGCCGCGTTGGCCGCACCCTCCACGGGGGGGGCGGTCAGGTGGACCGTGACGGCCTCGCCACGCAGCCCTCCGATCCGCTCCCGGGTGGCGCGGGGTTGCACCCGTACCGCAAGGAGCAGGTCTTCTCCTTCCCAGCGCCAGGCCCCCATCGTCAGCGCATCATCGGCACGTGCGGCATCAATCCCGAGGTCAGATCCTGGAGCAGCGACAACACGATCATCAGCAAAAGAGCCGCCGCCAGCGGGGTGAGATCCATGCCGCCCAGCGTCGGCACCCAGCGCCGCAATGGTCGCAACACCGGTTCCGTGGATTGAAAGACGAACCGGATCAGGGGATGACGCAGATCGATCCGTACCGGCCTGCCCTGCCGAAAGCCGTACCAGGAGTGGAAGTGAAACCCCCCCCGCGCCAGCAGCACCAGCAGATAGAAGGTCAATAAAAGGTGCACCAGCCCCAGCAGTTCCGCCAGCAGCGAACCGATACCGCCGCCCATGCCTCCGCCGTGGAACAGAGTCCCGGCCAGACGCTGCACGAAATGGACCGCCAGCAGGGCCGCCACCGGCGAGATGTCCAGTCCGCCAATGGGGGGAATGAGCCTCCGGAACGGTTCCAGAACCGGTTCCGTCGCCCGTATCAGAAACTGCACGACGGGATTGTACGGATCCGGATTGACCCACGAGAGCAGGATCCGGATCAGGATCATCCAACCGTATATCCCCAGCAGGAAATCCAGGATCGTGCCGATGGAACTGCCGATACCCATGTCGTCATCCTTTCTTTTGCAAGTGGCCTCAGGCGCGTTTGTTGGCGCCGCTCAATTCCCGGGAGCGTTGCCAGGCCGCCTTCACCGCCGCCATGAGCGCGCCCCTGACCCCGCCCTGCTCCAGGGCCTCCAGACCGGCGATGGTGGTGCCGCTTGGCGAGGTGACCTGATTTTTCAACACGCCGGGATGCTGACCGCTTTTTTGCAGCATTGCCGCCGATCCCAGCAGGGTCTGCACCGCCAGCCGATCCGCCAATCCGCGCGGCAGCCCGCAGGCCACCCCGCCGTCGGACAGGGCCTCGGCCATGAGATACACATAGGCCGGTCCCGAGCCGGACAACGCCGTCACTCCGTCCATCAACCCCTCGCTGTCCAGTTCCTCGACCAGGCCGATGGAAGCCAGGATCGCCTTGGCAAGCTCGCGTTGTTCCCGGGGGGTGTCCGGGGCGCAGATCATTGCCGAAATCCCTGCCCCCACCAGGGCGGGGGTGTTGGGCATCACCCGCACCAGGGGTTGGCCGTTTGGCGCTGCTTCCGCCAGGGTCGCCAGGGTGACGCCGGCGGCGATGGAGATCACCAGCGCTGCGGGGGCGAGATGCGCGGCGATTTCTTGCAGCACCACGGGAACCACCCCAGGCTTGACCGCCAGAATCACCACCTCCGCCCCCGCCATCACCTCCAGGTTGCCGGCAGCGGCGTTGATCCCGCAGCGGTCCAGCAGGGTTTGCCGTTGCCCGGCATGCGGTTCCGCGACCCGGATGCGTTCCCTGGGCATCCCGGCGTTGAGCAGTCCCTTGATCATGGCCTGCGCCATGGCCCCGCCGCCGATGAAGGCGATATTCGTGTCGATCGTCATTTCTTGACCACCTCCGTGGGATTCTGATTCGGCATCGAGCGGATCCGCTCCCGTGCAGCCGTGGCCTGCGCCTCGTCCGTGAAGGGGCCGACCCAGATGCGCTGATAGTTCTTGCCCTGAAACACCCCCTGTTCCATGAAGACCGGTAGCCCCAGGGTGCCATAGTGCGCCAGGGCGTTGGTGGCGAAAGCGGCATTGGTGTAGGAGGCCACCTTGAAGGCATATTTGCCTTGCAGATCCTTGGGGTTCACGTTGGGCGCCGGGGCGGCTGCCGCCGGTTCGGTCGCGGCTGGCCGGGGCGATTTGGCCTGGGGAGTGGCGACATCGGTTGGACCGCGCGCCGTGGCGCGCACCGTGGGCACGTCGTCGTCGTTCGGGGCGGCGGCGTGCGCAGGCCGTGCCGGTTCCTTCCTGGCCTTGGCTGGCGCATTTTTTTCTTCCGGAGGTGTTTTCGGTGTCTCGGCCTTGGGCGCGGGCGCGGCAGCGACCGGGGCAGGCGTGGCTTCTTCCCCTGGTGCCTTGGCCTCCGGGGCCTTCTTTGTCGCCGTGCTCGCCGTGCTCGCCGGCGAGCGTGGCGAGGCGGGGGGATAGGGGAGCACGCCCTTGCCTGCGGGCGCTCGCGACGACACCTGGCGCAGTTCCTGTTGCGCCGTGCGGAAATAGGGGGCCTCGCGACCGGGTCCGTTCTTGATTTGCGACAGCCAGCGCGTCGCCTCGTCCGGGTGATTCTTGATCCGTGCCAGGTGTCCCAGCAGCAGCAGGGCGAGATTTTCCCGTTTGCGGGCCTCGACCGGATCCTCGTTCTGGCGGGCGATTTCCAGTCCTTTTTCCGGGGGGAGGTTGCCCAGGAAGACGGCGGCCAGGGCATCCGGCCAGCGGGTGGCATCCAGTCGGGTCGCCGGTTCGCTCAGCACCTCCTTGCCGGGCTTGCCGAGCCGCTCCCGCACGAGAAAGAGCCACAGCCGGGTTTCGATGTTGCCCGGGGCCAGGGGCAGGGCGGTGGCCAGATCCTGTTCCGCCTCCACGAACCGCTCCAGCAGGGAGAAGGCGATGCCACGCAGCAACAGGGCATCCGGATTGTTGGCCGGCTTGAGCCGCAGGGATTCGTAAAAATCCCCGATCGCCTGCTGGGGCAATCCCAGCAGCAGCCGGCACTGGCCGCGCAGCCGGTAGACCTCTTCGTGATCCCGCTTGAAGCGGATGAACGAGATGAAATCGTCGATGGCCGCCTCGCAATTGCCTTGCGTCACATGCAGGCGGCCCCGGTTGTAGTAGCTCCAGGGGTGATCCGGCTTGAGGCGGATCGCCGCATCCAGTTCGGCCATGGCCTCCTGGGAGCGTCCCAGCTTCACCAGCGCCAGGGCGCGGTTCTGAAAGGCCAGATAGTCATCCGGATGCAGCGCCACCGCCACGTTGAGGTCCTCGGCGGCCCGATCCGGGTGGCCGGCGCTCAGCAGGGCCACGCCGCGGATGCGCCATGCCTGCTGCATGTCCGATTTCAGCTCGATGGCCCGGTCGCAGTCGTTGATGGCCTGGGGAATCATGGCGGGATTCTTGTTTGCCAGGCTCATCTTGTAGCGCACTGCGCAGCGTCCCGCGAAGGCCGTGGCGCGTTGGCGCCGGCTTGCCTTTTCCGTGTTCGTGATCTGGGTGAAGAGCTGGTCCGCCTCGTCCAGGGCGTCGCGTCCCAGGGCATCCGAGGCCGTGGTCAGGCTCTTGTCGATCCCATCCTCGGCGGCCATTGCCGGCGCGGGATGCTGCAGCCACAGCATCCATCCCAGCAGCGGAATCGCCGTCCATCCGAGGCGTCCGCCGACGGTTTTCGTGCATTGAACATTCGTGACCATGGCCGAAATTCCGTTAATGTGTTGGAGTTGGTGGAATCATTCGAAGATCGCGCTGCCGATGCGCACCAGGGTGGCGCCTTCCTCCACCGCGATCTCGTAATCGTGGCTCATGCCCATGGAGAGCTCCTGCATGTCGATGCCGGGGATCTTTGCGGCGCGGATCTCTTCGCGCAGTTGCGCCAGGGCGCGGAACCAGGGGCGGGCATCCTCGGCTCGTGCCGTCCAGGGCGGGATGGCCATCAGGCCGCGCAACGCGATCCCTGGCAGGAGCGCCATGGTTTCGGCCAGCGGCAAGGCTGCGGCGGGGTCCACGCCGGCTTTTTGCGGTTCCTGTCCCAGGTTGACCTGAATCAATACCGGCATGGGGGATTTTTCCGGGGCGCGAGCGGAGATTTCTCTGGCCAGTTCCGGCGAGTCCACCGTATGGATCATGTGAAACCACTGTACGGCCAGATGAACCTTGTTGCGTTGCAAGGGTCCGATCAGGTGCCATTCCAGGCCGGTGCGTTCCACCAGGGGGATTTTGTCGCGCGCCTCCTGCACCCGGTTTTCCCCGAAGAGGGTGGCGCCGGAGTCGGCGGCGCTGCGGACCTCTTCCGGGGTGCGTGTCTTGGAGACCGCCAGCAGGCGGATTTGCGCCGGGTCACGACCGGCGCGCAGGCAGGCGGCGGCGATGTTGTCGCGGATGCGGGTCAGGTTGGCGGCGATGGGCATGAGGGGTCAAGGATCCATGTCGTGGTTGCGGTCAAGTGGATTTATGCAAATTTCATACCTTGATAGCAGCATTTTCATGCCTTGGTGACGTGCCGCAAACAAGTTAAACTCATCCCATCGCCATCCCGTCAACCAATCAAAGGGTCGCCTCCATGGGTGAGCACTCGGACCAAGAGCTGGATGCCCTCCACCGTCTCACCGCAGAGTGGATCGGAGCGTTTTCCCACAGCCAACACTTCGCCGGTTTGACCTCCCGACAGAAACGGGTATGCAAGCGTATCATTACGCTCTTCGTCGAGGCCATGTACGCCCATCACGACCGGTTGCCGCAACGCTGGACCGCCCGCACGGTGGAGGCCTGCTGCCTGGAGACCCTGCCCGAAAGCGGCACACTCAAGCCGCCGCAACTCCTCGCCCTCCCTCCGGTCCTGACCGCCTTTTTCGGCTGTCTGGCGGAAACCGGACGGATCCGCAACGGGGCGGTCCTGATCCGCGCCCTGGGCCGGCTGGAGGAGAAGTTCGCACGCCATCCCCGCAACGACGAAATCGCCGCTCCCGGTACCGCGTTCTGGGAGCCGTTCGCTCCGGGCAGCAGGGTGACCGAACGTCAACTGCGTCAGTTCGCCGCCCGCATCGCCGGGGAGATCGCCAGGGACCGCCCCGCGCTGATCTCCAGGGCGGTGATGGGGGTGTTCGAACAGCGACCGGTGTTGATCTTCGACCTGTTGCGTCTGCTGCGGGAGCAGTTCGCCTCGTCGGAAGGGCGATCGGACGATTATCTGATTTCGGCCTATTTTATCCTGTTGTCCCATTCCCTGCAAAACATTCGTTTCGGCATGGAGCGCCATTTCGATTGGGCCAGGGAGATCTTTGTCGAATTCCAGAACGCAGTGGTCGCCCAGGCCAGGGAGGAGAATTTCGCGCCGCAACTCCTGGTGGGCATCCTGGAGGCCTTGGCCGAGGCCAAGCTGGAGATCACCCAGGAGTTGCTGGATGTCTATGAATATCAGATCACCCACTTCGCCCCGGAAGGGGAACTGCCGACGCGCGGGCAGATCGACGCCATGTTCGAAAGCCTGGTGGACGAGCATGGCGGAGATCCGTTCGCCATTGGCGATACCCTGGCGCAGATGATCCGCGCGCTCCCCCTGGATGCGCAGTCGGCCCTGATCGGCGAGTTCGCCAGTTCCGCCCTGCCCGGCATGAAGGATGCGGTGGTGAGCCTGTGTCTGCATCCGGAAGAGCAGGTGCGTCACGAGGCGTTGCAGTGGTTGCTGCATAACGCACGGTTGCTGACACCGACCGCCCTGCGCCGGCTGATCGTGATCCGCAACTGGCTGCCGGAAAAGGGACGGCGCTCGCTGGACACCCTCATCAAGACCGCGCGGATCAAGGGCGTGGAGTGCGCCAGCCGTCCGGAGGGGGCGCCGGTGCGGATCCTGCGCGCCTCGCAGGTGGACGGGGTGGGGGCGCAATCCCTGATGCTGTCGATCCATCAGCAGAACCGGCAGGCGCGCATCGGATCGGTGCTGCTCAAGCAGAACATCGGTCTGGCCGACGCCTGGATCACCCCGCCCCTGGCGGCCAAGGAGGTGACGCGGACCTTGCGGCATGCGGCCCGGCGGGAATATTTCCTGGATGTCTCGGAGGAGTATCTGGACGTGGCGATCCGGCACAACATCGCGGTGGGGCTGGAGAAGGGGATCCCTCCCTCGTCCGGGCTGCTGCAGTTGGCCGAGGCCATCGGGGTGGCCGAGTGGATGCCGCGTCGGCTGGAGGGGAGCGAGTTGGCCGCCGGGATCCTCGCGGAGTACGGCGGGGTGGACCCGGAGAGCGCGGAGGAGATGGTGCGCACCAGCGGGGTGTGGGGGGAGATTCCGGGGATTGCGAGTTCCTGGTTCGAGGAGAGTCAGGAGATCACCCTGTTTCTGGAGCAGTGCGCCGGGGCCGAGCCGCTGGAGTTGGTGGAGCGGGTGCTGGAGCGGTATTGCGAGCCGAACCGGGCCAGTTGGGCGGAGCGGTTCGCCTGGACCGCCTATTGGTTCCACATGCAGAGCGCGCGGGTAAGGGAGCGGGTGGAACTGGACCGCCATTTCGCCGTGCTGGCGCTGGAGTTGTACCGTGGCCGTCCGTTGGCGGAGGTGCCGGTCATGCGCGGGATCGCCTTTCGGACCATCACCGGCGAGAGCGGGGGAGTCGATTGACGGGGCGGGTCAGGCCGGGTCGTCGTTGTCGTTGGTCAGGTAGGGGGCGAAGCGGTTCTGGTGGGCCAGGGTGAGGGCCTCCATGAAGAGGGCGGCGTTTTGAAAGCGATTGCGGGGGCGCTTGGCCAGGGCCTTTTTCACCACGGCGAAGAAGGGAGCCGGAATGGAGGCATCGAAGGAGGCGGGGTCGCTGGGGGGCTGGGTGAGGATGTTCTGGGTGATCTCCTGGGTGGCGGCGCCCTGAAAGGGTTTGCTGCCGGTGAGCAGTTCGTGGAGGATCACTCCGGCGGAGAAGAGGTCGGCGCGGGCATCGATCTTTTGTCCCATGAGTTGTTCCGGGGCCATGTAGCCGTGGGTGCCGGTGACCTTGCTGGTGGCGGGCGCGGGTTCGTTGGCGAAGCGGGCGGCCCCGAAGTCGGTGATCTTCACCTGGCCGTCGGGCAGCAGGATGATGTTGGCCGGTTTGAGGTCGCAGTGGATGATGCCGTGGCCATGCACATGCTCCAGTCCCGCGAGGGTCCGCAGCATGATGGCCACGCCCTGGTCCCGACCGGGTCGATGCGGGGTGCGGATGATTTCCCGCAAGGGGACCCCCTGGTGCAACTCCATGACGAGGAAGGGGATGCCCTGGTCTTCGCCGAAGGTGAGGATTCTGGTGACGTTGGCGTGGGAGAGGCGACCGGCGGCCAGGGCCTCGCGGCGCAGTCGCAGGGCGAGGAGTTTGCCGGCCTCCTGATCATGCAGGGGGATGGGGATGGTTTTGATGGCCACCTGGGAGCGGCTGGTGGGGTCGAAGGCCTGATAGACGATGCCGGTGGCCCCGTGCCCCAGGATGCCGACAATGCGGAAGTCGCCGATTTGCTCCGGGAATGTCGTCGTGGCGTGCATCTGGCATTGGCGGACCGGGTGGTGGGGTTCACGGTGGTTTGTTCAGGCTAAGCAATATTTATGCCGTCCGTATGGCGTTTGGCGAGGGCATGATAATTCTCGACCGTGGCGCGCATGGCGGCAATCTCCTCCCCGGAGAGGGCGCGCAGCAGTTTGGCCGGGGTACCGAACCACAACTCCCGGGAGGGGACGGTCTTGCCGGGGGCCACCAGGGCACCGGCTCCCACCATGGCCTCGCTCTCGACCACGGCCCCGTCCAGGACGATGGCGCCCATGCCGATCATGCAGCCGTTGTGCAGGTCGCAAGCGTGCAGGACCACGCGGTGGCCGATGATCACGCCGTTGCCGATGCGCAAGGGAATGCCCTGGGGATGCTTGTCCGTGGCGCGGGTGACGTGCAGGATGGAGCCGTCCTGCACGTTGCTGTCCGCGCCGATGCGGATGGCATTGACATCCCCCCGGATCACCACCCCCGGCCAGATGGAGGCGCGGGGGCCGATGTGGACATCGCCGATCACCACCGCATCGGGATGCACGAAGGCGCTGGGGTCGATGGTGGGGAAGATCCCCTCGAAAGAATGGATGGGCATGGGAACTCCTGATGGTCAATAGCCGTAGCGCAGACCTGCGGTGATTTCATGTATGCTCAGGCTGTCGTCGTTGTTGTGGGTCACCAAAAAGCGGTAGCCGAAATCGGTGGCGAACCGCTCGGTGAAGTTGAAGGAAAAGCCGCTGCCCAGTTGGTAGGCGAAGCCGGAATCCCGCTCCTGGCTGCTGAAGGCGATGATGGTGGATCCCGTGGTGATCGTATCGATTTTGGTGTCGATCAGGCTCATGCCCGCCCCACCCCCCAGGTAGAAACGCAAGGACTCGGTGAGGGGGAAGTCGTAATACAGGTTGGCCAGCAGCGCCTTGTGTTCCACATGGCCGTTGACCTTGTATTCGGTGCCGGAATTGAGCTTGGCCAGGCGCGTGGTGAAGCGGCGATGGGAGCCTTCCAGTTCCAGGCGCAGGCTTTTCTGCAGCACCAGCCCGATGGCGCCCGCCACCACGACGTCGTTGTCGAAAAGGATCGAGCCGGTGGTGATCTTGTTGTCCTTGGGCACGGCAGCCCCCACCTTCAGGCTGACATAGGGGATCCTGGCGGACTCTCCGGCCTGCGCCCCCCCGGTCAGGCAGAGCGCGAGCGTCAGACAACTGATTTTTGCTGCTTTTGTCATGGTTGTGGCCCTCGGCTTGGGTGGTGCTGATATTGGTCACTGCTTTGCCGTATCGGCATGTGGCAGGGAAAAGTGAAAGGGAAATGCATGCCTCCCTGCCATGTGGAAATGATCTCTCCTCATTCCGCAGCCTTGTGACATGGGCCTGGGATTCGTTATACTCCCCGGTCGGTACCCGTTCGTTTTCGTTTGCAGGCAAGGTTGATCGTCGATGGCATCCCTCACTCCCCCCGTCTCCCCAGAAGAGAAGAACCGCAAACTCCTCCGCCGCTGGGTGGAGCTGGTCTGGCCCTATCGCTGGGCCATGCTGCCGGCCATCCTCTGCATGATGGCCCTCGCCGCCTCCGAGGGGGTGATCGCCTACATGGTCCAGCCCATCCTCGACAAGATCTTCATCGAGCAGGACCGCCAGATGTTCCAGACCCTGCCGTTCCTCCTCCTGCTCGTCTTCTTTCTGCGCGGGGCCGCCTCCTTCACCCACAACTACATCATGGGCTCCGTGGGCATGCGCATCGCCCGCAAGCTGCAATGCCAGCTCTACGGCCATTGCCTCCAGTTCGAGATGGCCTATTTCCTCCCCTTCACCACCGGCAGCTTCATCTCCAGGGTCAGCAACGACCCCAACGTCGTCAAGGACGCCACTGCCAGCGTCATGGTCGGCCTGGTCCGCGAGGGGCTTACCCTGGTGGTCCTGGTGGGCGTGCTCTTCCACCGGGACCCGGTCCTCTCCGTCGCTGCCATCCTCGGTTTCCCGCTGGCCGCGCTCCTCATCTACCACCTGGGCAAGCGCATGCGCGCCCTTTCCCATCGCTCCCAGGAGCTTATGGAACGCCTCCTCACCCACCTGGAGGAGACCTTCTCCGGCCTGCGCATCGTCAAATCCTTCTGCATGGAGACCCACGAACGCACCCGCTTCCGCATGCTCACCCGTCGCGTGCTCCAGAACTACCTCGGCATGCTCGTGCTCAACTCCCTCACCAAGCCCTCCATCGACATGATCGCCGGCTTCGTCATCTGCGGGGTGATCCTCTACGGCGGCGGCTCCGTCATCGAGGGCAAGACCACCACCGGCAATTTCTTCTCCTTCCTCGCCGCCATGATGATGGCCTACGACCCCATCAAGTCCCTGGCCAACCTCAACAACACCCTGCAACGCGGTCTGGCCGCCGTGGAACGGGTCTTTTCCACCCTCGACCGCGAATCCACCATCCGCGACACCCCGGGCGTCACCGTCCTGCCTCGCCTGCAACGGGAACTCGCCTTCAACGACATGTCCTTTTCCTATTCCCCGGACCTGCCCATCGTCCTCGACCGCATCAACCTCAAAATTCGCGCCGGCGAACGGATCGCCCTGGTCGGACGCAGCGGCAGCGGCAAGACCACCCTCGCCAACCTCCTGCCACGCTTCTTCGACGCCACTGCCGGCTCCATCACCATCGACGGCGCCGACATCCGTTCCGTCACCCTCAAGTCCCTGCGTTCCCAGATCGCCATCGTCACCCAGGATGTCATCCTGTTCAACGACACCGTGCGCAACAACATCACCTACGGACGCAGCGAATGCACCCAGGAACAGCTCGAAGCCGTGGCCCGCGCCGCCAATGCCCTGGAGTTCATCCGCGAACTCCCCGAAGGCTTCGACACCATCATCGGTGATCGCGGGGTGCGCCTCTCCGGCGGACAGCGCCAGCGCCTCTCCATCGCCCGCTCCCTGCTCAAGGACGCCCCCATCCTGATCCTCGACGAGGCCACCAGTTCCCTGGACACCGAAAGCGAACGGGCCGTCCAGGAGGCGCTGGACCGTCTCATGAGCGGTCGCACCACCCTGATCATCGCCCATCGCCTCACCACCATCCGCAACGCCGACCGCATCATCGTCCTCAAGCAGGCCCGCATCGTGGAAGAGGGCACCCATGACGAACTGCTGGTCCACAACGGCGAGTACGCCAAGCTGCATGCCATCCAGTTTCAGGACGCCGAGAGCTGAATCATGTGGCTGCGAGCCGATCCAGCAAGCGGTCGCATTGGCGTTCCCAGGAGAAGCCGTGCATGAAGCGGCTGGCGTTGGCCCCCAGGCGGGCCGCCTGGTCGGGGTGGGCGTGGACCTCTTCCAGCAGGGCCACCATCTCCTCCACCGACGACTCTCCCCAGTCGGTGAGGGTCGCCCCCGTCACCGGATGATGGCAGGGGTCCTGGCGCTGGAGGGGCAGGCAGCGATCCGGCGCGATCAGGTCCTGATGGCCGGTGTTGTCCGACAGGATCACCGGCACCCCCACCGCCATGCACTCCATGGCCACCAGGTTGGTCCCGCCTTCGCAGCGGTTGGGAAACAGGCCCACATGCGCCTCCCGCAGAATGGCCGGGGTGTACGGGTTGGGGAGTTCGCCGATGTCGTGGAAGGAGCCGGCAGGGAGATGGCGGCCAAGCCAGCCGTTGATGTCGTTGTCCTCCGGCAGTCCGGTGACGTGGGGCGTGGCGAAGCGGGAGCCGGGATCCAGCCAGCGGTTGCTCCAGGCGGTGAGCAGAAAGGCCTCCGGGTGGCGGGCGTGAAATTGCCGGAAGGCGGCGATCACCAGGTCCTGCCCCTTGCGGTGTTCCAGCTTGCCCCCGGAAAAAATCACGAAGCGCCCCGGCAGCAGATTGCGCCGGGGGGCGGGAAAGAACAGGGAGGCATCCACCCCCTGCATGATAAAAATGGCGTTGTCGAGCCGGTGGCGCTCGTGCAGCACGCGCTGGTTCCAGCTGGAGCCGGTGACCACCAGCGGCAGGTCGCGGGCGCGGGCGATCCGTTCCGGGGGGAGGTCGGCGGTCTCGAAAAAGGTGATGCCGACGGACGTTGCGGCCTCGAAAGGGATGGGGGAAAATTCGAAGCCGCCGTTGCTGTGCCACAGCAGGGTGGCATCCGGGGCGCGGAGGATCCGCTCCGGATGATTGGCCAGGGCGTGGATCGGCCCCATGGACGCCTCGATGACCGGCAACAGGAGCCGCTGTTCCAGGGGATTCAAGGCATGGATCCGGTTGGGCGGGCGCAGGAGCAGGGGCTGGAGGCCACGACGCAGCATGGCGAATACCAGATGCAGCCCATAGATCCCCCAGCCGTGGAACTGTCCGAGGGACCAGGAAAGGGCGATGCGAGTCGGCGGCATGGGATCTTTCTCCAGTGGTTGGGGTGATGCTTTGGGTATCATATCGTGATCGCGGCGGTTGGGCGATGAGGAATTTCGCGCGGCACATGGAGGGGGGCGATGACCCTGGAAGATCTTATCGGTGAGACCGGGCGGGGGGTGGCCAGGTTCCTGGAACTCGATCTGCGCGAGGATCAGCGGGCATTGCTGCAAGATGCCCAGGATGCGACCATCGATCCGGGGGACAAGATCGCGGCTGTGGAGGCATTGCTCGTCCGCAACCGCATCCCGTCGGCGTACGTGTTGGCCATGGTGTGCGCCAATGCCGGGTATCGCACCCTCCCCGTCGCGGTGGCGCTGGCGGTTGGCGGCCTGGTGTTTCGCAACCGGCAGGAGGAGGAGCGGGGGTTGGAGTTGTTGCGGCTGGAGGCGGCAACCCGCGCCCCTTTGTCGCCCGGCTGCCGGGAGGAGGGGATGCTCGCCGAGACGGTGCGTTTTCTGGATGCCATGTTCGTCCGCGATGCGCTTCGGCTCCGGGAGCTTTTCGCCACCCTGGCGCCGGGGATCTTCCCCCAGGGCAAGGCCGGGGGCGAGCCGGTCTCCTTTTTGGCCCTGGCGCGCGAGATGGCGCCCGTCAAGGTGGTGGACGTGGGGTCCGGACCGGAACCGGGCAAACCGCCGTTCTATCATCCCCTGCGGGAGGTGGGGGTGGAGGTGATCGGTTTCGAGCCGAATCCGGGCGAGGCGGGCAAGCTGGCCGGGCTGCAAAGCCAGGACGAGATTTTTCTGCCGGTTGCCCTCGGCGATGGGGGGCGGCATGCGCTCCATTACTGTTTCAGTCCCGGCATGAGTTCGCTTTTGGCACCCAACCCGGAGGTGCTGGGGTTGTTCCATGGGTTTCCGGAGTGGGGCAGGGTGATGAAAACCGCGCCGGTCGATACCGTGCGGCTGGATGACGTGCCGGAGACCGCCGGGGCGATGTTCCTGAAACTGGATGTCCAGGGCGCGGAAGGATTGGTGCTCGACCATGCCCCGTTGCGCCTGGCCGAGGCGGTGGTGGTGCAGGTGGAGGTGGAGTTTTTGCCCATGTATGCCGGCCAGCCTTTGTTTTCCGAGGTGGAGCAACGGTTGCGCGCCTGCGGCTACATGCTGCACCGCTTTCATCCCCTCTCCAGCCGCATGGTCCGTCCGCTGCGGGGCGCGAACCTCTACGCCGGCATGAGCCAGTTGCTGTGGGCGGATGCCGTGTTCATCCGCGATCTCACCCGGCTGGAGCGGTTGACGGATCGCCAGTTGGTGGTCATGGCGGCGATCCTGCATTACTGTTATGGTTCGCACGACGTGGTCGTGCATCTGCTGACCGAGTACGAACGCCGGAGCGGTCGCGCGGCTGGCGCGGATTATCTGGCCCTCATCCGCCATCAGGGAACTTGAGCGATGAACTGGGATGCCACGATGGAGCAGGCGGCCTCACTCGCCGGCGCAGGGGAGCGGGAGCCGCTGGCCACGCTCTACCGGGAGTGGCGGGAAGCCGGTTCGGATCCGTCCCTGGCGTATCTCGGGCACTATAATTTCGGGGTGCACATGATGACGGCGGGGGATTGGCCCGGCGCGCGTGCTGCCTTCGAGGAGGCGATCCGCCTGCAGCCCGATTGTTATCCGGCCTGGATCAATCTGGGCACCGTGCTGGCCAGCATGGGCGAGCAACAGGAGGCAGTGGCCTGCTGGCAGGGGATGACGGAACGTCTCCGTGGCGTGACGGGCGAGACGATCAACTATAAAAACACCGCCCTCAAGCAGATTGGCCGGGTGCTCAAGTGGGAAGGGGCGGAACGGGCGCTGCGGGGGTGCCTGGAACTCGATCCCCGGCAGCCGGACGCGCTGGTGCATTGGCTCAGTTGGCGTCAGGAGCAGTGGAAGTGGCCGGTGATCGAACCGTTTCCGGGCTGCGACCATGCCCATCTGCTGCGCGGTTTTTCTCCCATCGCCCTGCAGGGGTACACGGACGACCCCATGCTGCTGCTCGCCCATGCCCGTCATTATTTCCAGGAGAGCGTGGGCCAGGCCGGGCGCCATTTCCTGGATGCCCACGCGGCGTTGCGGCGCGCGCCTTCCGCGCGGCCCAGGATCGGCTATCTGTCGTCGGACCTGCGCTATCACGCCGTGGGCTTCCTGACCGTGGAGGTGTTCGAGCTGCACGACCGGGAGCGGTTCGAGATCTTCGTCTACGACTGCGGTCCCCCCCCCGAGGATCCCATCCGCCTGCGGGTGCGCGCTGCGGCGGAACATTGGCTGGACGTCACCGGATTGAGCGACGAGGCTCTGGCCGAACGCATCGTCGCCGATCGCATCGAGCTGCTCATCGACCTGAACGGCTACACCCAGCACGCCCGCACCCGGATGCTCACCATGCGACCGGCCCCGGTGATCGTCAACTGGCTGGGCTTTGCCGGGAGCTTGGCCAGCCCCTGTCACCACTATCTCATCGCCGATGCGTTCATCATTCCCCCGGAGCATGAGAAATTTTACGCGGAGCAGGTGTTGCGCCTGCCCTGCTATCAGCCGAACAACCGCCATCGTGGCATTTCCGGGCATCTTCCCGACCGTGGGGATTTGGGACTGCCGGAAGGGGTGATGGTGTACGGCTGCTTCAACGGGGTGCGCAAGATCACGCGGCAAACCTGGGAGCTGTGGAGCCGGATCCTCGCCCAGGTCCCGGAGAGCGTGCTGTGGCTGCTGGAGGAGAACGACTGGGCCAAACGACGGGTGCGGGAACTGGCGGCAGAACAGGGGATCGACCCGGCGCGGATCCATTTCGCCCCCATGGTGCCCAATCACGAACACCTGGCCCGCTATCCCCGGATGGACCTGATGCTGGATACCTTTCCCTACGGCGCGCACACCACGGCCTCGGACGGGTTGTGGATGGGGGTGCCGGTGGTGACCCGGCCCGGCCTGGGGTTCGCGTCGCGGGTGTGCGGTTCCCTGCTGACCGCCGTGGGGCTGCCCGAGCTGATTTGCGCCAGCGGGGAGGAGTACGTGGCCCGTGCCGTGGAACTCGGCACCCACCGGGAGCGGCTGACCGCCCTGCGGGAACGGCTGCGCGCCATGCGCGACGCCTCGGTGCTGTTCGACACCCCTGGGCTGGTGGGCCATCTGGAGGGGCTGTTCGACCAGATGGTGGCCGCCTTCCGGGCCGATGCCGTGCCGCGTCCCGATCCGGCCAATCTGGACCATTATCTGGAGATCGGCTGCGACCTGGATCGTGAGGGCGTCCGTTTTTTGACGCTCGCGGATTTGCAGGATGGCTACCTGGAGCGGTTGCGCGCCAGGGACCGGCTGGCCGCGCTCCGGGACGACCCGCGGCTGTGGAACGAAACCGCGCGCGCCGCCCGGCGCCCGGATCTGCAAACCATGGTGCGGCGCCTGGACGAGGCCGATGACCCGGATGCCTTGCAGGCGTACCTCGCGGAACCGGGGCACGATCCCATGGAAATGATTTATGCGATTGCCGAACTGCTGCCCAGGATGCGGCTGCGCTCGGCCTTTCTGCTGGCCGTGAAGGTGGCCGACGCGGGATACTGGAACCCGGTGGTGGCCGTGGCCCTGGCGGCGGGTGGGATGTTGTTCGGCAACCCCCGCGAGGCGCAGCGCGGGGTCGAGGCGTGGCGCGCCCGCATCGCGGAAATCCCGGAGCCGGCGCGCACCCGCATCCTGCTCGACATCGTGGCCCCGGTGCGCGACTTCCTGATGGGAACCGAGGTCGGGCGGGCGCATCCGGAGAGAACGGCGGGCCTGTTTGGCATATAATGCGCATCGCGGGTTCGAACACCAACTTCTAGTCGTGGCACCGGGCTGATGACGACTCCCATCCATGTATTGCTGGTCTCCCTGCGCGATCCTTTCATGGATTCGGATCGGGTCATGCCCCCGCTGGGGGTGATGGCCCTGCACGCCTATCTGCTGGAACTGGGCATCGCCTCCTGTCTGGAGATCGATTTTCGTTTCGACCGGCTCGAAGCGTATGCCCATTATACCCATATCGGGATATCGTGCATGACGCCGCAAAAGGAGCAGGCGTACAGAATCCTGCGTGATATCAAGGCGCGATATCCAGACATCCGGGTGATTCTCGGCGGGCCGCACGCCAGATACTACCAGCAGGAGTGTGTTCGCCATCCCTTCGACCACATCGTGGTGGGGGACGGGGAGCTGGCCCTGGAGGAGATCCTGACCGGTCGGATTCCGCCGGAGGAGCGGGTCGTCTCCCGCCCGGTCTCCGAGGAGCAGATGAACCGCTTCCCCGTGCCGTACCGGGAGCCGGGATTTTTGCGCAACTACGATTTCGTGTTCCAGGGGATTCACGCCTCCACGCTGCTGACCGCCAAGGGGTGTCCGATGTCCTGCGCCTTCTGCGAGGACGCCCGCACCAAGGTGAAGAAATATCGCCCGGAGTACGTGGGCCGGCAGATCGAGCAGATCAAGCAGGCCGGCTTCGAGGGGGTGATGTTCTTCGACGATGTCTTCACCCTTTCTCCGCATCGGGTGCGGGAGTTGACGGCGGAAATCGCCTCTCATCGGATCCGCTACCGCTGTTTCGGCCATGCCCGCACCATGACCCCGGAGATCGCCGGCCTGTTGAGCAGGACCGGTTGCATCGAAACCGGCGTGGGGGTGGAGTCCGGGTCGCAAAAGATCCTCGACGCGGTGAACAAGAAGACCACCGTGGCGCAGAATCGCGATTATGTGCGGTTGTGCAATTCGTTCGGCATCCGGGTCAAGACGTTTCTCATGCTGGGCCTGCCTGGAGAGAATGAGGCAACCATCGCGGAGACCGAAGCGTTCCTGGCCTTTCTGATGGGGGAGCGTTTTACCGGTCACGACGGTCGGACAGGCTGCAACGATTTCGATCTGACGATCTATTTTCCCTACGTGGGCACCGAGATCCGGCGCCGGATCGATGCCGACGAGGGGCAGGGGATCGACCTCTGGTTCACGAGCGATCCGGATCGGATGAGCGGCTTCTACAAGGGGGTGCATGGCAGTTCCGAGGTGGCGGTGCGCACCTCTGCGCTGTCGGCGGAGGCGCTGATCGCTGCCCAGCAGCGCCTGACGCGGACATACAAGAGAACAGGGGGTCCATGATGGAAGAGGCGATGGTCGAGATGACGCTGTACGATCTGGTTGCCCTGGCCGACCAACTGCTGCGGGAAGACCGGGGTGGGGAGGCCATGGATTTGTACCAGGGCTGGCTGGGCCGGCAGGGGGATCACCCGTTGGCGCACATGGTGTGGTTCAATCTGGGTTCGGTGCGGTTGTCCCTCGGGGATCCGTCCGGGGCGCGGGATGCCCTGGAGGAGGCGATCCGGCTGCAACCCGATTTTTATGCCTCCTACATCAATCTGGGCAACGCCTGTGAGCGTGCCGGCGCCCCGGTGGAGGCGGTGGAGGCCTGGCAACGCCTGGTGGCGCGTCTGCCGGCAGTGACCGGGGAAAATGTCTCCTATCTCACCTCGGCGCTCAAGCAGATTGCCCGCCTGGGCACGTCGGAGCAGGCCGATGCGGCGATGCGGCACAGCCTGGAGATCGATCCCCACCAGCACGAGGTGATGATGCATTGGCTCAACGGGCGGCAGGGGATGTGCCGCTGGCCGGTGATCGAGCCGTTTGGCCGCTGCGACCGCAAGCGGTTGCAGGAGTCGTTCGCGCCCCTCTCCCTGGCGGCCTATACCGACGATCCCATGTGGCAGTTGACCAATGCCTGGCACTATCAGCGTCTGACCGTCGGGCAACCGGACCGGCACTTCCTGGATCGCCACGAGGCGCTGCGCGTGGCGCCCGGGCCGCGTCCCCGGGTGGGATATCTCTCTTCGGATCTGCGCGGCCATGCCATCGGTTATCTGATGGTGGAGCTGTTCGAGCAACACGACCGGGAGCGGGTGGAGGTTTTCGTCTACGACATCGGCCACGGCGACAACCATCCGCTGATCCGCAGCCGCATCCGGAATGCCGTGGAACATTGGCGGGATCTGCACGGCACGTCGGACGACGCTGCCGCCGCGCAAATCCTCGCCGACCGGATCGAGATCCTCATCGACGTGAACGGCTACACCAACAGCGCCCGCACCCGGATGCTGGCCATGCGCCCGGCCCCGGTGATCGTCAACTGGCTGGGCTATCCGGGGAGCATGGGCACGCCGTATCATCATTACATCATTGCCGATCCCTTTCTCGTTCCGGAGGCGTTGGAGGTCTTCTATTCCGAGCGGGTGGTGCGTCTGCCCTGCTACCAGGCCAATGACCGCAAGCGGGTGGTGGACCCGCACCAGCCCACCCGCGCGGAGGTGGGGCTGCCGGAAGGGGTCATGGTGTACGGGTGTTTCAACGAGTTCAAGAAGGTCACTCCGCTGACCTGGCGGCTCTGGATGGAGATTCTGGGCCAGGTGCCGGAGAGCGTGCTGTGGCTTTTGTCCGAAAACGCCACGCTCATGGAGCGGTTTCGCGGGCTGGCCGTGCAGGCCGGGGTGGATCCGGGGCGGCTGATCTTTTCGCCGCGTCTGCCCAACCATTCCCACCTGGCCCGCTATCCTTTGCTGGACCTGATGCTGGACTGCACCCCCTACGGGGCGCACACCACCGCCTCGGACGCGCTGTGGATGGGGGTGCCGATCCTGACGCTGGCCGGCTTGAGTTTCCCGGCGCGGGTGTGCGGCAGCCTGGTGAGCGCGGCGGGATTGCCGGAACTGGTCTGTGAGACACCCGAGGCGTTCGTGGCCCGTGCGGTGGCGTTGGGTCACGACCGGGTCGCGCTGGCGGGCTATCGGCAACGGCTGCGGGAGGGACGCGATAGCTGCGTGTTGTTCGACACCGCCGCCCTGGCCGACCGACTGGAGGATCTGTTCGACGCCATGAGGATGGATTTCCGGGAGGGGCGTCTGCCCAGGCCGGATCTGACCAATCTGGCGTTGTATCGGGAAATCGGCATGGAGCTGGATCAGGAGGGGATGTGGTTCGGTTCGCGCGCCAATCTGGAGGCGGCCTATCTGGAAAAATTGCTCGAGAGGGATCGCTTGTGTTACATTCCCGAGGATGGGCGGCTGTGGCATGCGTCATCCAGGGAGCGTGCGGCGCGGCGCAATCCTGATTTTTACGAAAGCCTGGTGTTGTTGGACGACGCCGGGGATCTGGATGGGATGCTGGCGCTCGTGCAGCGCTCCGGTCAGGATTTGCGGGAGATGGGGCGTGCCGTGGTCCTGTTGCTGGAAGGGGAGCGTTGGCTGGCTGCCTATCTGGTGGCCATGTTGCTGGCCAACAACGGGATTCTGGAGGTGACCGGGGGGATCGCCCTGTGTGTCGGGGGGGTGGCGTTCGGCAACCCCTACGAGGTGGAGCGCGGGTCCGGCGCGTTGCCGGGGCAAATGGCGGCGTTGTCCGCCGGGGAGCGGGCCGACCTGGCCAGGCGGATCGTGGCCCCCGCCGTGCGGGTATTGCGGAGCGGACGTTTCGTCCAGGCAGCGCCGGAGCGGGCGAACCCGGTGGTGGCGTTGTTGGAAGCGGCCATATCATGAACTTTTTGTGAGTCGGTCCAGTAAGGGAGTTTGTACATGAAAGCCGTAATTCTTGCCGGCGGGTACGGGACGCGCATCAGCGAGGAGACCCTGTACAAACCGAAGCCCATGGTGGAGATCGGCAGGCAGCCGATCCTGTGGCACATCATGAAGATCTACTCGGCCCATGGGATCAACGAATTCGTGATCTGTCTGGGGTATCGGGGGTATGTGATCAAGGAGTATTTCGCCAATTATTTTCTGCATATGTCCGATGTCACCTTCGACATGGAGCACAACCGGATGGAGGTGCATCAACGTTACGCAGAACCGTGGCGGGTGACCCTGGTGGACACCGGGGAGAGCACCATGACCGGGGGCCGGGTGCGACGCATCCTGCCGTATGTCAAGGACGAGGAGCATTTCTGCCTGACCTATGGGGATGGTCTGGCGGATGTGGACATCAGCGCGTTGATCCGGTTTCATCGGGAGCAGAATACCATAGGCACGCTGACCGCAGTGCAGATTCCCGGACGGTTCGGGCGCCTGAAGATCGTGAAGAACAAGGCCAAGGACTTCCTGGAAAAGCCGGTGGGCGAGGGGGGGTGGATCAATGGGGGGTTCATGGTGTTCTCGCCGAAGATGATCGAGCTGATCGACGGGGATGACACCACCCTGGAGCGCGGCCCGATGGAGCGGTTGGCGCGCGGTGGCCAGTTGTCGGCCTTTCAGCACGAAGGGTTCTGGCAGCCCATGGACACGGCCCGGGACAAGAGCTATCTGGAGGGGTTGTGGACGAGCGGGCAGGCCCCATGGAAGGTCTGGACATGAATGCCGGTTTCTGGCGGGGCCGGCGTCTGTTTTTGACCGGCCATACGGGTTTCAAGGGGTCGTGGCTGGCGTTGTGGCTGCGCGAGCTGGGCGCGGAGGTGACCGGGTATGCCCTGGCCCCCCCCACGCAGCCGAGTCTGTTCGAGATGGCGCGGGTGGCCGACGGCATGGCATCATCGGTGATCGCCGACATCCGGGACGGGGAGGCATTGGCCGCTGCCATGGAGCGGGCGGCCCCCGAGGTGGTGGTGCACATGGCCGCGCAGCCGTTGGTGCGGGCCTCGTACCGGATCCCGGTGGAGACCTATGCCACCAACGTGATGGGATCGGTCCATCTGCTGGAGGCGGTGCGGCGCACCCCGTCGGTGCGGGCGGTGATCAACGTGACCACGGACAAGTGCTACGAGAACAGGGAGTGGCATTGGGGATACCGGGAGAACGAGCCGCTGGGGGGGTATGATCCCTATTCCAGCAGCAAGGCGTGTGCGGAACTGGTCACTTCTGCTTACCGGAACTCCTTTTTTCCGGAGGGGGAGTATGCCCGGCATCGGGTGGCGGTGGCCTCGGCGCGGGCCGGCAACGTGATCGGCGGCGGCGACTGGGCCGAGGATCGGTTGCTGCCGGATTTCGTGCGGGCGATCCTGCGGGGCGAGCCGGTGGTGATCCGCAATCCCCATGCGACGCGCCCCTGGCAGCATGTGCTGGAGCCGTTGTCCGGGTATTTGTTGCTGGCGCAACGTCTGGTGGAGGAGGGGCCGCGTTATGCGTCGGCGTGGAATTTCGGTCCCCTGGACGCGGATGCCCGACCGGTGGGTTGGGTGGCGCAACGGATGTGCGCCTTGTGGGGGGAGGGCGCCGAGTATCGTCAGGAGGGCGGGGAGCATCCCCACGAGGCCTCTTTCCTGAAGCTGGACATCTCCAAGGCGCGCGCCGGGCTTGGCTGGCAGCCCCGCTGGGATCTGGAGACCGCCCTGGCGTCCATCGTCACCTGGACCAAGGCGTACCGGGCCGGGGCGCGCATGGATGCGGTCTGTCTGGAACAGATCGCGGCCTACGCCGCTCATGCGGATCGAGGGTCTCTTGGCGAATAACGTCGATTCGTTCGACGAGGCGTCACGGCGGCTGGTGGACCTGTTTGCCCGGAACTGTTACCGGGAGTTGGAGTCCCTGGCCAGGGAGATGGTGGCCGATGCGCCGGAGTTCGGTTTCGGCTGGAAGGCCCTGGGCGTGGCGCTGCAACAACAGGGCAGGGATGCCGAGGCCGTGGATGCGCTGGCACGGGCCTGGGAGTTGCTGCCGGAGGATGGCGAGCTTCAATATAATTTTGGTTATGTTTTGCAGCGGCTGGAGCGGTTTGGCGAGGCGGAGGTGTGTTATCGCCGGGCCGTGGCGTGGCAACCCGGGGCGGTGAATGCCTGGCTGAATCTGGGATTCGTGTTGTTGCGGAAAGGGCGTCTCGAGGAGGCCGAGGCGGTTTACCGGCAGGCGCTCGGTCCTTGTCCGGACGTTGCGGATGTGTACCATAATCTTGGGATGGTGTTGCAAGCGGGGCAACGTCCCGACGAGGCGTTGGCGGCGTTTCGTGATGCGGTGCGCCTGCAACCGGACCATGCCGAGGCCTGGTGCCAGCTGGGGATGTTGCTGCACCAGCAAAAGCGGATGCCCCAGGCCGAGAGCGCCCTGCGGGAGGCGATTCGTTGCGGTGTGGGAGGCGGCGCGGCCCACGGCGATCTTGGCGTGTTGTTGTACGAATGCCAGCGGCTGGACGAGGCGGAAGCCGCCTTGCGGGAGGCGATACGCCGTCAGCCGGACGACATGGCCGCCTTGGCCAATCTGGGGGTTTTGTTGATGGAGCGGCGCGCCCCGGTCGAGGCCGAGTCCCTGTTGCGGGAGGCGTTGCGTTTGCGGCCCGACGATCCTGATCTTTGTTTCAAGCTGGGCAGTTGTTTGTGGGGACAACTGCGCACGACGGAGGCGGTGGAGGCCCTGCGGGAGTGCGTGCGTCTCGATCCGGGGCATGCGGAGGCCCATTATCAATTATCTTTATTTTTGTTCTATCTGGGTCGCGTCGAAGAGGCTTATCAGAGCATAGGGCAGGCGTTGCGTATCCGTCCGGATCTCGATCAGAAATTTTTGATAAATCATGTAAAATATATCGATCACAATGATGCCGCCTGGCAGATGGCCACTGTGAACGCAGAGATCGAGCGGGCCTTTTGGCATGTGGCGGCCCGGAACCCTGGGGATTCTTTGGAGTTGCATCAAAGCCTTTTGTGTTTGAAACAGTGTCGGCGTGGCATCATGCTGTATTTTTGCCATGACCGGTTCGTCGGGAGGGCCTTGGGGCGCCACGGTGAATTTTCGGAGGGCGAGGTGGAGTTGTTCTCTGCGGTGGTGGGCGCCGGACAGACCGTGCTGGAGGTGGGGGCCAACATCGGCGCGCATACGGTATGGTTGGGTCAGTTGGTGGGGGCGACCGGATCGGTGATCGCCTGCGAGCCGCAACGTTTGGCGCATCGGCTGCTTGAGGCCAACTGTCGTCTCAATCGGCTGGAGTGGTGTCGTCCCTTGCTGCTGGCGTTGGGGAGCGAGCGGGGGACGATTGCGGTGCCGGAGGTGGATCTGGGCTGCGAGAACAATGCCGGCGGGCTGTCGCTGCTGGATGGCGGCGGCGGGGTGGGGGGAGGGCATGTGCCGCTGGAAACGATTGACGGGATGGCGTTGCCGGCGTTGCATTTCCTGAAGGTGGATGTGGAGGGGATGGAACTGGAGGTGCTGATGGGCGCCAGGGAGACCATCCGCCGCTTGCGACCGGTTCTGTACGTGGAAAACGACCGGGTGAGCAGGTCGTCCCGGCTCGTCAGCTTGTTGCGTTCCATGGGGTATCTCCTGTACTGGCACAAGCCGCCGTTGATCGATTTGCTGTGTTCGATCAACCTGCTTGCCATACCGGAAGAAATCGGAGTGCCTCTTGGGAGTGAATTGTCATCTTCTGTACGCTGTTTGACATTGTGCGAATGATCTGCAAAGCCTGGTAAAATATTCTCCTCAAAAGGATTGACAAAATCCTCGCCTTGGCCGATACATCCCGCATGGATCTTTATCAACGCTCTTGGGAGGAACGACAACCATGCGCAAAAAAACGACTCTGTTGCTGGCCAGTGCCGCACTGGCGACCGGGCTGATGGGTGCTCCGGCCCCGGCCAAGGCCGATCCCACCCTCGCGGTGGCCCTTGGCGGGGCGGCCCTGTTCACGTCGTTGAGCCACTGGATTCTGCAGCCGGGCCAGTCGTCCTATCAGGTGGTCTCGGCGCAGGTGCCCTATTATCCCCAGCCGGTGGTCTACCAGACCGTCTCGCCGGTGGTGTATCAGCAGCCGCCGATCATCATGATGGCGGTGCCCAGGTATTAGGTCAGGGGGAGACGACGATCTGGCGCAGGATTTCCGCGCGTCCGGATTCCCCCTGATAGACCAGGCCGGGGCACTCTTTGTTGTAATCCGCGATCTGTTCCCGCAGGGCGGCGGCTTCCCTGGCCGGGAGGGGGGTGGTCGCCTTGAGGCGCAGGCTGTTTTGTCGTGCGCGGCAGTTGGCGGTTTGCGAGGCGGTGCGCGCGGCTGCGGATTCCGTCTCCTCGCCGGCAGGGCAGGGGGAGGCGGAGAGATAGGTGACCCCGTTTGGGCGCCAGCATTGCCGCGTGGGGTTGCGTACCCCCGCCGGGGGGGACTCGCGTGGGGCGAGAGGCAGAAGCAGTTGGCGGGATGGCTGGTCGATGCGCCATGCGCCGAGCTGTTCCAGAACCGGGGTGCCCAGCAGGGGCAGGCCGTTGGCGGGGATCACCGTCACCGCGATGTTGCGGATCACCTGACGACCGATGCGCAGTGAGTCCAGCCGCACCAAGGGATAACGGACCCGGGTGCCATCCCCCATGCGGGTGGTGGTCTCGCCCATCCGGTCCTTGTCGGTGATGGAGCCTTGCGCCACCAGTTGGTCGATGCGGTCCTGGGGGAGCACCACGATATTGGCCCCGGTGTCGATGAGGAACTCGATTTGCAGTTGGTCGTTGGCCAGGGCGGGAATCCAGTACTGCCCGCGCATGCCGTGTTCCAGGAGGGGAATCGCCTCGTAACCGGCATCCGGACGGGCATCCCGTTCGCCGGAGCGGCAGGGTTCGCTGCGCACGGTGGTGCGGTTCTGGTCATCCGTGCAGCGGTAGAGCGTCACCGCGTCGCTGGTCGGAATGGCGACCGCCCAGAACCCGCAGGTCAGCCCCAACCGGAGCCAACGTCCGCTCGCCGAAAATGCGCACCATGACATGATTCAACTGTTCCGAAGTTGCGCCCGCACGCCGTCGATGGCGAGGAGTTCGGGCATGGTCTCCAACCAGTGGTCGGGACGCGCCTCGGTCAACCGGGCGCGGGAGTGGCAGCCGTAGGTGACCGCTGCGGTCCATGTCCCGGCATTGCGTCCCATTTCGATATCATAAAGTGTATCGCCCACCATGAGGGTTTGGGAAGCGGAAAATCCGGTGGCGCGTAATATATTTTCCACCATGGCGGGATGGGGTTTGCTGGGGGCCTGATCGGCGGTCATGACGGCGGTGAAGAAGTGTGCGAGGTCGTGTTCCTGGAAGGTGCGTTGCACGCCGCGCAGGGATTTGCCGGTGGCCACGCCCATCACGACCCCGGCGGCTTCCAGGGTTTCCAGGGTGTCGCGCACGCCGGGAAAGAGCGGGGCGAGCAGTTCGCGGCCATCGGCCATGGCCTGATAGTGGCGTTTGTAGCCCAGCACCGCGTTGGTGCGAAACTCCGGGTCGGCATCAGGCATCAGCGTCGCCATGGCCTCCTCCAGGGAGAGGCCCACCACCTGGGCGATGTCGTCATGGGAGAGGTCGCGGTGGTATCCCAGTTCGTCGAGTGCCCGTTGCGCCGCGCGCGCGATTCCGTCCAGGCTGTCCACCAGGGTGCCGTCGCAGTCGAAGATGATCAGGTCGAACATCATTTTTTCCTTTGGTTGCGATTCGGGTTCAGGGGATGCCGATGCCCGCGAGGTGCAGGGCCTCCAGGGCCAACGTCTTGCGCAGGGGGGCGGCATCCAGGGCGTTCATCGGGATGCGCACGGCGACCGCCGTCATTTTGCCATGGCTTTCCATCCAGCCCGCATACCACCCGATCCCTGGTGTCACGGACGAGGCCCAGCCGGTTTTGCCGTAGAGACGCGCCTCCCCGACCTGCTCCTGGGGGATCAGACGGCGCAGTCCGGCCAGGGTGTGGCTGGAAAAGGGGAGCGTGCCGGTGGCCAGGCGCGCCATGAAGCGGGCCTGCTCGACAGGCGAGATCGCCAATGGCCCGTCGAGCCAGAACCGATCCACCACCTGACCCGTATCCCCATTGCCGTAGCCGATTCTGGTCACCCATTCCGCCATGCGCTGTTGGCCGATACGCCGGGCGATTTCCTGAAACACCGGCACCGAGGAGACGGCCATGGCCTCCCGGAGGGTGAGTTCCTTTTCCCAGGCCTTGAAGGGCATGGGGGAACCGTTCCAGGGGAAGATCTCCTCTTCCCGTACCGCTCCGGTTTCCAGGGCAATGAGGGCGTTGACCACCTTGAAGGTGGAGGCGGGCAGAAAACGGTGGTGGCCGCAAGTCTCGTCGGAGACCCGTATCCGCTCCGGATCGGTCTCCAGCAGGACGATACAGCCCGTCACCCCGGCCTTTTGCAGGATTTCGGCCAATCCGGGTTCCTGCCGGGTCTGCGCCTGGCAGAGGGGCAAGGCGCACAACAGGGCCAGGATCGCACCCAATAGGTTAAATCGTTTGGGCTTCACGCTTCAGAGCATCCATGAAATCCGCGATTTCCGGATCAATGATGGCATGAGATTTTATGCTGCGCGCCAGAGCGAATTTATTGATTGTCACCTTTTGGTCGAAGACCTCCGAAAGGCGTTCCAGGAACATTTTCGGATCGATCAAGCGATTGATCCGATCCCAGCGTTCTTCCGGATCCGTGGTTGTGGTGCGCAGAAAAGCGATCATGCGATTGTATTTATCGGTCAGCGCGGCATCGGGATTCTCCACGGCTTTTTTTTGCAAATGTTCGAGAATTTTATTACGCAACTCCTTGCAATCGCGCGGTTCCTTGTCAGAGTGCATACCGAAATGCATGCCCAAGTTGCGGTGATCATGTTCGAGAAGCACCAGATTGGCCGCAGTCAGGAGAATGGCTTCCTCAGAGCAATCCACCATGCACTTGGCCAGGATGCGAACCGAGATTGGTGTTTTTTGCGGTGCATGATCCGTCAGATATTCATGTACGGCAAATGGATGCAGCACATAGTTCTCAATTTCGTATCTTTTCAACACTTTAATGTAATTTCCCAAAAATTGTCTGACGGCGTTGTCGAAAATTGCCGCGTCTGGTTCGAAAAATGTTTCCCGTCTCACCATGACATCCCGGTCCACGATGCCATAGGCGCGGATATCGTTGTTGCGATCCTTCGTTACCCGATGTCGCACTGCGGCGGATCCACCACCGCCCCCCTCCGGGAGATCCACAGTCGTGAAGATGATCCATTCCCCCCATGTCGGGAACCAGCGTTCCCGCAGGATCTCCAGGTCGTCCTGTGATTCCAGATAGACCGTGATACGTTGCGGATACCGTTTGGACGGCCTGGTGCTGGCGGTGATCGATGGCATGGCTGCAACCTTTAAATTTCATTTCTCTCAATAAGATATCCACCAAGATGCAAGCCGGGATCCCCGTTTTTGAGGTCAACCTCGAACTGCTCGATGAGTTCCAAGGAGTGGGTGGTCACGATCAAGGTCAAATTGGGATGGGCCGCGATCAGCCCGCGCAAGGCATGATACAGGCGGTGTTGCAGTTTGACGTGCAGGTGGGCATCCAACTCGTCGATCAGGATGATCGAATGAGTGGTCAGGTGCAGATGGATGCGCAGCAGCAACTGCACCATACTCTTTTCCCCGCTGGAAAGCTGATCCAGACGGTGCCGGCTGCCACGGTCGATGACATTCGCCTTCAGTTCGCTGCGCACGATTTGATCCAGCGCCTTGTCGGTTTCGGCAAACACCGATTCGTTCAGCAGTTTTTGCACCTGTTCGTAGCGTCCGTCATCCAGCCATGTCAGCCAGACCAGCAGATTGTCCAGGCTGCCACGCCACTGCTCGCCATGCGCGCCGAAGTGATGGACCGGCCAATAGGTCCACGCTTCCGGACGGCTGATGGTGAGTCGGCTTCTGTTCATGACCGGGATGTCGCGGTAGGCATCGAAATAGAGCAGCGAAGGCACGGTCAGGGTATTAGGCCCGAATGCCTGATAAGCGCTTTTGGTTTCCGCCTTCACCAGTCCGAGCAACTCCTCCACCAGGTCGTCGGCGGATTTTTCCAGTTTCCATCTCCCTCCCGGAGAACGGGTCCAGGCAATGTGCAATTGTTCCCTGGTCTGTGTCCGTTCCCGCTCCCCGGCATCCCGGTTTCTCAGATTCCAGGGTTGTCCCTCGCCTGCCGCCAGGGTCAGGAGGATTTCCCGCGTTCGACCGCCCAGGCTGACGGCGAGTCGCAGATCCAGTTGCGCCCGCGCCTTGGGATGAGACCACAGGCGGGAGTGCAGGTTCTTTTCGGAGGGGGTCAGGTCGGGAGCCAGCAGGCGCATCAGGCTGGCCATGGCCTCCAGCAGGGTGGTCTTGCCGAAACCGTTGCGGGAGATCAGCAGGTAAAAGTTGCTTATTTTGCCGGTTTCATTAATAAAATCCAAGGTGATCGGCTTTTCCTGGAACGGCCCCATGCCCAATACGGTCAGGGCGAGGGGGCGGCATTCGCGAATCTGGAGCGCGTCGATCATCATGCCCCTCCGATGCCGCGCAGGGTGGCGGCGATGTCATCATCGGTCACGTATACCCCATGGAGGCGCTGCATGGGTTGACCGCTGAGCCGGATCAGCATGTCTCCGGCCCCGGTCAGTCGCTCGGCACCGGTTTCGTCGAGGATGATCTTGGATTCCGTGGATTTTTGCACGGTCAGGGAGATGCGGGACGGGATGTTGGAGCGCAACATGCCGTTCACGACGCGGGCATCCGGACGCTGGGTGGCGATGACCAGATGGATGCCGGTGGCCCGCGCCTTTTGGGCCAGGCGAATCAGGTGTTCCTCGGCCATCGGGACCTGCATGATCAGATCGGCCAGTTCCTCGACGAAGACGACGAGGAAGGGCAGGGCCGACACTCCCCGGCGATGCGCCTCGGTCAGGTCGCGCACGCCGGCCTTTTCCAGGGTCACGGCGCGGCGTTCCATCTCCTCCACCAGTCCTGCCAGCTCCTTGTTGGCATCCTCCACGTCGGTGAGCACCGTGATCCGCTTGGAGGCGGCCTTGGCATACAGGCCGAATTCCATCTTTTTCGGGTCGATGAGGACCAGTTTCAGGCGTTCTTGCGCCACTCCGATCAGCAGGGAGAGGAGCAGACCATGCAGACAGACGCTTTTGCCACTGCCGGTGGTCCCGCCGACCAGGAGGTGGGGCTGGGTGGACAGATCGAAGCATACCGGCTGGCCGGTCACGTCCACGCCCGGCCAAACCGGCAGGCTGCCATTCGGCTGGGTGTCCTGGCGGATCCAGGCGCGCAGATCCTGGCCGGAGAGGGTTTTCCAGGTCGCGCGCGGGCGGGGGATGTCCAGGCCGATCATGCGTGGCTGTCCGGTTTCCGCCGGAAAGACGCCGAATTTGTGCAATCCGAGCACGAAGGCGATTTTGTCCAGGCCGCGCCGCACCCGGTCCAGGTGGTTGGCATCCATCAGGCGCACCAGGCAACGGGTGATGCGTGGTCCGTCGATGGTCTCGGCAACCTCACCGCGCACGCCGATTTCCAGCAGGGCGGCCACAAGCCGTTCGCCGAGATCGGACGTGTCCGCAGTCGGGTTCTGGTCCTGCCCGGCACACAACTCCTGATAGAGGTACTGGTAGAAATCGTGTCCATCCCGCCAACCCCGGCGGAACTCCCGCAGGCCCCGCCGGATGTGACGTTGCAAATGTCTGACGAATGCCTTTTCGTCGGCGAAGAGGTCCTCGCCGGAATGGATCGACAGCATCCCCCGGAAGGCATCGGTGAAATCCTGCTGCTGCCCGAACGGGCTGCGGCCTTGTCCCTGGCCGGTGACCTGTGTGAGTCCATACTCCGAGCCGCGTGTGCCGATCTGGTCCAACGCTTCGTCGGGAGGGGTGGGAAGCCGCAGGGAGCGGGCCAAAGCCAGGCGCATCACAGTCCACTTGGGGGCCTTGCCCATCAGCAATCCCTTGTGCAGGATATCCTCGATGGTCTTTTCGTCGTCGCGGCTGGTGAAGATATCGGCCATGCCATTACCCCTCGTACATGGTGCGCTGTTCCACCTGCGTCCGGTCGCCGTGGGGATTGAGCAGCCGGTATTCGCGGTAAACGTGCGGGGCGAGCAGCCGGTATTTTTCCGGATCCAGTTCCGAGTCCGTGGGCAGCAGAATCACTTGCTCCGCCGCATTGGGAAAATATTCCCGCAACAGGTTTTCCTGGTTTTGCCGATCAATCCGTGCCAGCGGTGTATCGATGATGACCGGAACCGTTTTGCCGGAGACCTCCTTCATGGCCCAAAGCAGGGCAATGGCAATGAGTTGTTTCATGCCTGCGGAAAAATTGGCGCCTCCAAGCAGGTCTCCCTTTTTGTCCAGGAATTGCCGACCGAAATGTTCGTTAATCCTGATATGATGCACCAGATCGTGACCGGTCATGATGGCCTTGAAGTGACGATTGATCGCCATTTCCATGGATTCTCTCCGTCTTTTTCTCAGTTCATCCTTGTAACTCTTGAACAACTCGATCAGGCGATCAACCAGTAATGCATAATGACGATTCTTTGCAGCATTTGTAATGATTTTTTCCTGCTCGGTCAACTCAATCTGTTTGCGTTGCATTTCGCGCGCCTTGGTCTCGCAATCCATGGTTACGCCACCAAGCGCCTTGAGAAGCGTCTCCTTTTGTTGCCTGAGTTCCCGCAACTCTTCCTGCATCCGATAATAGCGTGGCCGATCCTCGTCAATGACCGCATGGATTTCCTCGATCAACTGGCTCAGTTCACCCTCTCGCCTTGCCAGACGGCTTGCTTCCTGCAAACGGCGGGCGTGATCCGGCATGGGATTGTCGTCCACCAGGCGGGTCATCAAGCGACGCAAGGCCTTTTGGCGGGTCGAATCCAAAGAGTATGTATGCCCCTTGACGCCATCGCTCTCGACAAGCCGCCTCTCTTCCAAGGCATTTTGCAGCCTCTCCTTGTAGAAAGTCTTCTGATCTTCCCTTAACCGATGCCTGGGTGGCACCGGATGCTCGAAGAGTTCCGACGGCAAATGGTGTCGCAGATACGCCAGCAGTTCCTTTTTCGGCCCAAGTTCTTGGTCATTCTGTTCCAACCGGTCAAGCACCTCCCGCATCACGGTCGGGTTGACTACCAGTGGCGCCTCCGGGACGAATCGTTCCATCAGTTCATGGCGAATCCTGGTCAGTTCCTCTTGCACCTGTTTGAGTTCGGCCTTGTGCCTGGCCTCTGCCTCTTGCGCGCGCATACACTGCAAATTGCGCAATCCGCGTTCCATGTCGGCATATTTTGCTGCCAATTCCTCGATTTCTTTGTCAAGGTTTTTCTTCGACGCATGCAATTCGGCCAATTGATTGCACAATGCATCCAGTTCACTCTCAAGCTTGTTGAATTTTTTCAGTTCTGCATCAACGGCGCTTTCCCTGGCCCAGTCTCTTTTGACTTTAACCAGGTAATCTGCCAGTGTATTGACTTGGGCAATGTTCAGGATCCCCTCAATCTCCTTTTCCACGATGCCCTCGTCGGCTTCGGCCAGCATCTGAATTTTCTCCCCATCAAAGAAGAAAAAGGGAAGATATGCCGGAGGGAGCCGTTTTTCCAGGAACGCTTGCGCAGCCTTTCCTTCCAAGGATTCACTCAAGAAATTGGCATGGATCGTCAATCGTCCTTCAGGGTCGAAGGCCCCATCGGGAAACCACTCCCGCTTGACATCAACGGCGCCCGACTGCTCAACCCACTGGCAGCGGACATAATAGGCCGCATTCTTGGTTTGATCACGACTGGTTCGGTTGAACACTCCCATCCACGCATCGCCATTTCCGAGCATGTAGGGTTTTGGTCCCAGGATACGACCAACCATCACACCTCTGCGCAACTCCTCGCGCGGGCCGACAAACAGTAGTTTAATGGAATTGAGAAAGCCGGTTTTTCCAAAACCGTTTCGTCCACTGATCAATACAATCGAACGATTTTTTTCGTGTCCGGCAATATTGAAAATTACCGACTGATGGTATGAAAACAGATTGCAAATTTCAATCTGCTGAAAAATCATAATTTAGTTACTCGATGTATTGGGCATGGCGTGATCGATCCTCCTGCGGATCTCCATTTCATACGCAGTCTTGTTGCCATGTTGATCCAGAATCGGGTAGAAATCGTAGGCAAGCCGCAGCAGACCGTACACCAGTTCCGGATTAAGATCACTCCTGGCAAGCAAGTCATCGAGAATATCATCTGGAACATCCATGAAAATATCGTGTCCTTTCGGTGTGTGGGATGTGGCCATAATCTTCGGGCAGTTCATCCATTTCGTAGCGCCAATTGTGCCAAAACCCCCGTCAAAATCCCATCCAGCGGCGCCTCGACCGCTTGATCTTTTCCGCTTTCCGGATGGGGGAAGACGATGTGCCGGGCATGCAGGAACATGCGCGTCAGACCCAGCTTCCGCAACTGCCGGTTGAGGAGAAAATCGCCATACTTCTCGTCCCCGGCCACCGGGTGGCCGAGCCATTGCAAATGCACCCGGATCTGATGGGTGCGGCCCGTCTCCGGATGGGCGGAGAGCAAGGCCAGATCCCGGAATCGCTCCAGCACCCGATAGCGGGTGCGGGCGCTTTCGCCGACCGTCTCCCCGGCGATCACCATCCGCTCCCCGCCCCGCGCCTCTCCTTTCACCAGTGGCCGGTCGATCACCCCGGCATCGGCGCGGGGAATCCCCTTGACCAATACCAGATACCCCTTCTCCACCCGGCCCTGACGAAACGCCTCGGTCAAACGCCGCACCGCCATCTTGTCCAGACCGAACAACAGACACCCGGAGGTCTCCTTGTCCAACCGATGACACAACTCCGGTGTCGCGTCCCCGCCTTCCCCCCGCATCCAGGCGCGCACCGCGTCCACGCTCCCCCACTCCAGACCGCTCCCCCCATGCACCGGCACGCCGTGCGGCTTGTCGAGCACCAGCACCCGTTCGTCGCGCCACAAGATTCGCTTTGCCACCTCACGCACTGCCCACTCCGGAACCTTGTTGCCGGTCTCGGGCACCGCAGGCTGGTATGGCGGCACCCGTATCTCCTCGCCCTCCGTCAGACGATAGCCGCCCTTCGCCCGCGCCCCGTTCACCCGGGTCTGCCCGGTGCGCAGCCAACGCTGTATCAACGCCATCGGCGCCCCGGCATTGCGATCGGCCAGAAACCGGTCCAAACGCATCCCGGCCTCCTCCCGGTTTACCCGCGCATGCCGCACCGGTAATTTTTCCGCTGCCTTCTCTTCAACTGGCTTTGCTTCCATTATGAATTCATCCTATAATGGTTTTCGATATCGTATATGGGCGGCCTGACCCGACCCGCGCTGGTCCAATTTGACCGCGTTCCGGGTCCCCTTGCAAAGGATTGGCCGCAGCCTGCCTCATTTTTTTTCACTTTGGTCTTGTCCGGAGGCTCACACTCCCCGGATGCCCGCAAACCTTGCCCGCCGCGCCGGTTGGCCATGGACGCCCTCATCTCGCGTCCCCGATCCGCCAGGCATGGGCATACCCATCATAGGAGAAGATTCTCACCCATGACAAAGCGCATGCTGGTGGACGCCACCCACCCGGAAGAGATCCGCGTGGCCATCATCCAGGACAACCGCCTCATCGACCTGGACATCGAAACTTCCAGTCGAGAACAAATCAAAGGCAACATCTATCTGGGAAAGGTCTCCCGCGTGGAACCCTCCCTGCAGGCCGCCTTCATCGACTTCGGGGGGGGACGCCAGGGGTTTCTCTCCGTCAACGACATCCATCCCAAATACTACCCCAATGCCACCCAGTCCGAGACCCGCGGTGAGTTCCTGCCCATCCCCCTGCCGGAACCCCTCGATGGCGAGGAGGAGGATTTCGAGGAGGAGGACGAGGAGGCAAAGCCGGCCAACGAGTCCAGAAGGACAAAGGCAACCGCTCCCGCAGATCCCGCGCCGGCCATGCGCGGCGATTCCGCAACCGACCCCGGGGAACAGACCGATGCGGAAACCGACACCGGCGTGGAGATCGATGACGACGGCACCCCGGTCATCGACTCCCTCAAGCGGTTTCCCCGGCGGCAGCGTCTCCCCATCCAGAAGATCCTCACCAGGGGCCAGAAACTCCTGGTCCAGGTGGTCAAGGAACCGCGCGGCAACAAAGGGGCCTCCCTGACCACCAATCTCTCCCTGGCCGGACGCTACGCCGTGCTCCTGCCCGAAAACGAGGGTGGCGGCGGCATCTCCCGCAAGATCGTCGACTCCGATGAGCGCAAAAAACTCAAGGAAATCCTGGAAACCATCGCCATCCCCGGACAGGTGAGCCTCATCATCCGTACCGCCGGCCTTGGCCGCACCAAGCGCGAAATCATCCGCGACCTGAACTACCTGCTGCGCCTCTGGAAAAAAATCCTGGAAAACGCCTCCCAGACCGATAGCCCCGGCATCCTCCACGAGGAGGGGGATCTCATCATGCGCACCATCCGTGACCTCTACGCCACGGACATGAACGAGATCCTCATCGACGGCCAGGAGGGCTACCGCCGTGGCAAGGATTTCATGCGTCTGCTGATGCCGCGCTACATGAAGGTGGTCCAGCCCTACAAGGAGCCGCAGCCCATCTTCTCCCGCTTCCAGATCGAAAACCAGATCGAATCCATGCACGACCGGATCATCCAGTTGAAGGCCGGCGGGTACATCGTCATCGAGCCGACCGAGTCCATGGTCACCATCGACATCAACTCCGGGCGTTCCACCCGGGAGAAGGATGTGGAGACCACGGCCTTCAAGACCAATCTCCAGGCCGCCGAAGAGATCGCCCGCCAGTTGCGCCTGCGGGACCTGGGCGGGTTGATCGTGATCGACTTCATCGACATGGAGGACAAGAAACACAACCTGGAGATCGAACGGGAACTGCGCGAGGCCCTCAAGCTGGACCGCGCCAAGATCCAGGTCGGCAAGATCTCCCAGTTCGGCCTGCTGGAACTGTCCCGGCAGCGGATGAAGCCCGCCTTCGCCGAGACCAACCGGCAGGTCTGCCCCCGTTGCAAGGGGTTGGGCACCATCCGTTCGGTGGAGTCGGCGGCCATTCACCTCTTCCGCCTGCTGGAGGAGGACATCGCCAAGAACCGTTATGCGCGCATCGTCTACCGCACCTCCCTGGAGATGGCCAACTATCTGCTCAACAACAAGCGCGCCCAGTTGACCGCCCTGGAAGCCGAGCACAATACCGTGCTGTGGATCCAGGGGGACGAGGCGCTGCAAACCCCGGAGCACCGGGTGGAGCGCACCGAGCGTCCGCGTCAGTCCGGCGTCCAGGAGGACAGGGCCAGGCCCAATCACAAGGAAAGCCCGTTCCCCGAACCGGAGGTCGACGAGGCAGCGGACGATGCCGATCTTCCCGAGGAGGAGGAGGAGGATGCCCCACAGGATGCCCAACCCCTCGCCGAAGGGAGTGGCGAACGCAAGAAACGCCGCCGTCGCCGCCGGAGATCCCGGCAGGGTGCCGCTGCGCCCCAGAACGGTGATGCCGCTGCGCCCCAGAACGGTGATGCCGCCGCTGCCGGAGATTCCGACTCGCCTCAAGAGGCGGCTGGAGGCGACGGGGTCGCCATGGAGGCGCCCGGTCTGTTCGTCCTGACCCCGCCCGCAGGCGATTCCCCCGGCGAGGATGCCGGCGATGCCGCTGGGGAAGATGGCGCTGCGGTCACCGAGGCCGCCCGGCGGCGTCGGCGTCGCCGCCGGCGTTCCTCCGGCAAGTCCCAGCGCCCGGAAGAGGAGACGGCGACCACACAAACCGATCCCGAACCGGTCTCCGAACCGGCCCCCGAACTCCCTCCCCCCCCTCCGGATCCGGAACCGTCGGCCCCCGTGCCGGTCAAGCGGACGCGGCAGCGCTCCCGCGCCAAGGCCGCCGCAACCCCCCCCGCCACCGAGCAGCCCGCCGGGGAGGTGGATTCCTCACCCCCCTGGGAGGAGTGAGGCCGGACTCCAGCCCTCCGGGAGTCGTTCCCGACGGGTGGCGGCTTGCAGGGCCGCCTCCAGGAAGGTCTCCAACTCCCGCACCGCCCGCTGATCCGCATAGAGTTTATGGGCGTTCTCCCGGCAGGCCCTGCCCAGGGCCTGTCGGCGGGGCGCGTCCCGGGCCAGGTCCAAAGCCAGGGCCGCATAGGCCTCCCGGCTGGCCGCGACGGGCGGGTCGGCCAGTCCCATCTGTCGATAGCCCCCGGTCGCCACCCGACCCCGCATGAACCGTCCCGGCCAGGTGACCATCGGAATGCCCAGCCCCATGGCCTCGTAGAAGGTGTTCCCGCCGCCGAAATGGAACGGATCGAGCATGAGATCCATGTGCGCGGAAACCTGCAGAAAGCGCGGGGTGGCCATGCGGGGCAGCAGGAGCGTCCGTTCCAGGAGCACGGGGTGGGTGTGTTCCCAGCGTTTGCGCAACAAAGTGGTCCAGGAGGGTTGCTGTCCCTCCACGAGCACGATGCGTGCCTCCGGGTCGCCCGTGACGATGGCCGCCAAGGCCGCGTCGAAGTCGGGATGCAGCTTGAACAGGCTCTGGAGGCAGCCGAACAGCGTTCCGTCAGCGGGCAGGCCCAGTTCCTCGCGGGAGGGCAGCGGCCTGGGCGCCTCCTTGACCGGGGAGTAGCGGCAGGGGAGCACGGAGAGGCGGATCAGGCGTTCGCTGTAGCAGCTGTCGGCTCCTTGCGGCTCGATGAGCGCGCTGGAGAGAAAATAGTCCATCTCCGGCAGCCCGGTGGTATCCGGATGGCCCCAGGCCACCACCTGGACCGGCGCCAGGCGGGCATGGGCCAACAGCAGGCTCTCCGGGGCCATGCCGATGTCGGGGTAGAACAGGATGTCCGGGGCCAGTTCGGCGACTTGCCGTTGATGGTTGGCCACCCCCCCGGTCAGGGTGATCGACCGGTCGGCCAGGGCGTCGAGATGGGCGCGCAAGGGATCGGGTTTGTCCGGGTGGAAATGGAGGACCGTCACCTCGAAGCGGCGACGGTCGAGGTGGTGGATGAAGCCGTGGAAAAGCTTGCCGATGGTGTGCGCCGCCAGGTTGCGGGAGACGAACCCGATGCGCGCGCGGCGTCCGGTCACGCGGGGGGGCTGCCAGAGGGCGAGATGGGCGGCGGTATGGACCAGCCCGGGGGATTTGCGTCGCAGCATGTCGGCCAGGGACGCCATGATCGCGCGGTCGTCTTCGTCGTGATAGGCCAGATAAAAGGTGAGCAGGTTGAGTTGGTCGATGTCGTCGAACTCTCCGGGCATGGCGAGCAGGCGGGCGATTCCCTCCCGGTAGTGGGCGCGCCACAGGGCGATCTCCTCGCGGGAGGCCGGGATGGCCGGCAGCAGCAGTTCGGCCAGCAAAAGCGCCTTGCGCCCTTCGGGGCTGCCTTGGCCGGCCAGCCGGAAACTGGTCTCGGCATCTTGCCAGCGGCCCTGCCACATGCAGAGATTGCCAAGGTTCACGGCGGCCCCGAAATGGTGCGGGGCCAGCCGCAGGGCCTGCCGGTAGGCCGCCTCGGCCCGCTCCGGTTCGCCGATTTCCGTCAGCAGGTTGCCAAGATTGTTCCAGGCGGCGATGTGTGCGGGCCGCAGTGCGGTGGCCTTCTGGCAGCAGGTCGCGGCTTTGGCGAACTCCTGTTTTTCCCGCAGCAGCGTTGCCAGCCGGAACCACGCCTCGGCGGCTGCCTCGGTTTGGCCGGTCAGTTGCAGCGCCTTGGCATGGCTCTCCCGGTATCCGGTGTGTCCGGGATGGATCGCCAGGGCCGCCTGCAGATGGGGCAGGGCGGCTTTGGGGTGGTGGCGCTGCAATTCCAGCACGCCCAGGTTGTGATGGGCATCCGCCTGGCGCGCATCCTGGGCGAGAATCGCCTCATAGATTCCGGCGGCCTCGGCCAGACGGCCTGCCCGCTGGTGTGCCACCGCTTCTTTCAGGAGCGCCTCATCCTTCATTGCCCGCACCAGCGGCGCCACATCTCCCGGTAGGCCGCTTCCACCTTGCCGACAAAACCGGGTTCGTCCATCAACGGGCTGTTCTCCATTTCGCCGCGCAGACCGGCGCGCAGCGTCGCCAGTCCGGGCAGGTCCGCAGCGAGTTCCACGGCCAGCGCCACGTATTCGGCTTCGTTGCGGGCGATCCATTCCTCGCGGCCCAGCACCCGCAGCAGCATGGCCCCCAGACCCCCGCCCACCTCGCGTTCCGCCATGGAGACCGCCGGCAGCCCCATGTAGAGCATCTCTGCCAGGGTGATGCCGGAATTGAGCGGAAAACAGTCCAGGCCGATGTCGATGGTGCGCAGTTTGTCCCATGGCGAACTGGTGAAACCGATCTCCAGGCGCTGCCGTTCGATGCCGTGGGCCGAGAAGCGCGCATAAAGCTCTTCCTGCATGCCGGGATCCTGGTAATTGCCCGAAAAGATCACCAGGCGCGTACCGGGCGTTTGGCGCAGGATCTCCGACCAGACCCGCACCACCCGGTCGTTCATGCGGATGGAGCGGCCAAAGCTGCCGAAGGTCACATGACCTCGTGTCAAGGCCGGTAACGAAGAGACCATGCCCGCCTCCTCCTGGGGGCGATACACCAGGGCCGGGGGTGCGATGCGCCACACCCGCTCCAGGTAGAACGCCTCGGCCCCCGGCGGATCGGTGATGGAATCGGTCAGGGCGTAATCGATCGCCGACACCCCGGTGGTGAAGCCGTACAGCCAGGTCACCGCCAGCGGTGCGGGCTTGCGCGCGAAGACCGGCAGCCGGTTGTTGTTGGTATGACCCGCCAGGTCCACCAGCAGGTCGATCCCGTCCGCCCGGATCCGCTCGGCAAGGGCGGCGTGGGTCATGCCCCGCGTCGGGATCCAGTGGTCCACGTACCCCTTGTAGCGCAACGATACCGCGTCTTCCCGGGCGAGTTCGGCATAGGCGAACAGCTCGAACCGGTCGCCATGCCCGGCCAGCAGCGGCTCCACGAACCCCCGGATCGAGTGGTTGCGGAAATCGGGCGACACGTATCCCACCTTCAACCGGCGTTCGGGATCGCGGGGGTTGGCATGCCCCTGCCACTGGGCGCGCAGGGGCCGGACAAAGCGTTCGTCGTACTCCCGGTAGAGGGCGAAGGTCTCCGCCACGTCACGCTGGGGATGATAGAGCGCGCCGAACACCAGATTGAACATGGCGGGCGCGCAATCGGGCTGCAGGGCCAGCGCCCGGCGGCACAACGCCTCGGCCTCTTCATGGCGGCTGCGGACCAGCAGGATGGTGGCCAGATTGCTCATCGTATCGGGCTGGTCCGGACTCAGCCGGAGCGCCTCCCGCAACGCCTGCTCGGCTTCCAGCGGTCGCTTCAGGTCGGTCAGCAGCACCCCGAGATTGTTGTATGCCAGGGCGTAATCCGGGCGCAGGCGGATCGTCTCCCGGTAGGCGGCCTCGGCCTCCGGCATGCGTCCGGTGGCGGCCAGCAGCACGCCCAGGTTGTAATGGCCCTCGGCGTATTCCGGCAGGAGGCGCAGCGCCTCACGATAGGCGGCTTCGGCCTCGGCGACATGGCCCTGCTGGAACAGGGCATACCCCAGCCAGCCGTGCGCCAGGCCCTCGGTCGGTTGCAGGCGGGTCACCTCCTGGAGCAAAGCGGCGGCGGCGTCGAAACGTTGCCTTTGGATCAGCAGATGGGCCAGATTCCAATGGGTCCGCACGAATCCAGGCGCCAGTGCCAACGCCTTGCGGAAGTGCGCCTCGGCCTCCTCCCAGCGGTGGAGTCGTTGCAGGGCGACCCCTGCGTTGATCCAGGTCGCCACATCCTCCGGCAGCAACGCCAGCGCCTTTTGCAGGCAGGTCACCGCCTCGGCCTCCCGGCCCTGTTCCTGCAGCGCGCTTCCCAGCGCCTTCCAGCCGAAGCCATGCTGCGGCTGGCGCGTCACCAGGTCGCGCGCCCGCTGTTCCAGTTCCGCGAAGCGCCGTTGCTCGAACAGTGTCACCAGTTGTGCGGAGGGGTCGGCAGCGGGTTTTCTTTTCATGATGGCTCCAGGAAAATCGGTTCCACCTTGCCTGCCTGGTGGTTTTGCCACATCCGTTCGTACAGTCGTGCCAGATCCTTGGCAAAGCGCCCGGTGTCGAACAGGGGCCAGGAGAGGCGATGGACCCGCAACCGTTCGCGCAGGGCGGCCAGGCGGTCCGGGTGACGGGCCAGTTCCACGGCCAGGGCCAGATAGCCCTCCGGGTCGCTGGCGACCAGTTCCGGCAATCCCACCGCGTGCAACAGGCTGGCCCCCACCCGACCGGCAAAGGCGTTGCCTTGCAGGGTCACCAATGGCACCCCGCTCCACAAGGCGTCGCAACCCGTGGCATGCGAGTTGTATGGAAAGGTGTCCAGGGCCAGATCCGCCAGGGCGAGGCGTGCCAGATGTCCCTCCAGGGTCGCGGTACGGGGGGCGAAGTGCAGCCGATCCGGGTCGATCCCCCGTTCCGCTGCCTCGCGGCGCAGGTTGGCCACCGCCTCGGCGGGGGCCTCCCGCAGCCAGAGCAGGCTCTCCGGGACTGCCTCCAGCAGACGGCACCAGAGCGCGAAACTCTCCGCGTTGAATTTGCAGCTTTGATTGAAACTGCAAAACACCATCCCCTCGGCGGGCAGGCCCGCTTCCCCACGGGATGGCGGGGGGGGAATGGCGGGGCCTCGTTCATGGGGCAGATAGCAGTGGGGCAGCAACGCCAGACGTTCGGAGAAGTGGTCGGCATGCGCCAAGGGGGTGGCGACGGGATCGCCGATCAGGTAATCGGCCACCCGCGCGTCCCCCAGCGTGCCGGGATATCCCAGCCAGTTGACCTGAACCGGGGCCGGACGGCAGGCGATGATCCCCGGACGGGAATCCCTGGTAAAACCCTGCAACTCCACCAGGATGTGCACGCCGTCCGCCACGATCCGCCGGGCTGCCGCCGCGTCGGTCAGGCCGTCCAGTTCCACGAAGTGGTCGCAGGCGGCCCGGATCCGCGCCCGCACGGGGTGGCCATCGTCCTGGCCATGGGAGTAGGCGAGGATCTCGAAGCGGTTGCGGTCGAATTGGCAAAACACCCCGGCCAGCAGATGGGCCACCGGGTGATCCCGGAAATCCCCGGACAGATAGCCGATGCGGATTCGCCGCGGATGGGGGGCGAACCGCCAGTCACGACGCATATCTTCGGATCGCGCGCGAATTCCGGCCATGACCGCCTCGGCGCAGGCCCGCGCCTCCAGGGCGGGAATCGGCAGCGTCAGCAGGGAGAACGGCAGCACCTCCCTGGCCCCGGCGCGGAGCTGTCCCAGCAGCAGGGTGCAATACTCCGGCACCTGGCGCCAGTCGCAGGCGTTGAGCATCATGTGGAGGAGGTTGGCGCATGCCCCAGGCTGATCCGGGCGCAGGCGGTGGGCGTGCCGGTAGCACTCCCCGGCCTGGTAAAACTCCCGTCGCTCCTGATGGACATTCCCCAGATTGGCGTGGGCGTCGGCATACTCCGGCCTCAGGCGGAGCGCCTCCCGGTAACAGGCTGCGGCCTCGTCCAGGCGGCGCCATGCGTACAGCAGGTTGCCCAGATTGTTGTGGGCCTCGGGGTGGTCCGGGTGGAGGCGGATCGCCTCCCGGAAGGCGGTTTCGGCCTCGTGGAAGCGTTTCTGCCCGTGCAGCAGATTGGCAAGGTTGTAATGGGTCGGCGCCCAGTCCGGATGGTGCTGAAGCGTCTCCCGGTAGCGGGTTTCGGCCTCGGCGAACCGCATGCGTTCGTGCAGCAGCACCCCCAGATTGTTGCCGGCCAGGGCATAGGCCGGTTGCAGGCGGAGCGCTTCCCGGTAGGCGGCCTCGGCCTCCTCGTGGCGCCGGGTTGTCTGCAACACGTTGCCCAGGTTGTAGAAGGCCACCGCGCACCCCGGATCGAGACGGATCACCTCCCGGTAGGCCGCCTCGGCTTCGTGGAGTCTGCCTTCGGCCAGGAGTCGATTGCCGCGGTTGCCATGGGCCTCGACGAGATCGGGGCAGAGGCGGGCCAGCGCTGCGGTCACCGCCGCCACCACTTCCTGCCAGTCGTCTGGCCGGGATTGCCGGAAGAGCCGCATCACCCCCGGATACCAGGGGGAGTCGGCCCGTTCCAGCATCCAGCGCCAATCCGTCTCCATGGCGGGCAGCAGCACCCAGCAGGGCCGCCCCAGGGCGCCGCACAGGTGGACCACGGCGGTATCCACGGCGATCACCAGGTCCAGTTGGGCGACGATGGCGGCGCTGTCGGCAAAATCCCGGATCTCCCCTCCCAGATGGAGCAGCGGTTGGTCGTCCGGCGGCTGTTCTCCCTCTTCCTCGCCGTCCCCTTTTTGCAAGCTGATGAACACGATGCCCGGCACGCGCCACAAGGGGGCCAGCGTCGCCAGGCCGGGGAGGGAACGTTGGGCGTCGTTGCGGTTGCCGGAAAAGCCGCGCCACACCAGGCCGACCCGGAGGGGGCCTGCCGGCAGGCGCGCGCGCCAATGGGCCTGACGGTGCGGCAGAACCCCCAGATAGGGCAGGGCGGCGGGAATGGTCTCCGGGCGGGTCCCCAGATAAAGCGGGATGCTCAGCAGCAGGGTCCAGTAGTCGTGGATGGGCAGGCCGGTTCCGTTGGCGGTGACCACGTCCGGGCCGGCGAGGGTGGAGAGCAGTGCCTCCAGGGGGGGCTTGCACAACAGGGTGATGCGTCCCGCGCCCGCCGCCTTGAGGTGGATCAGGAACCGGCTGAATTGAATCGTATCCCCAAAGCCCTGTTCGTCGATCACCAGCAGGGAGCGGTCGCCAAGAGTCTCGCCGCGCCAGCGGGGGAACGGCAGATTGACCGGGACGGGGACGTGCTCCTTGCGCCCCTGATGATAGCGGAATTCGTACAGCGGCCACCCTTCCGCCCACTCCCCCGCCTGCATGCGCAAAAGCCCCAGGTTCCAGGAGGCCTCGGGGTAATCCGGACGCAGCCGCAGCGCCTCCCGGTAGGCCCGTTCGGCATCGATGCGGCGGCGGTGTTTTTGCAGCAGGTGGCCAAGATTGTAATGACCCTCGGCAAAGCCGGGATCGATGCGCAGGGCCTCCCGGTAGGCCGCTTCGGCCTCCTGGAAGCGGCCCTGTTCGTTGAGCAGGTTGCCGAGATTGTTGATGAAGCGCGCATCGGTCGGATCGTGGCGCATCGCCTCGTGAAAGGCCGCTTCTGCCTCGGCGTGGCGCGCGCCCGCGTGCAGCAGATTGGCGAGATTGTACCAGGCCAGGGCGCATTCCGGCTGGATGCGGATCACCTCCCGGAAGAGCGTCTCGGCTTCTTGCGTCATGCCCCGTTTGTCCATCAGGATGCCGAGGTTGTTGCGCGCCTCCACGTGTTCGGGCCGGAGGCGCAGCGCCTCCCGATAGGCCGTTTCCGCCTCGCCGGGGGTGTGCAGGGTTTCCAGGGTCACCCCCAGATTGTACCATGCCTCCGTCTGGCCCGGATCGAGACGGATCACCTCCAGATAGGCGTCCCGCGCCTCTTCGGGACGGCGTTGTCCGGCCAGCAGGACGCCCAGCTGAAACCATACTGCCGTCAGATCCGGACGGATGTGCAGCACCTCCCGGAAAACCGCCAGGGCATCCTCTGTCCGTCCCAGTTGCCACAGGACGAATCCCAGGCCGTTGAGGCTCTCCACGTCGTCGGGGAGATGATCCACCGCCTTGCGCAAGGCCGTCAGCGCCTCTTCGGCACGCTCCATCCGTTGCAGGGCCAGGCCCAGCGCCTTCCAGGCGAAACCGTGGTCCGCCCGTCCGGCGAGCAGCACGCGGGCCTCGCGCTCCAGATCGGCGTAACGGCCCCTGCCGAACAGGGCGATCAGGCGGCTTTCGTCGTGGGAATAGGAAGGAGGCGCGCTCATCACGGGTAGGGGAGCGGGATTGACACCGCATCTTGAGAAGTTTAGTTTAGCAATCGTAGCGCGCAATGGCGTGTTTGTCAACCATCTGCAAGGGAGCATCGGCATGGAGCGGGCATTCGCCCTGTATGCGTCGGGCAGGGCGCGGGAGGCGTTGGCCATTGTCGAGGCGGTGCTCGCCACCGCTGCGCCGGAGCCTGCCTGGTGGAATCTGCTGGCGGCGTGCCATCAGGAGTTGGGGGATCCCGTCCGGGCCGAGTGGGCTTACCGGCAGGGTCTGGTCCTGGCGCCGGGGGATGCGGATCTTCATTACAATCTTGGTCTGCTGCTGGCCGGACAGCCGGGTCGTGAGGCGGATGCGGAGGCCGCTCTGGGCCAGGCGACCACCCTTGCCCCGGACCTGGCCGATGCCTGGCTGTTGCTGGGCAACCTGTCGATCCGGTTGAGGAAGGATCCGGTGGAGGCCTATCGGCGGGCCATCGATGCGCGGCCCGATGACCGGAATGCCCACAACAATCTGGGGGTGGCGCTGGCCAACGCCGGGCGGCACGACCAGGCCGAGGCGGTCTATCGCCGGGCGCTGGAGATGCAGCCGGAGCATGTGGAGCTGCGTTGGAATTATTCTTTGCTGCTGTTGGCCGCCGGGCGCTTTGGCGAGGGTTGGCCCCTGCACGAGGCGCGTTATCATCCGCACAAGTTGCACCCCAACGCCTTTGCCCCGGATGGGGCGTTTCCCATGTGGCGTGGGGAGGAGGTGGCGGGCCGTTCCCTGCTGGTGCTCCCGGAGCAGGGCTTTGGCGATCAGTTGCAATTCTGTCGTTTTCTGCCCTGCCTGCGCGGGTTGGGGGTCGCGGAGGTCACTTTGGTCGCCCCTGCGCCGTTGCTGCCCTTGTTCGCCACGCTTGCGGGGGTGGACCGGCTGCTGGCGGACAATCCGCAGCGGCGCTATCCCCGGCACGATTACTGGGTCTTTTTGAACTCCCTCCCCCTGCGCCTGGGCACCACCCTGGAGACGATTCCGGCGGTCGTGCCCTATTTGCAGCCTCTTCCGGAGCGGCTGGCGGCCTGGCGGGCGCTTTTGCCCGGCCCGGAGTTCCGGGTGGGATTGGTCTGGCGTGGCAATCCCGCCAACACCAATGATCATTTTCGTTCCCTGCCGGGGCTGGCGACCCTGGCCCCCTTGTGGGGCGTGCCAGGGGTTTCCTTCATCAGTTTGCAGAAGGGGCATGGGGAGGAAGAGGCGCTGCATCCGCCGGAGGGGCAACCCTTGCGCGCATTTGCCGACCGGATCGTCGATTTCGCGGATGCCGCTGCCCTGATCGCCCGGCTGGACCTGGTGATCACCGTCGATTCGGCCCTGGCCCATCTGGCCGGGGCGCTGGCAAAACCGTGCTGGGTGATGCTGACCCGCTACAACACCTCCTGGCGCTGGCTGCAAGGGCGGACGGACTCGCCGTGGTATCCGCGCGGCATGCGGCTGTTTCGCCAGAGCGAGCCGGGGGACTGGGCGCCGGTGGTGGAGGCGTTGCGGGTGGAACTGGCGCGGATGCGCGCCATGCACCGCTTTCCCGTCGAGGATGCCCACGCCCTTTACGCGGCCAACCGCCCGGAGGAGGCGCTGGACGCCTTGGCCCCGCTGCTGGAGGCGGGCGGCGGGGAGGCGGCGTCGCTCAATCTGGCGGCGGCCTGCCATCTGCGCCTGGAACGGCCCGGTCAGGCCGAATCCCTCTGGCGGCAGGCGTTGGGCAGCGATCCCGGCCATGCCGACATCTGGAACAATCTGGGCGTGCTGCTCAAGCGGCAGCGCCGGTACGCCGAATCCGAGGCCGCCTTGCGGGAGGCGCTGCGTCTTGCGCCGGATTTTCACGATGCCTGGATCAATCTGCGCAATCTGTTGCACGAAACAGGCCGGGGAGCGGCGTGCGAGGAGGTCTACCGGGCGATCCTGCGTCTGGCGCCCGGCGATTGCGACAGCCGCTATCGGCTGGCTGTGCTGTTGAAACAAGGGAATCGTCCGGGCGAGGCCGAGGAGGAGTACCGCAAGCTCCTGGCCGTCTGCCCGGACCATGCCCCGGCATGGAACAATCTGGGCAATCTCCTCAAGGCGAAGCCGTGCCACGCGGAGGCGCTCGCGGCCTACCGGCAGGCCCTGCGCCTGGATCCCGACCACCCGGAGACCCGCTGGAACGCGAGCCTTTTGCTGTTTCTGCTCGGCGACCTGGCGCCTGCCTGGCCCCTGTACGAGGCCCGTTATCACGACGCCAAGATCGACCGGCGCAACAAACCCCTCGCGGCCCCCTTTCCCATGTGGCGCGGCGAGGATCCGGCAGGGAAGTCCCTGTTGATCATCCCCGAGCAGGGGTATGGGGATCAGATTCAGTTCTGCCGTTACGCGGCGGTGCTCAAGGCCATGGGGGCCGTGCGGCTGACCCTGGTCTGCCTGCCGGCGCTGCGCGAGCTGTTTCTCTCCTTGCCGGATGTGGACCAGGTGCTGGTGGCCACGCCGCACCAGGAGACCGCCTGGCACGATTTCTGGACCTTTCCTCTTTCCATTCCCCTGCACGTCGGCACCACGCTGACCAGCATTCCGGCGCGGCTGCCCTATCTGAGCGCCGCGCCGGAGCGGCTGGAGCGCTGGCGGGCGCGGCTGCCGGCGACCGGCGGGTTGCGGGTGGGACTGCTGTGGCAAGGCTCGCCGCAACACCCCAACGACGCCAACCGCTCCCTGCCCGGCCTGGCGGTGCTGGCTCCCCTGTGGGAGGTCCCCGGGGTCGGTTTCGTGAGTCTGCAAAAGCGCAGCGGCGAGGAGGAGGCCAGCCATCCCCCGCCCGGACAGCCCCTGTTTCACGCCGGGGCGTGGATCGAGGATTTCGCCGACACGGCGGCCATCCTCACCCTGCTGGACCTGGTCATCACCATCGATTCTGCCGTGGCCCACCTGGCCGGGGCATTGGCAAGACCCTGTTGGCTGATGCTGCCTGCCGCAAACAGCGATTGGCGCTGGCTGCTGGAACGGGAGGATTCCCCCTGGTATCCGGGGGTGATGCGGCTGTTTCGGCAGGCCGTGCCGGGGGATTGGTCTGCGGTGATGCAACGGATGCGCGGGGAACTGGCCGCCCTGGCCGAGGCGGCGCGCCTGCGCGGGGCGTATGATCGGGCCGTGCGGCTCACCGGAGCGGGGGAGTTGGCCGAGGCGGAGGGGATCTATCGGGCCATGCTGCGCGAGCGGCCCGATCTGGCGGATGTGCACAACAATCTGGCCTGCCTGCTGCACGGCATGGGGCGGCACGCCGAGGCCGCCGAGGCGGCGCAACAGGCCATCGACCTGCAACCCGGACACATGCACGCCCATTATAATCGCGCCCTCGCCCTCCACGAGCAGGGGGAGTCGGCTGCGGCCCTGGAAGCCTACTGCCGGACCCTGGAGATCGCGCCAGGGCATGCCGATGCCTGGTACAATCTCGCCATGCTCCTGCAGGCAGGGGGGCGGCTCGCGGAGGCGGAAACGGCCTTGCGCCGGGCGCTCGCCCTCCGACCGGATCATCCGGGGGCCGGCAACAATCTGGGCAATCTGCTCAAGGACCAGAAGCGGTTCGGGGAGGCGGAAGCCGCATTTCGCCAATGGCATGACCGCCATCCCGACTGTGCCAACGCCCGCTGGAACCTGGCGCTGCTGTTGTTGATGCGCGGCGCGTTCCGGGAAGGCTGGCCCCTGTACGATGCCCGTCTGCATCCCGACAACGCCGAGCTGTCGGTGCGTCCGCCTGATCTGCCGTTTCCCATGTGGCGCGGCGAGGACCTGGCGGGGGCAAGCCTGTTGATCCTGCCGGAACAGGGGTGGGGGGATCTGATTCAGTTCTGCCGCTATGCCACCTTGTTGCGCTCCCTGGGGGCGAGCCGGATCACCCTGGTCGCCCATCCCGTGCTGGTGACTTTGCTCGCCTCGCTGGAGGGGGTGGATCAGGTGGTCGAGGAGCGGGAGGATCAGGCCTGGCCGCCCCACGACTTCTGGGTCTTTCCCCTCTCCATTCCCCAACATGTCCAGGGCTGCATCCCGGAGCGCATGCCCTATCTGCACGCTCCTCCGGAGCGGGTCCGCGCCTGGGAACCCGTGTTCCGGGAGTCGGGATTCCGGGTGGGTCTGGCCTGGCGGGGCAATCCCAACCATCGCCAGGACGCCTGGCGCTCCCTGCCGGGTCTGGCCACCCTGGCCCCCCTGTGGAGGGTGTCCGGGGTGCGGTTCGTGTCGTTGCAAAAGGGTCCGGGCGAAGAGGAGGCACAGAATCCGCCTCCGGAGCAGCCCCTGCTGGACGCGGCCCCCGGCCTGACGGATTTCGCCGCGACCGCTGCGGTGCTGGCCCATCTGGATCTGGTGATCACCGTCGATTCGGCCCTGGCCCATCTGGCCGGGGCATTGGCGAAACCGTGCTGGGTGATGCTGCCGGATCAGGGCTGCGACTGGCGCTGGATGCGGGAGCGCAGCGACTCCCCCTGGTATCCGGGCGTGCTGCGGCTGTTTCGGCAGACCCGGCCCGGCGACTGGACGGAGGTGGTGGAGGTACTGCGCGGGGAACTCGCGTCGGCGGTGGCCGGGAGCGCCTGTCAGCGGCAGAAGTAATCGAAAATGTTTCCTGTTTTTTCATCCAGAACAAAGGCGTGGACGCAACCTTTCCCGTCCTTTGGGTAGTAGAGATACCCTTCGGCTGGGGGTCTGCCGGCAACAGTGACATCCATGGTCATGTTGGGGGGGCCATATTTGGCGGTCAGTTCCTTGCGGTTGGCGCCGATGAAGCGGCGGGCGCTGACCTCGTCTGCCGGGGGGCTGGCCACCGGCTTTTTGGGTGGGGCGGCCTTGGGCTGGGCCTCGGTGGCGCGGTCCATGGCGCAGCCTGCCAGCAGCAGGAAGGTGCAAAAGGTCACCGTGATCTTGGAGTGCTTGGTCATGGGGGTCTCTCGGTAGGGTCAGCCATCCGCCAGGATGCGGCTTTCCAGCGTTTTGCGCACGGCCACCGATCTGGTGGTTTCCACCTGGCAGGTCCCTGCGGCGGCATGGCCGCCGCCGCCGAATTCGAGACAGAGCATCCCGATATTGGTGTTGGAGGTGCGATTGAAGATGGATTTGCCCAGGGCGAAGACGGTTGTTTTTCTGTCCAGACCCCACAAAATGTGCATGGAGATGTTGCATTGCGGATAGAGGGCGTAGATCATGAACCGGTTGCCGGGGTAGATGATGTCATCGTAACGCAGATCGATGACCGCGAGATTGTTGTGGATTTTGGTGCGGGTTTGAATCTGGGTCTTGAACAGTTCTTCCTGCTCGAAATAGAAATCGACCCGTTCCTTGACATCCGGGAGTTGCAGGACCTCCTCGGCGGGGTGTCTGCGGCAATAGGTGATCAGTTCCATCATCAGGTTGTAGTTGGAGATGCGGAACTCCTTGAAGCGGCCCAGGCCGGTGCGCGGATCCATGAGGAAGTTGAGCAGCATCCACCCTTTCGGATAGAGGATGTCGTCCTCCTCGAAGCGACCGGAGTCGGCCTTGTCCACGGCCTGGAGCAGATCCTCGGGGAAATCGGGGAAGGCCGCCCTGGCGCCGAAGTGGTGATAAACGACATGGGCCGCCGAAGGGGCTTCAGGCCGGTTGACGTAATTGTCGGGCATGGGGGCGTTGCGTTTGACCTCGCTGGCATGATGATCGATCACCAGATGGGCGCCCTGGACATAAGGCAGATTGGTGATGATGTCCCGCCCGGTGATGGGGATCAGGCCGTCCTGCATGTCCTTGGGCTGGACGAACAGGATGTCGTCGATCATCCCCAGATCACGCAACAGCATGGCGCTGACCAGGCCGTCGAAATCGCTGCGGGTGACGAGGCGATAGGTTTGCTTTTGTGTCATGCACTGGCTCCCGGGTAGATGCGCAAGTGGCGCGGCTGGATCGATCCGGATCCCCCGCCTGCCCCTTCTTTTTGCCAACCAATCATAGAGGATTTTTTTTTGCGGATCCATTGCTAAAATGACCATTCGCTCCTTTCTTTTCATTAATGGATCGGCATAGAATGGCCAACAGGCTATCGAACCCGCGCGCCAGGGGCGCCCCACTCCGGAAAAAGAGAAGAAAGCCATGAACATCCCGGTTTCGCATTGGCGAGGAGAGGGGCGGATCGCCAACGGCACGCTCGCCTCCCTGCCGGGTCTTTTCTGGCGTCGGTTCGCCGGGCGTTTCGGGGTGGGCGGCGGGGTGGTGGTGATCCTGCTGGTGGCCCTGTGGGGGGTGGCCGTGGTCTGGAGTCGCGAGCCGGATCCCTTCGACACGCGGGCCGCCACCCTGGAACGGTTCGCCGGCGACCAGACCCGACTGGTGACCGGCGCGGTGGTCACCCATACCCTGATCCGGGTGGCCCGCACCCTGCTGGAGAAACCCGGCGGCTACATCACCAACGACAAGACCCCGCCCGGGGTGTTCATGGACAACATGCCCGCCTGGGAGTTCGGGGTGCTGACCCAGGTGCGGGTGCTGGCCCAGTCCATGCGCAACGACTTTTCCCGCTCCCAGTCCCAGTCGGTGGAGGACCCGGACCTGGCCAGGGGCGAGCCGCAATTCAACTTCAACAACAACTCCTGGATCATGCCCGCCACCGAGGAGGAGTACCGCGCCGGCCTGCGTTACCTGGACAACTATCTGGTCCGTCTGGCCGACCCGAAACAGACCACGGCCCAGTTCTTCTCCCGCGCCGACAACCTGGCGGCCTGGATCGACGTGGTGAGCAAGCGCCTGGGCGCCCTGTCGCAGAAATTGCGTTCCAGCGTGGGCCAGCAGCGCCTGAACACCGACCTGGGCGGCGACCCCGACTCCCGTCAATCCACGCCGGTGGCGGAACAGGAGTTCGTCAAGACCCCCTGGCTGCTGATCGATGATGTCTTTTACGAAGCACGGGGGAGTTGCTGGGCGCTGCTGCATTTCCTGCGCGCCATGGAGGTCGATTTCCAGGAGATCCTGCGCAAGAAGAATGCCCTGGTGAGCCTGCGTCAGATCATCCGCGAACTGGAACCCACCCTGGAGACGGTCTGGAGTCCCATGATCCTCAACGGCGGCGGTTTCGGGTTGCTGGCCAACCACTCGATGGTCATGGGGGCGTATGTCTCGCGCGCCAACGCCGCCCTGATCGACTTGAAGAATCTCTTGCAGCGCGGATAAGAAAAGGAGCTTGCGCATGGACAAGACGCGGCGATACGGTCCCGCCACCACGGCCCTGCATGTGGAGCGCGGGACCACCCACGAGCGGGAGAACAGCCCGCCTTTGTTCCTGACCTCCAGCTTTCGCTTCGCCAACGCCGCCCAGGCCCAGGCGGTCTTCGCCGGCGAGGAGGCGGGCAATCTCTACAGCCGCTTCACCAATCCCACGGTCGATCTCTTCGCCGCGCGGGTCGCGGCCATGGAAAACGCGGAATACGCCCTGGCCACCGCCACCGGCATGGCGGCGGTCACCACGGTCATGCTCTCCTTTCTGTCTGCCGGCGAGCACCTGGTCCTGAGCCGCTCGGTGTTCGGTTCCACGGTCAACATCGCCAATACTTTGCTGGCCCGCATGAACATCGGCGTGACCCGCGTCCCCTTGTCGGATCTTTCGGCCTGGGAACGGGCCATCACCCCGGCCACCCGCATGTTCCTGCTGGAAACCCCGGCCAACCCCACCCTGGAGATGGTGGATCTGGCCGCCCTGGCCGCCATCGCCAGGCGACACGGCATCCTCATGGTGGTGGACAACGTTTTCTGCACCCCCTGTCTGCAGCGCCCCCTGGAGCTGGGCGCGGACCTGGTGATCCACTCGGCCACCAAGTACATGGACGGCCAGGGCCGGGTCCTGGGCGGGGTGATCGCCGGCGACCGGCAACGCCTGACCGAACATGTCTATCCGTTCCTGCGCAACACCGGCGCCTCGCTTTCGCCCTTCAACGCCTGGGTGCTCCTCAAGGGGCTGGAGACCCTGGCCCTGCGCATGGAACGCCACTGCGCCAGCGCCGCACGGGTCGCCGCCCATCTGGCCGCCCGTCCCGAACTGGCGGGAGCGGTGCATTATCCCGGCCTCCCCGACCACCCCCAGCGGGAGTTGGCCGCGCGGCAGATGTCCGCTTTCGGCGGGATCCTCTGCCTGGACCTGGGCAGCCGCGAGCGGGCGCACCGCTTCATGGACGCCCTGCAACTGGTGATCATCACCGCCAATCTGGGGGATTCCCGCACCCTCACCACCCACCCCGCCACCACCACCCACGCCAAGCTCACCCCGGCGGACCGCCTGGAGGCCGGCATCACCGACGGACTGGTACGTCTCTCCATCGGATTGGAGGATGTGGAAGACATCCTGGAGGATCTCGATTGCGCATTGACGCAGCTTTGATAAAGGGTTGCGCATGGTCGCGCCTTGCGTCATCTTAGGCGCCAGGGGAGGATCCTGGATCGATCCGTTACCATTCCATTTCACGGCAGGAGAAGAACAATGGCAGATCCGATTCGTGTGGCAGTGACCGGGGCAGCCGGTCAGATCGCGTACAGCGTGATTTTTCGTCTGGCATCCGGTGCGGTGTTTGGCCGGGAGCAGCCGGTTCATCTGAGTTTTCTGGAAATCCCGCCCGCCATGAAGGTGCTGGAGGCGGTCATGATGGAACTGGAAGACTGCGCCTTTCCCACCCTGAGCGGCATGAGCGCCAGCGATCAGCCGGAGAACGCCTTCGACGGCGTCAACGTGGCCATGCTCATCGGCTCCCGGCCACGGGGCGCGGGCATGGAACGGGCGGAACTGATCCGGGTCAACGGCCCGATCTTCGTGGGCCAGGGCAAGGCGCTCAACCGGGCTGCCGCCGACGTGCGGGTGTTGGTGGTGGGCAATCCCTGCAACACCAACTGCCTGATCGCCCAGCGCAACAGCGATGTCCCCAACGAACGCTTTTCCGCCATGATGCGCCTGGATCAAAACCGCACCAAGGGGATGCTCGCCATCAAGGCCGGCGTGCCGGTCTCTGCCGTGACCAATGTCGCGGTCTGGGGCAACCACTCCAACAATCAATACCCGGACTTCGAAAACGCCCGCATCGCCGGACGGCCCGTGACGGAGGTGATCGGCGATGAGGCCTGGTTGCGCGACAGGCTGGTGCCGGACGTGCAGAACCGGGGTGCTGCCGTCATCAAGGCGCGCGGCTCCTCCAGCGCCGCCTCGGCGGCGAGCGCCGCCCTGGACCACGTCCTCTCCTTCCGGCAACCCACCCCGGACGGGGAGTGGATCGCTGCGGCGGTGACCTCCGCCGGGCAGTACGGCGTGGACCCCGGCCTGGTCTTCGGTTTTCCCGTGCGGGTCAAGGCGGACGGCAGCTGGGAGGTGGTGGAGGGACTCTCCCTCTCCCCCTGGGCGCGCGGCAAGTTCGACAAGGTGTTGGAGGAACTCCGCCAGGAACGCGATGTGGTCACCGATCTCTTGTAAACGGAGCATGGCATGAAGTTCGTGGTATTACTGGGGGATGGCATGAGCGACCGTCCCATGGAAGCCCTGGGTGGCCTCACGCCATTGATGGCCGCCCACACCCCCAATCTCGACCGCATGGTCCGGGAAGGGATCGGCGGGTGGACCCTCAACACCCCGGCGGGGCACTACCCTGGCAGCGATATCGCCAATCTGGGGGTCCTGGGCTATGACGTGACCAAAAGTTATACCGGTCGCAGCCCCCTGGAGGCCGCCGCCATGGGGGTGGAACTGGGGGAAAACGACGTGGCCTTCCGCTGCAATCTGGTCACCCTGGCGGAAGGGTTCACCGTCATGTCCGACTTTTCCGCCGAGCACATCTCCACCGCCGAGGCGGGCCGGATCGTCGCCACCCTCAACGAGCGCCTCGGCTCGGAGCAGTTCCGGTTTTACACCGGGGTGAGTTACCGTCATCTTCTGGTGTGGCGGGGAGGTGGCGACCGGATCACCGCCAAGCCCCCCCACGACATCTCGGATCGTCCCATTGCCGGCGCGCTCCCCTCGGGGCCGGACGCCGGGCCGATCCTGGACCTGATGCGCGCCTCGTGGAACTTTCTGGCGGATCATCCGGTCAATCAGGAGAGGGTGGCCGCCGGGAAGAAACCGGCCAACGCCATCTGGCTGTGGGGGCATGGCCGCAAACCGAGCCTGCTGCCCTTCCGGGACCGGTTCGGCAGGCGTGGTGGCATGATCTCCGCAGTGGATCTCATGCGGGGCATTGCGTCCCACATCGGCTTCGACGTGATTCACGTTCCGGGCGCCACCGGCTGGATCGACACCGATTACGAGGGCAAGGCCAGGGGCTGCCTGGAGGGGCTGCGCGAACGGGACCTGATGTTCGTGCACGTGGAGTCGCCGGACGAGGCCGGACACGCGGGTCGGCTCGACTACAAGCTGAAGGCCATCGAGGATTTCGATGCCCGTCTGGTGGGACCGGTTCTGGACGCCCTGGCGCGGCAGGGACCCTTTCGCGCCCTCGCGTTGCCGGATCATCCCACGCCGCTGGTCACCAAGACCCACGATCCGGGGCCGGTGCCGTTCGCCATGTGTGGGGAGGGGATTGTTCCGGACGCCAATGAGCGCTACGACGAACGTCTGCTGCAAACCGCATCTGTGACTTTCGATCCTGGCACGCTTCTGATGCCGCACTTTCTGGGAATTTGAACGCTCCCGCCGCCGGATCCTGTCTCCAAGGATGCGGCGGCGGGGGGCATGTGGCCGGGTTCAGCCTGCGCTTGCCTTGCCGCGTGTGCGGATCAGGGTTTGCAGGCGGCGCATGGGGCCGTTCAGGGTGGTGGGATCCGCCGCGAGGAGATAGTTGTCCAGTCCGCCATGTTTGTCCACGGTGCGGATGGCGGCGGCGGGCAGGGTCATGCGCAGGCTTCTGCCCAGGACCATGCTGTAGAGGGACCGCTGTTGAATGTTCGGCAAAAAGGCATGTTTGGTCTTCCGGTTGGAGTGGGAGACCCGGTTGCCGATGAGTGGGGCTTTCCCCCCCAGAGTCAATTTTCTGGTCACGGATGCTCTCCTGAGGAGTCGGTGAGTGAAAGTTGGATGTTCAAGGTAAATTTTAATCTTAGCATGGCCATTATGGCGGCGCAAGGCGTTTGGCGCGGATTTTTTTTTGCGGTTGCGAAATGGGAGGCGGCGAGAGGATGGACAACAAGGATATCGACAAGACCATGGCCCAACTGATGCGGCTTTATCCCGGTCTGGCGGATTTCCTGGCAGGCAAGGGGATCGATTGCGGGGAGTGCCTGGCCTCCGAGGTGGATACCCTGGAGGACGTGATCCGCATGTACGACCTGGACCTGGAGGCGTTGCTTCTGGAATTCCGGGAGATCTCCGCACTGGGAAGAGCGTGAAAAATTCGGATCGATTCCTCTGGCGTTGTGATTGGGTATGTGGTATTTTTGCCCGGCTGGTGTGATATTTTTCTGACAATGAATGCAAAAGAGACAGGCTGGCGAATGGGTACCATGGGCAGATCGGGACTGAGATTATTGTCGCCGTTGTTTGCGCTGTTGTTGGCCGGTTGCATGACGGTCACACCCGGGGTGACGGCAGACCCGGTCGCGGAGGACTCCGCCAAGGCGCAAGCCCCCGCCGCGAGCAAGCCGCCGGAAATCCCCCAGGCAAAACCCGGGCCGGACGGGGTCTATTATTATTATGTCCTCGGCCACATGATGCTCTCCGACCGGCGCTGGGAGGAGGCGGAAAAGGCCTTCATCAAGGTGGCGGAAGGGGATGCGAAATCGGTGGAGGCCCGCATGCTGGTCTCCCACCTCGCCACCCAGCGTGGCGACCTCTCCCTGGCGGTGCGTTACGCCAAAGAGGTGGTGGACCTGGACGGGGAGAACGTCAAGTCCCGCATGCTGCTCGCCGGTCTGCTGAACGCCCTGGGGCAGTACGCCGAGTCGGCGGAACAGTACGAAATCCTGCTCAAGAAGCGCAAGGATCACGTTGCGGCCCGTCTGCTGCTGGCCCAGATCTACGGCAATCTCAAGGATCCCGTGCGGGCGCGTACCGCGCTGGTGCCGCTCCTCGTCAAGCCGGAGGTGGCCTGGAAGGCCAATCTGGCCCTGGGGCGGGCCTATGTGCAGGTGCCGGATCTCAAAAAGGCCCTCGATTACTTCCGCAAGGCGCGCAAACAGGCCCCGGAACAACTGGAACCGGTGCTGGCGCTGGGAGCCGCCCTCCAGGAACTGGACCGCCCCAAGGAGGCGGAAACGATGTACCGGGAGTTCCTGGCCCGGGATCCGGAAAACGAAACCATCCATACCCGTCTGGGAAGACTGCTGCTGACCCAGGAGGACCGGGACGCGGCCCTGGAGGAGTTTCGCACCATCACCCGTCTCTCCCCCGGCAGCATGCAGGCGCGCCTGACCTCCGCCCTCATCCTGATGAGCCAGCGCAACTACGAAGAGGCATTGCAGGAACTGCGTCTGGCCGACGCCGCGCGTCCCGGCAACAGCGGCGTGACCTACTACATCGGTCAGGCCCTGGAAGCCCTGGATCGGAATCAGGATGCCCGCAAGGCCTACGAGCCGATCCAGCCGGACGACCCGTTCTACCTGGAGGCGCAGGTGCGCCTCTCCTACCTGGACGTGGTGGAAAAACAGGGCAAGGCGGCCATCGTCCGACTCCAGGAACTGGCCAAGCGCTTTCCGGATCGCATCGAGGTCCTTTTGGCGCTCACCATCATCCTGTTGCAGGAGGAGGAGTACGGGCAGGCGGTGGACATGGCCTCCAAGGGGTTGAACATGGCCCCGGATCAGAGTCGTTTCCTCTTCAATCGCGCCATGGCGTTGGACAAGCTGAAGCGCTGGCCGGAGGCGGAAAAGGATCTGCAACTCTATATTGGCAAAAATCCCGACGACGCCCTGGCGCTCAATTATCTGGGGTACACCTGGGCGGATCGCAACGAAAAGCTGGATGAGTCCTACAAGCTGATCTCCAAGGCCGCAGAACTGGCGCCTGGGGACGGGTTCATCACCGACAGCCTGGGCTGGGTGCTGTTCCGGATGAACCGCCTCGAGGAGGCCCTGGCGAAAATGCGCGAGGCGGTGCGCATCGAGCCGAAGGATCCCACCATCCGCGAGCATCTGGGGGATGTGCTGGAGGCGATGGGCAAGCCGGATGAGGCCCTGACGGTCTGGAAGCAGGCCCAGGAACTCGACCCCGCCAACGAAAGCCTGCGCGACAAGATCCGTCGTCTCACCAATCGTCAACCCGAAGGCGCTGCCCGTTGAGGAGATGGTTGCCGGCGTGCGCCGGATTGCTGCTGTTGACCTCGTGTGCCTGGACCCCTCCCTGGCGAACGGAGCCGCTCGTGCAGGTGAGCGGTGTGCAATTGGCCGAGCGCTACCGGCTGGAGCAGGAACGGCGGCGTCAGGGTCCGTCCCATTGGGGGATGGAGGGGATCCTGGACCTGGAAACTCCGGACCAGGCGCGGCGCAACCGCATCGACATGGTGGGTTCCGGCCCGTCGCGGATCCGCATGCGTGCCTTTGGCCCGTTTCATCAAATCGCGCTGGAACTCCTGGTGGGTGCGGAGTGGATCCGGCTGGTGGATCCGGGGCGCAAGACCATCACCCAGGTCCCGGCGGACGCCGCCGGCATGGAGCATCTGATCGGTCTGCCGTTGCCCCCCGATCGCCTGCACCGGTTGTTGCTGGGGTGGGCCGGGGAGATGCGGCAACCGCAGGGCGCGATGCTCACCGGCAGCGCTGCTGCGGGCATCGAGGTGGAGGCCGGCGACGGCGAGCGGTTGCGGCTGGAGCCGGCTTCGGGGCGGATCCTGGAGCGCTCCGGCGAGGTGGGGGACGGTCGGCGTTATCAGGCGACCTATGTCTGGCCGGAGGGGGGTGGCGGAACGATGCCGGAGCGGATCCTGGTCACGCTGGATCGGCCCGCAGCCCGCATGGAGGTGATCCGCAAGCGCTGGTTCCACCCCAAGACCGGTCCCGATCCGCGCTGGTTCGAGGAGGAGCCGCCGGCGGGATTCGAGTTGCGGCGCCCCCTGGACGGAGGCGAGCCGTGAGCGCGACGCGCCGTTTCCTGGCCCCGGCCAAGCTCAATCTGGCCTTGCGGGTGGTGGGAAAGCGGGCCGACGGCTATCATCTCCTGCAATCGGTGATGGTTTTTTTTCCCTGGTACGACGAGCTGGAGATCACCACGCAACCCCAGGGGCTGGAATTCGTCTGCGAGCCTGAGGTGACCGTTGCCCCGGAGGAGAACCTGGTCCTGCGCGCTGCGGCATCCTTGCAGAAACTGGCGAACCGGGAGGTGGGGGCCAGGCTGCATCTGCGCAAGCGGATCCCGGCGGGGGCCGGGTTGGGGGGGGGATCCTCGGACGCCGCCACGACCCTTTTGGCCCTGGATCGGATGTGGGGGTTGCATTCGAGCCGGGAGCGGCTGATGGCGCTGGGGTTGGCGTTGGGCGCGGACGTGCCGTTTTTTCTGGGGGGCGTGAGCGCCCTGGCCGGCGGGGTGGGGGAGGAGTTGACCCCGTTGCCCGGTTTTCCGGAGGCGGAACTGGTGGTGGTGTTTCCCGGCGTCTCCCTGGCCACGAGCCGGGTGTTTCGCGCCCTGAACGGACGGTTTGCGCAGCATGTTGCCCCGCTGGCACTGCCGGCGACCGTGGAGGGACTGCCCGACCTGCTGGAAAACGACCTGCAACCCCCGGCCATGGCCCTGGAGCCTGCCATCGGCCAGGCCGCCGCCGCCCTGGAGCAGGCAGGGGCATTGCGGACCCTGATGTCCGGCAGCGGTTCGTCGGTCTTCGGCATTTTTGCGGATGCCGGCCATGCCGCAGCGGCAACGCAACGTCTGCGTGCCGACCATGCCCGGTGGCGCATCGCCGCCGGTCGCATCTTTCACCACCATCCCTTTGCAAGGGAGTGGCAATTGGTGTAGGATCTGTTTTCGTTGGGCCGTCGCCAAGCGGTAAGGCCCCGGATTTTGATTCCGGTATCCCCAGGTTCGAATCCTGGCGGCCCAGCCATTTTTTTCCATCCGGTCAGGCGGATTTCGCCATGGGTGGCAATTGCCAGGCGGGCGTTTTTCCCGTTGCCAACCGATAGGCATATTCCGGGGCCAGGTCAAAGCCACAAGGCCACGCCAGAGTCGGCCATTCATCGAGAAAGACACGGCGGAACTCATCCTGGTCACGCAGAGGCGTGGCTCTTGGGGTGGTACGCACCAGTTCCGCCAAGTCCGCCACGCCGCTTTCACCCGAATCGAATGTCAGCCGCAAACGAAAATCCTCCAGGTACTCCACGGCTCGCACGGTGATGGGCATGGAACATCTCCTCGTCTGCTATTCAGCCCTTTCCGTCAACCGCACGGCCAAGCCGACGTAATCCGCAGGTGAGAGGGCCAGCAGACGTGCCTTGGCTTCCTCCGGAATGGCCAAACCGGTGATAAAATCCCGGATTCCCTCGCGGGTGATGGCGCGGCCTCGGGTCAACGCCTTGAGCTGCTCGTAAGGCTTTTCCACCCCGTGCAGACGCATGACGGTCTGGATCGGCTCGGCCAACACCTCCCAGGCATGCTCCAGATCCATGGCCATCCGGTTGGCGTCGGCCTCCAGCTTGCCGATCCCCTTCAACGCCGAATCGCAGGCCAGCAGGGTGTAACCCAGACCCACCCCCACGTTGCGCAAAACCGTGGAATCCGACAGATCCCGCTGCAACCGGGAGACCGGCAGTTTTTCGGCCAAATGACCCAGCACCGCGTTGGCCAAACCCAGATTGCCCTCGGAGTTCTCGAAGTCGATGGGATTGACCTTGTGGGGCATGGTCGAGGAACCCACCTCCCCGGCCACGGTCCTTTGCCGGAAATAGCCCAGGGAGATATAGGTCCAGAGATCCCGGTCGAAATCGAGCAGTACCGTGTTGAAGCGCATCACCGCGTGAAAGAACTCCGCCATGCCGTCGTGCGGCTCGATCTGCGTGGTGAGGGGTTGATGCGTCAGGCCCAGGGAGGCCACGAACCGCCTGGAGAACTCCGGCCAGTCCACCCCCGGACAGGCGGTCACATGGGCATTGAAATTCCCCACCGCCCCGTTGATCTTGCCGTACATGGGCGTTCGACCCACCCCGGCGCACTGCTGTGCGAGCCGCGCCGCCACGTTGGCCATCTCCTTGCCCAGGGTGGTGGGCGAGGCCGGCTGACCGTGCGTCCGGGCCAGCATGGGCAACTCCCGGTAACGGATCGCCAGATCCCGCACCGCGTCGCGCACCCGCTCCATGGCAGGCAGCAGCACCTCGTCCCTGGCCTCCTTCAGGGCCAGGCTGTGGGCCAGATTGTTGATGTCTTCGGAAGTGCAGCCGAAATGGATGAACTCCAACACCCGCTCCCGCAGCAGATCCCCCAGTCGCTGCTTGAGAAAGTACTCCACCGCCTTGACATCGTGATTGGTGGTCCGCTCGATCGCCTTGACCGCCCCGGCATCCTCCGGGGAAAAACCGGTCACGATCCCCTCCAGACGCGCCACCGCCTCGGCGGAAAAAGGCTCCAGCTCCGGGATGTCCGGCGCATCCGCGAGCGCCCGCAACCAGGCCACCTCCACCTGGACCCGGCGCCGGATCAGGCCGTATTCGGAAAAAAAGGGCCGCAATGCGGCGATTTTGCGGCCATAACGGCCATCCAGTGGCGAAAGCGCGGTCAGCGGGGTCAGGTCCATGGCATCCATCCAGTCGAAGTCCGAAGAAAAAACCAGGGAACCATGTTAACCGCGATCGGTCGATAAAAACAATTACCCGCGCGCAAAAAACCGCAACGCCTTGCGCCGGGGACTTGAATTGGGGTGAAAAATAGGATATTGTTGAAGTTTATCTCTTTTCAGCGTGCGGATACAGGAACGACGCCATGACGCAAAACCCGCCATTTCAACGCCTTCTGGTCGCCAATCGCGGCGAAATCGCCATCCGCGTGATCCGCGCCGCTTCCGAAATGAAGATCGCCACCGTGGCCATCTTCTCCCAGGAGGACCGCTTCTCCCTGCACCGCTACAAGGCGGACGAAAGCTACCTGGTCGGCGCCGGCAAACGTCCCATCGCCGCCTATCTGGATATACAGGATATCTTGCGAATCGCCCAGGAAACCGAATCCAACGCCATCCATCCCGGCTACGGCTTCCTGGCGGAAAACCCGGATTTCGCCCAGGCCTGCATCGACGCGGGCATCACCTTCATCGGCCCCACCCCCGAGGCCATGCGCCTGCTGGGCAACAAGGTCGAGGCGCGCCGCATCGCGGTGGAAGCCGGCGTCCCGGTCATGCCCGCCTCGCCGATCCTCCCGGAAGATCCCGATACCCTGCACGCCCTGGCCGGGGAGATCGGCTATCCCGTGATGCTCAAGGCCAGCTGGGGCGGCGGCGGACGCGGCATGCGGGTGATCGAAGGGCCGGACCAGCTCCTCGAACAGGTCGCCACCGGACGCCGCGAGGCCACCATGGCCTTCGGCAACGGCGAGGTCTATCTGGAAAAACTGGTGCGTCGCGCCCGCCACGTCGAGGTCCAGATCCTGGGAGACGCGGCAGGCAACCTCGTGCACCTTTTCGAACGGGACTGCACCGTGCAACGGCGCAACCAGAAGGTCGTGGAACGCGCCCCCGCCCTCTACCTGAACGACGCCCAGCGCCAGGAGCTGGCCGCCTATGCCCTGCGTATCGGCAACGCCGTGGGCTACCGCAACGCCGGCACCGTGGAATTCCTGCAGGACGTGGATACCGACCGCTTCTATTTCATCGAAGTCAATCCCCGGATTCAGGTCGAGCACACCGTCACCGAGGAGGTGACCGGCATCGACCTGGTGCAGGCGCAAATCCGCGTGGCCTCCGGCGCGTCGATCGGCTCCCTCGGTCTGCCGCGTCAGGAGGATATCCATCTCAACGGCTACGCCCTGCAGTGCCGCATCACCACCGAAGACCCGGAAAACAACTTCACCCCGGATTATGGTCGCCTCTCCGCCTACCGCAGCGCCGCCGGCTTCGGCATCCGCCTGGACGCGGGCACGGCCTACGGCGGGGCCAGGATCACCCCCTTCTACGACTCCCTGCTGGTCAAGGTCACTGCCCGGGCGCCCACCCCGCAAGCCGCCATCAACCGCATGGAGCGCTCCCTGCGGGAGTTCCGCATCTGCGGGGTCAAGACCAACCTCGGTTTCTTGAGCAAGGTGATCAATCACGAACGGTTCCGTCACGGCGATTACGTCACCACCTTCATCGATACCACCCCGGAACTCTTCGAATACGACTCGCGCCAGGAGAGCAGTTCCCATCTGCTCGCCTTCATCGCCGAGGTGGTGGTCAACGGCAACCGCGAAACCGCAGGCCTGCCGAAACCGGAAATCTTCACCCGTCCGGCCCGGCCCCATTTCGATCTCAGGCAACCCCCGCCCGCCGGGACCAAACAACTCCTGAACGAACTCGGACCGCAAAAATTCGCCCGCTGGATGCTGGAACAAAAACGGGTCCTGATCACCGATACCACCATGCGCGATGCCCACCAGTCGCTGCTGGCCACCCGCATGCGCAGCCACGATCTTTTCGCCATCGCCCCTGCCTATGCCCGCCTGCTGCCGCAGATGTTCTCCATGGAGTGCTGGGGCGGGGCCACCTTCGACGTGAGCATGCGCTTCCTCAAGGAGTGCCCCTGGGAACGGCTGCGTCTCCTGCGCGAACGGATGCCCAATCTGCTGCTCCAGATGCTGCTGCGCTCTGCCAACGGGGTGGGGTACGCCAACTACCCGGACAACGTGGTGCGCTTTTTCATCAAGCAGGCGGCAGCCAACGGGCTGGACCTCTTCCGGATCTTCGACTCCCTCAACTGGGTGGAAAACATGCGCATGGCCATGGACGCCGTCTGCGAGGAGAACATGCTGTGCGAGGCCGCCATCTGTTACACCGGTGACATCCTGGATCCCAACCGCGATAAATATTCCTTGAAATATTATGTCGATATGGCCAGGGAGCTGGAAAAGGCCGGCGCGCACATCCTGGGCATCAAGGACATGGCCGGACTGCTCAAGCCCCAGGCCGCACGGGTCCTGGTGAAGGCGCTCAAGGAGGAGATCGGCCTGCCGATCCACTTCCATACCCACGACACCAGCGGCATATCCGCAGCCAGCGTCCTGGCGGCCATCGACGCCGGGGTGGACGCCGTGGATGCGGCCATGGACGCCATGAGCAGCGCCACCTCGCAGCCCAGCCTCGGCTCCATCGTCGAGGCCCTGCGCAACACCCCCCACGACTCCACCCTGGACATCGGGGCGATCCGGGCCTTTTCCACCTACTGGGAGCAGACGCGCCTCAACTACGCCGCCTTCGAGACCCGTCAGTACGCCGGTGCCTCCGAGGTCTATCTGCACGAAATGCCCGGCGGCCAGTTCACCAATCTGCGCCAGCAGGCCCGATCCCTGGGGATCGAGGCCCACTGGGATCAGGTCGCCCAGGCCTATGCCCAGGTCAACCGGATGTTCGGCGACATCCCCAAGGTGACCCCCAGTTCCAAGGTGGTGGGCGACATGGCCCTGATGATGGTCACCAGCCAGTTGACCCCGGAGGATGTCCTCAACCCGGCCAGGGAGATCGCCTTTCCGGAATCGGTGGTGCAATACTTCCGCGGCGATCTCGGCCAGCCCCCCGGAGGCTTCCCGGAGGCGCTGCAACGCAAGGTTTTGAAGAATCAAACCCCGTTGACCGTCAGGCCCGGTTCGATCCTCCCGGATACCGATCTGGATGCGGTGCGGGCGAACGTTGCGGTGCTCACCGGAGGCGCGGTGGGAGACGACCTGCTCGCCTCCCATCTCATGTATCCCCAGGTCACTGGCGAGTTCATCAAGCATCAACAGAAGTACGGCAAGGTCTCCCTGCTGCCCACGCCGGTTTTTTTCTACGGCATGGAATCGGGGCAGGAGATCTCGGTGGAGATGGAAAAGGGCAAGACCGTCATCATCCACTTCGTGACCAAATCCGAACCGGATGGGGAAGGGATGGTCACGGTATTTTTCGAGGTCAACGGACAACCCCGTTCGGTGATGGTTCAGGATAGCACGCAGGTGACCCGGAAAACCGCGATGCCCAAGGCGCGGGACGGGGATCCGGGCCAGATCGGCGCGCCGATTCCGGGGGCAGTGGGGGCCATCGCCGTGGTCAAGGGACAGAAGGTGGCGCGGGGGGATCTGCTGTTGACCCTGGAGGCCATGAAAATGGAAACCGCCATCTGTGCCAACCGGGAAGGGGTGGTCGCGGAGATCCATGTCCATGCCGGCGCGCAGGTGGAAACCAAGGATCTTCTGATCACCATCGCCGCTTGATCGACCTGGTTGCGGTAATGCCCGGCATGTGGTAAAGTCAGTCGGTTTTGGCAATTTTTTCTACGAGTCGGGCCGGGGTAGCATGGAGAACGAAAAATCGCTGTCGGATCCGCACGGATCCAGAAAAATTCCCGTCAACCTGGAAGACGAGATGCGGCGCTCCTATCTCGATTACGCCATGAGCGTGATCGTGGGACGCGCCCTGCCCGACGTGCGGGACGGCCTCAAGCCGGTCCACCGCCGCGTGCTCTACGCCATGAGCGAACTGGGCAACGAATGGAACCGGGCCTACAAGAAATCGGCACGCGTGGTCGGGGACGTGATCGGCAAATACCATCCCCACGGGGATGTCGCGGTCTACGACACCATCGTGCGCATGGCCCAGGATTTCAGCATGCGTCACCCCCTGGTGGACGGTCAGGGCAACTTCGGCTCCGTGGACGGGGACGCGCCGGCGGCCATGCGCTACACCGAGGTGCGCATGACCCGGCTGGCCTCCGAGTTGCTGGCCGACATCGACAAGGAGACGGTCGATTTCGGTCCCAACTACGACGGCTCGTTGCAGGAACCCGCCATTCTTCCCTGCAAATTCCCCAATCTGCTGGTCAGCGGCTCCTCCGGGATCGCCGTCGGCATGGCCACCAACATCCCGCCCCACAACCTGGGGGAAGTGGTGGAAGCCACCTGCGCCCTGATCGACAACCCGCAAATGACGGTGCGCGAGTTGATGCGTCACCTGCCCGGTCCCGACTTTCCCACCGGGGCCACCATCCGGGGCCGCGCGGGAATCCTGGCCGCCTACGAGACCGGTCGGGGCATCATCGTGGTGCGGGCCAAGACCCGCATCGAGGTCAAGAAGGATGGCCGCGAGGCGATCATCATCGACGAACTCCCGTTCCAGGTGAACAAGGCCAAGCTGGTGGAGGCGATCGCCGATCTGGTGCGGGACAAGAAGATCGTCGGCATCTCCGACCTGCGGGATGAATCGGATCGCCAGGGTATGCGTGTCGTTATCGAAACGAAACGCGATGCAAACGCTGAAGTATTACTGAATCAACTGTACAAACACACCTCCATGCAGACCACCTTTGGCGTGAACGCGGTGGCGCTGGTGCAGGGTCAACCCCAGACGCTGAACCTGAAGCGGATCCTGGAGGAGTTCGTCAACCACCGCCGTCAGGTGGTGACGCGGCGGACCCTCTTCGAGTTGCGCAAGGCGCAGGCGCGCGGGCACATTCTGGAAGGGCTTTCCGTGGCCCTGGCCAACATCGACCGGATCATCGAGCTGATCCGTCGGGCGCCCACGCCGCAGTCGGCCAAGGAGCAGATGATGGCCGAACTGTGGGAGCGCGGCCCGGTGGAGGCGATGCTGGCGCGCGCCATGGTCGAGGGTCAGGTGGCCTCGCCCCAGTTCATGGAGGGGGGGTACCGGCTCTCCGCCGATCAGGCCCAGGCGATCCTGGACATGCGGTTGCACCGTCTGACCGGTCTGGAACAGGACAAGATTCACCAGGAGTTCGAGGAGACCCTGACGGAAATCGCGCGGCTGAACGTGATTCTGGCCTCGGACGGGGCGTTGTTGAACGTCATCAAGGAGGAGTTGATCCGCATCAAGGAGATGTTCGCCAATGCGCGGCGCACGGAGATTGTCGAGGAGATGGGGGAGTTTTCCGCCGAAGACCTGATCCCGGTGGAGGAGATGGTGGTGACGGTGAGTCACGCCGGGTATGTCAAGCGGCAACCGACGGTGGACTACCGCAGTCAGCGGCGTGGCGGCAAGGGCAAGAGCGCCACCGGGATGAAGGTGGAGGATTTCATCGCGCAGATGTTCGTGGCGTCCACCCACGACCTGATCCTCTGTTTCACCGACCAGGGGCGGGTGTTCCGGCTCAAGGTGCACGAGATCCCGCAGGCCAGTCGGGCGGCGCGGGGGCGACCGATCATCAACCTGCTGCCGGGTCTGGAGCCGGGGGAGAAGGTGGCGCAGATTCTGCCGGCTCCGGTGGCCAGCGATACGTGGGACAACTGGCATCTGTTGTTTGCCACCAGCCGGGGATTGATCAAGAAGACCGCCTTGTCGGCTTACGGCAACATTCGCTCAGCCGGCATTCGCGCGGTGGATTTGCAGGAGGGGGACGACCTGATCGGGGTGGCGTTGCTGCCGGTGTTGCCGGAGGACCTGGAGGCCGAGGCCGCCGGAGAAGAGGAGGTCGGGGGCGAGGAGGAGCTTCTGCCCGCCGACGGGGAGGAGGAGGGGGAGGAGGGGAGCGAGAAGGAGACGCGTCCGGGTCGGATTCTGCTTTATGCCAGTTCCGGCAAGGCGGTACGTTTCCGCACCAGCCAGGTGCGGCTGATGGGCCGGGTGGCGCGCGGGGTGCGGGGCATGCGGTTGAAGGGGGAGGACCGGGTGATCGCCTTGAATGTCCTGACCCAGGAAGACGATTGTCAGATTCTGGTGTTGACCGAGAAGGGATTCGGCAAGCGCACCGGTGCGGCGCTGTTTCCCACCAAGGGGCGCGGGACCCAGGGGGTGATCGGCATGGGGGTCAATCCGCGCAATGGTCCGGTGGTGGCGAGTCTGGTGGTGGTGCCTGGGGATCAGATCATGCTGATCACGGATCAGGGGACGGTGCTGCGCACGCCGGTGGACACCATCCGACTGACGGGCCGGAACGCCATGGGGGTGAAGGTGCTGGATGTGGCCAGGGAGGAGCGGCTGGTCTCCGTGGCGCGGATCGCCGAGTCCGAGGAGGAGGGGGGGAACGGTTTGGCAGGCGAGGAGGAAGCGGAAGATGTTGGATCCGAAGCAGATTCGTGAGCGCCCGCAATGGGTGGAGGAGCGGCTTGCCAGTCGTGGTGGGCGGTATGACCTGAAAGAGTTTCATGCCCTGGAGGCGCTGAAGCGCAAGGCGCAGGCGGAGACCGAGGCGTTGCAGGCGCGGCGCAACGAGATTTCGCGCGAGGTGGGGCGATTGAAGGCCAACCGGGGCGATGCCTCCGGATTGCTGGCGGAGATGGGGGAGTTGGGACCGCGCCTCAAGGAGGCGGAGGGGGCGTTGCGTTTGCAGGAAGAGGCGCTGCTGGAGGTTCTCACGCGGCTGCCCAATCTTCCTGCCGGGGATGTGCCGGTGGGGCCGGACGAGAGTGCCAACGTGGTGATGCACTCCTGGCCGGCGGGGTTTTCCGGTGTGCCGCCTGAGGGTTTTTTGCCTCTGAATCATTGGGATGTGGGGGAGCGGCTGGGGGTTTTGGATTTCAATCTGGCGGCGGAGACGGTGGGGGCGCGTTTCACCTTTTTTCGCGGGGCCGGGGCGCGTCTGATTCGGGCGTTGACCTCCTTCATGCTGGATCTGCACACCACGGAACACGGTTACGAGGAGATTCTGCCGCCGTTTCTGGCCAACCGGGAGAGTCTGTTCGGGACCGGGCAGTTGCCCAAATTCGAGGAAGATCTGTTTTGTCTGCGCGATGACCCGTATTATCTGATTCCGACGGCGGAGGTGCCGTTGACCAATCTGGTGCGCGGTCGGATCGTGGAGGAGGCGGAGTTGCCGTTGAAGTGGACGGCCTGGACCGCCTGTTTCCGGCGCGAGGCGGGCGCGGCGGGCAAGGACACGCGGGGATTGATCCGTCAGCATCAATTCGATAAAGTGGAGTTGGTGTGGATCACGCGGCCTGAGGAGAGCATGGCGGCCCTGGAGAGTTTGACCCTGCATGCCGAGGAGGTCTTGAAGCGGCTGGAGTTGCCGTTCCGGCGGGTGGCGTTGTGTACCGGGGATTTGGGTTTTTCTGCGGCCAAGACTTATGATCTGGAGGTATGGTTGCCGGGTCAGGGGCGTTATCGTGAGATCTCCTCGTGTTCCAACACTTTGGATTTTCAGGCGCGGCGGATGAAGGCGCGGCTGCGGCGGGCGGGGACGAAGGCAGTGGAGCCGGTGCATACCTTGAACGGTTCCGGTGTGGCGGTGGGTCGCGCTTTGGTGGCGTTGCTGGAGAATTTTCAGCAGCCCGACGGCAGCCTGGTGATTCCGGATGTCTTGCGTCCCTATTTGGGGGGTCTCTCCCGGTTGCTGCCGGCATCCGGTTGATTCCGCCCCTGGTGCGGAAGGGTGGCAGAGCGGTTGAATGCAACGGTCTTGAAAATCGTCGAGCTGTGAGGCTCCGTGGGTTCGAATCCCACCCCTTCCGCCAGTGCCGTTTTATGGGTTTGATAAGTTTGCAAATGCATGTAATAAAAGAAGAAAAAATCCAAAACTGTTACCCCTTACTGTTACCCCTTCCCCTTGAACCCAAGCCTGAACAGCCCCCTTTTTTCGCCCTCCGCGAGGAGCAGGAACGCTGAATCCAGCATGATGATCTACGTGGATGCCGATGCCTGCCCGGTAAAGTCCGAGGTGTTGCGGGTCGCGGAACGCCATGGTCTGGCCGTCCACATGGTCAGCAATCAATGGATGCGACTGCCCGCCCATCCCCTGCTGAAACTCCAGGTGGTCACGGGAGGTCTGGATAAGGCCGATGACTGGATCGCGGAGCGCATCGAGCGGAATGATATTGCCATTACGGCGGACATTCCCCTGGCCGCCCGCTGTCTGGCCAAGGGTGCGCGGGTCATCGGTCCCACAGGCAAGCCCTTCGATGACGACGGCATCGGCATGGCCCTGGCCATGCGCGATCTCAATGCCCAACTGCGCGACTCTGGTGAAATTCGGGGAGGAGGCCCGCCCTTCGGCAACAAGGACCGGTCGCGTTTCTTGCAAGCTCTGGAAGAGGCGATCCAGACAATCAAACGCGGGAAATGAGCGGTCTTCGGATCTTTCGACGGAAAAACCCAAGCAAGTCATTCCGCTTGGAAGCCATGCCCAGTGACCGCCACCCAACGGCCCCTGTGGCGGCGTTCGTCTCTCTTGGCTGAAGCTCCCATGGCAGCAGAAAAACGCGCCCACGACGCACACGGGGGGGCGGCCCCTGGCGAACCTGCCGTGGCCGGTCATGTTCGAGAACCAAGCCCTCCCCCCAGGCGATGTTCTCTTTCGTCCTCCACAAGACGTTGTACGAAAGCATTAATTGCACTGGCTGTGAGAGTACAGGCTCGCGCCCATCCACCGCATTCCCTTCCGTATTGCGCCTTGGACTGGTTGGGGAATTGTGGTAGAGTGCATGGAAACTCTTGTATCCCAATGCCTTACCCCATGGAATCGAATCCATGCCGATACAGACGCACCTTGTCAAGCGAGGGCAGCGTTATGGTTTGCGCCGCAAGATTCCGCGCACCATTGCCCACCTCGTGCATCAGAACCTCGCTCTTTGGCGGGCATTGACCGCGCCTGGAGGTATCCGCAGGGGGGATTGGGATATTCTGATCGGTGAGCAGGGCCAGCTCAAAACCCTCATCTGGGTCTCCCTCATGACCTCCAACCATTCGGAGGCCGCAGAGGCGGCGCGAGCCAAAGACGCGATGATCGATGCCCTGTGTTCGGAAGTGCGTCGAACTTTCGAGGCGGCCCGGACTCAACCCAAACGTGTTTTGAGCAATCAGGATGTGACCCAGATCGCTATGCTGTGGTTGCACCGTCGAGAAGCGCATCTGCCAGAATCAGAATTGTGCGGGGTTCCAGACGGCGTGGACGATTACCTGGAAGTCGTGAGGGATGATCTGGGAGCGATTTTGAACTTTAAGGAGGACCCCAGCGTTATGGGGTGGGCTTTCAAAGAGGCCCAGAGATTGGTAACGGAGTTGGGTTTCGATGGGGAACCCGGCGCAGCTCCATTCAATCAACTCGCCCACTACATCGCCAGAGGTGAGGTGGAGCGGTTGAAACGCCGCGAGGCCAGACTGCAAGGGGGCTACGAACACAAGAGCTTCGACCAGGTGTTTGATTCCGTGGACGGGGTGCGGGAACCGGAAGTCGCAGCTCCCCCAACGGCCATGATCCTGACCGACCTGATCAAGCACTATCTGGATGATCTGGAGCGTCGGGGAGTCGGAGAGAAGACCAAGATCGGATACCGGGTGATCTTCGATGTCCTGAAGGAACTGCTGGGGCCAGACAAGCCTGTCAAAAAGATCAACCGTGAGGATTGCCGGAAGGTCAGAGAGTCCCTGGTCGCACTGCCTCCAAATGCCTCAAAGCGGTTCAAGGGAATGAGGCTGGCAGAGGTGCATCGCAAAGGCCAAGGTCGAGGGCAACCGTGCTGCGTCCCAGTGCGGTAATGCGGTCAGAATCGTCGATCAGGACCTTGGCCCTCAGAACCTCGATCACCTTCTTGGCGGCTCCTCCCTTAAGGTAATCCGGTATGGGGTGGATAGAGCCTCCGTGCGACTGGCGGCGGCTTCAAGAATGGTCTGTTGTGCAGGGGTCAGTGCGTTCCGGGTGGGGTTGGTCATGTGCGTTGCTCCTGTTTGGGTTGTTTGCGATGACCACTTACAGCCATTGCTCTAAAAGGGTATCAAGCACAATATCATATTAATGATGATTTTTTTATTGTAATCCATTCTTGGTCTGAGCAGCTTTGCGGATAACCGAATTTAGATGTCTTTCGTTGTTAGTATAATATCGTGGTTGATAAGGAGGGTGTGGTGAGCGCATTAACGATTGAACTGCCCCTGGAAGGATTGCCTCTGTCTGCTGAATTGCCAGATAATTTTTCCGACGAGGTGCGTTTTTTGCTGGCTCTCAAACTTTTTGAGCAGGGCCGTATCACTTCAGGCAAGGCTGGTCGGCTATCTGGCATGGGGAGGGTAGAGTTCCTGTTGGCTGCAAGCCGTTCCGGTGTGCCTGTGGTGGACTTGAGCCAGAACGAAATGGATGAAGAGTTTGCCCAATGATGTTGGACCGCGCTGTCATCAATACAGGCCCGTTGGTGGCCTTGTCCCTGGTCGGAAAGCTTGACCTCCTGCCCGTGCTGTTCCGTGAATTCTGGATTCCCGACGCGGTGTATCGGGAGGTGACCGTCGCTGGTCTTGGACGATCCGGTGCAGACACGCTCGCTGATATGCGATGGACGAATCATGTCTGCACCGCGCCAGCACCCGATCCCCTGCTGATCGCGGAATTGGATCTTGGCGAAGCGACAGTGATCAGCTTGGCGCGCATCCATTTGCCGTGCCTGACGATCATTGATGAAAAGCGAGGTCGCCGGATTGCCCGGCATGTGTATGGGCTGCCAGTCAAGGGAACTGCTGGTCTGTTGGTGGAAGCCAAGCGCCGAGGTATGTTGGATAATTTGCGCACTACCCTGATGGATCTACAAAGGGCGGGCTACTATTTGTCGGACGCTGTCATTGCTGCGGCCTGCAAGGCTGATGAAGGCGGATGAGTTTGGGAGGAGAGTGTTGTCGTCGAGAGTGGGAATATCTGCCAAGAATGCGCAAACGCACCACGGCCCACACAGGGAGGTTATTGGCGGATATGTCTCGGTGACAGTCTCCCATTTTGGCATGCATCTTAAAGGACGATTTCTCGCACTCGATGGTTTGGGCGAATTTGGCCGTGAAATTTGCCGAGAATCCGACTATAATCAGTCCGTGAGTTCGACTCCCATTCTCGGATTTGAACTGGGATTTTGGACAGAGGTGTTACCCCAGTGTTACCCCTCAACTGTTACCCCTATTTTTGATGGATATGTGGAATTTTCTTTAAAATTCAAATGTTAAAATCGGAGTGCCGATGGTCCCACCCCTTCCGCCAATGTCGTTCCATGAGGTATTCATCCGTGTGTTCAAATTCCGATGGCGCTTGGAAATCAGTAACATGGTTTTGCACATAGCGTTGTGCGTTGGCACTTGACTGCGTCTGCTGGTTGCACATCGGATCCACTGTTGCCAGAGAAAAATCATGACGATTGATGCGGAACGGTTCCCTATGCCATCCATCAGGGCCTTTTGCGAACGCTGGAAGATTACGGAATTTTCCCTGTTCGGTTCCGTGCTTCGGAAAGAATTTTCATCCAACAGTGACGTGGATGTCCTGGTCTCCTTTGCGGACGACGCCCATTGGACCCTCCTCGACTTTGCCAACATGCAGGATGAGTTGCAGGGGGTGTTCGGGCGGAAGGTGGATCTGGTCAGCCGCAGAGGGATTGAATCCAGTCGGAATGTACATCGCCGTCAAGCCATCCTGGAGTCTGCGGAGCGCGTCTATGGAGCGTGATACCGGCTATCTGATGGACATGCTGGTCTCTGCCAAGCTGGCCGTTGAATATTTGGAGGGAACTGACAAGGCGGGTTTCGTCACGGACGTGCGCACGCAGGATGCTGTGGTGCGGCGACTGGAGATTATCGGGGAGGCTTCCAGGCGGTTTGTTCGGTGTCAGTCAGGGTGCGGCTTATGGAAAGTCAAAGGAGGCATGGGACGCCCTTGGTTTGATGCAGATGGATCCCCGCTGGTCCCTGCCGGAACGTGCGGATAAAAATCCGTTGATTTGGATGGTGTTCCTTAAAAAGCAGGTCGTTGACATCCGCAGCTATCATCGTGAAACACAGGAAGTCGCTTTTGAACAAGGTTTGATTCCATTTATCCATTCGCCCGAGGGGCGGGACGATGATGCGGCACGTGAGAAAGGGCTTTTGCCTGAGCCGACTTTGGAAACAATGCTTGCAGGTGATGCGAATGCACCGGTGGTTCGTCTGGTGTCTTTTGAGATCACCTATGACGAGTTGGAAGATCCCTTCAACAGACGCCTTGCCCAGGTACCTGTCGATCAACAGAAGCTTTATGATTCCATTTATGAGGATCCGCCAAGGGCGATTGCGAGTCTGAAGAAATTGATCAGCCAATACCCTGATATTCCGATGTTTTACAATTGGCTCTGCATCGCCTGTTCCAGAGTCGGGGATCGCCAGGCGGCCAGAACGGCGGCTGAAACCAATTTCAGAAGCCATCCCGGATATTTGTTCGGACGGCTGAACTATGCGGAGATACTGCTCAATGAAGGCAAGTTCCGGGAGGCGTTTGATGTTTTTGGCAAAACTTTCATTCTGACCGAGTTGGAGCCGAATCGGGAAAAATTCCACGTTTCCGAAGTGCTCAGTTTTTACGGGTTGGTGGGTCGCTATGTTCTGCGCCTGGGCAAACTCAAAAGTGCCATGCGTTTTCTTGACTTGCTCAAACAGGTTGAGCCGAACCATCACATCACCCAGTGGTTGGAGGAACGAATCTCCCTATCCACCCCGCGACCGATCCCTCCAGATGCAAAGAGATTCCTTTCCTTCAGGTGAATGCATGGCACCGGGATCCGGCTCTCGCTGACCGCCCTTGCCCAATGCTGGCAAACGGAATGTTTGACCAGGAACAAAAACAGCCACCTTGCGAGTGGCTGTAAGTGTCTTGATTATAATGGTCGGGGTGGCGAGATTCGAACTCACGACCCCAGCGACCCGAACGCTGTGCTCTACCAGACTGAGCCACACCCCGACAAATCAATTTCCACAGAATAATACACAACCCGCATCCGGGTCAATAGTCTCTCTCAACGGAAAAATCGGCCAACATGGCCATGGCCTCCCGTTCCGGTGTATCCGGGAGCACGGCCAGTCGCTCCTTGGCCTCCCGCACGAAGACCCTGGCACGCTGCATGGCATACTCCAGGGAACCACGCTCCCGCACCAGATGGATGGCCCGTTGCAATCCGTCCGGGGGAATCTCGCGGCGCTCCAGGCAGGCGACCCAGAAGGCGCGCTCCTCCTCGCTGCCGTGACGATAGGCGTGAATCACCGGCAGGGTGATCTTTCCCTCCTGGAAATCGTCCCCCACGGTCTTGCCCAACACCTCGTTGGTGGCCGAATAGTCCAGGCTGTCGTCCACCACCTGATAGGCATTGCCCAGCAACAGGCCGTAACTGGCCAGGGCCTCCTCCTCGGCGGCGGAACGACCGGTCAGAATCGCTCCCAGGCGGGCGGCGGCGGCAAACAGCGTCGAGGTCTTGCGTTGCACCACTTCCAGATAATGCTCCTCGGTGGTCGAGAGATGATTGGTGGCCACCAGTTGCATCACCTCGCCCTCGGAAATGACCGCGCAGGCATCGGCGATCACCCGCAATACCGCCAGACTGCCATGCGCCACCAGAATCTGAAAGGCCCTGGAAAAAAGAAAGTCCCCCACCAGAACCGGCGCCTTGATCCCCCAGACCGAATTGGCCGTCGCCCTGCCTCGCCGGGTGTCCGAACGGTCCACCACGTCGTCGTGCAACAGCGTGGCGGTGTGAATGAACTCCACCACCGCAGCCAGCAAGGCGTCATCGTTGCCGCGATAACCGAACATCCGTGCGGAAAGCAAGGTCAATACCGGTCGCAGCCGCTTGCCGCCGCTGGAGATGATGTGCCCTCCCAAAGTCGGAATCAACGCGATCTGCGAATCCAATTGTTCCAGAATGATCGCGTTGGTCCGTTCCAGGTCCGGACCAATGAGGTCCTTGAGACGCTGCAAGACCGGAGGCAGATTGTGGGAGGCTGGAGAAGGTGCGGTCATGGTGAACTGGAACGATATGCAAATATGATGATATAGTGATACAAGGTGAACAGACAATAGGGCGATGCCCCCCAAACCGTCAAGTGTTCATGACCATCCGGGAGACTCTTTTTGCAAAAAACACCAGAACACCCCCAAAAACAGGATGATTTCCGCTCACTCTGGCGTCCGTCCGGGGTGCGGTTGCGGCTGGCCTCGGCCTCGGAACGGCGACGGACACTGCTGGAACAGGTGGGCCTGCGCCCGGAAGTGCATCCCACCCACCTGGACGAAACCCGCCTGCCCGGCGAGGAGGCAGAGGCCTACGTGGAACGCCTCTCCCTGCTCAAGGCCGCCGCAGGCCGCGATCCCAACGTGGACCTGGTGCTGGGGGCCGATACCGCCGTGGTCCTGGACGGGGAGATCCTGGGCAAGCCCGCAGACCAACAGGAGGCAGAGGCCATGTTGTCCCGCCTCTCCGGTCGGCCCCACCGGGTGCTGACCGGGGTGACGCTCCTGGGCAGCCCGTATCCGCAAGGTCGCTCCCTGGTGGTGGAGTCTGGGGTGTGGATCAAAAAACTCAGCCAGGCGGAAATCCGCGCCTACGTGGCCAGCGGCGAACCCATGGACAAGGCCGGGGCCTACGGGATCCAGGGCCTGGGGGCCTTCCTGGTCGCACGGGTGGAAGGGTCCTGGTCCGGGGTGGCCGGATTGCCCTTGTACGAAACTTTGGGGTTGCTTGCGAGTTTTGGGTTGACATTTGCACCGGAGGAGTGATAATAGCCCCTTTTACGCAGTATCCCCCGCACGGTTTGAAAGAAGGAGTGGTTGACATGTATGCAGTCGTCCGCACAGGCGGAAAACAATACAAAATGGCAGTCAATGATGTCGTGCGCGTCGAGAAATTACCGGGCGCCGAGGGCGAAGAAGTCCATTTCGACGACGTGCTGCTCGTCTCCGCCGACGAGGGCGTCAAGGTCGGCAGCAAGGCCGAAACGAGCCGCGTGACCGGCACCATCCTGCGGCAGTTCCGCGACAAAAAGGTGCTGGTCTTCAAAAAGCAGCGGCGCAAAAACTACCGGCGCACCCACGGACACCGGCAATACCTGACCGAATTGCGGGTCACGGCGATCACCCCCTGACTTTCTGTTGCTCATTGACTTGGGAGAAAACAAATGGCTCATAAAAAAGCAGGCGGCAGTACGCGCAACGGACGCGACTCCGCCGGTCGCCGGCTCGGCGTCAAACGGTACGGCGGACAGGTCGTCATCCCCGGCAACATCCTGATCCGGCAGCGCGGCTCCGAAGTCTACCCCGGCGATGGGGTGGGCATGGGCCGGGATTTCACCCTCTATGCCCTGGTGGCGGGCACCGTGCAATTCGGTGAGCGCAACAATCGCCGCTTCGTGCGTGTGGTTGCCTCCTGATACGATATCGACTCCCACCGCATGCGTTTCCTGGATGAAGTCAAGATTTACGTTCGTTCCGGAGACGGCGGCGACGGAGCAGCCACCTTTCGCCGGGAAAAATACGTCCCCATGGGCGGCCCGGACGGCGGAGACGGAGGGCGGGGCGGCGACGTGGTCTTTGTCGCCGACCCGCACCTCAACACCCTGATCGATTTCCGCTACACCCAACATTTCAAGGCCAGGCGCGGCATCAACGGCATGGGCAAGGGCCGTACCGGTCCCTCGGCTCCGCACCTGGAGGTGCGCGTGCCGGTGGGTACCCTGGTGCGCGACGATGCCGATGGCGCAACCCTGTGCGACCTGCTCGTTCCCGGGCAAAGATTCATCGCCGCCCCCGGAGGGCGCGGCGGCCAGGGCAACATCCACTACAAAAGTTCGGTCAACCGCTCGCCCCGAAAGTTCCAGAAAGGAGAATCCGGCCTGGAACGCTGGCTGTGGCTGGAGCTGAAACTGCTCGCCGACGTGGGCCTGACCGGCATGCCCAACGCGGGCAAATCCAGCCTGCTGGCACGGGTTTCGGCAGCGCGCCCGAAAATCGCGGACTATCCCTTCACCACCCTGGTCCCCAACCTGGGGGTGGTGCGGCTCGGCATGGACCAAAGCTTCCTGATGGCCGACATCCCCGGCCTGGTGGAGGGCGCGGAGGCGGGACGCGGATTGGGACGGGCATTCCTGCGCCATGTCGAACGGTGTCCGCTGCTGCTCCATCTGGTGGACGCCTCCCAGGACGTGGAACCGGATCCGGTGACCCGCTTCCGGTTGATCGAGGAGGAGCTGGCGGCCTACTCCCCTGCCTTGGCGGCCAAGCCCCGCTGGGCGGTGCTGAGCAAGTGCGACCTGCTGGACCCGGAAACGCGCAAAAAGGTGATCAAGAAATTCCGCAAGGCGCTCAAACACGAGGCCGAGGAGGTGTTCGGCATCTCCACGGTCACCGGCGAGGGCGTTCAGGAGTTGCTGTGGGCGATCTGGACGCGGGTGAACGCAGCCAAGGCGGAGCACCCCCTGGAAGAGACATACGCCCCCATGGCGGATGCCCCCACCAAGGCGGGCCGGGGCAGCGGCATGTCCAGCGGCTCTGAGAAAGAGGAAGACGACGACATGGACGACGAGACGGAAGATGACGTGGAATGCATCTGGGCACCCTGAACCTTCTTCCCGGGTTTTATTGACGGAGTGGCGCAAGGTCACCCAGGCGCGGCGGATCGTGATCAAGATCGGTTCCAATCTGCTGACCGGGGGGGGCGAGCGGGTGCGACCGGAGTGGATCGCCGGGCGGGCCGAGGAGATCGTGGCACTGCTGCAAGAGGGGCGTCGGGTGGTGGTGGTGACCTCCGGGGCGGTGGCCGCCGGGCGCTCCCGCCTGGGGGTGTCGCGGCCCCTGGCGTCGTTGCAGGAGAAGCAGGCCGCCGCCGCTGCGGGGCAGGGGGTGCTGATGCGTTATTACGAGGAGGCGTTCGCCGCGCGGGGAAAGTACGTGGCGCAGGCCCTGCTCACCCGCGACGACGTGGAGAACCGGCGGCGCTATCTCAATGCCCGTGACACCCTCAAGACCCTGCTGGATTTCGGGCTGGTGCCGGTGGTCAACGAAAACGACACGGTGATGACCGAGGAGTTGAAATTCGGCGACAACGACACGTTGTCGGCCAACGTGGCCGATCTGGTGGACGCGGATCTGCTGATTCTGCTCTCGGACATCGACGGCCTTTACGACCGCAACCCCCGCGACCATCCGGACGCCAGATTCATTCCACTGGTGGAGCGGGTGACCCCGGCGGTGGAGGCGATGGCCGGAGGGAGCGGCTCGCAGGTGGGCAAGGGGGGGATGATCACCAAGATCAGGGCGGCTCGCATGGCGGCGCGCAGCGGTTGCCGGATGGTGTTGACCAACGGCTTCCGGGAGCATCCCATCGCCGAGGTGTTTGGCGAAAAACCGGTGGGCACCCTGTTTCTGGGCTACGACGCGCCGTTGCCTGCGCGCAAGCGCTGGATCGTGAACGCGCGGGTGGGACGCGGCGAACTGCTGATGAACCCCGGTGCGTCGGCAGCGTTGCTGGCGGGCAAAAGCCTGCTGGCCACGGGCATCACGGAGGTGCGCGGGGAATTTCCGCGCGGGGCGGTGGTGTACTGCCTGGGGGCCGGTGGGGAACGACTGGCGAAAGGTATCGTGAATTACAACAGCAGCGACCTGCATTGCATCGCCGGGCGGCACAGCCGGCAGTTCGAGGGGCTGTTGGGTTATCTGGGCGCCGAAGAGGTGATGCACAGGGACAATCTGGTCGTGATCGGGGAGATGCCACATGAGTGACGCGAACGCGATGATGGAGAGAATCGGGCAGCAGGCGCGCCAGGCCGCGCGGTTGATGGCGGCGGCGGACGGCGCCGCGCGCAACCGTGCCCTGGAGGCCATGGCAAAGGGGCTTTTGGAGTCCGCCGCCGCCATGCAGGCCGCCAATGCCCTGGATCTGGCCGCAGCCGAAAGCAACGGCCTGACCCCCGCGATGATCGACCGGCTGCGTTTGACCGACAAGGTGATCCACGCCATGGCCGACGGGGTGCGGGAAGTGGCGGCCCTGCCCGATCCGGTGGGGGAGATCACGGAGTTGAAACCGCGTCCCAACGGCATGCTGGTGGGACGCATGCGGGTGCCTTTGGGGGTGATCGGGATCATTTACGAGTCGCGGCCCAACGTGACCGCCGATGCCGCCGCCTTGTGCGTCAAGTCGGGAAACGCGGTGATTCTGCGGGGCGGTTCCGAGGCGTTGCACTCCAACCGGGCGATTGCCGGCTGTCTGGCGCAGGCGTTGGCCGGCGCGGGTCTGCCGGCAGGGGCGGTGCAGTTCATCGACACGCCGGATCGGGCGGCGGTGGGGGCGTTGCTCAAGAGCGACCGGTACGTGGATGTGATCATCCCGCGCGGCGGCAAGGGGCTGATCCAGCGGGTGATCGAGGAGTCCCATATTCCGGTGATCAAGCATCTGGACGGCATCTGCCACACCTACGTGGACCGTGATGCCGATCTGGCCATGGCCGATGCGCTGACCTTCAACGGCAAGATGCAGCGCACCGGGGTGTGCAATGCCACGGAAACCTTGCTGGTGCACGAGGCGGTGGCTGGCGAATTCCTTCCTGTGGCGGCGCGACGGCTGCACGAGGCCGGTTGCGAGTTGCGCGGCTGTCCCAGGACCAGGGAATTGTTGCAAAATCTGGTGCCGGTGGTCCCGGCCACCCCGGAGGATTGGGATACCGAGCATCTGGACGCCATTCTGGGAGTGCGGGTGGTGGCCTCCCTGGAGGAGGCCCTGAATCACATCGAGGCGCATTCGTCCAGGCACACCGAGACCATCGTCACCCGGGATCATCGGCGGGCCATGCGCTTTGTGCGGGAGGTGGACTCGTCCGCCGTGATGGTGAACGCCTCGACCCGTTTCAACGACGGCTTTCAGTTCGGCCTGGGCGCGGAGATGGGGATTTCCACGGACAAACTGCATGTTCGGGGTCCCGTGGGTCTGGAAGGGTTGACATCATTAAAATACATCGTGCTGGGCGACGGCCAGTTGCGGCAGTGATGCCCAGGCGCACGGGTCTGTTGGGGGGGATGTTCGATCCCCTGCATTATGGCCATCTGCGGCCTGCCCGCGAGGCGATGTTTTTGTTACACCTGGATCAAGTGGTTTTGATCCCGTCCGGGGTGCATCCGTTCAAGGGCGCCGGGAAACGGTTTTCCGCCGCAGACCGGTTGCAGCAGATCGCAACGATTCTGACCGACTGGCCGGGTTTTTCGGTCTGGGACCACGAGGTGCGCAAGGAGGGGTTGTCCTATACCATAGACACGTTGACCGCCAGGCGGGCAGGGTTTCCGGACGAGGAGCACGTGTTGTTGATGGGGGCGGACCTGTTGCGGGAGTTGCATTTGTGGCGGGAGTGGGAGCGGATCATCGACCTGGCCCACATCGCCGTCATGCCGCGTCCCGGCTTCGCCGTTCGGGAGGAGGATGCCCCGGCCTTGGCGGTATTGAATGCAAAAAGAGTCGGCGGGCCGGAGGAGATCGTTTTTGCCAGCCTTGGCCGTTATGGATTTTGCCTGTTGCCGATCGGGGAGTTGCAGGAGATCTCCTCCTCGGAGCTGCGCACTGGTGAGAAAGATCCACAGGAGTGGTGCCCATCCGGCATCGCCGCACAGATGAGGAGCAAATGAAATTGGTGAAAAGCAATCCGGAAAGCCAGGCCCTGGTCAATGACCTGGTGCAGCGTCTGAATGACAAGAAGGGGTTGGACGTGGTGGTGGTGGATCTGGCCGGGCGGGCGACGTTTACGGATTTTTTCGTGATCGCCACCGGGACCTCGACCACCCACGTGGCGGCCCTGGCCAGCGAGGTGGATCTGTTTGCCCATGAGCGCAAGATCCGGGTGCGGGGGGTGGAGGGTTTGCCGGAGTGTTTCTGGGTGTTGCTGGATCTGGGGGATGTTCTTGTGCATATCTTTTTGCAGGAGACGCGCGAGTTTTACAATTTGGAAAAATTGTGGAGTCCCAAGGTACGTCAGGCCGTTGAGGCATGAAGTGGACGGTGCTGGCGGTGGGCCGGAGCATGCCGCCTGCGATCGGTGACGTGGTGAAGGAATACCGATCCCGTCTGCAACCTTTTGGCGGGGTAGGTCTGGAGGTGGTGGCCGAGGAGCGGCGCGACAAGGGAATCACCGCCCTGCTGGCCATGGAGCGTGAAGGCGAACGCCTGAGCGCGCGTCTGCCCCGAGGCGCCATGAGCGTGGCCCTGGATTCCGGGGGGAGGATGTACTCGTCCGAGGCCTTTGCCCGTCAACTCGACCTTTGGCGCCAGGATGCCCCCTCGGAGATTATTTTTATCATCGGTGGCCCGGACGGTCTGGCCCCTGCGCTCAAGTCCGCCGCCTCCCACACCCTTTCACTGGGTCCGATGACATTTCCCCACATGCTGGTCAGGGTGTTGTTGTTCGAGCAACTCTATCGCGCCATGACCCTGTGGCATGGTCTGCCGTATCATCGATAGACCGGGGCGCGTGATATGCCGCAATACTGCGTGATGCGGGCCACAACCTGTTCGGCGACCTCCAAGGCATCCATGGCGTCGATCCGATCCGGTTCGCAGGCATCACCAGGATAACGGGCCTCCACGGCATAATCGTTCATGGCCGCGAAGCTTGCCTCAAAACGGGCCAGGTCGGGCAAAAACTCGGCCACCTGATCGAACAATGCCAACAGATCATGCGTTTTGCCGAACGCGATGCCATGCCAAGTCAGCACCCCCTTCAGAGCCTTTTCCACCGCCTGCTGGGCATGAAAGCTCGGGGTATCCGTCGGACCATCCGTCAAGGCCAGGACGGTACGGGCGGTAATCAGGTCGTGTTCCGCCTTTTTGAGCCACTCCAGGGCATAGTTCTGTTCAGGCTTTTTCATACAAGACCCGGCCCGTTTGCATGGCGATGGTGATGATGTGGTTGACCATTCCACCCCACGCGTTCACCTCTTCCGGGGTATAGACCAGAATGTCCATGGGACAGGGCGAGGGACGGAAGAGCAAACGTATGGGTGCGGCCCGCTTGTGGCGCGGCAAGGAAGAAGGCATCACCACCAGCAGATCCAGATCGCTCTCTGGCCCGGAAATACCCTGGGCATGGGAGCCGAACAGCACGACCCGCTCCGGGTTGCAAGACGCGACGATGGTTTCGACGATCTCTCGGATCTTGCCGGTTGACAGCCCCTCGTAACGGTTTGTTTCTGTTTGCAGATGATCCATGTCCGTCCCTTACGCAACATGACGGAAGCACTTGCGCAATCCGTACCCAGAGTACCAGGAGATCCGGCGGAAATCCACGGGGAATTGGCCTTATGGCTGGCATCTTCCAGGAATTTCCGTTATTCTGTACACAGGCGCGACACCGCTGCAACCTTTGGAGGAGACCATGTCCGACACGACAACCGCTGCGGCACCTGCAACTCTGGACGATGTATGGAAGGCATTTCTGGAGACGGATCGCAGGATGCGAGAACAGAGTGCGGAGACGGATCGCAGGATGCAGGAGACGGATCGCAAGTTGCGTGAGATGATCGCGGAGACCGACCGTCTGCTCCGGGAGTCGGACGCGCGCACCGAGAAAAAGCTCAAGGAAGTGAGTACTCTGGTCGGCAATCTGGGCGGACGGCTGGGAGAGTTTGTCGAGGGGTTGGTGCGGCCTGCCTGCCTTGCCCTATTTCAGGAACGCGGCCTGCCGGTGGACGAGGTGTTTTCCCGGCTCACCAAAGTGGTGAATGGCCAAAAGATGGAGATCGATCTCCTGGTGGCCGACACGGTCGTTGCCATTCCCGTGGAGGTCAAAAGCCACCTGACTGTGGAGGATGTGCGTAATCATCTGGACCGGTTGGGGAAATTCAAACAGTTTTTTCCACGTTTCGCTGCCTGCCGTATCCACGGTGCCGTGGCCGGCATGGTGATCAGTGCCGAGGCGGATCGGTTTGCCATGAATCAAGGTCTGTTCGTGATCATCCAGGCCGGGGATACCGTCCGGCTTGCCAACGGCCCGGAGTTCCAGCCCAAGGCCTGGTGAAGATCGTCCATCCCGCATGCCCGGCCAGGTCGCAAGCCACAAAACCGTGGCGGCTCCCGAGATCAATCGCCTTTCGGAATTTTTGCCATTATTTTCACCACTCCTTGTTCATGATCATGACGTTGCAACTTTGCAAACGCCTTGCGCGCCTCTTCCAGCACCCGCCGCGCCTCCGCGTGTTGTCCGGTTTGCGCCAGCAGGTTGCCGTAAGTCATGCCGATGAAGCCGATAAAATCCGCCCGGCCCAACCGGTACGCGAGTTCCCATGCCTTGCTCAATTCAGCCATCACCCCCTGCTGTGTCTCCAGGCTGTCGATGCCTTTTTGCAATTTGATTAGCGCCATGGAAAACAAAATATGAGCCATTGACTCGATATCGCCCATCTGCTCGGCCACGGGCAGCCGCTCCTGCTGCAGATGCAGCGCCCCGTCCAGATCGCCACGGGCTTGCAGAATGTCGGCGATTTGTCCCATGGTCACCGCACGGGAGCGGATGTCGCCCAGGCGCTCGTAGACGGGCAGC
>JADGAR010000004.1:87852-101479 GCA_015231915.1 Magnetococcales bacterium
TCCCATGGTCACCGCACGGGCGCGGATGTCGCCCAGGCGCTCGTAGACGGGCAGCGACTCCTCACGGCGGATGCGCAGCGCCCCGTCCAGATCGCCACGCGCTTGCAGAATGTCGGCGATCCGTCCCATGGTCACCGCACGGGAGCGGATGTCGCCCTGCTCCAGGAACACGGCCTCGGCCTTGCGCAACCATTGCAAGGCATCCTCCGGATTGCCACGTTGCTGTTGCAGATCGGCATAATCGGCCCACAATTGCGCCATCTCCGCTGGATCGGCATGGGCGAGGGCCAATCCCCTTTCCAGCCATGCGGCGCGGCTCGTCTGGTCTCCCAACCCTGCGGCACACTCGGCACCCAGGCGCAATAGCGCAGGGGCGGGATCGAGCCTGGCCTGATCGAGGGCGTGCAAGGTCTCCCGGACCATCTCCAGGGGACGGCGGGCATCGTGCTGGCGACGCAACAACCAATAACCGGCATCTTTGCAGGCCTCGGCCATGGCGGCGGCGTGGCCGGCAATGCGGGCGAGGCGGTAGATCTCCAGGGTGAGGGGATTCCAGGGCAGGCGGCCATCCTTCTCCCGCCAGGCGGTCAGCAACTCAGGGACGGCGACTTGCGCCAGGGGCGGGTGACGATCCTCCGGCAAGGCGGGGAGCAAAGGGATGACCAGGGACTCCACGGCCAGATGGGGCAAGGGGCCTTGCACCTCCTCGTAGCGGTTGAGCAGGCCCAGACCCAGCAGGCGGCTCAGTTGCTCCCTGGGGTCGGCCACGGAACTGGCGGTCAGCACGGCCAGGGCCGCTGTCTCGGGAATCGGGACCTGGAACAGGGTCAAACTGGATAACCCCTTGCGCTGATCTTCGGTGAGGGCGTTTCGATAGGTTTCCAGGGCAACGCGCTGGAAAAACTCTCCCGCGTCAGCACCGTGCGGAATCAGGCCAGAGGTGCGGAAATTTTCCACTTGTGCGAGCGCATTTTCGGCCTCCGCGCGCAGACCTTGCAGCAAGGGTCGGGTGAGGAGGTTTTGCAGGCCGGGGTTGCCCTTCGCCGCATCGAGAATCCGCTTGTGCAACTTTTCCGGCGTATCCGCGATCCACTTGCCGGAAAAACGGTGTTCCGCCTCCCACTGTTTCTGGCGCTCTCTTTCCAGCAGAGGGGAGAGGGGGAGATCCATCAAATCGTCCACCAGTTCCTCGCCGCGCGCGGAACGGAGAGAAAAGCGATAGCGACTGGTGAAAATCAGGCGCGCCTCGCTGTCGGTATGGCGCATGGCCTCCATGACGGCGCGCAGCACCGGCTGCCAGTTGGCGCGCACCGGGGTGCGGGGGCGGTTGCCGTCGGGTTTTTCCAGGATCTGTTCCAGGTCGTCGATGATCAGCAGCAGAGGTTTTTGCCCAGATGCCGGAGCGAGAAGCTCCCCCAATGCGTCCCCGAACACCTGGGGGTCCTGCTTCACCCGCTCACGCCAAGCCTCGCGCAGTTCGGAGCGCTTCTGCGGCGGGATTGTCGCCAGTATGGCGTCGAAGATGGCCAGGGCGTCGTAATCCTTGAAGATCACCACACTTTGCAGATGGCCGAGCCGGTTGGCCAGGCGCGCGGCCAGGCTCGATTTGCCCACGTTGCCCATGCCGTGGATCACCACCCCCGGCTTGCCATTCCGGAATCCGGCGATGATCGTCTGGATCACCCGCCGCCGACCGACGAACAGTTCACGCGGGGCCACCGGGACAGATGTGCGCCCCTTGTCGAGAAACTCCTTGCCGCCGGGATCCCTGGGCAGGGAACGCGCGGAGCCACTGCTTGCGCTCAGTTGGCCGCCACCGGTTGGGCCGAAGGTGACTCGCGCCAGATGCCAGTGCCGGGACTGCCTGGGATCCTGACGCCATTGCGCCAGCAATGTCCGGCGCGCCTGGGCGGCGGCATGTTCCACCGAGCCATGGCCAGCCAGTTCCCGATAAAAATGTCTGGCGAACGCGATGGCATCCTGGTCGTAAACGCTGCCATCCCAGCCCAGCACATTGGGGCAACCGGCCCGCGTCATCTCCATGGCCAGGGAGGTGGTGTTGGCGCGACCCTCGGCGGTGCGGCAGGCGGACAAGAACAGCAAACGAGGCATGGACTCGCCCAGCGCCCCGGCGATCTCTCCACTGTTCACCGCCATTTTATCGCCTGCCACATCCTCCAGCCAGAGCACTGGTGTTTGACCGACAATATCGCCATGGCAGGAGAGATGCAGCACTTCCGGCAGATCCGGCAAAGCCCGGATCGCCTCGGCGAGAAATTCCAAAGTACCGCTCTCCTCCACGGTCAGGGCCAGGGGCAGACGGCGGGTGGCCTGGATGATGCCCGCCTCCTCGGCCTCGAAATCCAGTTCGCTCGCCCCGCGAGGCGCAGCGGCCATGAACACCATATGCAGATCCTTGTATTTTGGCGCAGTCGCCCGCTCCCGCTTCCCGAGAACCCGTATCGGGACAAACAGCCGCAGTCTGTCCTCGGCCAGAAAGCCCTGATCGTTTGCCAGCAGTTCCCAGGGGAGATGCAAAAAGGCCTGCTGGTCGGCATCCGGCTTCAGGGGCGCGCGAAACTCCATGACCAGCGGGCCGGTCTGCCCCAGTTCATCATCCAGCCAATTGTTTTCATTAAGCCAAGCGAAAATTTCCTTGCCCAGCTCGAACAACTCCCCATCCGCCCCGCTTGCGAGCGCGGCCTCGTACCTCTTGGCCCACTCCCGGAACCGTTCCGGATCGGCATCCCGCCGCTGGTCGCCCTCGTTGTACAGCAACCGGCGATTTTCCATGGTCAAGCGCATTGCGTCTCTCCCGTGTCGAACATGAATGAAGGAGTTCCTCGCATGCACCATAACACCCTGGACAATAAATTACCAGCATCATGAACGACCCGGCCCGTCAAATTGCACCGGAAAACCTTGTCCAGGCGTTTAAGTTGTGGTAATGTTCTTGCATGGGTCCGCAATCCCGGCGGATCGCCTGCGCAAATGGATGTATTGGCTCCCGTGTTGAAATTCACCCCTCTCAAACTGCTCATGCTGGCGCTGCTGGTGGGCGGGCTGATCCTGGCGGCCATCGGGTTGCGGTCGAATCTCACCGCGACAAAGGAACTGCCCAAGGAGCTGGCCGGCATCCTGCTGCCCGCCCCGCGCGATCTGCAACCGTTTGCGCTGACGGATCACCTCGGCGCTCCGGTGGATCCGGCGCGGTTGCGGGGCGGCTGGCATTTCTTCTTTTTCGGCTATACCCACTGCCCGGATGTCTGCCCCCTCTCCCTGGGCGTGCTGGCCGAGGTGTTTTCCCAATTGAGAAAGGATCCCAAGGGCGTCAAGGATGTGCATGCCTGGTTTGTCGGTGTGGATACGCCACGCGATACGCCGCAACACATGAAAGAATATCTGCCCTTTTTCGATGCCGAATTCCTGGGCGTGACCGGCGAGCCGGCGGCCATCCAGGCCTTCGCCAAACAGTTGGGGGCGTTCTATTCCATCGATCCCGATCCCAAGAACCCGGAGCAACCCCTGATCACCCACTCCTCGGCATTCTTTCTGATCGACCCGCAAGGCCGCTTCGCCGGCATCCTGCAACCCAATATCCACACCCCGGAGGTCATGGTGGAACGCTTCCTCCGGATTCGTCGTCACTATGGAGAAACGTCATGAAATTTCCCCCGGCTTTGGTCGCTGCCACCCTGTTTTTCGCCATGCCGCTGCAGGCTGCGGAGGGCTTGAAAGTCAATGATCCCTGGATCCAGGCCGCCCCGCCGGTGTCCCAGACCCAGGCGGGCTATCTGACCATCGAGAATCCCGGCGCAAAGGAAATCACCATCGTCGGGGCCGAATCCCCAGGCTTTGCCAAGATCGAAATGCACGAAACCATGATGCACGATGGCAAGAGCATGATGCACCCCCGTGATCGCCTGAGCGTGGCCCCGGGTGGACAGCTCAAGCTCGCCCCCGGCGGGCTGCACCTGATGCTGATCGCCCCGCAAAAGCCCCTGCAACCCAAGGAGCGGGTCCCCGTCACCCTCAAGCTGGGGGATGGCGGCAAGTTGACCTTCGAGGCCGAAGTGCGCGCCGGCGGTAGCGGGGGACACGAACAGCACATGCATCACTGACCGCCAAAACATCGGCGGAGCGGATGTGATGCGTTTCCTGCTGATCTTCGCTGCCGGTCTTGGTTTGGCGGCCTTTTTGCAGAATCAGTTTGTTGGCCCGATTTTTGCATCGAACTGGGAGTGGGTGGGATACGCCCTGGGGTCGCTCCTCGTGCTCGCCTGGCTGCTCTCCGGCGTGCGCTGGAACACCCTCCCCAGACTCCTCAAAAGCCTGGGTGCGTGGCTCGCCATCCTGCTGCTCCTGATCCTGGGATACGGGTTCCGACCCGAACTCGGTCAGTTGAGCGACAGACTCCTGGCCACCCTGCTGCCGCAACGCGGCTTTGGCCAGGAACCCGGCGCGTGGCGGGTCTTCAAGTCCGCCGACGGCCACTTTTATCTCGATTTGCGGGTGAATCGCGCCCAGGTCCGCTTCCTGGTGGATACCGGGGCCAGCGATATCGTGTTGACACGCGCCGACGCCAAAAAAATCGGCCTGCAACCCGACCGCCTGGAATATACGCGCCCCTACCAGACCGCCAACGGCCTGACACGGGGCGCGCCGATCGTGCTGGACGAAGTGCGCCTGGGCGACTGGACCCAATCCAGGGTCCCCGCCTCGGTGAATGGCGGAGACGCACACGTCTCGCTGCTGGGCATGGCCTTCTTCAAGAGGCTCGAATCCTACGAGGTCAGGGGCAATGCCCTGACCCTGCGCTGGAAAGCCGCTGCCCCTTGAGACGCCATCACAGCCGATCCGCCAGTCGACGGTGTTCCACCATCAGGCAGAGGTCCTGAACGGCCAGCAGACCGCCACTGCGGGCCACCGCCATGGAGGTGTCATTGAGAATGCCGCTCTGCAGCCACAAGCACCCGGCCCCGATGCGCACCGCCTCCTCGGCGACGCTCTCGGTCTCCTCGGCCCGGCGAAAGACATCCACGATGTCCACCCGGATCGAGGAGGGGATGTCGCTCAGCGTGGGATAACAGGTCTCTCCCAGGATCGCCTCCGCCATCGGACGCACCGGGATGATGCGGTAACCCGCCTGCTGAAGATAACTGGCCACCCGAAAGGAGGCCCGATCGGGTTTGGGGGATAGCCCCACCACGGCGATGCAGCGCGCCTGGCGCAACAGGGGAATCAACTGTGTGTCCAAGGAATCGGAATGCATGGGAACGCCTCTCTCAATCGCAAGTGTTACGGCCACTCTCCACCGGGGCCATGGTCCAGAAGACCCGGTCCTCCCCGGTGGGGGTGTGCACGAGGGAAAAACGACATACCATGCAGACCGGCTCTCCGGAACCGGTCCGCAGGGGCAACGAAATCTGGCTGATGGACTCGCAGTTGGTCAGCAGCGTGACGATGGCCTCCCAGATGTTGGGATCCTGCGCCAGGCCCGCCACCGAACGGTTGATCCACTGCTCCGGTGCGAGTTCCAGGGCCTTGGCCCCCTTCTCGTTGCAGGCCAGGATGCGATGCTCGCCGTCCGGCTCGAACCAGATGGCCGGGTCGGCGATGTCCTCCGGATTGAGGATCGCCGCATGGGAGCGGGTGGATTGCGCCACCTGCCGCAACAGGTCGGTCTGGGTCAAAAGCCCGGCCAGGCGACCGTCGGCGCCCACGATGGGCATGCGCCGATGGCCGGTGCGGGTGAACAGATCCAGGGCCTGCAACAGATCCAGCTCCGGTGCGATGGTGCGGGGCGAGGGATTGGCCAGGGTGATGGCCGTGGTCTCCGGGTTCCACTGACCGCTGACGCGAAAACGCAGCATGTCCCCCTCGGTGATCATGCCCAGAAATCGGTCCCCGTCCTGCACCAGGGCGCAGCCGCGATGACGCTGGGCAATCAGTCGCGCGATCTCCCAGTAGGTCAGCCCGGGGGAGATCGTGGGAAGATCGGTGGCGGTGATGTCCGCCACTCGGTAGTGGGAAAGCAGAAACGAACGCGGAAACGCCCGCATGATCTGCTTTTCGGTGATCCCGCCGGATAACAGTTCGTCCTCGTTGAGGACCGGAAACCGGCGAAACCGGCGACGGTAGTAAATCTGCAGCAGTTCCTGACAGGTGGTGCTTTCGTGTACGATCTGGGGAACGGATACCGGCAGGCCGCCAATGGGCACGCTTTCCGGTTTCGGATGCTGGATCAGCCATTTGATGCCGTCGTATTCGGTGATCAGGCCGGTGAGGTTCATGTTTTCCAGGACCACGGCAAAACCGGCGCCATGGGTTTGCCGGGCCATGCGGCGCACCGCTTCCAGGAGCGAGGTCTGGGGCGAAAGGGTGACAACATCGGGAAACATGCAGTCGCGAACGATACTCATTGGCTCCTCGTGGTGGTGGGGAAGACGCGGTTCAAGGGCGGGTGTTATTATGCTCAAACGGACACGGGAATGTCCCGGATTTTTTGCAAGCTGCTGCGGTGAAACGTGACGGAGATGCTTGAGCGGGCCAGACGGATTCTGCGCATGGAGGCCGAGGCGATCCTGGCCATGGCCGACCGGCTGGACGACGGCTTCGCTCGTGCCGTGCGGCTGCTGCTGGCGTGCAAGGGACGGGTGGTGGTCACCGGGATGGGCAAATCGGGGATGATCGGTCGCAAGATCGCCGCCACCCTGGCCAGCACCGGGGCGCCGGCCTTCTTTCTCCACCCGGCGGAGGGGAGCCATGGCGATTTGGGCATGGTCACGCGCACCGACGTGGTGGTACTCTTGTCCAACAGCGGTGAGACCGGGGAGATTCTGGCCCTGTTGCCGGTCTTCAAGCGGCTGGGGGTGCCGATGATCGCCCTGACCGGTCGGATCGGCTCCACCCTGGCGCGCATGAGCGACGTGGTGCTGGACATCGCCGTGGAGCGGGAGGCCTGCCCCATGGGGTTGGCCCCCACCAGTTCGACCACCGCAGCCCTGGCCATGGGGGATGCCCTGGCGGTGGCGGTGCTGGAGCAGCGGGATTTCGGGCCGGAACAGTTCGCCTTTCTGCATCCGGGCGGCTCACTGGGACGCCGGCTGCTGGTCCGGGTGGCGGACCTGATGCACACCGGAGAACGCATTCCCCTCGTTCGCGAGGAGGATGCGGTACGGGAGGCCCTCTTCGAAATGACGGCCAAGCGCTTCGGCATGACCGGCGTCACCGACGCGACTGGCCGCCTGGCCGGGATCATCACCGACGGGGATTTGCGCCGTCGGCTGGAGACGGATCCGGACATGCTCGCCCGCCGCGCGCGGGAGATCATGACCCCCAGACCCAGGATCGTCGCCGCCGCTGCCCTGGCCGTGGAGGCGATGCGCCTGATGGAGGAGGCCAAGATCACCTGTCTGTTCGTGGTCGCTTTGGACGGGCAGCCGGAGGGAGTGATTCATCTGCACGATCTGCTGAAAGCGGGGTTGGCGTGAAACGTTCGGGATATGCCAAGCATCTGTTTCTGCTCCTGTCGCTGGTGATCGTGGCGAGTGTGTACTGGTATCTCAAGCGGCCCTACGGGTTGCAGACCGGCGGCAGGCAGGCCCTGGAGTTGCTGGTGGCCAAACAGGGGGCGCTGGTGACCGATATTCACCTGACCCAGTACGACGAGGACCGGGTGCGCTGGACCCTGGACGCCCCCAGCGCGCAGCGCGGGGAGGAAAAACGGATCCTGATCCATCACCCCCGGCTCGGTTTCTCCCAGGACGACCAGGAGAACATCGTGGTGACCGCCCAGGAGGGGGATGTGGACGGCTCCACGGGACGCATGGTGCTGACCGGACGGGTGGAGGCGGGTGATGCGGAGATGGGCCGGCTCGAAACCGAACTGTTGCGCTTCGATCCGGAGAAACGGATGTTGTATACTGATCGGGTGTTCCGATTGGAACGGGAGCAGATGCGTCTGGAGGGACAGGGCATGACCCTGGCGCAAGAGTCGCGGACACTGACCGTGGAGAGTCAGGTGCGGGTGACCTTTCCGGATGCCTTGTTGACTGCGGAGAAACCATGAAATCTCGGATCACGGTTGTCTGTTTGTGGATGGCGCTGAGCCTGTTGACGGCCGGATCGGTGTCGGCGGCGTCGGCTCCCCCTCCGGCGGCGGCGTTGTCGGTCACTTCGGATCGCCTGGAAATGGACGACAAGAACCAGGTGGCGCACTTCATCGGTCACGTGGCGGCGGACAATGGTCGCATGCGCATGACGGCCAACCGGATGACGGTCTTCTACGACAAGAAGCGCAAGTCCGGCAGCGGCGGGGTGCGCGAGGTGAAGGCGGAAGGCCAGGTGGTGATCCTGGAAGAACGCAACAAGGGCAAGGCCGACGTGGTGATCTATCACCTCGAAAAACGCACCCTGGAGCTGATCGGCAAGGAGAGCGACGCCTCGGTGCAACGCGGCGACGACCTGTTGACCGGCAAGCAGATCCTGGTCAACCTGGATCGGGATCACCGCATCGGCAAGGTGGCGGTGCAAGGCGGCGAGAACCGGCGCGTGACGGCGCGCATCACCCCCTCCGGGCTGATGCTGCCCACCGATGCCTCCCGCAAGGAGAAGGAACCAACCCCGCCACCCGCGACCAAACCGGCGGAAACGGCGGCCCCGGCCAAGGCGTCCGAAGCGACCGCTGCGGAACCGGAGGGAAGAAAACGGCTGGTGCTGGAAAGCGGCAAGCCCGCAGTGGTGGAGGGCGCCAGGGAGACCCAGGCCGCCCCCCCACCGGTGGTACACAACGAGATCGAACCCAAGGAGACGGTGGCCACCCTCAAGGAGACCGTGGCCGGCTGGAAGGAGACCGTGGCCGGCTGGAAGGAAAAGGAACGGGTGAACGGCGAGGCCGCCCCGGCGCAAGAGGAGAAACGGGCGGAAGAGGATCCGGCGGCGCAAAGGAGCGCAATGCCCACGCCGAAGCCCCGCCGCCGCGCACAGGCCGAGTCGCCCTGATGGAAGAGCGGCGGGAGGATGACGGACGCCTGGAGGCGCTGAATCTGGCCAAGAGCTATCAGGGGCGCAGCGTGCTGACCTCGGTCAGCCTGGCGCTCTCCCCTGGCGAGGTGGTGGGGCTGTTGGGGCCGAACGGGGCGGGCAAGACCACCATGTTCTACATGTTCGTGGGTCTGGTGGCCCCGGACAGCGGCACGATCCGGCTGGATGGGCGCGAGATCACCGACGAACCCATGTACCGCCGCGCCAGGGCCGGCATGGCCTATCTGCCACAGGAACCTTCCATCTTTCGCAAGATGACGGTTCAGGATAATATTCTCTCCATCCTGGAGACCCTGTCCATGGATCGGGAGGAGCGGATGGAACGATTGCAACGGTTGATGGAGGAACTGGGCGTCACCCGTCTGGCGCAAACCCCGGGTTACGCACTTTCCGGCGGCGAGCGGCGCAGGGTCGAGGTGGCGAGGGCGCTGGCCATCGGGCCGCGCTACATGCTTCTCGACGAACCGTTCGCCGGAGTCGATCCCTTGGCAGTGGCCGATATTCAGGCCATCATACGTCATCTCAAGGGACGTGGCATCGGCATTCTGATCACGGACCACAATGTCCGGGAGACACTGGGCATCTGTGATCATGCCTGTATCCTCACCCAGGGCACCGTGCTGGCGCGCGGCACCCCGGAAGAGGTCGTAAAGGACCCCCAGGTGCGCGGCATGTACCTGGGGAAGGATTTTCATCTGTAAGGAACGGATTGGTCGCATGGCTTACGGGCTGACACAGGAACTGAAGCTGCGCATGGGCATGCAACTGGTGATGACACCCCAGTTGCAGATGGCGATCCGTTTGCTGCAAATGTCCAGCCTGGATCTGGCGGAGTACCTCCAGGAGGAACTGGACAAGAACCCCCTGCTCGAACGCGACGAAAGCAGCCCCGACGGCATGGACGGGGAAGACCCCAACGCCACCCCGGACAAGATCGCCAAGAGCGAGGACCTGCTCGACGCCGCCTCCCCGATGATGGAGACCAACATCTCCGACGAACTCCCGGTGGATGCCGACTGGTCGGATGTCTACTCCGGGGACAGCTTCGGCGCGGCCCAGTTCGAGACCCCCGGCGGCAGCGAAGCCCCGCCCCTGGAAAACACCCTCACCCGCGGGGATTCCCTGTTCGATCATCTCGCCTGGCAGTTGGGGGTGTCGGCCCTCCACGACCGGGAGCGGGTCCTGGGCATGGCCATCATCGACGCCGTGGACGAAAACGGCTATCTGAGCGTCGATCTGGCGGTCCTGGCCGAAATGACCGGCGCCACCCTGGACGAAATGGAGGATGCCCTGCTGCTGGTGCAATCCTTCGATCCCGCCGGAGTGGCCGCGCGCAACCTGGCCGAATGCCTGTTGCTGCAACTCAAGGTGCGCAAGCTGGCCCATCCCCCCTATACCCTGCTCCTGGACCGCCTGGAGGACCTGGCCCGTCGGGATTACCGCAAGCTCAAACGGATCCTCAAGCTCGACGACGAGGAACTCGCCGATGCGGTGGATGTCATCCAGTCGCTCCAACCCAAGCCCGGCCTGCTCTTCGGCTCCGAACAGGCCAATTACGTCATCCCGGATGTCTTCGTGCGCAAGCAGGACGGCGAATGGATCGTGGAGATCAATCCGGAGACCGTCCCCAGATTGCGCATCAACCGCACCTACGAAAAGGCGATCAACGACCGCATGTCCGAACAGGACAAGCGCTTCATGACCGAAAACGCCCGTTCCGCCCAGTGGCTGATCAAGAGCCTGGAACAGCGTTCCAGCACCATCTACCGGGTGGCCGAAAGCATCGTCCGCTTCCAGAAGGATTTTCTGGAACACGGTCAGGAGTACCTCCGTCCCCTGATCCTCAAGGACGTGGCCGACGACATCGGCGTGCACGAGTCCACCGCCTCACGGGTGACCAGCAATAAATACATGCACACCAATCGGGGCATCTTTGAGCTTAAGTTCTTTTTCTCCTCCTCTCTGGCTTCGGACAGCGGCGAGAACCACTCCTCGGAGGCCGTGAAGTACAAGATTCGCAAACTGGTGGAAAACGAATCCGCCCGGCGGCCCCTGTCCGACGAAAAACTGGCGAAACTCCTGCAGGAACAGGGCATTGCCGTGGCCCGCCGCACGGTTGCCAAGTACCGGGATGCCTTGAACATTCCCTCCTCGTCCCGACGCAAGCGCCTGGCGCCGGATCGCTGATGTCCGTCACCGGCAAGATCCATCACCTGGTGCTGGTGGCCGGGCTTTCCGGTGCCGGCAAGTCCAGTGCCCTGAAATACCTGGAGGACCTGGGTTTCTTCTGGGTGGACAACCTCCCGTTCGACCTGATCCCGGGCTGCATCGACCATTACGCGCAAGAGAGCCAGGGTGATGTGTTGCTGGCCATCGGGGTCCACATGCGGGATCGCTCCAGCATGAACTGTTTCCACGAGTGCCGGCAGCGCCTCGCCGAGAAGGCGCACCGGGTGGAAACCCTGTTCCTGGAAGCCGGTTCCGAGGTGCTGATCCGCCGCTACCGGGAAACCCGCCGCCGCCATCCATTGGCCTGCGGCCTGACGGTGCGCGAGGCGGTCATGAAGGAGATCGCGGACCTCGGCCCGGTGCGCGTCCAGGCCGACATGATCATCGACACCACCTCCCTGACCGTGCCCCAGCTCAAGGAGCATCTGGATCAGGTCTTCTCCTCCGAAACCGATTCGGATCTGGTGGTCTTCATCCGTTCGTTCGGCTTCAAGTACGGGGTGAGCACCGACGCGGACATGCTTCTGGATGGCCGGTTTCTGCTCAATCCCTACTACGACACCGAATTGCGCGCCCTGTGCGGACGGGACGAACCGGTGATCCGCTTCCTGGAAAAAGACGGGGAGGCCCTGCTCTTTCTCGACCGGCTGGAGTCCCTCTTCGACTATCTCATCCCCCGCTACCGCAAAGAAAAAAAACGTTACTTTACCGTGGATATCGGCTGCACCGGCGGACGGCACCGTTCCGTGTTCCTGGTGGAACGGCTGGCGAGCCGTCTGGAAAAACGGGGCTATCGCGTGCGGATGCGCCATCGGGACCTTGGCCGCAGCTGATGGTTGTTGCTTTCGTTATTGGAGTTTGCTAGTCTGAGAAGACATGGCAGACAATCGGATTGGTTAATGTTACTTGGAGAACGCTACGATGGAAAGAAGCTATTTGTTCACCTCCGAATCGGTTTCCGAAGGCCACCCGGACAAGGTGGCGGATCGGATCTCCGATGGCGTGCTGGACGCGATTCTGGCGCAGGATCCCACCAGCCGCGTGGCCTGCGAGACCCTGATCACCACCGGCATGGCGGTGGTCGCCGGCGAGATCACCACCAGTGCGGTGGTGGACTATCCGACGGTGGTGCGCGCGGCCATCGAGGAGATCGGTTACAACTCTTCGGACATGGGCTTCGACCATGCCTCCTGCGCGGTGCTGGTGTCGCTGGACAAGCAGTCTGCGGACATTGCCCAGGGGGTCAACGAGGGCCAGGGGCTGGATCTGGACCAGGGGGCCGGGGATCAGGGGCTGATGTTCGGTTTTGCCTGCAACGAAACCCCCACCCTGATGCCGATGCCGATCCACTTCGCCCATCGCCTGATGGAACGGCAGGCGCAGGTGCGCAAATCAGGCAAACTCGCCTGGCTGCGCCCGGACGCCAAATCCCAGGTGACGATCCGCTACGAGGACGGTCGTCCCACCGGCGTGGACGCCGTGGTGGTCTCCACCCAGCACGCCCCGGAAATCCCTTATGCGGAGTTGCGGGAAGCGGTGATCGAGGAGATCATCAAGCCGGTGATCCCCGCCGACATGCTCGCGGGCAACGTGGCCTATCACGTCAATCCCACGGGCCGCTTCGTGATCGGGGGACCGGTGGGGGACTGCGGACTGACGGGCCGCAAGATCATCGTCGATACCTACGGCGGCATGGGCCGTCATGGCGGCGGGGCCTTTTCCGGCAAGGATCCCTCCAAGGTGGACCGCTCCTCGGCCTACATGGGGCGCTACGTGGCCAAGAACGTCGTGGCCGCCGGTCTGGCCGACCAGTGCGAGGTGCAGGTGGCCTATGCCATCGGCGTCTCCAGGCCGGTCTCTTTGTTCGTGCGCACCTTCGGAACCGGCAGGATCCCCGAGGCGCGCATCGAACAACTCGTGGCAGAACATTTCGACCTGCGGCCCAAGGCGATCATCCAGCATCTGAACCTGCTGCGTCCCATCTATGCCAAGACCGCCGCTTACGGCCACTTCGGTCGGGAACTCCCGGAGTTCACCTGGGAAAAGACCGACATGGCCGCTGCCCTGCGCCAGGCCGCCAATCTTTAAGGAGATCGCCATGACCAACCCAGCCAACGACTACAAAGTGGCGGACATCTCCCTGGCCGAGTGGGGCCGCAAAGAGGTCGCCATCGCCGAAACCGAAATGCCGGGCCTGATGGCCCTGCGCGCCGAATACCGGGGCCGGAAACCCCTGGCCGGCGCCCGCATCGCCGGTTGCCTGCACATGACCATCCAGACCGCCGTGCTGATCGAAACCCTGGTGGACCTGGGGGCCGAAGTGCGCTGGTCCTCCTGCAACATCTTCTCCACC
>JADGAR010000050.1 GCA_015231915.1 Magnetococcales bacterium
CGGGCAGGAAGGAGTCAGCGGGTCATGAGCCACAGCGAGGAGAAACCGACACTGCTGATCGTGGATGACGAATCGGTCAACATCGAGATTTTGGCCAAGTACCTGCAGGCCGAATATCGGGTGTTGTTCACCACCGATCCGCTCAAGGCCGTCGAAATGGCGGAGCGCACCTTGCCCGATCTGATCCTGATGGACGTGGTCATGCCGGGCATCGACGGTTACGAGGCGTGTCGCCGCCTGAAGGCGCGGGCCATCACGCGGGAGATTCCGGTGATTTTCGTCACTGCCATGCACGAGGCCCAGTACGAGGTGATCGGTTTCGACGTTGGGGGGGTGGATTACATCACCAAGCCGGTCAAATCCTTTCTGTTGCGTGCCCGGGTCAGGACCCATGTGGAGTTGAAGCGGAAGACCGACTATCTGCATCGTCTGGCCACCCTGGACGGTCTGACCGGCATTCCCAACCGGCGGCGTCTGGATGAGTTCCTGCGTCAGGAGTGGAATCGGGGGGTGCGCAAGCAGGATTCGTTTTTATCGCTCATGCTGATCGATGTCGATTATTTCAAGAAATACAACGATCATTACGGGCATCAGGCGGGGGATCACTGTCTGCAGGCGGTTGCCGGGATTCTGGCGGATGTTTTGGAGCGTGCCACCGATCTGGTGGCCCGTTACGGCGGGGAGGAGTTCGCTTGCGTGTTGCCGGACACGCCTTTGGAAGGAGCGATCCATACTGCGGAGAAGATTCAGCAACGCATGGCGGCCCTGGCCATACCGCACGCCAAGTCGGATTTGCCCGGCGGGTGTGTGACGCTGAGCATCGGGGTGGTTTCCATGATGCCGGTGAAGGGCCGCGAGCCGGAGAGTCTGGTGGCCGCTGCGGATCTGGAACTGTACGCCGCCAAGAAGAACGGCAGGAATCGCATCGAATATGGCGCCACCGTTTGACAGGCCGCTGCTCTGCCATCAAAAGCCGGCTGGCACGAAACCGGGTGCGTTGGCCAGTCTGACGTTTTTCCCGGATTGGACGATGACGAACAACCCCTGCTCCATGGCGAAGGTGGCGGCCTGTTCGTCCATGCGGATGCCTGCCACGGCCCCCAGGACCCGGATGGCGGGGTTGCTGATGAAATCTCTTTTGTATTCGCCAAGCCGTTGCAAGTGCTTGCGGACATCCTCCAGGGTCAGACGGCTTTTGACTTCCACCAGCACGACGCATTCCGAGTTGTCCACCATCACGTCGATCTCCATCTGACGCGTGCCGTCTTGGCTGGTTGCCACCACCCGCACGGCCACCCGATGGACGGGGATGCCGCGTTCGAGAAAGAGGCGGTTGCAGGCCGGCGCGATGTACCCTTCGACGAACTCGCCCCACCGGCTGCTCAGGGCGCCGACCTGCTTGCTGATCTCCTTGATCTTGCGGTCGGTTTCCTGGAACTTGCGGTCGAGTTCCGCTCTCCGTTCGCGATCCTCGCGCAGCATTTCCTGGAACATGGTCCACACGTCCTCGAAGGTCACGGCTTTGGTCATGGTGTTTTGCTCCATCGTGGCGTTTGAAGTTTTCTGGTCTTGAGATTCTGTCACAAGTCAAAGCGCGTGCGAGTCGTCTTCTTGTCACCGATTTTATCCGACATGGGCCGACCCCGTCCAGACAAAAAGGCCGGCTTTCATGAGTGCGTGGATCTGGGGTGAAGTTCGTGTACAATCCCACTTTTCGGACCCTGGCGGTCAGCCAGGGGGAATATCGACCCCCGTTTGCGTCATGGTGCCAAAGTTGACTCGCTCCACCAATCAACGCGCGCTCTTCGAACTGGTCTCCGATTACGCCCCGCGCGGCGATCAGCCGGCGGCGATCGCGCAGCTTTCCGCCGGATTGCGGGCCGGCAAACGGGACCAGACCCTGCTGGGGGTCACGGGTTCCGGCAAGACCTTCACCATGGCCAACGTGATCCGCGATCTGGGTCGGCCCGCCCTGGTGCTGGCCCACAACAAGACCCTGGCCGGCCAGCTCTACGGGGAGATGAAGGCCTTTTTTCCCAACAACGCCGTGGAGTATTTCGTCTCCTATTATGATTATTATCAGCCGGAGGCCTACGTCCCCCGCACCGACACCTTCATCGAAAAGGACTCCTCCATCAACGACCGCATCGACCGCCTGCGCCACGGCGCCACCCGTTCGCTCTTGTCCCGGCGGGACGTGATCATCGTCGCATCGGTCTCGTGCATTTACGGCATCGGCTCTCCGGAGGCCTATCAGGAGATGTCCATGGAGATCGCCGCCGGCCAGGAGATCGATCAGCGGCACCTGCTGCGTCGTCTGGTGGAGATGCAATACCGGCGCAACGACATCGAGTTCACCCGTGGCGCCTTCCGGGTGCGGGGCGACACCGTGGAGATCTTCCCGCCCCACGAGGAGGAGCGCGCCGTGCGCATCGAGATGTTCGGCGACGCGGTGGAGCGGATGCGCATGGTGGACCCCTTGACCGGCAAAACCCTGCGCGAACTGGACCGCTTCGATTTTTTTCCCGCCAGCCACTACGTCACCCGGCGGGAGGTGATGCTGCGCGCCATGGAGGGGATCAAGCGCGACCTGGCCGCGCAATTGGCGATCTTCCGTCGGGAAGAGAAGCTCCTGGAGGCCCAGCGCCTGGAGAGCCGCACCCTCCATGACCTGGAGATGATGCAAGAGGTGGGTTATTGCAGCGGGATCGAGAACTACAGCCGCTATCTGACCGGTCGTGCTCCCGGCGAACCCCCGCCGACCCTGTTGGAGTACCTCCCTGCCGACGGCGTGCTGTTTGTGGACGAAAGTCATGTCACCATCCCGCAGGTGCGGGGCATGGCCCGGGGGGACCGCAGCCGCAAGGAGACCCTGGTGGAGTACGGTTTCCGGCTCCCTTCGGCCCTCGACAACCGTCCTTTGACCTTCGACGAGTTCGAGCGCATGCGGCCTGCGACCATCCATGTCTCCGCCACCCCGGACAACTGGGAGGTGGAACGTTCCGGCGGGGTGGTGGTGGAGCAGATCAACCGTCCCACCGGTCTGCTCGAACCCCGCTGCGAGGTGCGACCGGCTCAGGGGCAGGTGGACCATCTGCTCGGGGAGATCCGCGACGTGGTGGCGCGGCAACAAATGCGCGTGCTGGTCACCACCCTGACCAAGCGCATGGCCGAGGACCTGACCGAATATCTGGAGGGGATCGGCATCAGGGTGCGTTATCTCCATTCGGACATCGACACCCTGGAACGGCTGGAGATCATCCGGGATCTGCGTCTGGGGGAGTTCGATGTCCTGGTGGGGATCAATCTGCTGCGCGAGGGGCTGGACATCCCGGAAACCGGGCTGGTGGCCATTCTGGACGCCGACAAGGAAGGGTTTTTGCGTTCGGCGACCTCGTTGATCCAGACCATTGGCCGGGCGGCCCGCAACGTGGAGGGGCGGGTGCTGCTGTATGCGGACCGGATCACCCGCTCCATGGAGGCGGCCCTGGAGGAGACCCGGCGCCGCCGCGCGCTGCAGGAGAGCTACAACCAGGAGCACGGCGTGGTGCCGGTCTCGGTGCGCAAGGGGGTGGCGGAACTCCCCGGCGGGGATGGTCCCGATGCCAGACCCACCCTTTCCGGTCGCCGGCTCAAGGTGGCGGAAGAGATGCGCGGGTATGCCGCCTCCTCCGGCGAAAAGCCGCTGGGGCAGCAAATCCGGGAACTGGAGAAAAAAATGAAGGATGCGGCCTCCCGGCTCGATTTCGAACTGGCCGCCCTCTATCGGGACCAGTTGGAGCTTTTGGAACGGGCCGCCTTCCTGCCGGGCATGGCCCTGGCGGACGATCCCAGTCTGCCACACCGGAGTGAAAAAACAAGATGACAGGGTTCATGTGGATCGGTTAGACTTGCAAACGATTTGTGAATCGTTCGTTTGGCGTTATCTAATGGAGTCCACCATGCACCCCAACAACCAGATCATGGATCGGGTGATCTCGCAGGCAGGCCGCATTTTTCCGGACACCCCGGAGGACCGCTACATTCCCCAGGCCGCCATCACGCATGCCCTGCCTTTTGTCACCTTCGTGGAACCGGTGAGAAGCTTTGGCGCGCTGGCGGATCCGGTGACCTGGTCAGGGTTGGGGCCGGAGTTGCAGGCGTACTGCGCACGGTTGGGGGCCAAGCTGGACGCCATTCAGCAGGCCGTGCCGGTGCGACCGGACCGTTATCCATTGGTGGGGTTCGAACTGCTCGGCATCGGACCCCAGGGTGAGTCCTTTCCCTTGGTCCTGAAGCAGTTCGAATCGTCGGATAGGAAGTTATTGGTAAAATTCCTCCTGGCTGTGGTCGGGGTGGAGACGGCCCGCTTTTTGTTGGATATCGTCCGCTACCAACAGTTGAAAAATTTTGAGCACACCCGCTTTACCCTCAACCTGGATCGGGAGATGCTGCGCTCCCCCCTGATGACGCGGTTTGTTCAACGCTACGGGGATCTGCTGCGGCAACCCAATTTCCTGGTGGAACTCAACGAGGATCTGCTACCCGAAGACGTGGCCGCCGTCAAAGAATTGGTGGAAAGAGAAGAATGGCGGGTGGTGCTGGACGACCTGAACGACTGGAACCAGGAGGTTCGTTGCGCGTTCGAGACGCTGGCTGTTTGGGCCAAGGTTTCCCACAAGAAGTTTCAGGGGTTGGCTGGTCGGTTGGATGACCTGGAGCGTTATGTCCTGCCGGGCAAGCCTCTGGTGGTGGAGGGGGTGGAAACGGAAGAGCATTTCCGCCTGCTGGTGGGGCGTTGGAAAAAGGGGGAACTCTATATCCAGGGCCACGGGGTGGACCCCGGCTCGCCCTGGGACAAGTGGCTGCTGCCTTTGCGGGAGTTCTCAAAAGAGAAGCGCGGGGGCGGGCAGATCGTGGTCTCCGGCAGGTTGTATGCCATGACCATGCAGATTCTCCAGACCCGTCTCCCCGAAGAGGTCCTGGGGACCATGCGGTGCGACTACCGGGAGGAGTGGGCCAGGTGCGAGATCGGGCAGGGGGAAAATGCGTTGCGCCTGTTGATGCCCACCCGTGACGGGCATGAGGGTGGTATCCCGTTCGAGGCGCACAGGCGGGATCTCCTGATCAGTGATCGATTGGAGAAAAAATTCGACCAGGCCCGGCAACTCACCCTGGAGCGGCTGCCGTTGGCATTGCAGGCGTGGCTGCATGGGGGGCGTCTGAGCCGTCACTCCCTGGAGCGGTCGGAACGCCAGGAGGTCTACCTGGAGGATATCTACATCGCTTCCGCGAGCCGGGAGGGAGAGGTGGAGAGCCTCGACGCCCGCCTGGTGCTGCTGAACTGGTTGCAGGAGCCGAACCGCCCCTATTGTGCGGTGCTGGGGGATTACGGCATCGGCAAGACCTTTTTGTGCCGCGAGTTCGTGCGGGAGGTGCATCGGCTGCGGGAGCAGGGGCAGGGGAGTCTCCCGGCCCCTCTCTATCTGGACTTGCGGGATTATCATTGCAAGGAGGGCACGCTTCCCAAACTGGAGGGGATGCTGGAGGATCTCCTGAAGCGCGCCGACATGGGGGATCTGGCGGTGGAGGGGGTGCTGGCCATGGTGCGGGCCGGGCATTTGTGTGTGATCTACGACGGCTTCGATGAAAAGTCCGCCTCCATGAGCGCCCAGGACGGCAATTTTCTGCTCAAGGAGATGCGCCGGACCGTCCCGGCGGGTGGGTCGGGCAAGGTGTTGATCGCCAGTCGCACCCAATATTTTCTCGATCACAAGGACGAGGCGGTGCGCATCGGCGGCGGGGTGCGGCAGGGCACCACCCGTGACGGCTTCCAGGGCGCGGATTTTCGCATCATTTATTTGCAGCCGTTCGACGCAGGCCGCATCCGCGCCTATCTGGAAAATGTCTTCCCCGGCCAGGGGGAGGGGATCCTGGCCACGTTCCAGGGGATTCACGACCTGATGGAGTTGTCCACCCGTCCCTTTTTGCTGCAGCTCATCGCCGGCAGCCTGGAGAGCATCCAGCAGCGGGTGCGACCGGGGATCAAGGTGACCGCCGGGGAGATCTACCAGGGGGTGATGGATGCATGGCTGGCCAGGGATCGGGAGAAGACCGGAATGCTCCACCCCACCATCCTGCCGGCCATGGAGAGCATGGCCCGTTTCCTCTGGAGCAGGGCGGGGCGGGCCTGTTCCCACAAGCGGCTGTTTCAGTGGCAGATGGCCAAGGCCAAGACCTTGTTTGGAGCCGATGCCGAGGTGAGCGCGGACATGCACGAGCGCCTGAACACCCTGCTGCGCACCGCCTCCTTTCTCAACCGCGACGGGGAGGGCAACTACCGCTTCGCCCACACGTCGTTTCTGGAGTTTTTTCTGGCGCGCGTTCTGGGTCGGGAGTTGGCCGAGGGGCGCGGGGAAACCCTGGACCTTCCCCTGCTCTCCACGGAGGCGATGCGTTTTCTGCTCGATCTTCTCTCCCCTGGCGAGGGGGTGCGGGCAGCGGCCACCCTGGTCCGGGTGCTGGAAGGGGAGTACCAGCGTTTCATCAGCGAAAACGCCCTGCATCTGGCCCTGCTGTGGCAGCGGGAGCAACCGCGCACTGCCCCCAGGCCACGGGCGTGGAAGCTGGCCGGGGGTGAGTTGGCGGGCGTGCAGCTGGCGGGCTGTCATTTGCAAAACGTCTCTTTTGACGGGGCCAACATGGCCGGGGCCGATCTCACCGGCGCCCGGATCACGGGGAGCCTGCGCTGGGCGGATTGGCGTCGCGTCCGGGCAGAGGGGAGCGACTTGACCGGCTGCGACCTGACCGGCTGCGACCTGACCGCCGCCAATCTGGCCGGGGCCAGGCTGGTCAACAGCCGACTGGACGATGCCACGCTCTCCTCGACCTTTCTGCAACGGGCCGACCTGCGCGGTGCTTCCCTGGCTGGGGCGCAACTCTCCCGCACCCGTCTGGCCTGGAGCCGCCTGGACCCCGACGCCCTGACCGGCATGTCAGCGGATTTTTTTTCCAATATGACCCTTCCACCCGCTCAGAGTCTGTCCCAGTTTCAGGCTGTGCTCCAGAGTGGCCATTTTTCCGGGATTCAGGCTGCGGCCTTCAGCCCGGATGGCGCAACGCTGCTCTCGGGAAGCGATGACAAGACCCTCAAACTCTGGGACGCCCGCACCGGAGAGTGTCTGCTCACCTGCAAGGGGCATCAGTCCTATGTCTTATCCGTCGCCTTCAGCCCGGATGGCGCAACGTTGCTTTCGGGAAGCAATGACAAGACCCTCAAACTCTGGGACGCCCGCACCGGAGAGTGCCTGCGCACCTGCCAGGGGCATCAAGCCTCTGTCAGATCCGTCGCCTTCAGCCCGGATGGCGCAACGCTGCTTTCGGGAAGCCATGACGATACCCTCAAACTCTGGGACGCCCGCACCGGAGAATGTCTGCGCACCTGTCAGGGGCATCAAGACGTTGTCTTATCCGTCGCCTTCAGCCCGGATGGCGCAAGGCTGCTCTCGGGAAGCGATGACAAGACCCTCAAACTCTGGGATGTCCGCACCGGTGAGTGCCTGTTCACCTGCCAGGGGCATCAAGCCTTTGTCTCCTCCGTCGCCTTCAGCCCGGATGGGGCAACGCTGCTCTCGGGAAGCGAAGACAATACCCTCAAACTTTGGGATGCCCGCACCGGAAAGTGCCTGCTCACCTGCCAGGATCAAGACTCTGTCTTCTCCGTCGCCTTCAGCCCGGATGGCGCAACGCTGCTGTCGGGAAGCAATGACATGACTCTCAAACTCTGGGACGCCCGCACCGGAGAGTGCCTGCTCACCTGCCAGGGGGATCAAGACTTTGTCACCTCCGTCGCCTTTAGCCCGGATGGCGCAACGCTGCTTTCGGGAAGCGATGACAATACCCTCAAACTCTGGGACGCCCGCACCGGACAGTGTCTGCTCATATGCCAGGGGCATCAAGCCTATGTCAACTCCGTCGCCTGCAACCCGGATGGCACAACGCTGCTCTCGGGACGCGATGACAATACGCTCAAGCTCTGGGACGCGCACACCGGAGAGTGCCTGCTCACATGCTATGGGCATCAAGAGCCTGTCTTCTCCGTCGCCTTCAGCCCGGATGGCGCAACGCTGCTCTCGGGAAGTAGTGACTTTACCCTTAAATTCTGGGATGTCCGAACAGGAGAGTGTCTGCTTACTTGCGATGAGCATCAAGAGGTTGTCTTCTCCGTCGCCTTCAGCCCGGATGGGGCAATGCTGCTCTCGGGAAGCGATGACAAGACCCTCAAACTCTGGGACGCGCGCACCGGAGAGTGCCTGCTCACTTGTCAGGGGCATCAAGGCGTTGTCACCTCCGTCGCCTTCAGCCCGGATGGCGCAACGTTGCTGTCGGGAGGCGCTGACAATACCCTCAAACTCTGGGACGCCCGCACCGGAGAGTGCCTGCTCACCTGCCATGGGCATCAATCCTTTGTCTCCTCCGTCGCCTTCAGCCCGGATGGCGCAACGCTGCTTTCGGGAAGCTGGGACGATACCCTCAAACTCTGGGACGCTCGCACCGGAGAGTGCCTGCTCACCTGTCAGGGGCATCAAGACTCTGTCAGATCCGTCGCCTTCAGCCCGGATGTCGCAACGCTGCTCTCGGGAAGCTTAGACAAGACCATCAAACTCTGGAATGCCCGCACCGGAGAGTGCCTGTTCACCTGCCAGGGGCATCAATCCCATATCTCTATCGTCGCCTTCAGCCCGGACGGATCGGTGATCGTCAGCGCCGGAGAAACGTTGCGGTTTTGGGATGCCCGGACGGGCCGGGAAAAGGTCTCCTTGTGGGGCTGGGAGGACGGAGGGTGGGTGGGGATGGCGCCCGACGGGCGGGTGTTGGCGTGCAATCCCCCAGGTCTGGCCAGGCTGGGGTTTGTCCATCAGGGGTGCGTCTATCCCGGCGCGGAGTTTGCCGGGTGCTTCCCGGACGCACTCCCATGAATGCGATTTTCGTTTCCCATGGGGGGAATTTGCTGTATAGTTACCAGAATGTTTTTGCATCGGATTGGCCAATCGGACTTCTGGGAGGGGTGGATGGCTAGCATGCCAGAGAAGATTACCGTGCGTATTGACGAGGACCTCGCGGAGATCGCGCCAGGCTACCTCGACAATCGCAAAAAGGATGTGGAACTGCTTCCGCAAATCCTGGCCAAGGGGGATTTTCAGACGCTGCGGATCATGGGCCACCGGATGAAAGGGTCGGGTGCCGGCTATGGTTTCGATGCCATTTCCGACATCGGACGCGCCATCGAAGAGGCGGCCAAACAGGAAAACCGGGAGGGGGTGCGCCAGGGGATCGAGGCGCTGAGTGCTTATCTGGATCGGTTGGACGTGATTTATGGGTAGTCGCGAGTCAACGCGCGCCCCTTGTCAATCCTCTATGGAGGGACGCAGGCATGACGACGCATGAGCATGTCCTGGTGGTCGATGACGACCCGGATATCTGCAATCTCGTGGGCAAGCTTCTGGAAAAAAACGGCTTCCGGGTCAGCAAGGTGCCGGATGGCAAAGGCTTGCTGACCCTGCTCGAAAAGAGCAAACCCGACCTGATCGTCCTCGACCTCATGCTCCCCGACGAGGATGGCCTGGTGCTGTGCCGCAATCTGCGCTCCCGTTCCAACATCCCGGTGATCATCCTCAGCGCCCGTGGCGAGGACATGGACCGGATCATCGGCCTGGAGATGGGGGCCGACGACTATCTGGGCAAACCGTTCCATCCCCGCGAACTGCTGGCCAGGGTCAAGAGCGTCCTGCGCCGGGCGCGCGCCGCCCCGGAAGACGCCCCGGAGTCCGATGACGACGCCACCTACCGTTTCGCGGGCTGGGTGCTGGATGTCCCGACCCGACAGTTGTATTCCCCAAAGGGAAAAAAAATCTTCTTGAGCGGCGGCGAGTTCGCCCTGTTGCGGGTGTTCCTGAATCATCCCAACCGTGTTTTGAGTCGCGATCAATTGCTGGATCTGTCGCACGGGCGGGAGATCGAACCGTTCGACCGCACCATCGACATGCAGGTGAGCCGGTTGCGGCGCCGTCTCGGGGATGATCCGAAAAAACCCTCGCTGATCAAAACCGTGCGCAGCTCGGGCTATGTCCTGGCCGTGCGCGTGGAAAGGGGAGGAAGTGTCGATGGAACGGACGATTCAGGTCCTGGTGATTGATGACGACCGGCTGATTCGGGCCTTGCTGCGCGATATCCTGGAAAATGCCGGCCTGGAGGTGCTGGAGGCCGCCGGCGGACGGCCCGGCCTGCGCTATCTGCGCGCCGCGCGCTGCGACCTGGTCATCACCGATCTGCTGATGCCGGATGTGGATGGGGTGGCCGTGATCCGCGAAGTGACCCGGGAGTACCCAGATGTCAAGATCATCGCCCTCTCCGGGGGCGGATACACCCTGAGCGCCGGCACGGCCCTCGAGGTGGCCCAGCGCAGCGGCGCCCTGCGCACCCTCATCAAACCCGTCTACCGCGACCAGCTCCTGGCCACCATCCGCGAACTGTTTCCCGACTGGCACCCTCCCCAGGAGGAGAACCCGGACGTGCCCGCATGAAAGCCGTGCTGCAACGGGTCACCGAGGCCGCCGTGACCGTGGACGGGGAGACCGTCGGCAGCATCGGCAGCGGGCTGCTGGTGCTGCTGGCCGTGGAGCGGGGAGACGACGAACGGGAACTGGCCCTGATGATCCGCAAAATTGTCGGGCTGCGGCTCTTCGCCGATGAGCGCGGACGGATGAATCTCTCCATCGGTCAGGTGGGAGGCGCGGTGTTGGCCATCAGCCAGTTCACCCTGGCCGCCGACCTCGTCAAGGGCATGCGCCCCTCGTTCGACCGCGCCGAGGCGCCGGAACGGGCCAGCCGCATGTATGACACCTTTTGCCAACGGCTGGCGCAGGAAGGGATCCCCGTGGCGCGGGGACGCTTTGCCGCCGATATGCGGGTCCACCTCGTCAACGACGGGCCGGTCACGTTCGTGCTGGACTTTCCGCCGTCCGTCGCCTGATCCGGCACCTTACGGCATCACCGCCGCCAGGCGCATGGGGCCGCCGGTCGGCTGACCGGGCTGCTTGGGCACCCGCAGGCCGATCAGCTCGATCAGGGATTGCCAGTTGACGCTCTTCTCCTGGAACAGATGCTCGTAGTGATCCCGGTTGCCGTTCAGAAAAGGGGCGGGGTTGAGGTATTGGTGGATGAAACGGACCTCGTAGTGCAGATGCGCGGCTGTGGCCCTGCCGCTCTTGCCGGACAGGCCGATGATATCCCCCTTCTTCACGAACTCCCCCTCGCGCACCGTGATCTTGTTGAGGTGGCTGTAGGTGGTGCGGAAGCCGAAATTGTGATAGATGGACACCACCTGGCCGAAGCCGCTCAGGCCGTATTTGTTGTTGTCGATCCCGGCGAACTCGATCACCCCGTCGGCGGTTGACATGATCGGCGTGTTCATGGGAGCCTGCAGGTCCACCCCAGGGTGAAAACGGGTGTCGTGCAGCAAGGGATGGGTTCGATAACCGAAATGGCTGTTGACCCGCGTCACCTGCAAAGGCGAGCCGGTGGGGATGCTGTTGACGAAAATCTGCTGCTGCTCGCGGGTGAGCAGGAACGGGTCGAGGTGCTCCATCAGCACCTCGTTGATCTGGGATTCCAGTACCGTCAGCCCGCTGGTGGTGCGCTGTCGCTTCTCCTGCGTCTTCCCCGGATCCGTCTGGGCCGGCAGGATCACCTTGGCGGTGGCGTCCGCCGGGGCGAAAAGACCTTCCAGCGACTCCAGGGTGGGCAGGAGTTCCTTCGGGTCGGCTTGTCGGAGTTTGAGGAGACGGGCCTTGGGGGGCGGGAGCGGCGGTTGCAGCGGTTCGAAGGTCAGGGGGCTGTCCGGGGGCAGCGAGCCGAGCCACGAGGAGACCAGCAGACTCCCCATGGCGGCGGGGACCAGCAGGGTGAAAAAACGCAACGGAATCCGCCGCAACAGATCACGGTCGATGGATGCGGCATTGTCGGATAATGCTTGCAAGAGATGGTTGCCAAATGCCACGGATGTGGTATATAAAGTCCGCATATGGAATCTCCCGTTGAGTTTGTCCGAGCAATAGGCACTCTATCGGCAAAAATGGGGCTTCTCATGAATCGTTATTGCGTGAACCAGGAAAAACTCCTTGATTTTATTATTGTGTCATTCATTAACAGGAAAATCTCGACGTGAACATACTTATCGCCGATGACGATACCAATAGCAGGTTGGTTCTGAATACCATCCTGGCCCCTTATGGGGAGTGCAAGGAGGTATGCAACGGGGTCGAGGCCGTGGCGGCTTTCAAGACCGCCCTGGATGCCAATACCCCCTTTCAACTGGTCTGCATGGACATCATGATGCCGATGATGGACGGCCAGGAGGCCCTGCTGGCCATTCGCGCCGAGGAAAAGGCCCGCAACATCCCGCCCAACGACGAGGCGGTCGTGATCATGACCTCGGCGCTGGATACCCTCGATTCCATCATTCGCTCCTTCGACCACGGCGGCTGCAACGCCTATCTGGGCAAGCCGATTCGTCAGGCCGCGCTTCTGGAAAAATTGCGCAACTACGGTTTGATTTGAGTACGGATGATGGAAAAAACCGGTTATTCAAAAACGGCGGTCAAAATATTGGAGGCTTCCCTGCCCCTGTTTGCCGCGCATGGCTACAACGGCGTGGCCATGCGGGATATCGCCAATACGGTCGGCATCACGGCAGCAGCGCTCTACAATCATTTTCCGGGCAAGGAGACGCTCTATCTGCGCGCCCTGGAATACGCCTTCGCGGACAAGGTGACCAACTTCGCCGATGCCCTGGCCGCAGCCGAAGGGCTGCACGGGCGCCTGAACTGCATGATCGGCTTCTGGGTGGAAACCCTGGCCGGGGATGTGGTCCTGCGCTCCCTCCTCCAGCGCGAGATGAGCGATGCCGACGAGCAACGCCTCCAGTTGCTGCTGGACCGGCTGTTCGCCTCCGTCTATCTCTCCTCCCGGGATACCCTGCTGGCCCTGGCCGGGGGGCGCCTGGATGCCCATATGCTCTTTTTCACCATACTGGGCATGGTCCTCTCCCATTTTCAACTGGCGCCGATTCGCCGTCGGCTGCCCGGGTCACTCCCCGCCCACGAGGAGGTGGATGTGATCACCCGGCATCTCGTCACCTTGCTGCGCGATGGGGTAACGACCACTCCCTAGAAGATCCGCGCCGAGGTCTCCCATGAGCAGCATACGCAAGATTCAGATCTCCCCTGGCATCTCCTGGGTCGAAATCCCGGAGGCGGATCTTTATATCCTCTGTGCATGCCCTGCCGACAGCGTCAAGCACCTGATGAAGCGGGGCCTGATCCTGGAAGTGGACAAACGGGGCGTGCGGTGCGAAACCGGTCCCAATGCCATCCTCCTCTCCGACGTGCTCCTGCAAAACGGCCATTTCGCCAACTTGGCGGAATTTCCCGTGCTGCAAATGCTCTATCGCCAGGGATTGATCCTCCCCAACCACCCCAACAATACCGGCGTCCGCCCCATGCTGATCGGCTCTGCCGAGCAGGTCGCCTCGCAGATGAAATACATCCTGCGTGGCAACTACGGACTGCTCTCCACCGAAGAGATCATGGAGGCCGGCATCCCCCGCGCCACCGCCGAGGAGATGATGCGCCTCAAACTGCGTTTCGCCTTCGGCAAGATCCGCGGTTTCGACGAACTCCTCGATGCCCGCATCATCGCCAATCAGCCCGTGGAACTGCGCAACGGCGTCATGATCCACCGTCTCGCCCTCAATCACTTCGCCATCGAATACGCAGGCTCGACCGTCGAGGTGGACCTCAACCTCCCCCACGGCCAGGGCTACGAATCCCCCTATCCCCTGGGTTTCCATCGCGTCGCCCGCGAGTATTTCGGCGTGATCCACTCCGGGGAAGGGGACGGCTGGGACATCAACCGGCCCAGCATGGCCTCGATCATCATGTACCAGGGGAAACTCTATCTCGTCGATGCCGGACCGAACCTCCTGGGCAGCCTCTCCGCCCTGGGGATCGGCGTGGGGGAGATCGAGGGGTTGTTCCACACCCATGCCCATGACGACCACTTCGCGGGCATCACCACCCTGATGCGGGGGGGACGCCGCATCAAGTATTTTTCCACTCCTTTGGTGCGCGCCGCCGTCATCCGGAAACTCAAGGCGCTCCTCTCGTTGCGCGAGGAGGAGTTTCACCACTTCTTCGAGGTGCATGATCTCAAAAGCGATACCTGGAACGACTACGAGGGGCTGGAGGTCAAGCCGGTGGTCTCTCCCCATCCCATCGAGACCACGATCCTCATCTTCCGTGTCCTGGCCGAGGACGGCTATCGCGCCTTCGGCCACTTCGCCGACATCATCTCTTTGTCCGTCCTGGAGAAAATGGTCACCGAGGAGAATACGCGTCCAGGGGTGACGCGCGATTACCTCGATCTGATCCGCCGCCGCTACATCGCCCCCCTGACCATCAAAAAGCTCGATATCGGCGGCGGCATGATCCACGGCGACGCGGAGGACTTCAGGGACGACAAGTCCGGCAAGATCATCCTGTGCCACTCTGCCCTGCCCCTGAGCAAAAAACAACGGGAGATCGGTTCCAGCGCCCCGTTCGGCTCCACGGACGTGCTCATCCCGAGTTGCACCGATTTCCTGCGTGGCGCGGCCATGGTCTATCTGCGTTCCTATTTTCCCAGCGCTCCGGATCATCAACTGGCCGCCCTGGCCAACAACGCCATCTCAGAGTTCAATCCGGGGACCATCATCCTGCGGGAAAGGGAGCGCCATGCCGAGATGTGGCTGGTGCTCACCGGCACCGTGGAAGGGATTCAGACCGATCAGAATCTCTACATCGTCGTCACGGCGGGAGGCATTCTGGGAGAAATGTCCTGTCTGCACGGCACCCCGGCCACCTTGACCTTTCGCGCCACCACCTTCGTTCAGGCCCTGCGCATGCCCCACCGGACCACCCTGGGCTTCGTCAAGAAATACGACTTTTATGCCCAGCTGGAACGGATGCACGAGGGACGCGCCTTCCTGCAGGAGACCGCCCTCTTCGGGGAGGTGATCCCCTATCCCAAGCAGAACGAACTGGCCCAGGCCATGCAACGCCGTACCTATCTCCCCGGCGAGAGCGTGGAGATGGAAAACCGTATGCTCGGCCTGATCCGCAGCGGCCTGCTGGAGGAGGTGTTCGGCGACGACGTGTTCGCCCGTCTGGGGCCGCGCGACTTTTACGGGGAGGAAGACGCCGTGTTCGACATCCCCCCCTTCCACACCCTGCGGGTCCTGGAGACCACCGAGGTGGAAGAGATCCCCGGCCACCTGCTGCGGGATCTGCCGATCGTGCGCTGGAAGCTGTACGAGACCATCGAAAAACGGCGTCGCCGCATCCTCCAATCCAATCCCTACGGCCTGTCCACCTGGAACTGGCGGGATGAATTCGCGGTCGGGGTGCGGCGGGTGGACAACCAGCACATCCGGCTGTTCGCGCTGGGAGGGGCCGTGCTGCGGGCCATCGATCAGGGCGCGGATGTCCGCCAGGAGACGGATCGGGAGCGGATCGGCGCCGCGTTGCAAAACCTGATGAACTATACCGTGACGCACTTCCAGGATGAGGAGATCCTGATTCGCAAACACGGCTTTCCGGGCTATCGCGAGCACCGCAAACGGCACCGGGAACTGCTGTTGGAGATGGAAGAGATTTCCAGACAGGTGAATGCAGGCCAGGCCTGCATGGAAATCCAAGGGTTCTCACACTTTTTCGAGAACTGGCTGGTCAGCCATATCCTGATCGACGACCGCCAGTTCGGGAAAGTGCTGAACGAAAGCGGCATCTACTGACGCCATGACGTCGATTCGCGAGGAACCTCGAGCGCCCCTGGACGAGGCGATGACGGTGGAGACGGCCTTGGCGTGGTTTCTGGAGCGGGTCTCCGCAGCCAAGTCGCCCGCCACCCATCAGCGCGAGCAGCGCAAGGCGCGCCAGATTGCCGCCCGGCTGGGTCGCATTCTTTTGCGCGATCTGACCCCGCTGGAGATCGCCGACTATCGGGATTATCGTCTGCGCGAGGCCTCCGCCGCGATCGTGGAGGGGGATCTGGCCCTGCTGCGGGAGTTGTTCGACGTGGCTGTCACAACCTGGGGCCTGAATCTCGATGCCAATCCCCTGCATGCGGTTGCACCACCCCGCCCGCCGGCAGGACGGGAGCGCTCCTTCGAGCGGGGCGAGATGGTGCGTCTGTTGGCCGCCTGCGACCGGCGGCCCACCCCCATGCTGGGGTGGATCGTGCGGCTGGCGGTGCAGACCGCCATGGGCAAGGAGGAGATCCTGCGTCTGCGCAAGGGGGACGTGGACCTGGGGGCGCGGGTGGCCACGATCCGGAAACATCTGACCCGCCCCATGCGTCAGGTGCCCCTCACCAGAGAGGCGGTACGGGTGTTCCGGGAGGTGCTGGCCTATCCGGAACGTCCTGCGGAGGAGGAGTTGCTGTTCTTCGGTGCCATGGGCAAGGACGGAGAGCGGGCGCCGGTGGCCATCGACAAGGCCTTTCGGATGGTCCTGCTGCAGGCGCGTCTGAAGGGATTCCGCTTCAATGACCTGCGCAACGAGGCCCTGACCCGCATGGCCGCCGCCGGTTTGCGCGAGATCGAGATCTGCACGATTGCGGGGCTGCCGTTGCCCCGGTTGGCCACACGCCCGGCCCGGCCCGCGCTCCCGGAACTGGTGGCCAGGCTGGACGCGGTGGGACTGGGTGCCTGAGGCCGATTATTTCTGGGTTGCGGCGAGTTTTTCGATCTGCCCCAAAATCGCTTCGGCGATCTTGTTGGGCTGAAACTTGGAAATGAAGGCGTCGGCGCCCATCTGTTTGGCCTTTTCCTGATTGGAGCGGTTGCTCAGGGAGCTGTGCAGGGCCAGGTAGATGTGGGCCAGTTTGGGATTCTGCTTGATCTGCCGGGTGAAGGTGAAGCCGTCCATCGTGGGCATTTCGATGTCGGAGAAGATGATGTTGTAGGGACAGGGACCTTCTTCGAGCACGGACGCTTCCAGCGCGGCCAGGGCCTTGTCGGCGGAGTCGAATATGGTGTGGCGCAGACCCATCTGGGTGAAGGCCGAGGCCATGAGTTGCCGTGCGGCATTGGAATCGTCCACCGCCAGGACGTGATAATCGGACAGGCGCAATTTCTCGGCGCGCTGGGTAAAGGATTGATCGATCTGGTCCTCGATGCCGATGATGTCGCCCAGGACCTTTTCCACGTCGAGGATCTGGACCGTGCGATCGTTGTCGTAGGTGATGGCCGTCAGATAGCTGTTGCCATAGAGCGCGCCGTCCGGACGGATGATGTCGCTCCAGCTTTTCTGGATCAGCCGATCCGGTTCGCTGACCAGAAACCCCTGGATGGAGGTGCTGTATTCGCACACCAGGACATAGCTGACCTTGTTGACATGGTCGATGGGGGTCAGGCCCATGGCCTGGGAGAGGTCCAGCAGGTTGATGGCATGACCGCGAAAATCGATGGTCCCCTTGATGGCCGGGTTGGAGTGGGGAATGCGGGTGATGCTCTTGGGACACTCCAGGATTTCGATGATTTTGAAGACGTTCAAGCCGTAGAGTTGCCCATCGGTCAGCACGAAGGTCAGCATTTCCATTTCATTGCTGAAGGCGAGGTTGGCCCGTTTGTTGACATCTTCCAGAAAATTCCGTTCGGACATGGGAGGCTCCTCATGCTGATTTTTTTTAATATTGAGGCTGACATGGTGAAGTATAGGTTAAAGCGCATACCTTTCGCAATCCGTTGCTGTATTTTTTTTCAATTGGTCTGCTGGCTGATTCCCGCAGGGGCACTGGCCGGGACCTGGAGCGGCGAGGTGGCGCGTGTGGCGGATGGGGATACCCTCGTGGTGACGCGGGGTGGCGAGCGGGTGAAGGTCCGCGTGGCCGGGATCGACACCCCGGAACACGGTCAGCCCTTTGCCAAAGAGGCCAAGGCGTTCACCGTTCGGCATGTGGGGGGGCGGGTGGTGCGCATTGTGGAGAAGGAGACGGATCGGTATGGCCGCGTGGTGGCCTGGGTGACCCCGTCCGGCGGGGGCGAGGAGCTGGGGAGTGCTTTGGTGCGTGCCGGTCTGGCCTGGCGGCACATCCATTTTTCCAAGGATCCGGAGTTGATGGCGCTGGAGAGGGCCGCCCGCAAGCGTCGCATCGGCATCTGGTCGCAGCCCGATCCCATCCCGCCATGGGAGTGGAAGCATCCGCGTTGAGGGCGAGGTCCGCCCTGGTTCGCCCCATCATTATTTCGCAAGCGTTTCGATCAGCGGTTTGCTTTGCAGGTTGACTTGCCAGAACTCGGTGACGGTCGGGGAGGCTTTGTCATTGCCTTCCCGCCGTGTCCTTTCGGACCCGGTGATGGTCGTCTGATCCGGGGCAAAGGTGCCTTCCAGGGAGAATGGCGAACTGCCGGGCCAGCTGCTTTCGATCCGATCCTCGCCATTTTCACGGTGGTTCTTGCCGCATGTGGTCGTCTCCTTGTGCCATGACGAATGCACATGATAGCGGATGGGACCGATCCTGGGGGCGATGGCAAAACGCCCCTTGACCGGATCGGTGGCCACGCTCACAGTGCCGGTGCAGGCATCCTGCTCGCACATGGGGTCGCCCATGGTATTGGACATGGTGAAGGTTTCACGATACCCCCCCTGCACCTCCCGTTCCTCCCCGCCCTCGTCGCCCCCGCCACACAAGGCGGACGCCACGCGACGGGTCTCCACCTTGGATTTGCCGTAAGGCTTGGCATCGAGATCGACCTTGAGTTGATCCTCCAACCCGTCCGGCGTCATGCGGACCTCCACATCCATCTGGTTGAAGTGGTCGGTCAGCGCATCTTCCGAGCCATCGTCCGTCTCGGCATGATGCCTGATATCGATAAACTCCGTGTAGCGGTATGTCAGCGTCCCGAACCACTGGGGACGGCAGAAATCCGGCAGTTGCGCCACAACCTCCGTGCTGAGGGGAACCCGCGAGCAACGTCCGTTGCAGGAAGCCGTTCCCTGGCCGAGAACCTTCCCCGTGCTGTCCATCACATTGATGTGCAAACTCATACCCGCTGGCGACGTATGAAACGCGCTGGTCACCAGCAGACCTTTGCGCCCCAAGGCGCCACCGATTTCGGCCAGCGCCGTCGGGTCACCGGCTCCCAACAGTTCGCGCTGCTTTTCAAAACCGATCAGCATTCTGAGATCGTCCATGGTCAATGCCGTGGCGCAGTGGCGAAATCGGTGGTGCAGGTCGCCGGCCAATGTCCTGACCACGTCAGAACCATCGATCCTGTCGTCACCCGGGGCCTGGGAGACGCTGGTATCGGACAGCATGAATTGGGGTTTCTCCTTGGCCTGCCCAGGGAACGGCCAGAACAAATTCAGGCAGATGGCGGCCATGCCGGAAAAGCGCGCGAGAACGCGCACCGAGGTCATTCCACGCTGCCTTGCCATGCCACCACACCTCCAACGGTCGATGCGTTATTTGCGACAGACCAATTCCACCCGACGGTTGCGCGCTCTGCCCTCCTCGCTGCCGTTGTCCGCCACGGGTTGCGACTTGCCATAACCACGGGCGCTCAACCGGTCTGCCGGGATGCCATGTCCGGTGAACCATTGCACCACGCTGGCGGCCCTGGCCTCGGAAAGCTTGAGGTTGTAACTGTCGCTGCCCACATTGTCCGTATGGCCCTGCACCTCCACCGCCAACGCGGGCAGCGCGGCAAGCGCGTCCCGCGCCCTGGCGAGGGTCGCTGCGGATTCGGGCCGCAAGGCCGCCTTGTCGAACTCGAACAGCACCCCGTACAGGGGCACCCGGCAGTCACGCTTCAGTTGGGCGGACCAATCCTCCCCACGGGCGGTGTCGGCCACCTGAAAGGCATAATCCTCGCCGCTGTGCAAAACGGCCCACAAATCGCGGCCATCCTTGGCATAGTGGGCAATCATGCTTTGGCCGGCCCGGTCCTGTTGGGGACGGAGGATCGTCCAGCCCGCGTTGGTCAGCGCCTCGCGATAGACGGCCATGAACTCCAGGGAGGAGACTCCGTCGGTGGGCGCCCGATAGTGACGATGCCAATGCTCCCGGCCCACCATTTGCTCCTGTCCGGAGTCGTCGATGGCGATGCGCAAGGGGGTTTTGGCATGGCCGCCATCGAAGAGGGTCGAGCCGGGCAGCGGCGTCAGAAAGGGAAAATCGCCGCTGGCATCGGCCAGCACCTCGGGTTTGGCGGCAGGGGGCTTCAAGGCGTGTTTCCGCACCCCGGCGCCGGTTTCCACCAGTTCCAAACGCATTTCCCGCGGCTGGCCGATCTGCAGGTACCCCCAAAGCGCCTTGCCATCCCGTTGCAGGCGCAAGGTCACCGCCAGGGGGGAGCTGTCGGGAAACTCATGCACCACCTCCCAGTTCGCACCGGCAAAGGCCGGTTTCAGCTTTTTCCAGACCTGCTCTCCGGGGGCATCCTCCGGGATGCCGGTGAAATCCAGGATGGCGCTCCAGTGCCTGCCGCGCACCAGATGGGGGGCGTCGCGGTTCGGAAGCGGGATTTCCACCTCGCCGAAGGCCTCTTCCTGCAAGGTGCCCGGCTCCACCTTGAGGGCTGGCATCCGGGGAAATGCGGATGGCAGACCCTGGGCCACGGCCATGCCGGGCAGGGTCAGGAGCAGGGCCAGGAGGGTCGCGAGCAGCTTCATGGACATGTTCTTCGTTTGTTGTGGTTCAACGTCCCGCAGAGACGGGCACGGCTTCCAGGCGCTGGGTGATGCGGACGCCATTCTGTTCGCACGTCACGCTCTGGGTCAATTTGCCACCGGTCTCCTGGAGGGGGGCGGCCTGTTCGCAGCTGGCGGGAAGCGAAATGGAGACCCGTTCGGGCAGTTCCGCTTCGCCGGAGCGCTTGCAGTTCATTTCTGTGGGCAGCAGTGGCTGGGCGCCACCGAACGGCGGTTGCCCCGGCATGGCGACGATGGTCGCCTGATAGGGCACCTCGCCCTGGAAGGTACACTCGGCCACGCCTCCGGGCATCAGGGCGCTGAGCTGGAAATGTTCCAGACGATAGCGGATCTGTGCTGTCCCCTTGCCGGAATAGGCATCCTCGGCACGGGTGGGCATGCCGTGACTCAGGTCCACGCCCCCCCACTGAAAACGCATGTTGCCGGGCATGGCACTGTGGATGCGGCTCTTGCCCTGGGCCTTGAGGGACCACTCCTCGCTGCGGTCCTCCCACTTTTCGGTTTTGCTCACCTCCACGCTGGAGGTCACCTCCCACGCCTCCACATGGCCATAGGAGGCGCCCTGGGCAGGCACGGCCACCGTCAGCAAACCGGTCATGGCCAGCGCACCGAGAACCGTCCGCCCTTCGCGCTGCACATGCATGATGAATTTTTGTGTTTTCCAGCTCCTGGCCATCTCGCTGTTCCCTCCAAATCACGTTATTAAAAACATTTTCCGGCCATCGCCACTGTCGGGGGCTGGTCCGGTCACCAGGTGCGTGGCTCGAAGTCCGCAGCGTTGGCCATGCGCAACGTGTCTCCCGCCTGTTCGATCACGAACAACCCCTGGTGAATGGCGAAACGGCGGACATGTTCTTCGATCACCATGGCCGCAACCGCGCCGACAGCCCGTTTGTCGGCGTATTCCGGGAAAAATTCCTTGAACTCCCCCATGCGGGCCAGATGTTCCCGCACATCTTCCACCGTGAGTTTGCTCTTGACCTCCACCAGGGCCACGGCATCGGAATTGACCACGAACAGGTCGATCTCCATGTGGCGACCGCCCGGCAGGTCGGCCTCCACCCGACGGCTGACCTTGTGGACCGGGATGCCCCATTGCGTGAAAAGAATCTTGCAGCCTGGGGCCACCATGCCCTCGACGAACTCGCCCAGACGGCTGCCGAGCCGATCCAGTTTGCGGTCGGTTTCCCGCATTTTGCGGTCGGTTTCCTGCATTTGGCGGTCGGTTTCCCGCATTTGGCGGTCGGTTTCCCGCATTATGCGGTCGGTTTCCTGCATTTTGCGGTCGGTTTCCTGCATTTTGCGGTCGGTTTCCCGCATTTGTGCGGTAACCTCCCTGATCTGGAGACCGGTCTCCTGCATGCGTTGATCGAGTGCAGTCCGCCGCTCCCGATCCTCGCGGACCATCTCTTGAAACATTTTCCAGACATCATCGAAGGTCACGGCTTGCGACATGGCAGTTCCTCCTGTTGGTGAGATCGCGAATCTCCTGTCAGCGCCACTGCCATCCGGCATCGGCCAGGGGCAGTGCTTGCCGGATGGCCTCGGTCATCCCCTTGGTGAAGCGGGTCAACACGTCCTCCTTGCGGGTGAAATCGACGATTCGTTCCTGCTTGATCATCTGCCTGGCGATCCATGCGGTGGAGCCGATGCCATCGATCAGCCCGAGTTTCACCGCCTCGTCGCCGGTCCAGATCAGCCCCTGGAACAGTTCCTCCCGGCCCGCCTTGAGGCGATCGCCGCGACCGCTCTCCACCGCCTTGATGAACTGCTCGTGGATGTGGTTGAGCAAACCTTGAAAATGCTGTTTGTCGCCGGGATCCAGCGGCTTGAAGGGATCCAGCATGGCCTTGTGTTTGCCGGCGGTCATCATGCGGCTCTCCATGCCCAGTTTGTCCAGGGTTTGCTGGAGGCCGAACGCCTGCAAAAGCACCCCGATGGAACCCACCATGGTCGCCTTGTCCGCATAGATCTTGGGGATCGCGGAGGCCACGTAATACCCGCCCGAGGCGCACATGTCCTCCAGGGCCGCATACAGGGGGGTGTCGGGATGCTGTTTTTGCAGACGCAGCAGTTCGTCGTGTATCTGGCCCGACTGCACCGGACTGCCGCCAGGGGAGTTGATGCGCAGGACCACCCCCACGGTATCCGGATGGTCGAAAGCGGCGTTCAGCCCTTTGATGACATTGTCCGCGCTCCATTGCGACCCCTCCAGGATGACCCCGCGCAGATCCACCACGGCGGTGTGCTTGTGCCGACCGGAAAAGGACTTCAGGTCGTACTCGTGGAGGGTGCCCAGCCACAAAACGAGCACCAGATAGCCGGCGATGAAGAGGCGAAACCAGTTCTTGCCGACCCGCGTCCGTTTCTGTTCTTCCAGGTTGGCCAGCAGCAGCCGTTCCAGCACCTGACGTTCTCGCGCGCGGTTGGCCTCCACACGTTCCAGCCAGTTGCCCTCATCGGTATCGAAGGGGCCGGGATCTTCGGAGAGCAGGGGTTCGTTCTTGTCCATGTCGGTTATTCGGTGGCGGTTTTCATGCGGATTTCGGCGTGTCCCTTGAGATCACGGATGCGAAAACGCATTTCGTAGACCTCGCAGGCCCGGCAGATGGTGTTCGATTGAAAGCATTTGCTTTCCTTGTTGCTCCAGCAGGGATAGTCGTTCTCCCGCAAGGAGGGACACTCCTTGCGGGAGGCGTGGGGACACTTCGTCACATCCCAGCACGGGATCAGGGAGAGCAGGGCGCGAATCCCGGCAATGCTGATGCTGGACTTGATCATCCGGCGGATCTCCTCCAGCCACTCGATATCCCGCTCGGTGAACAGCCGGGTTCCCGCGAGATTTTTGTGCGAAATGAACAGCCGCTCCCGTTCGTACATGTGAATGGTGCGAATGGATATGCCGAGACGTTTGGCAACCACGCCGATCTTGACGAGTTGGGGTGGACTCTTTTTCGCTTCCGGTTCCTTGGCCATGGAGACTCCTTGGGTGTATTGCGGCTACCTTTTGCCATTATCGCTCAGTATAACACGAATTCCATCCGTCAGCCCACGGGATTTACAACGGTACCCGGAAAAAGATTGAAAAAAGCCGACCTGCCGGCATAACGTGCGGCCTTGCCCAGGCTCTCTTCGATGCGCAGCAGTTGATTGTACTTGGCGATGCGATCGGAACGGTTGAGGGAGCCGGTCTTGATCTGCCCGGCGTTCGTCGCCACCGCGAGGTCGGCGATGGTGACATCCTCGGTCTCCCCGGAGCGGTGGGAGATCACCGTGGGATATCCCGAGCGTTTGGCCAGTTCCACGGCCTCCAGGGTTTCGGTGAGGGTGCCGATCTGGTTGACCTTGACCAGAATGGCGTTGGCGATCCCTTGCCGGACCCCTTCGGCCAGGATGGCCGGATTGGTCACGAACAGGTCGTCGCCCACCAGTTGGATTTTGCTGCCCAGGGTGTCGGTGAGCAGACGCCACCCCTCCCAATCGTTTTCGGAGCAGCCGTCCTCGATGGAGAGAATCGGATAACGGGCACACAGGTCCTGGTAATAGCCCACCAGGTCGTCCGCGTCCAGGATGCGGTTCTCCCCCTTGAGGTTGTAAAGATTGGCCGAGGCGTCGAAGAATTCCGTGGAGGCGCAGTCCAGCCCCAGAAAGATCTCCTCGCCGGGGAGGTATTTGGCGTTTTCGATGGCCTGGAGGATCACCTGGATCGCCTCTTCGTTGGAGGCGAGGTTGGGGGCGAAGCCTCCTTCGTCGCCGACGGCGGTGTTCAGGCCCCGTTTGCTCAATACCTTTTTCAGGTGATGAAACACCTCCGCGCCCATGCGGACGGCGTCCGCCAGGGAGGTGGCGGCCACGGGGAGGATCATGAACTCCTGGATGTCCACGTTGTTGTCCGCGTGCGCCCCGCCGTTGAGGATGTTCATCATCGGCACCGGCAGGAGGTGGGCGTTGACCCCGCCCAGATAACGGAACAGCGGCTGTCCGCATGCCGCTGCCGCAGTCTTGGCCACGGCCAGGGAGACCCCCAGAATGGCGTTGGCTCCCAGGCGGGATTTGTCCTCGGTGCCGTCGAGGGCGCGCATGCGGTCGTCCAGTTCGCGCTGGGCGAAGAGGTCCAGGCCGGTCATGGCCGGGGCGATGACGTGATTGACCGACTCCACGGCCTTGAGGACCCCCTTGCCCAGGTAGCGGGCCGGGTTGCCGTCGCGCAGTTCCAGGGCCTCGCGGGAGCCGGTGGAGGCCCCGGAGGGGACGGCGGCCCGTCCAATGGCGCCGTTGCTGGCGGTGGCTTCGACCTCGACGGTCGGGTTGCCGCGGGAGTCGAGAATCTCACGGGCGTGAATGCGGGCGATGGTGGTCATGAAACGATGTGCTCCTTCCAGATCAGGTCGGGTTTGCGGGCGGCGCGCGTGGCGTCCAGCCGTCCGGGTCCCTTGCCGGGCACCGGAACGGCATGGGGCGCGGTGCGCAGCCGTTGCGGGTCGTTTTGGGCCTCCTGGCGGATGGCGATCATCGCCTCCGCGAAGTGGTCCAGGGTTTCCCTGGATTCGGTTTCCGTCGGCTCGATGAGCATGGATTCCGGAATCAGCGCGGGAAAATAAATGGTTGGGGCGTAACAGTCGTAATCGAGCAGGCGTTTTGCAAAATCCAAAGCGGTTACGCCAAAATTGGTAGCCTCGAATTGCAGAGAAATGATAAACTCATGGGTGGCGCGCCGTTCGGGAAAGGCCACGGTGAATCCGGCGGCGGCCAGGCGGGCCATGAGATAGTTGGCGTTGAGGGTGGCGAAGTCGGCGACCCGGCGCAGACCGTCCGCACCGATCATGCGCAGATAGATGTAGGCGCGTATCAACACCCCGACGTTGCCGGCAAAGGCGGCCAGGGGACCGATGGAGTCCGGGAGATCCTGTTGCGTCATCTGGAAAAACCACTCTGAGCCGTTGTCGAGCAGGCGTCGGCCCACCACCGGAACGGGGAGGTGGGGGGCCAGGCGTTCGCCCACGCCCACGGGGCCGGCCCCGGGTCCGCCGCCGCCGTGGGGGGTGGCGAAGGTCTTGTGGACATTGAAATGGACGGCGTCGAACCCCATGTCCCCGGGCCGGACCCGACCGGCCACGGCGTTGAGGTTGGCGCCATCGTAATAGAGCAGTCCGCCGGCGTCGTGGATGATGCTGGCCATGCGCAGGATCCGGCGTTCGAAGACCCCCAGGGTGGAGGGGTTGGTCAGCATGAGTCCGGCAGTGCGCGGGCCGGCGGCAGCGGCCAGGGCGTCCAGGTCCACATCCCCCTGGGCGTTGGTGGGGATTTCCCGAACCGTGAAGCCGCAGATGGCGGCGGTGGCGGGGTTGGTGCCGTGGGCGGCGTCCGGGATGAGCATCTCGGTGCGCTGGTCGTCGCCGCGGGCGAGGTGGTAGGCGCGGATCATCGCCACGCCGGCGAATTCGCCCTGGGCGCCGGCCATGGGGACGAGGGAGACCGCCTGCATGCCGGCGATCTCCTTGAGCATCTCCTGAAGTTCGTACAGGGTGCGCAACACCCCCTGACCAGACTCCTCGGAGGCCAGGGGATGACGGTCGAGGAAGCCGGGCAGGGAGGCCAGGGTGTGACAGACCCTGGGGTTGTACTTCATGGTGCAGGAGCCCAGGGGATAGAAGTGGGTGTCCACCGAGAAGTTGTGTTGCGACAGGCGGGTGAAGTGACGCACCACCTGCAATTCGGAGACCCGTGGCAAAGGTGGCGGGGTGGCGCGCAGAAACCGTGTCGGCAGTGTCGTGACGGGCGGGGCTTCCGGGGCGTGCTGGAGATTGACCCGTCCAGGGCGGGATGCGTCGAAGATCGTGGTCATGTCAACCCTCCTTCACGTTCAGGACCCAGGTCAGGGTGGCGGCGTAGTGATCGATATCGGCCTGGGTGCGGGTTTCGGTGGCGCAGGCCAGGATTCCCCTGGAGAGTTTCGGGTAGTGCTCTTCCAGGCGATATCCCCCCTGGATGCCCAGGCGGGCGAGTTGGGCCAGCACCGGGCGGGAGGGTTTGGGGAGGCGCAGGGCGACCTCGTGGAAGCCGGGGCCGGTGAAGATGCGGGTCACGCCGGGGATTTCCAGGAGTTGGCTGGTCAGGGCGAGGGTGTTGGCATGACAGGCCGCAGCGACTCTGGCCAGCCCTTCGGGGCCGAGCAGGGAGAGATGGATGGCGGCGGCGATGGTCATGATGCCCTGATTGGTGCAGATGTTGGAGGTGGCGCGGGAGCGGCGGATGTGTTGTTCGCGGGCCTGGAGGGTCAGGATGAAGCCCGGGTTGCCGGCGGCATCCACCGTGCGGCCAACGATGCGGCCCGGCATCTGGCGGAGCAGTTCCTGGCGGCAGCACAGGAAACCGAAATAGGGTCCGCCGGAGGCCAGGGGCGCCCCCAGGGGTTGGCCCTCGCCGCAGGCGATGTCTGCTCCGCCATCGCCCCAGGCGCCGGGCGGGGCGAGCAGGCCGAGGGTGACGGGATTGACCAGGCCGATCACCAGGGCACCTTCCTGTTTGGCCCAGTCGGTGAGTTCATCGGCCTCTTCCAGGATGCCGAAAAAGTTGGGTTGCGGGACGATCAAGGCGGCGACGCCCCTGCCGCGATATTGGGTCAAGGTGCCTGGGAGCACTCTCCCCTCGACGGGATCGAAGGGGATTTCGATCACCTCGATCCCCTGGTAGCGGGTCAGGGTATGCACCACCTGCCGGTAGTGGGGATGGACCGAGGTGGGGATGAGGAGTTTTCGTCCCTTGCCCTCGTTGGCCCGCACCGCCATGAGTGCCGCCTCGGCCAGGGCGCTGGCTCCGTCGTACATGGAGGCGTTGGCGGCATCCATGCCGGTCAGGCCGGCCATCATGGTCTGGAATTCGTAGAGGACCTGCAAGGTTCCCTGGCTGGCTTCGGCCTGATAGGGGGTATAGGCGGTCAGGAACTCCCCACGGGAGGCGATCTCCCAGACCGCCGCCGGGATGTGATGTTCGTAGGCCCCGGCCCCGATGAAGCAGAGTCCTCCGGGTTTGGCCCCGGCCCGTTCGCGCATCAGGCGGGTCACCGCCATTTCGTTCAATGCCGGCGGGAGTTGCAATGGCGGGCAGCGCAATTCGGCGGGAACTTCGTCGAAGAGGGTGTCCGTGTCCGGGGCGCCGATCCGTTGCAGCATGGCTGCGATGTCGGCAGGGGTGTGGGGGATGAACGGCATGAATCGTGGTTTCCAGGTGTTGTGAATGGCAAAAAAGCGTTTCTTTCATTATTCCACAATATTCGTGCCATGAAAATGGAGCGTGTGGGTGAAACACACTCCCTTGTCGTCGCGTGATCTGCTAGCATGGTTGAAATGCAATTCAAATCGATGCGGGAGGGCTTGAGGGTCATGATCCAGGCCGAAGCGAGCCGGGATGGGGCGTTTTGCTGGCCGGTGCGGGTCTATTACGAGGATACCGATGCCGGAGGCGTGGTGTACCATGCCAGCTATCTGCGCTTCATGGAACGGGCGCGCACCGAATGGCTCAGGCAACTGGGCCATGGTCAGGAGGCGTTGTGGCGGGAGAGAGGCCTGCTGTTTGCCGTCGCCAACATGGAAATTGATTTTCTGGCATCCGCAAGACTGGACGACCGCCTGAATGTTTCGGTAATATTGACAGAACGGAAACGGGTGAGCCTGACATTGGCGCACACCATCACCGCAGCCCGAACCGGAGCGCGGGTCCTGGTGCGTGCGCGTGCCAGGATCGCCTTGGTGGATCGCGATTTCAAGCCGGCGCGTTTTCCGGGGGACCTCAACGACCGTCTGCAAACCATAATGGAAGAACAACCGTGAACCAAGCATTGACTTCGCACAGTATCTGGGATCTGGTGGTCCAGGCCGGACCGGTGGTGAAACTGGTGATGTTGGCCCTGTTGGCGGCCTCCGTGGTCTCCTGGGCCATCATCATCGACAAGTACCGGCGTTTTCGCCGTGTCTCCCGCGACGCGGCGGAGTTCGAGGAGCGTTTCTGGAGCGGCGGCAGCGTGGCCAAGCTCTATCAGACGGCGGCGCAAGAGTGGCCGGAGAGTCCGATCGTGACGGTCTTCGTCACCGGCTTCCGGGAGTGGAAGCGCTGGGAGAGCAACGGGACGCGAGTGTCGGAGGTGGGCGATCTGTTCACCAACGTGCGGCGCGCCATGAACGTGGCCTTGAACCGGGAGGTGGACAATCTGGGCCGGGGGCTGACCTTTCTGGCCACGGTAGGCTCCACGAGTCCGTTCATCGGGTTGTTCGGCACGGTGTGGGGGATCATGAACTCCTTTCTGGGTCTGGCCGGAGCGAAATCCACGACCCTGACCATGGTGGCCCCGGGGATCGCCGAGGCCCTGATCGCCACGGCGATGGGGCTGGTGGCGGCGATTCCGGCGGTGATCGCCTACAACAAGTATGCCGCGGATTTGCGGCGTCAGCATCAGAAGATGGACAATTTCGGATCCGAGTTTCTCAACATTCTGGAGCGGCAGACCTCGCGCCGCGGGAGTCAGGGCTGATGGGCATGGGATCGAGCATGGGCGGTTCGGGGCAGGACCGTCTGACGGCCATGAGCGAGATCAACGTCACCCCCATGGTGGACATCATGCTGGTGCTGTTGGTGATCTTCATGGTGACTGCCCCGCTGTTGACCCAGGGAGTGGAGGTCAATCTGCCCGACTCCCAGGCGAGCGCCATCAACACCAACGATGAGCCTTTGGTGATCTCCGTGACGGCGAACGGCGCGACCTACATCGAGGAGCGGGCGGTGACGGTGAACGAGATGACGGACAAGATCCGGGCCATTCGCGCGAACAATCCCAATTTTCCGGTCTTCGTGCGCGGGGATCGGAATGCCGCGTATGGCGCGGTGATGGCGGTCATGTCCCAGTTGCAGCAGGCTGGGGTGGACCGTGTCGGGTTGATCACCGAACCGCCTCCTGGCTGATCAGATGCCGTCGCGTATTACGCTGCTGAGTTCCATTGCGCTCCATCTGTTGATCATGGTGGCGTTTTTTCTTGCGCCCATTCCGCAACCGCCGCCCCCTCTGCCGCCGGTGATGGCCGTGCAACTGGTGGAGTTGCCCAAGAAGCTGGCGAGTGAATCCCTGGCCAAGGAGCCGAAAAAGGCCCCGAAGCCGGAACCGCCGAAGCCGGAACCTCCCAAGCCGTAACCTCCCAAGCCGGAGCCGCCGAAACAACCGCCGCCGCCACCCAAGGAGCCGCCGCCACCGCC
>JADGAR010000051.1 GCA_015231915.1 Magnetococcales bacterium
CCCGGCCAGAATCGCCTCTGCCTGGGGCAGGACGGCCAGCAGGGTGCCGGAGCGCGCCTCGGTCGGATCGAGTTGCGGGGTGCTGGAGACCAGCAATATTTCCAGAAAATGACCGATGGCGGTCAACAGACGCTCCCGGTTGCGCCGACGCCCCAGGTCCCCCCACAAAAAAAGGGTGCGGGCGAAATAGGGGATGAAGTGGGTCTCCAGCGGGGCGGCCAGGCCGAGCCGCGACTCGAGCAGGGCGGTCAGCAGGGTGGTCCCGGAGCGGTCGCAGCCGACCACGAACACCGGAGGCGCCACGGATGCAGCGGATTGGCAGGCGGGGGATTCCGGCATCGTTGTCTCTCCTGGACGTGACATGAAAAGGAGTTGGCCCACCGTCGGGAATTATCTTCCCCCATCTGACGGAAAGTCAACGCCTTTTCGGTTCGACGCCGGATCGGGCGACAATTCCGCTTGCCATCCGGCAAGCCATGGGGTATGGTTTGTGGGGTGTGGGCGGCGTTGATGGTCAGGTCATACGCAACGAAAACCCGTGAACCCCGTCAGGACCGGAAGGTAGCAGCGGCAGCGGGACCTTTCGTGTGCCGTATTCCACCTGACCGGAGCCGCCCTTCAACTCCAATCCCATCGGTTCGCATGTCCGCCTATGTCGTTTTGGCCCGCCGCTGGCGACCCAGGAACTTCGCCTCTCTGATCGGACAGCAGCACGTGGTCCAGGCCCTGCAAAACGCCCTGGTCGCAGGACGGTTGCCCCACGCCATTCTGTTTTCCGGCACGCGCGGGGTGGGCAAGACCACCCTGGCCCGCATTCTGGCCATGCGCCTCAATTGCCGGGAGACCACCACCCCGGAACCGTGCGGCCAATGCCCCTCCTGCGCAGAGGTGATCTCCGGCTCCCACCCGGACGTGATGGAGATCGACGCCGCCTCCCGCACCAAGGTGGAGCAGATGCGGGAACTCCTGGAACTGGCCCCCTACGCCCCCACCTCCGCGCCTTACAAGGTATTCATTCTGGACGAGATCCACATGCTCTCGACCGGGTCCTTCAATGCCTTGCTCAAGACCCTGGAGGAACCCCCGTCCCATGTGAAATTCATTTTCGCCACCACGGAGCCGCGCAAGATCCCGGCCACCATTCTCAGCCGCTGCCAGCGCCACGACCTGAAACGGGTGACGACCGCCACCCTGACCGCCCATCTGGAGGCGATCCTGACCAGCGAGGGGATCTCCTGGGACGATGCGGGACTGCAGGCCGTGGTTCGGGCGGCGGACGGCTCGGTACGCGACGGGCTTTCCCTGCTGGATCAGGCCATTGCCCATGGCAACGGCACGGTTCGCCACGAAACGGTGCATACCCTGCTGGGCCTGACGGATCAGGAGGCGGTGTCGCAGTTGCTGGAGCATCTCCTGGCCGGACAAGGGCCGGAACTGTTGCAACAGCTCGGGCAATTCCACGCCGGGGGGGTGGAACCCAACGCCCTGGCCCGGGATCTCCTGGACCAGGTGCATCAGCGCACCCGGGCGCGGGTGATGCGCACCGGTCCTGCAGGCGCCCACTCCCTGGAACATCTCCAGATGGTCTATCAGACGCTGCTCAAGGGGGAAGGAGAACTCAAATACGCGGAGAAACCGGCCCAGGCTTTGGAGATGTTGTTGCTGCGAGCCGCCTATCTGCGACCTATCCCGGAATTGGAAAAACTGATCGCCTCGCTGGCTGCGGGCAGCCCCCCTCCGATCCCTGTCCCGCCCGTTGCCCGCCCCTCCGCTTCTTCCGCACCGCCTCCTCCACCGCCGCCGCCACGGGTCAAGCCTCCGGACTCCTGGGAGCAACTGTTGTCCCTGGCCAAAGAAGACGCGCCGGACGTGCATCGCAGGATCCACGGACAGGTCGCCTGTCTGGCATTCGACAGGGATGCCGAGGCGAACCCGATCCGACTGCATCTGCGTCTTCTGGACGACTGCTTCGGCACTCCGGAGCAGTTCCGCACCTTGATGGAGGCGTTTTTGGCCAAACACGGCCTGGCCGCCATGCAGGTCAAGGTGGATCCCCCGTCCGGTGCTCCCCGCCCGGAAACCACGCTGGAACAGACCGAACGCCAGGAACGGGAACACCACGCCCGCCTGGAGCAGGAGGTCACGGCACATCCCATGGTTCAGCGGTTCATGGCCGATTTCGATGCCCGCCTGACCGGGGTGGAAGCGCTGGAATAGCCACCGAACACACGGGCATACAGGATGCCATTGACAACCAGCACCCCACACCCGATGACCACGAACCCCCAGGCCGGGAAACCGCCCGGAAACCACACCTCCGGATAAATCAACGGCCAGAGGTAGTGCTCGACAAAGCTGTCCGGATACCCTTCGGCAAGACCCTGGGTGCGCAGATGATTCTCCAAGCGGGTCAAAGGACAGATCCAACCCCCGATCTCGATGCCGGCCCCCCAGGCCACGCAGGGCAGATGCAGCCACTTCAACTGCGGCCACCGCACCACCAGCACACCTCCGGCCAACACGAACAGCACGAACGACAAATGAATGACCACGACCACGTCGGCCAGCAGACGATACATCATGGGGGATGGCATCCGGCGGGGGGCAGGCTGTCCAGAAACTCCTGGATGGCAGCGTAATACCCAGGCGCCTCGACAATGGAGTTGTGATCCGCATCGGCAAACTCCCGTTCCCGATGGGGACCGCCCCAGTTGGCGATCAAACGCCGGGAATGGGCCACCGGGACCACGGTGTCCCTGGTCGCCATCAGGGTCAGCAGCGGCGCGAAGGCGATGGGCGCCCGCTCCAGGGAGTCGAAGGGGTGACGCAACAACCAACGCACCGGTACATAGGGATAAACCCCCTGGGCCACGGCGCGAATGCTGTCGTAGGGAGAGACCAGACAGACCCCCGCCACCATGCGTTCGGAAGCCACATGCACGGCCACGCCGCTCCCCAGGCTGCGTCCCATCACCGCGATCCGGCCAGGGTGGATGTTGGGATGGCGCATCGCCCAGTCGAAGACCAAACGGGCATCGTCGAACAGGGCACGCTCTCCCGGCTTGCCCCCGCTCTCCCCGTAGCCCCGGTAGTTGACGGACAACACCGCCCACCCCCGCAACCGCGCGGCATCCTCCAAAAGAAAGCCGGAGGTCTCCTCGGCATTCCCCCCCCAGTAGATCAGCAACGGCGCCCTGCCCTCCTCAGGGGCGTTGACCAGCCAGCCCCGCAAAGGGGTGCCGTCCTCGGCCACCAGATGCACCTCGCCACGGGGAAACCGCTCCCGCAAGGCGATCTTGCGCTCCGGCGCGAGTGGGGCGGGAAAAAACAACAAACGTTCTTGATTGAAATAAAGGAAAGGATAGAGCAGCAGCGGGATGGCGACCACCACGCCCACTCCGATATTCAGGACGAATTGCCCGACCGTCTCCAGCGATGGCATCGTGCAATGCTCCGGGCACCCTGTCCGACGGGTCGGCAGGGGGATGGAAACGAAAAAACCGTTCACGCTCCGAAAGCGGAGAGTGAACGGTTCGCGACCTGTAAATACCGCGTTTTCTTGAGTCTATGCCGAACCGCCGGCCACCGAGGATCGGCGAATCTTCTTGCGCAACCGACGCACGGCTTCGGCCTTTTTCCGACGCTTGCGCTCGGAAGGTTTCTCGAAGAATTTCCGCTTTTTCATTTCCCTGAACATGCCTTCCCGGATCATTTTCTTTTTCAAGACCCGAATGGCCTGATCCACATTATTGTCGTAGACGTCAATCCTCACGAAAACTCACTCCTCCTCGTCATGTCATGGAAACGCCTGGATGGCGAATGAAGCGTCACAGGCAATCAGGCAATTCTAATGCATCCGCACGGGGAATGCAACCCCTCCGTGCGGAGGTGAATGATCAATTTTCATGGCCGTGCCTTCGCGGGGACCTGCATGGCCATGAACAAGGGATCGCCTCCCCGTTGCAGCAGCAGAAGCAAAGAGTGCCCCGGCTCCAGTTTGGCCATGACGGCGTTGAAATCGGCCACGCTCTTGACGGGTTTGCGGTTGATCTCCATGATCAGATCGCCGACCCGCACCCCGGCATGATCCGCCGCAGAGTTGCTCTCCACGCCGGAGACCACCACTCCGGAAGCGTCCCCGGAGATGTCGAAGCGGTTCCTGATTTCAGCGGAAAGGGACTGAACCGCCAGACCCACGAGATTCTTCTCCCTGGTCTTTTCCTTGACGTTGGAGGCTTCGCTCTCTTCCGCCATCTCCTTCACCACCACCTCGAGGGTCTTGGTGGCACCATTGCGGAAGATCTCGATGGGGACCTTCTTGTTGACCGGGGACTCTGCGACGATGGTGGGGAGTTCCTTCATCCGGCCCACCTCGTGGCCGTCGAACTTGAGGATGACATCGCCCGGCTCGATACCGGCGGTCTCGGCAGGACTTTTGGGTTCGACACTGGCGACCAGCGCGCCGCGATGGGCGCCCAATCCCAAGGCATCCGCCAGTTCCTTGGTGACGGTCTGGATGCGCACCCCCATCCAGCCGCGAGTCACCCGGCCATTGGCGCGCAATTGCTTGACGATGTTCTTGGCCATGTTGACGGGAATGGCGAATCCGATCCCCATGTTGCCGCCGGATCGGGAGACGATTGCGGTATTGATCCCGATCACCTCGCCCTGGAGATTGAAGAGCGGGCCGCCGGAATTGCCGGGGTTGATGGCTGCGTCGGTTTGCAGGAAGTTGTCGTAGGGTCCGCTGCCGATGCTGCGGCCACGCGCGGAGATGATCCCCTGGGTGACCGATGCCTCCAGGCCGAAGGGGTTGCCGATGGCGATCACCCACGACCCCACCTCGGCCTGATCGGAGTCTCCCAGGGTGGCCACCGGCAGTTTGGAGTCGGTCTTGATGCGGATCAGGGCCAGATCGCTCTTGGCGTCGCGTCCCACCACGGTGGCGGCGAATTCCCGTTCGTCGGAGAGCCGCACCTGAATCTCATCCGCGTCGGCCACGACGTGGTGGTTGGTCAGGATATGACCGCCCTCGTCGATGATCACGCCGGACCCCAGGCTGCGCGAGTGGAACGGCTGTCCCTGCGGCCCCTGCTCGAAGAAACGGCGGAAGAATTCGTCGAAGGGGGAGTCGCCGCCGCGCGGCCCGAAGCGCGGCAGTTTGTCTTGACCCCCGGAGGGCGTCACGGTCTGGCTGGAACTGATGTTCACCACCACCGGCTGAAGCTTTTTCACCAGGGGGACCAGATCGGGCAGTGTGGCGGCCTCCAGTGCTCCCATCCAGGCCAGGCTCGCCAGAATCACGCCCAGACGCCACCAGATACGCTTACAAATCCGAGACATATTTCGCGCTTCCTTCGTTCGGTTATTGAGTCAAAAACTTGGGAGGGATATGGTTACAGAGATCCGACGACAAGACCTCGACGATCACCGGCATGTCCCGATCGTTGCGTTCCGTACGCCTGGAACGCCGATGCAGCCACCAGAAAGTCGCGACCAGGGCCAGCAGGCCGACCGCAGCGGAAAGCAGTTCGATATCGACCTGCAGGTTATGGGTCTGCACCAGATAGCGGGTCCAGGAGACCACGGCGAAGAGGACCACCAGCGGCAGGATGTAGACCAGGAACGAGGCACGCAGGAAGCTTCGCTCGGAGAGTTCCACGAAGACCCGTTCGCCGACCTGGGCGTTGCAGGGGTTGCGGGCAAGGATCCTGGAGGCGCGCTGTCCGAGTCCCCCGGAGAGGACGCCACAGGTCTTGGCGCTCTGGCAACCGCCGCACATTTTCTGACGTTGTCCGCTCACCACGGCGAACTCGCCGTCCAGGGCGACGACAATGGCCTCTTCCCGCATCATCTTGTCCGGCCCTCGCGAGGATTTATTGGTTGATTTCCTGAAATTCGCCATGTTCGACATATTCTCCCGCATCCACACTCCCTGACAAGGGTCCGGCAAACAGCGCCGCCAGCATGAGAACCGACAGCCCGAACCGGGAGACCCGGTCCCGCGGAGAGTGGCTCTTTTCGTTGCTGATGGCCATCATGACCGATCGGGTCAACTCCTCCGGATCGCACCAGGTGAATTTTTCCGACACCGCATCCCTGACCTGGGCAAGCCGGCTCATGGTTTTCCGGCAGTGGTCGCACTGCACGAGATGACGCGCCACCATGCCGACGATAATCTGGTCCAGTTCGTCATCCAGAAAGGCCGAAACCAGTTCCGGATTGCATTCGTTGGTGATCTGTCCCATGGCTCTCCCCTCTTTGGACGGTGGATTCAATTCGCGGGTTTCCTGTCTTGCAAATAGGCCTGCATGCGTTCCATGATCTCCTGGCGACTGCGGAAAATGCGCGAGCGAACCGTGCCGATCGGGCAGCCGAGACGCTTGGCGATCTCCTCGTAAGAGTGACCCTCCACATCCCGGAGTTGGATCGCCAGGCGCATGTTCTCCGGCAGGGCCTCGATGGCCTGAGTGAGATTGGCCATCATCTCTCGCCGCAGGATCTGACGCTCCGGCGTATCGTGGTTACGCAACTGCGGGGCCATCCGCTCCGAATCCTCCAGTTCCTCGTCGGACATCCGGGGTCCCCGTTCCTGGGCCTGGAGGTGATTCTTGCCGGTATTGACGGCGATCCGGTAAAGCCAGGTGTAGAAGGCCGAATCGCCGCGAAAATTTCCCAGGGCGCGAAAGGCCTTGATAAAGGTCTCCTGGGTCAGGTCGCGCACCTTGTCGGGGTCGCCTACCAGACGGGAGATGACCGCCCCCACCTTGCACTGATAGCGACGCACCAGGATTTCGAAGGCCTTGTGATCCCCTTTTTGGGCCATTTCGACCAGAATACGATCCGCTTCCTCGTTCACAAGAAGAGCACTCCGTTACTTTCTCGCCGACAATGCCAGAATCAGACATCCCGATTGTATACCCGGTTCCCGGAACACGCCAAGTCCCAGTGCAAAAAAAATGCAAATGACATCTTGACAGAAATCCAGGCAGGCGCACAATAGGATTTCATGAGCATTGCGCACTCCACCCCACTCACTGCCGATTTTCTGATCATCGGCGCCGGCGTTGCCGGTCTGGACCTGGCCTTGCGGCTGGCCGGTCATGGTGACGTGATTCTCCTGTCCAAGGCAGCCGCCGGTGAGTCCAACAGCTACTATGCCCAGGGCGGCATCGCGGCGGTGCTCGACCCTGCCGACGACCTGGAGTCCCACATCGCCGACACCCTCATCGCCGGAGCCGGTCTTTGCCACGAGCCCACGGTGCGTCAGGTGGTGGAAAACGGTCCTCGTTCCATCCGGCGACTGCTGGATCTCGGGGCGCCATTCACCCGGGAGGCACACAAGGGCGGGTTTCACCTCACCAAGGAGGGGGGCCACTCCACCCGACGGGTCATCCACACCGCCGACGCCACCGGCAAAGCGGTGGTGGAGATCCTGCTGGAGCGGGTGCTCGCCCATCCCCGTATCGAGGTGTACGCCGACCACATGGCGGTGGATCTGGTCACCTCCCACAAGCTGGGCATGTTTCTGCCGGGTCAACCGAACCGATGTTTCGGCTGCTACGCCCTGGAGGTCGCCAGCGGGCGGGTGCTCACCTTTCAATCCCGGTTTACGATTTTGGCATCGGGAGGTGCGGGAAAAGTATACCGGTACACTACCAACCCGGACGTGGCCACCGGCGACGGGATCGCCATGGCCTACCGGGCCGGCTGCCGGGTGGCCAACATGGAGTTCATGCAGTTCCATCCCACCTGTCTGTTCCACCCGCGGGCGAAATCGTTCCTGATCTCCGAGGCGGTGCGGGGCGAGGGGGGAATTCTGGTTCTCAAGAACGGCGAACCGTTCATGAACCGGCACCACCCTTCCGCCGACCTGGCCCCAAGGGACATCGTGGCCCGGGCCATCGACTACGAAATGAAGCGCAGCGGCGATGCCTGCGTCTATCTGGACATCACCGCCAAGGGTCGGGATTTCATCGAGGAACATTTTCCCAACATCTACAAAAAATGCGCGGAACTGGGCATCGACATGGCCACGGAGCCGATCCCGGTGGTGCCGGCGGCGCACTACACCTGCGGCGGCGTGGTGACCGACGCGCACGGGGCCACGGATCTGGAAGGGTTGTATGCCATCGGCGAGGTGAGTCACACCGGCCTGCACGGGGCCAACCGTCTGGCCTCCAACAGCCTGTTGGAGTGCCTGGTCTTCGCGGACGCGGCGTGCGAGTCGATGCTCAACCACATCCGGGAGCGCCCCCGCTTCGCCCACCCCAACATCCCGTTGTGGGACAGTTTCGGGGTCCACTCCTGTCAAGAGGCGGTGCTGATCTCCCACAACTGGGACGAAATCCGCCGTTTCATGAGCCATTACGTGGGGATCGTGCGCTCCAACCGCCGCCTGGCCTGCGCCCGACGCCGCAGCGAGATGTTGCAGCAGGAGATCAACGAATTCTACTGGAACTGCAGCATCACCCGCGACCTTCTGGAACTGCGCAACATCTCCCTGGTGGCCTCCCTGATCATCCGTTCGGCCATCCACCGCAAGGAGAGCCGCGGCCTCCACTTCACCACCGACCACCCGGAACGGGACGACGCCAACTGGTCGCAGGACACGATCTTGCCGATTACCGAATAGATCCCCCTGGCCGTTCGAACGACACCCATGCCTCAATTCCCTGCGATCACCCAACACCGCATCATCGTCGGCATCGCGATGGCAGGCATCCTGATTTCGCTGTTCGTCTTCAATGTCATGCGGGGACAGTTGGATCACCACGCGCGCCTGGAGTTCCACTGGCTGGCCAGGGACCGCATCGGCTCGTTGCGCCAGGCCATCGGCAGCGCCATCCATGTTGCGGAACTCTTCGGCAAGCTTTGGCACGCCCAATCCCCTGCCAATCAAGAACTGGAACCTCTGGCCCGCATCTTCTTTGACCAGGTGAACGATTTGCAGGATCTGCTCTGGATGCCAAGCCCGAACGATCCGGTCTGCCGGCCCATGCAGATCAGCCGGATTCCGGGACGTTTCCCCACCGCAGAGGAATTCCGCACCGACCCGATCCTGCAGGCCATGCTCCAAAGGGCCGGCAGACTGGACCGCAGCGTGGTCGCCATCCCCCCCTCCCCGACACGAGCCTTTCTGATCGCCATTCCCTTGCACCAGCCGGAAGGGTTTCTGGTGGCCGGATTCGATTCTGGCGTCATTTTGCGCAAGGCGATGCGCGCCCTCGAACCCAGAGGCGTGGATATCCTCATCCTGGAACGGGATGAAACCGGCCAGGAACGGTTCATCGATTTCTACACCAGCCGCCTGAAACCACTGCCCGACGACTCGGTGCATGCCGACAACTGGAGAGCATGGCTGGCGCGCAAACCCCATCGGGAACAGGAGACCATGCCGGTCGCGGACAAGGAGTGGACCTTCCTCGCCTTCCCGGTCGAACAGTTGCGAAGCGGCGAGCAGTTTCCCAACATCCCGTGGCTGATCCTGTTCGGCGGCATTTTGACCACCGGCTTGCTGGTGCTTTTTCTGCTCCACATGGAAAGCAGCCTGCGGGAAAAACATCGTCTCTACTCGGAACTGAAACAGTCGGAGATCCGTCTGCGCATCCTCTTCAACCAGTATCCGGACACCATCATGACCGTGGACGGAAACGGCACGGTGCTGTTGTCCAATCGCCCCGATGTACACCGCATGGAGGACATGTTCGGGACCAACACCGAATTGCGCGACTGGCATGCCAAGGCCCTGCACAAGGTCCACGCCACCGGCGAGATGGATCATTTCCACTTCCCCTTTTCCGAATCCCAATGGTGCGAGGTCCGTTTCGTCCCGATCCGCTCCGAAACCGGCATCACGGAAGTGATGATCCTGAGCACCGACATCACGGAACGGCTTCTGCAACAGGAGCAGGCCATGCGTCACGCCCGGCTTGCCACGCTGGGGATCCTGGCTGCCGGCATGGCCCACGAGATCAACAATCCGAACAATACCATTCAGTTCAACATCGATTCCCTGGTGCGCGCCTGGCCGGACATGGCCGCCGTCCTGCGCCACCATGGCCGCGAACACGGGGAGTACGCCATCGGCGGCTTGCCGGCGGATCGGGCGATGGAAATGCTCCCCGGATTGCTGGAAAGCATCCGGGACAACTCCCGCCGCATCACGGGTATCGTCAACAACCTCAAACACATGGCTCGTCCGGACACCGGTGAGCAGCGCTACCGGGTCGAACTCCACAAGGTGCTGCGCAACGTGGTCTCACTCTTGCAGCACCCGATCAAGCGTCACACCGATCACTTCGAGGTGACTCTCCCGGACGACCTGCCGGAATTGACAGGAAACCCGCTGCAACTGGAACAACTGTTCCTCAATTTGCTGCTCAACGCCCTGGAGTCCCTGCACGACCGCAAAGGCCGGGTCGCGCTTGACGGCTTCCCCTCCGAGGATGGAAAATGGGTGATCGTCCATGTCATGGACGAGGGCGCCGGCATGACCAGGCAGGAGATGGCCGACATGTTCACGCCATTTTTCACCACCAAGGCCGCACAGGGAGGCATCGGCATGGGCCTGTCCATCGTCTGGGACATCGTGCAACGCCACGGTGGCGCGATCCAGGCCGATTCCCAGCCTGGCGCAGGGACGACCATCACGGTACGCCTGCCCACCGCCCCCCACAAGGAACACGCATGAACGCTCCGATACCGAACCAGGCGCCACTGGTGCTCTTCGTAGACGATGAACCGGACGAACTGGTGGCGACCCGCTATCTCCTGGAGGCGCATGGCATCAGGCCGGTCGAGACGCTTCAGGATCCCAGGGAGGCAATGAACCGCATCGCGCGCACCCCACCCGCGATGGTCCTGCTCGATCTGATCATGCCCCATCTGCCCGGCACCAAAATCCTTGCGCGACTGGTGCGCGAATACCCCGCGATTCCGGTCGTGGTGATGACCGCCTCCCTGGATGTGGAGACCGCCATCGCTTGCATGAAAGAAGGGGCCTTCGACTATCTGATCAAGCCGGTGGAGGAGAACCGGCTGATCTCCGCGATCCGCCATGCCCTGGAGGTGTGCGCGTTGCGCCGGCATGTCGATCTTTTGCGTCACACCCTGCTCAACCAGAAGCTGAAACATCCGGAGGCCTTCGCATCGATCCTCACCCGGCACAGCAAGATGATTTCGGTATTTCAATACATCGAAGCCATCGCCGAGTCTCCCGAACCGGCCATGATCACCGGCGAAACCGGAGTCGGCAAGGAGATGATCGCCGGAGCCATCCACACCCTGAGCAGACGCCCCGGACGGCTCGTGACGGTCAATGTCGCCGGCCTGGACGACACGCTCTTCTCCGACACCCTGTTCGGTCACATGAAGGGGGCCTTTTCCGGCGCCGAAAAGGATCGCGAGGGGCTGATCACCCAGGCTGCCGAAGGGACCCTGTTTCTCGACGAAATCGGCGACCTGACGCCCCCGTCGCAGGTCAAGCTGCTGCGACTGTTGCAGGATGGCACCTATTATCCCCTCGGCTCCGACATCCCCAAGTTGAGCCACGCGCGCATCGTCGCGGCCACCAACCGCAACCTGCAACAACTGATGACCAATGGAGTTTTTCGTCAAGATCTCTTTTTTCGACTTTCCAGCCACCCCCTGGAGATCCCGCCGTTGCGCAAACGGGCGGATGACCTGCCGTTGCTGATCGACTTCTTTCTGCAGGAGGCATGCGCCGCCATGGACAAATCGGGTTTGCGCGTCCCGGAAGAGTTGTACACGTTGTTGTCGGTCTACCACTTCCCTGGCAACGTGCGGGAGTTGCGCGCCCTGATCTTCAATGCCGTGGCCTGTCACCGTTACGGTCCGGTGCTTTCCATGGAGAGTTTCAAGGAGGTGATCCAGGCCAAGCGCTCGCTTCCGGAAAGCCCGGAGGAGCGCGAAGAGGATGGCCCCTGTGTGGAGATCCCCGGACGTTTTCCCACCTTGAAGGAGTCGGAGGAGTATCTGGTCCGAGAGGCATTGCGCCGTTCCGGCAACAATCAGGGCATTGCCGCCACCTTGTTGGGCATCAGCCGACAGACGCTCAATTACCGTCTCTCTTCCCGTCGCAGGGAGAGTTGACTTCCTCCCGTCCGGTTCCTTCCCCCCCCCTGTAAAGCCCCTCGAGATTTGTCTGACGTTTTTCTCTTCCTTTTCATGGCATAACCACGCAACCCCCATGCCGCTGAAAAATTTTTTTCACCCCGGGCTGCCGATGCTCCTTTTTACAATATATTGATTGTAAAAGACAAATCCTTACCCTTCCCCTTGGCACGAATCCTGAGATGGAATCCGGCACATGGATGCCAGAATGGCAAAACTTTCAATCGGAAGAATAAGGAAACCTCATGAACACAACCAATCTCTCTTTGTTCGGAAAAACCAAGGCGCTCGAACATAAAATCGATGAATTCCTTGATGTTTTGTCTGAATGCAACATCTTCTCCAAGGCGGCCATCACCTATTTCCTGGAAGCGGGCGGCAACGGTGCAGCGGCCTTCCAGCAAAAGGTGAAAGAGGTCAACAGCAAGGAGTCCCATGCGGACAGCCTGCGCCGCGATATCGAAACCGAACTCTACGAACAGGCCCTCATCCCGGATTTTCGCGGCGACATCCTGAGCCTGCTGGAAGATCTGGACAACCTGATCAACCTGTTCGAGGACAACCTGATCAACTTCTCCATCGAAAACCCCCAGTTCCCGACCGATACCCACAAGGAACTGAAAATGCTGTGCGAACAGGTGGCGTTGTGCGTCGAGTCGTGCGTGATGTCCACGCGGGCCTTCTTCCGTGACATCAAAGGGGTGCGTGACCACTCCCACAAGGTGATGCTCTACGAAAAAGAGGCGGACAAAATCTGCATCGCCTTGAAGACCGCCATCTTCAAGTCCGATCTGCCCCTCGACCAGAAGTCCCATCTGCGCAACTTCGTGGACAAGATCGACCAGTTGGCCAACGAAGCCGAAGACGTGTGCGATTTCCTGGCCATCTACACGATCAAACGTGCCGCCTGATTTGATTTCTGGCCACAATTTGGAGTCACGCAATCATGGAACTTTCCGTTCTGTTCTTCATGTCCAGCGGCCTGTTTCTCGGCTGGTCGCTGGGCGCCAACGACGCGGCCAACGTATTCGGCACCGCAGTCGGCACGCGCATGATCAAATTCAGCACCGCAGCCCTGATCTGTTCGATCTTCGTGCTTATGGGCGCGGTGATCAGCGGCGCCGGGGCTGCCCACACCCTCTCCAAACTGGGTGACATCAATGCCCTGGGCGGCGCCTTCGTGGCCGCCTTCACGGCGGCGGCGGTGGTCGCCTGGCTGACCGTGCTGGGGCTGCCGGTCTCCACCACCCAGGCCATTGTCGGGGCCATCATCGGCTGGAACTTCTTCACCGGCATGGCCACAGACTTCAGCATCTTCAAGACCATCGTGGGAACCTGGTTCCTGAGTCCGGTCCTGACCGCCTTTTTCAGCTACTTCATGTACAAGGGGGTGATGTGGTGGCTCACCCAGCAGAAACTGCACCTCATCTCGCTGGACGCCTTCACCCGCTACGCCCTGCTGATCGCCGGGGTGCTGGGTTCCTATTCCCTGGGGGCCAACAACATCGCCAATGTGATGGGGGTATTCATCGGAGCCAATCCATTCGGTGATGTCGGCTTTCTTTCCGGCCTGCAGATTCTCTTCGGCATTGGCAGCATCGCCATCGCGGTCGGCGTCTACACCTATGGCAAAAGGGTCATGATGACCGTGGGGGACAGCATCGCCCCCCTGACCCCGGTGGGGGCGGTGGTGGTGGTGTTGGCCACCTCGCTGGTGCTGTTTCTCTTCGCCTCGGAAGACCTGGAATACTTCCTGGCCTCCCTGAGGCTGCCGACCATTCCCCTGGTGCCGGTCTCCAGTTCCCAGGCGGTGGTTGGCGGGGTGATCGGCATCGGGTTGATCAAAAACGCCAGCAACATTCGCTGGGGCGTCACGGGACGCATCGTGGTGGCCTGGATCCAGACGCCGATCGTGTCGGCGGTCGCCAGTTTCTTCATGTTGTTCCTGATCCAGAACGTCTTTGCCATCACCGTCTTTCAAAAGGTGGAATTCGAAGTCACCCAGCCTCTCCTGGAACGGCATGCCAAACACCTGGATGTCAAATCCCTCCAGTCGCTCATCGGCAAGAAGTATCCCACCTCCGGGGCGCTCAAGGGCGAAGTGGATACCCTGTTGCCCCACGCCGAATACAAGGCCGAACTGCGCTTCGTGCAGGATGCCAAACTCGAACAGATCACCGTGGATCCGACCAGGTTTCCGGAACTGGAAAAGGGTGGCCTGCTGACCAGACCGCAGATCGACGCAGTCAGGGCACTGGCCGGCAAGACCTTCATGTATCGGTGGCAGTTGGTGGAGGCCCTGGCGCAAAACTCCGAAACCTGGCGCATGAAGGAAAGAACGGTTCTCAATAAACCCTACAACAAGGAAGTGGACCAGCGCCTGGAGATCGTCCTGGATTTGTACACCGCCAAGATGAAGTAATCACCAGAGCCGGTCCAAACGAATGGAGGATTCCATGGACAAGGAGATTTCCACCAATATCGATCTCATGGTCCGATCGATTGTCGCTGGCATAGCGCACTGCGACAATCTGCTCGCCGACCAAAACGCCCTGCTCACGCACGCAGCAGAGCGGTTGGCAGGCCGATTGGGATCGAACGGTAGCAATCACAGCGCGCCTTGTACCATGGAAGCCCTCCACAAGGGGGAACGGGCAGCGGTCATGATACGCAACCTGGAGTTGCTCAGCCGCTGTCCGCCCCTCGAACGCAACGAATGGCTGCGCGCCACGTTGGCCCTGGATGCCCTGATCAGTGGCATCGACGACATCCTGCACGAAAGCGACGCCCTGGGCCTCGGGCCGGACCCGCAACTGGCCTCCATGGGCAATTTGTTGCTGGCAGCCGCTGCGGCATTGGCCAACGGGTTCGCCCTGCTTTCGAACCGCAAGGCCAACATCACCTCACACGCCATGAACATCAGCGAGCGGGTGGCCGCCATCGAGGAGTGCTACGTGCAATCCACGCGCGACCTGCTCGCCCCGGAGCGATGGAACGGACAGGTCACCACCGGAATGGTGCTCGTCATGATCAGAACCTGGACAATCCACCGCTGCCTGATCGATGTCAAGCGGCAAATGGAAACGGCCCGCGACGCCATGCTCGCCCTGGCGGCGGTGCGCAAACGCAACCTCGGACGCAAGGCGCTGCGTCTTCAACCTTGACTCCCTTTTCCCTGTCGCTCATTCCATGAAGGAGACCCATCATGAAAAAAACTAGTATTATCGAATTGTTTCTCGAAGAACAAGATCAAGAATTTTCAGATGCGGTACGCGCTTACGAACGTCAAGACTATCCGCAGGCCTTGACGCAATTCGAGTCCCTGGCCCAGCGCGGCGATCCGCAGGCCCAGATCAATCTGGCCATCATGCTGCGCAAAGGTCTTGGCACCCCGGTCGATCCGGTGAACGCCCTCATGTGGCTGGAGTTGGCTGCCAGAAACGGAGACGAAATCGCCATCCAGGAACGCGACCGTCTCGGTTCCGCCCTCACTCCGCAACAGCTCGCCCAGGCAAACCGCCAGGCCGATGACCGGGCATTGGCGGCGTGACCGGACGATGACCACGCAATTCGTTGGTCCCATGGTATTCGGCGTCCCGGTGGAGTTCATTCTGTTCGCCATGGTTCTGGCCGGGGTGGCCATTTTCCACAACCATACCCTCCAGGTTGCCCTGACCGGGGTGGCGGCCATACTGTTTCACAAACTGGTCTTCACCGGTTTCAAGCATGGCACCGGCCTGTCCGGGATGCTCGCGCACTTCCAGCACGAATGGGTGATCCTGGCCAATCTCTTTTGCCTGTTGATGGGGTTCGCGCTGCTGTCCAACCACTTCGAGCAGAGCAGAATCCCGGATCAACTGCCGCGCTTTCTGCCCGGCGGCTGGATGGGGGGATTTGCCCTGTTGTTGCTCATTTTCATTCTGTCGAGTTTTCTGGACAACATCGCAGCCGCCCTGATCGGTGGCAGCATCGCCACCATCGTCTTCCGGGGACAGGTGCATATCGGCTATCTGGCGGCGATCGTGGCGGCATCCAATGCCGGCGGGTCCGGCAGCGTGGTCGGCGACACGACCACCACCATGATGTGGATCGCCGGCATCAGCCCCATGGCGGTCTTTCACGCCTATGCAGCCGCCATCGTGGCGTTGGTGCTGTGCGGGGTTCCGGCGGCGATGCAACAGCACAAACTCTCCCCCATCACCGCCACCTCTGCCGAGGAGGCCCCCATCGACTGGACGCGGGCGATGATCGTAGGCATCATTCTGGTGATGGCGATTGTCGTCAACATTCTGGTCAACGTCCATTACAACGAGATCTCGGACACCTTTCCCTTCATCGGCGTAGCGGTCTGGGTGGCGATCCTGGCCACGGCGCCCATCCGCAAACCGGCCTGGGAACTGATGCCGGAGACCTTCAAGGGGAGTCTGTTCCTGCTCTCCCTGGTGCTGTGCGCCTCGCTGATGCCGGTGGAAAAACTCCCTCTGGCCTCGTGGCAGACTGCCTTTGGCCTGGGTTTCGTCTCTGCGGTATTCGACAACATCCCCCTGACCGCCCTCGCCATCAAGCAGGGCGGATACGACTGGGGCGTACTGGCCTACAGTGTCGGCTTCGGCGGCTCCATGATCTGGTTCGGCTCCTCGGCAGGCGTGGCGCTCTCCAGCCATTTTCCGGAAGCCAGATCGGTGGCGAACTGGCTGCGCCACGGCTGGCATGTCACGGTCGCCTATGTCATCGGCTTTCTGGCCATGCTCGCGATGGTGGGATGGCATCCAACCATGGACCGCTTTCACACCGGCAACCCGGCCTCGCCCCAGCAAACCATTCACCACGCCGCGCCGCCAAGCGAACGGTGATCACGCATCTCTTCCCTCTCCTCGCGTTTGCGCGAGGAGAGGGCTATCCGCCAATCCAGCAAGCTGCCGTGGCATTCGGCGTGACCATTTTCAGTATGCTCGGCAAGGAATGTGTGCCCTGCGGCGCCTTGGCCGGCATCATCGCTGCCGCGTTCATGGGGACCGATCGCCTGATTACCGCCCCCTGCGCCCCGACTGCCGCCCTGCTCTCCGCGTCCGCCCTTGGTCTGATGGTTGTTGAGACGACATGAGGAGATGGTGGACATCCAGGATGGATCAACGTAAACTTGGACTTGTCGGATGAAACGGAAGCGGGCGCTGCAGGGGAGCAACCCGCCAGGGATAACCCGTCAGGGTTCATCAAGCCGAGAGTCGGGACGAAGGGAGATACCCCTTGTCCATTTCCAACTCCTCGGACGATAAACCCTCAATGCCCCAAAAACCCCCGCCCGAAGGGCGGAATGCCGATCCCGAAGAAACACGGGCATCGACATGAAATTCTGAAGTCGAGTGTCTCATTATTCATTGACATGTTCCGGTTGAACCCTATCTCCCTGGCCAACTGGCAACCACCCCAGACGGTTCGCAAACGGGGAGGCAAAAGAAAAACATGAACGTGGTCGAACAGATCTCTTATTGGCGCACCGGATCGGATGAAGATTGGGACGTGGCTGAAATTACTCTGGAAAAAGGGAAGATTCGTCATGGGCTATTCTTTCTGCATCTGGCCATGGAAAAGCTCCTCAAGGCCCATGTCTGCCAGGTGACCGGGAGTCATCCGCCCAGGATTCATGATCTGATTCGCCTGACCAGACAGGCGGAATTGCAGCTTCCCGAAGCCTGGATGCTGCTGTTGGGCCGCATGAATGCCTTTTGCCTGATCGGACGCTATCCGGGCAATCCGACCAGCCAAAACATTGCCAACGATGTCGCGCTCCGCTACCTGACGGATGCCCAGGAGGTCAGAACATGGCTGCTCCAGAAATTGTCTTGACCATCAAGAGTTACCTGCATCGTCTGGAAGAGCGGGGAATGCCTGTGGCCTTTGGGGTGTTGTACGGCTCCTTTGCCCGTGGCGATGCCCACGCCGACAGCGATGTCGATCTGGTGGTGGTCTCATCCCGTTTCGACCAGCCCGACTCCTGGCAGGATACGGAACTGCTGTGGGAAACCACCGTCTTCACCGACAGCCGCATCGAACCCGTCGGGGTGGGTGCCAGACAATGGGAAGAAGAGGACGGCATTCCCCTGATCGACATCGTGCGTAAAGAAGGGCAGATCATCCAGTTGCACTGATCCAGGAGGGGGCCGATGCCACACCCTTTTGCAATCGAAAAAAAAACGGCTAACCAAGCGCCATTGCCCCCATGAGCCTCGCCATCGAACGCGTCTTCGCCCTCTACTCCCAAGGCCAAATGCATGCCGCCCTGGCCGCAGCCCAACCCCTGCTGGCCGACCCCGACCCGTCGCTCTTGAACCTGACCGCCGAATGCCATCTGCGACTGGGCCAGGAACAACTGGCGGAAACCCTCTGGCAACAGGCCCTGACACTGGACCCGGACAATGCCCACGCCCTCGAACGGCTCGGCATCCTCCTGGCGCAACAACAGCGCCCGCACGAGGCCGAAGCCTGCTTCCGACGCCTCATCGCCCTCGCTCCGCACGATGCCGACGCCTGCAACAACCTTGGCAACCTCCTCCAGGAACAACAGCGCCACACCGAGGCCATCGCCGCCTATCGCCAGGCCACGCAACAGAACCCGAACCACGTTTTGGCATTTTATAATTTAAGTGTTATTTTGCATGCATTGAAAAACCTCGAACCCGCCGAACAGGCCTGCCGCCACGCCCTGCGCCTGCAACCCGACATGGCGGAAGCCCATGTCAACCTGTGCCACATCCTCTCCCGCCAGGAACGCCACTCCGAGGCCCTGGAGTGCTGCCAGGCCGCCCTGCGCCTCGACCCGAACAACGCCGACACCCACAACCTGTCAGGCAATCTGCACGCCAGACAAAAACGGTTCCGCGAGGCCGAAGCCGCCTACCGCCATGCCCTGCGCCTGCAACCGGGCCACGCCGACGCCTCCTGGAACCTGGGGTTGCTGCTCCTCTCCCTCGGACGACTGCAAGAGGGGTGGCCCCTCTACGAATACCGCTACCACCCGCAACGCCAGGATCGCCAGGTGATTCCCCATCCCTGGCCCTTTCCCCAATGGCAGGGAGAAGATCTGACGAACCAATCCCTGCTCGTCGTGTGCGAACAGGGGTTCGGCGATGCCATCCAGTTCTGCCGCTATCTCCCGCTTCTGCCCGCCGGTCGCCTGACCCTGCTCTGTCACGCTGCCCTCGAACCCCTCCTGGCGACCCTGCCGGGTGTCGATCACATCACCCACCGCATCGACCAGGTGACCCGCCACGACTTCTGGACCTTTCTGCTCTCCATCCCGCGCCACATCAACACCATCCCCGCGCCCGCCATGCTGACCCCCGACCCGGAACGCATCGCCCACTGGCGGGCACACCTGCCAGGCAACGGATTCCGTGTCGGGCTGGTCTGGCGCGGCTCCCCGGCCAACGGCGTCGATGCCGACCGCTCCCTGCCCGGCCTGCCGCTCCTGGCCCCCCTCTGGCAGGTCCCGGACATCACCTTCATCAGCCTGCAAAAAGGCCATGGCGAAGAAGAGGCTGCCCATCCCCCGCCAGGACTCCCCCTGCACCCCCTCGGACATCGGCTGCAAGATTTCGCCGACACGGCGGCAGTGGTGGCGCAACTGGATCTGGTCATCGGCGTGGATACCGCCGTGGTCCATCTGGCCGGAACGCTGGGCACCCCCTGCTGGATCCTGCTCCCCTGGCAGGCCGACTGGCGCTGGAGGCAAACCGGGGCCACCTCGCCATGGTATCCCCACGGCACGCGCCTGTTCCGTCAGCCCGCGCCTCACGCCTGGGGCGAGGTGATCCGGGAAGTGACCCAGGCGCTCCTTTTTACCCGTTCGGCAAACGGACCCGCACGGGAGCCGTGATGAATTTCCTCATCCGGTAACCGGCATAAAACACCGCAAACTGCGCCACCTGCTCCACCCCAGGCTCCAGCACCACATCCTCGGAATCATCGGTGCGCAACCGGCGTGACATCTCCACGCGCCAGACCCCATCCTTCCAATGGCCCTTGGCGGCCACATCCGCCCGGCTGCCTGAGGGGTCGCCCGCCTTGGCAACACTCGGCACCACCGGCCCGGCTCCCGGCTTGGGGGTCGGCAGGCTCTGCCAGCCCGGAAATCCCGCGTCCGGTTCGTTCACAAAATAGATCGTCCCCTTGTTCCCTTCGTATTCCCGCGCCGGCTTGTCGAAGGGTTTATCGGCAAACTCATGCCGCATGTCGTCCGCCACTCCGGAGAGATTCGAACGCCCGGCACTCCAGCGCCACACATCGGTACGGTAGCGGGTGCTGGACAACATGCACGCGTTGAACGAATCTCCAAGTTGCCAACGCACCACCAGCATGTCATCCACCTCGCGGCTGCGCCGGTAGCCCTCTCCAGCCAGCTTCCAGGGTTTGTACACCGCATTCATGGTGGCGTCCGGCCATTCCAGCGCCAAATAAAAATGTTTTTCATGGTAGGCGGCACGCACCAGCAACTCCCTGGCCGGTGGGTCATCCTCATCGGGGGCCGAAACCGTGCCCGCCTCCCACTCCGAATCGGACAGGGCCAACCGCTGCCCCTTGGTCACCCCCAGGGCATCCCAGTCGGCAAAATCCCCATCCACCACCACGGGGGCGGACAACCGCACCACCGGCAACTCCGCATACCGGTTCTCCGCCCAGCCCACCCCGCTCCACAGCACCAGGCATCCCAGCCAAACGCGACGCATCAATGCTTCTCCCGTTCCCAGAAACCGGCCCCCCCCACCGGATCCAGATGCCCCAAAGACCAGGGACGACCCGGAATCGGTCGGTACAAAAGGATATAAGCGCGCTTGTTCCAGGTCAGATGGGCCTCACCGCTTTCCCCGTTGCGCATTTTGACCGTGGCCTCCAGAAAAGCGGCATCGTTGCTGATCGAAGCCACATCCGGCAGATAATCGACCAGTTTCTCCCGCAGTGCAAAATCGCCCTCATCGCGATTGCCTGCCGGATCGGACTTCTTGCGCATCTCGGTTCGGATCTGGCGTCGACTGTCGGCCAGCAGCAACCCTTTCTTGTCGAGCAGAAAGAACCGCCCCTCCTCCTCCTTGTCCAATTGATATTTTTCCAACGCCTTGGAATAACTGAAATCCTTGCTGACAATGATCTTGCCATAGACATCCAGGGGCACCTCGAAATGGAAGAACGCCGGTTTCTCGCCGTTCTCCAGCACCACCGGCGAGGTATAGGCGATCACCCAGCGCAACGAATCCGGCGACATGTAGGGGTCGCTGGCCAACACCTCCCCTGCCGCAAGCCGAAACGAGGGGGCGAAAAACGGCGCATCCGACTCGGTGTTGGAAAACATGTGCTCCTCTTCCACCTTGCCGTTCACGGCCCGCAGATGTTCCAGTCCCTTGTGGTCGATCAGGCAGGCCTCGCCGATGGGAAACCGCTTGTACAATACCCTGGCCCACTGTTCCATCTTCTTGCGCAGTTGGATCTGCTGCCTGGAAAACTGGGCCACTCCCATCTCGTTCATCGCGGTGGCACGGGATTCCGGAAGCATGAAATACTCCTTGAAAACCGGCAACTCGACACTGGAGATCATCGTTGCCTGCACCTCGTGATGAAACATCTTGATGCGAAACAGCATCAGATCCATTTGCGATTCGGCCTGTTCCCTGGCTTCCTCCAGGGTCATGCGCGGCTTGGCCAGGCCGTCCGGAACCCGCGCCAACCCTGCCAGGAACACGCATAGCAAAATGATTGTAAACCTTTTTGTCATCGGACTTTACCTCTCCGTCAAGGCCGGATCGAAAAATTTCTGCAAGGGATAAAAAATATACTCGATCACAGTGCGTTGTCCAGTAAGGATCCCGCAACGCACGATCATGCCCGGAAACAGCCGGTATTGCATGCGACCTTTTTGAAAAAAGGCCTGCTCGGTCTCCACCCGCACCTTGTAATAGGGCTGCCCCTCCTTGGTGGCCAGGGCATCCGGGCTGATGTTCACCACGGTCCCCTCCAGCTTGCCGAAACGGGCGGCGTCGGCGGTGGCCAGGGTGATGAAGGCATGTTGACCAACACTCACATAACCGATATCACCGATAGGCAACCTGGCCTCGACCACCAGACGATCCTCTCCCGGCACCAGATCCATGGCCGTGCCCCCCGGAGCGATCACCCCCCCCTCGGTCACCAGGTAGAGGGTCTTGACCACCCCGTCCACCGGCGCGGTCAGGACCGTGCGGGAGAGATTGTTCTGAAACTTCTGCAAACGGGCCGACAATTCGGTCATCTGCCGCCGGTTTTCCGCCAGCTTCTCCCGCGCCGCCTCCGCGAACTCGTGCCCCACCGCCGCCAGGTTGGCCTGCGCCTCCTTGTAGGCCGCCTCGGCCCTCAGGATGCTGGCGCCGTCCTCCTCGATCTTGCCGCTCAGGGAAGAGGACTCCTTGAGCAACTCCAGATGGGAATAGCGATTGGTGATGTCTTTTTCCAATAACTTCGTACTGATGCCAACCTGCTCTTCCACCAGGGTCAACCGCTTTTTGTTGTTGCGGATGCGCGCCTGAATCTCCTGCACGGTCTGACGCTGCCCGGCCATGACCTCGCGCAGACCGGCCAGCTTCTCCTCCCGCCGGTGGAGGTTGCTGGAGAACAACTCTGCGGCGCGACGCACCAGATCGGGATGGGCGCTCTTCATGGCGGGCGGAAAGGTCAATGTCGCCCCCCCGCTCGCCTCGGCCTGCAAGCGCAGATTGTCCACCTCCAGGGAGGCCAGGCGGGCCGAAATCTCCCCCACGTCGGCGTTGCTGGCCGCAGTCTCCAGCTCTACCAGGGGTTGCCCCTTGCGCACCTTTTCTCCTTCCCGCACCAGAATGCGCCGGATCACCCCGCCTTCCAGGTGCTGAACCTGCTTGATCTGGGTGGAGGGGATCACCTCGCCCTGGGCAAAGCTCACCACGTCCAGCATCCCCCACGTTCCCCAGACGATCAGCGCCGCCACCACCGCAAGCACCCAGAACACCAGCAGGTGATGGGTCCACCCCACCCCGTCGTCGATCTCCCCCTCTCGGCTCATCGCGCGCCCCCCGGAGTCCCGGACGCCTTGAAACGCAACTCCGGCACCGGCTTGCGATCCAGATTCAAAAAGATGTCCGCTCCCTGAATCAGCTCGGCGTCATGGGAGAGCAGGATGACGCTCCGCCCGGAACGGGCCATGCGGTTGAGCACCCCGCTCACCGCCTCGCGGCCAGGATGATCCATCCCCTCCATGGGTTCGTCGAAGACCGCGATGCGGCCCTCCCCGGTCAGGGCGCGCGCCAGGGCCAACCGCTTGCGGATCCCCAGGGACAACTGCACGCCACCATTGAGCATCGGGGTATCCAACCCCTTCGGACTGGCGTGCAGAAAGGCGGTCAACCCCGCCTCGGCGATGATGGCGTTCAGGCGCTCGTTGCTTAAATCGGGGTTGAAGGCGGTCAGATTCTCCCGGATCGTCCCCTCGAAAAAATCCGGCTCCTGAGGCAGATAGATCACCTGACGCCGCCACCACTCCAGAGAAAGCTGATCCAGGTTCACCCCGTCCACCAGCAACTGCCCCCGCACCGGCTCCAGCAACCCCAAAAGCAGCCTGGCCAGGGTGGTCTTGCCGGTCCCGTTGGCCCCGGAGACCACCAGCGAGGCCCCGGGCGGCACAGCAAACGTCAAAGACTCGAAGAGCGGGTCGCTCCCCTCCTCGTGGGCAAAGGCCACGTCTTGCAGCTCCAGACGACCGGCAAAGGTGCGCAACTCCACCCCGCCCGACCGTTCCTGGGCCGCGCGGGAAAAGACGCCGAGGGTCTCGAAGGCCCGCCGCGCCTCGGTCAGGGAGGCGCCCAGCTGGGAAAGGCGCAAGATCGGCGCCATGGCCCGTCCGGCCAGGATGTTGGCCCCCACCAGCAGCCCGACATCCATCTGGCCGGTCACCACCAGTTTGGCCCCCACGGCAATCATGAAAATACTCATAAGCATGCCCAGACTCTGGGTGGCGGTCTGGATCCGTTCCCGTCGCCCCTCCACCCCGCGCTGCATCCGGGCCAGGGCCTCCTGGCGGCTGCGGAACCGCTCCCGCAGGAACGACTGGGCATTGAAGGCGCGTACCCCGTCCACGGCGCGCATGGCCGCCCCGCCCATGGCCCCGGCCTCGGCTGCGGCCTTGGACAACTCGCGCATGGGGCCGCGCAGCAGGGGATGCCCCAGCATGGAGATCAGCAGGGCCGCGCCGATGAATCCCCCCGCCACGCAGCCGAGCCAGAATTCCAGAAAAAAGAGAATCACCACGAACAACAAGGCAAACGGCACGTCCAGCAGGCCCACCAGATTGGCCGGGCCATGGATGCGACCGATCACCCCCGGACTGGAGACGATCTCGCGCTGCTCGCCGGGGGGCAGGCGGTAGAGGGTGGCGGCGCTGCTGGTCAGGATCCGGTCGAAGACCCGGACCCCCAGGCGGTAATCGGGCCGTACCGTCACCCCCTGGGCCAGTTTCAGGCGGATCTGGCGGAACCCGTATTCCAAAATCACGGCCACCACCGCTCCGGTGGTCAGGGTGACCAGGGTGGCATCCAGGCCATGGGCCACATACCGGTTCAAGACCAGCATGGTGTAGATGGAGGATGCCAACCCCAGCACATGCACGCAAAAGGTGACTGCCAGCAGTTCGATGGCAAACAGCGGACGGGAAAACAACTGCCTCAGCAGAACCGACATGCCCGTTAAAGACTCCCCATCACTTGGCGGCGGGTCCGTTGCCGGGGGCCTTGTCCTTGGGAAGTTCGGTTTTTCCGGTGCCAGCCGGCTTGCCTTTGGCGTGTTTGCTGTCCAGCAGGCCCGGCTCCAGGGCACCCATGGTTTGCAGCAGGGTGAAGGCCGCGATGATCACATCGTGGTCGGCGGCGGCTGCGTCGGAGCGGGCGTTGATCAGGGCAGTCTCCCCGCTCAGAATGTCGAGCAGGGTGCGTTTGTCCATTTTGCGCTCCTCGCGGGCCAGTTCGAGGAATTTTTCCGCCAGATTGGCCTGATTGTTCAGCAGTTCTGCGTTGGCCTTGGCGGTGTTGAAATTGTGCCAGGCCACCCGTGCCTGTTCCTCGATGGTGCGGCGGGTATCGTCATAGCGGCTTTTTGCCGCCTCCAGGTCCTGGGTGGCGGCCCGGATGCCGTGGACGCCGGGCAGCGCGAGTCCCAGGGTATAGGTGAGTTCCACCTTGCCGAGGGTTTCCATTTCGAACTCGTCCACCCCATCGACCTTGTCCTTGAATTTCCGCTCCACCACCCCCTGGATGGTGGGCATGAAATTGTTGCGGGCCACGCTCCTCTTCTGGGCTTCCAGCATGTCGGTCAGTTTGAGGAGCTGGTTGAGCTGGGGATTGTTCTTCACCCCGGCGACCACGGCATCGCCCATGGTCTTGGGCAGCGCGCTCAGGAACGACTCGTCCGGAGGGGTCAGTTTCAGCACTTCCGGGGCCTCGCGCAGGTAGATGGTGCGCACGCGCTCCTCGGCTTGCGCCACCGCCCCCTGCCCCTGGACCTCCCGCGCCTTGGCCCCGGAGAGCTGGGCCTTGACTTGCAGCACATCGGTGGAATAGCCGCGTCCCAGGGAGACCCGTGCGTCCTCGACCTCGCCCTGACGCTGGATGTTCCCCACCGACTGTTTGGCGAATTTGATGATGTTGTTGGCCTTGCGCAATTGATAATAGGCGGTGGCCGCGTCCATGATCAGGGCCTGGCGGGCCGTCTCCATGGCGGCCCGCATCTGCTCGCGCTGCTTGCGCGCCACATCGACGTTGGCCCCGGACTTGCCGAAGTCCCACAGCAACTGGGTCATGCGCAGGTCCAGTTCCCTGGGTTCCATGTCGGTCTCCGCCCCACCGGCCTTCTGCATGCGACGGTGGTGGCCGTGGTTGGCGGTGACGCTGACGCTGGGCAGATAGCTGGTCAAAAACCGCTCCTTGACCCGCTCGTCGCTCGCCAACATGTCGGACTCAGCCGCCTGGATGCGGTCGTGCCGCTCCAGGATCCGCTCCACCGCCTCCCGCAACGTCTCGGCGCGCGGTGCTGAGAACGGGACCATCAGCGCACACGCCACCAGCGCGGCTCCCACCCGAAAAGGACCACCCAACCTGCTCATCGATCACTCCATTCCTTGTTAGAATTTCCTTGCAGCAGCATCCCATTCAAACAGGATGATCATACACCGAATCATTAAAATTGAAGTCTGTATGCGAAAACGCATTCGCATCCACATTCTGCAATTTCGCCACCATCTTGATATCATTCGTGGCGCTGGTTGTTGGATCGTAAATCATGTAGGTCCCGGAATCGTTGCCGCTCGTATCGGTGAACGATAACAAGGCAAAATAGGCTTTCCCGGCCTCGACCCCGGCACTGATGGCCGCCTGCTCCACCCCGCCGCCATTGATATTGGCACCGGAATAAGCGAACTTCGCAAAGCGGATCCCGTCCGTAAAATTCAGGGGGTTGGAATTAGGCGCGTTCGGAACATAATCGCTCACCTCGATCCTGTCCTCGCCGGGCGTGAAATCCACGATCACATCGGCGAGGCTCTCCAGGCTGGCCGCCTCCCCGGCGAACAGTTCGAACCGGAAGAAATCCGCGCCCGCGTTGCCATACAGCGTGTCCTGCCCGGTTCCTCCATGGATGAGGTCCATGCCGTCACCGCCCTGCAGGGTGTCGTTGCCGGCACCGCCAAAAAGGGAGTCATTGCCGGCGCCCCCCAGGAGGGAGTCGTTGCTGCCGCCGCCATACAGACGATCCACCCCGGCGCCGCCGGTGAGAGAATCATCCCCGCCCCCGCCGAACAGATAGACCCATTTCGCGTTCGTCAGGACGTTGCTGGCGTAGCTCAAGGTATCGTTGGCAGCGGTTCCACCGGAATCGCCGGTCAGCACGTAGATCGCATCCGAACTGCTGGTCAGCTGCTCCAGTTCGCTCCATCCCACCACCTTTTGGTTGCTGCCTTCGATCGTGAGTTGGATCTGCTCGACCCCGCCGATCAGGTTCAGGCTGCTGGTGGAGAGAAATGCGGGCGCGTTTGCCGCGCTGCCTTCCACCATCAAATCGTTGTGGGGATCGTTCGTGGGGGAGTAGATCTTGAGCGCGGAATGGGAAGCGTTGGCCAGGGAATAATTCCAGGTATCGTTGCCACCCAGATCCAGTTGCACGGTAGCATTTCCCAGAGTGCCCGACTGGTTCATGGTCGCGCCGACTTCGTCGATCCAGAAAACGCCATCAACGTTGCTCATTGCACTGGAGATCCCGGTGCCTTCCACCTTGGCGAGGAACGTGGCCCCGTTCACGCCGGGATTGTCATCGTAGATCAGGTAATAGCTGGTTTGATTCGCGCCATCCGTATAGGCCAGGGTCGTGAAATAGGGTGAGGACATGTTCGGCAGGGCCGTCATGTTGCTCACATACTGATCCACCGTGACGGAGTTGCTGCTGTAAGTCGCCCCGCTCGTATTGTAGGTGACGCCGGTCGGGAAATAGGGCGATCCGTTGACAATGGCAGTGGACAGCACGAAATAGTCATCGTTGGGATCGAAATCGGTGATCACATCCGCATCCACAGCGCTCGTCACCGCCTCGCTGGGACTCAGGAAAACAAATCGATCAAACCCTGCCCCACCCGTCAGGGAGTCTTTGCCCATGCCGCCAACCAGATAGTCGTCCCCCAACCCGCCGAGCAGGGTATCGTTGCCCGCCCCGCCGACCAGGACATCCCTGCCGTCACCGCCATTCAGGACATCGTTCCCGGAGGCAGTCGCAGAGGCGGCATTGGTCAGGTTGTAGGCGATGCCGGCGGCGTTGGAGAAGACCATCCCGTCATCGCCGTACAGGAAGTCGTTGCCGGCATTGCCGTACACGACATCATCGCCGCCGCCGCCCCGAATCTGGTTGTTGCCGCCATCGCCGTACAGCGAATCGGCGGATGTGGAGCCGTAGAGATTCTCGAAGCCGGTGATGTTGCCGGTGTTGGAGAGGGTGTAATTGATCGCGGCCCCGCCCTGCAAGCCGAAATGGAGCCAGTCCGAACCGGTGCCGCCATCCAGGGTGTCATTGGCCAGATCCGAGGCGTTCACGTACACCACGTCATTGGCTGAGCCAAGATACACCGCGTCATTGCCTGCGCCCGGCAGGACATAGTCCATGCCTTTGCCGGCATGAATGGTATCCGCTCCGGAAGTGCCCACAATCTGGTCGTTCCATCTGGTGCCGACCAGCGTCGTCGGGGACGCACCGCTCAACACCTGGGAGGCATCCATGGAATAGAATTCCAGATCATAGGCGATGCCTGTCACATCCGACTCGAACATGACCGCCTTGTTGGCGTTGATGGAGTAGAAATAATTGCCATCGCCGCCGACGCCGCCGCTGGAAAGGAACGTGTTCGAGGATCCGGTATGGATTTGATAGACCGTGGTGTTCAAGCCGAACTGGACCTTTTCCACATTGGTGATCAGAATGGTCCAACCACGGTCGTCGTGCAGATAAAACCCAGTGTTGTTTGCCACCCCGCGATCGGTGAAGCTGTCCAGATCGGTCACGCCGGGAAAGCTGATCACCACGGTATCGGTGCCCGCGCCGCCGTCGATGAAGACCCGGAAAGGCGCAACGCGGTCCACGACCCGGATGATGTCGTCGCCCGCCCCGAACTTGACAATATTCATCTCTGGGGTGGTGGCGTAATCCAGGTTGACGCTGGCCCCACCCAGGGCCGACGTGTTGTATTTGCCGCTGGTGAGCGTGGCAAAATCCAACCCCCTGCCGGAGACAAAAACCTGGTCGTTGGCAGCGAACTTGACACCCGCCGTGATCAGGGCATCGGCTTGCGCCATGGTCAGGCTCACCTTGTTGTCACTGGCATCCAGGGTGATACCGGAAAAGCGCAATCCACTGGTGTAATCGCCAGGCGTCAACCCGGCCAGTTCCGCGCCGGTCCCGACCAGGGTGAGCGAGTCGCTGGCATGGAACTTGACCCCGGCGGTACGCAGCAGATTGGCTTGCGCCACGGTGAGGGTGACGCTGTTGTCCGAGGCGTCCAGGAACAGCCCGGCCCCGCCGAGTTTGGTCAGGTTGGTCCAATCCAGGGAGGACAACTCACTGCCGCTGCCGGTGATGGTCAGGGTGTCGGAGGCATCCCATTTCGTGCCGGCGTTCAGGAGGGCGGAGGCAGTGGCGGCGTTGAGGGTGACGGCATTGTCTGTGGCGTCCAGGAGCACCCTGGCGCCACCCAGACCGGTGATCGCCTGGGCATTGGCGCCAGACAGGGCGGCACTCACCAGGTTGGCGCCGGTGTCGCTGAGACGGATCACGTCGTTGGGAGCGAATTTCGAGCCGGAGGCAAGCAGGGCCGCAACCTGGGCGTGGTTCAACACCACGTTGTCGTCGCTGGCGTCCAGGGTCACGCTGGCCCCGCCGATATTGGCGATGGCATACCTGGCAAAAGCCAGATTGGCCAGTTCCGCGCCGGTAGCCACCACCTTGACCGCATCCGTCGATGCGAAGCGGTAGCCTCTGACCACCACTTCCTCTGCCAGAGCCAACGACAACGTGGTGCCGGGCGCAAAGGGAGGGGGTGGCGGCG
>JADGAR010000052.1 GCA_015231915.1 Magnetococcales bacterium
CCACCAAGGGCTTCGCCCTTGGATCCCACCAGGGGGATAATCCCCCTGGACCCCTGATAATGACAACCGTGGATTCCAATCGGAACGCGGTTCAGGGTTTGGGATCAACAGGCAAAACGTGTTCAAAAGGATCCAACACCGGCAGATTCACCGCTGGCGCCGGTGCCGGTTGCATCACGGGCGCTGACTGCATCACCGGAGGAGCCGACTTCTCCCGCATTGCGGGAGCAGGGGGGGGCTTTCTCGGCAAAGCCGCCGGCTTCACTGCGGGCTTTTCGCTCTCCACAACCGCTTTCCGCGCCGGAACCGACTGCTCCACCTGCCGCTTCGGCTCCACACGCAGAAAATGAGAGATCGGCTCCACCTGAATGCCCCGCCTGGTCGCCTCCGGCAACCATCTCTGCAAGGCGTGCAAAGTCTCCCGATACGGATGCCCGATCCCCACAGCCCGACCAGTATGATGGGCGATGTGCTCCAACTCGGCCAATCGCGCATCAATTGGCCCGGCCTTGGGAATGTTGTCGAGAAATACATCCCTGCGGGTCGCAGACAATCCCTGGGCAAGCGCACGTGCATACGCCACACTCGATTGACTCGTCCGGCTGTCCACGAAAAACAGCGATTTGCCCCGCAACGTCTCCATCACCGCGTCCATCGCATCACGGTTCTCGGTCAAACGCGAACCCATGTGATTGTTGATGCCCACCGCCTCAGGAAACTGCTTCAGATTCTGCACAAGAATCTGACGAATCTGCTCCCCATCCATGTGCGAAAACATGGCCCCTGGACCAGGCTTCACCTTCGGATACCCCTTCGGTTCCATGGGTTGATGCAGAATGACCTCCTTGTGACTGGCCTGGCCAATGGTCGCCGATTGCCTGGACAACTCGCCACCCGGCAAAATCGCCAATGTGATGGCATACGGCAGCTTGGCAATGAGCAGGGAGGTGGGACTGTACCCGATGTCGTCGATGATGATCGCCACCCGCGCCGTTCCCTTGCCCGATGGCGGTCGCGTGGGCAACGGAATGGGCGGCGGCGACGGTTCGTGCGGCGGTGCCTCCTCGTATTGCACCGGAAGCTCTTCCTCAGGTTCTGCAAGCATCTGGGCGCCAACCTCGTTGCGGGGCGGCGACTCCTCGACAGACTCCGTTTTGACGGCAGGTTCCGGCGGCTGAACAACCGCCACGGATGGCGGCATCACCGCCTCGGCGGGTGGCTTGACCTCGCTCTTGGCCGCATCGACCGGCACGGGTACGGTGCTGGTCGTGCCGGCACCGGCGACATCCACCTTGGTGGCTGGCGCCGGCGTTTCAGGAGCAGGCTCCCCGACTGGCTTGACCGCCTCCTCCGTGGCCACGGGAGGAGACGGCGGCTGATCCAGATACCGGCCCACGCCGATTCCGGCCAGAAACAACAGGACGGCGGCTACCAGGGGAATAACCCACCATTTCCTCTCCGGTTGATCTGCAGAGGGCAGCTCCGGAAACTGGTCGTCGGTGGTCAATGTCGGCCTTCCGCTGGCTTGTTTTTAATGCGGCTTTCCAGAACCTGGAACCCCTTCAAAAGATCCAGCGCCCGTTGCAACTGGTAATCCTGCTTGCTGTGACCGGTCACGATGTCCTGATCCTCTTCGGGCACGTTGCTCGAACCGTCCTTTTTCTTCTTCTCGGGTTCCGCATTGGGATCGACTTCCAATTCCGGTGCCTGCTCTTTCTCAGGCTCCTTGATCTTTTCCGGCGCCTGTTCCGGTTGGGGTTTCTTTTCCACGTCGGGGTCCGGTTTCTTGTTCTGCTCCTCGGGAGCGCCTTCCGCCGGGGCCTTTTGTTCGGGGTCGTTGTTTTGCAAATGACCCTTGAGATCCGCCTCCTTGGGACGATGCTGCCCCTTCTTGTCCTTGACATCCATATCCTCGACTACGATGTCGGGCAGGATCCCCTTGGCCTGGATCGAACGACCGCTCGGCGTGTAATACTGCGCCGTGGTCAGGCGGAGTCCGGAACCGTCCGCCAGCGGAATGATGGTCTGCACCGAACCCTTGCCGAACGACGTGGTCCCCATGATCACCGCCCGATGATGATCCTGCAGCGCGCCGGCCACGATCTCAGAGGCCGAGGCCGAACCGCCGTTGATCAGCACCACGATCGGCGCACCCTGGGTCAGATCACCGGCCTGCGCGTCGAAGGACATGTCCTTGCCGGGAATGCGGCCCTTGGTGTAGACGATCCTGCCCTCCTCCAGAAACGTATCCGCCACCGAAACCGCCTGATCCAACAGACCACCAGGATCGTTGCGCAGATCCAGCACCAATCCCTTCAGCTTGCCGTCGCTCTTCTTCAAAAGGTCGGCCAGCGCCGTCTCCAGCAAGGGCTGGGTCTGCTCGTTGAACTGAATCACCCGCACATAGCCGATGCCGGACGACTCCTCCCGCCATTTCACGCTGCGGATCTTGATGATCGCCCGCACGATGGTGAAGGTCAGCGGTTTCGTCTCTCCCTTGCGCACCACCGTCAGGGTGATCTTGCTGCCGGGCTTGCCCCGCATCTTCTTGACCGCCTCCAGCAGGTCCATGTCCACGCTGCTGGCGTTGTCGATCTTCACGATGATGTCACCGGCCTTCATCCCGGCACGGTAGGCCGGCGTGTCCTCGATGGGCGATACCACCCGCACCCCGCGTTCATCGCGCGAAATCTCGATCCCCAGGCCACCGAACTCTCCATGGGTATCGACCCGCATCTCCTTGAAATTTTCCGGCGTCAGAAAAGACGAATGCGGATCCAGCGTCTTCAACATCCCCTGAATCGCCCCGTACAGGATGGATTTTTCATCCACCTCCTCGACGTAGTTCTGCTTGATCAGCGAATAAACCTCCGAAAAGACCCGCAGCTTCTCGTAGGTCACCTGACTGACCGCCAACACATTGTCGGTCATGAAATGGGCCGCGGTCAGGACGGTCAAAAGTACAACGCCGAATCGCCAGGGATGGCCGGCTCGCTTTGGATTGTTCATGGATTCTCCCAAGTCGTTTTTGTTCATCGAAATCGTGCCAGCCGGGCAGGCTGGCCGCTACCCACCTTATTCAAGATCCGGACCCAATCGATCCGGTTTTGTCTCATCACCCTCGATCCATCAGCCAATCGCCAGGATTGACGCTCCTGCCCTGGATGCGGATTTCAAAATAAAGCCCCGGCACCCCATCCAACGCTCCGGAATCGCCGCTTTCCGCAATGATGTCCCGCGCCTTCACCGGATCTCCCTGGGCCACCAACAGTTTGTTGTTGTGGCCGTACAGGGAATAGACGTGTTCATCGTGTTTCAGGATCACCAGCAGACCATACCCCCGGAACCAGTCCGCGTAAACCACCTGTCCGCCATGAATGGCCGCAATCGGGGTCTTGGCCGTGGTGCGGAAGAAGATCCCCGGCGGGCGTTTCTCCCACTCGCCGCTCACCGGCGGCTGGATCTGGCCGCGCCGGCTCCGGATCGAACTCTCGGCGCGGGCCGTGGTCACCGATTTTTCCCGTACCGCCTCGACGGGTTTTTTCGCCACCGCCTCGACGGGCTTTTTCGCCACTTCCTCGACGGGCTTTTTCGCCACCTCCTCGACGGGTTTCTCCTCGGTGGTCTTGACCGGTTCCTCGTCCAGGTAGCCGCTCAGTTTCTCCAGGAAGTCGGTCAATTGGTTCTTGGCCTGGATCAGCTCCTCCACCTTGAGCTGGTGGAATTTTTCCTCGCTGCGCGCCTTTTCCAGAAATCTGGCCCGCTGCAACCGCTCCTCGTGAAGCTGTTGTTGTTCCCTGGTCAGGTCCGCGTTCAGCGCGGCCAGGGTTTCCGCCAGTTCCCGGCTTTTGGCCAGGTCGTTGCGCAGCCTTGCGGCAGCGAGGCGGAATTCGAGAAATTCCTGGTTGCGGGCCTGGATGTAGCGGGCATAATAATGCACTCCCTGCCGGCTGGTGGCGCTGTTGTCCCCGGACAGCAGCGCCTTGAGAGGTCCCTGGCTGCCCAATTCATACATCAAACGCAGGTGTTGCGCCAACCGTCGGCGTTGCCCGGCCATCTTTTTCCGGTGGGCCTCGACGCGGGCTTCCACCTCCGGCAGGTTGCGCAGGGCCTCCATCTGGCGTTGCATCAGCTCTGCCTGACGACGTTCGCCCTCCAGCAGGGAGCGGTCCAGTTTTTCCAGTTCGTCCAGCAACGAGGCGGCCTCTCCGCTGGCCGCGCGCAACGCGGATTGTTCCCGGACCAGTTCCCGCACGGTTCGGTTCAATTGCACACGGCTGCGCTCCAGGGTGGCGTGTTCCTGGTTGTCGATCTCGCTGACCGCCGGCAGCGTCGCCGGCGCGAGCAGTCCGCCCAGCAGCGTCAGCCGTGACAAAAGCTTCATGATGCCGACGGCATGGCCAGCGAATGGCCATCCATCTCTTCGGGTTGGGGCAGGCCCATCAGCCACAGCAGGGTCGGGGCCACGTCGCAAAGCCGTCCGTCCATCAGCCGGATCTGCCGGTTCCCCAGATAGAGCAGCGGGGCCGGACTCAACGTGTGGGCCGTGTGCGGCTGGCCGTCCTCGCCCAGCATGCGGTCGGCATTGCCGTGATCCGCCGTGATGACCATTGCCGCGCCGGCCTCGCCTGCCGCCTCGGCCAGCCGACCCAGGCAGAGATCCACCACCCGGATCGCCTCCACCGCCGCCGCGAAGTTGCCGGTATGGCCCACCATGTCGGGATTGGCGTAATTGACCACGATCAGGTCGTATCGTCCGGATGCGATGGCCTCCACCACCCGGTCGGTCAGCGGGATGGCCGACATTTCCGGCTGCGAGTCGTAGGTGGCCACCTTGGGCGAGGCAATCAGCAGCCGCTCCTCCCCCGGAAAGGAGACCTCCTGGCCGCCGTTGAAAAAATAGGTGACGTGGGCGTATTTTTCCGTCTCTGCGGCCCGCAACTGTCGCAAACCCGCCTTGGCCAGGGTTTCCCCCAGGGTGTTGACCAGGGTTTGCGGCGGAAAGGCGACCACCGTTCCCGGCAGGGAGGCATCGTATTCCGTCAGGCTGAGGTGACCGGAAAGCACCGGTCGCGCCTGGCGGACAAAACCGGTGAACACAGGATCGAGCAGGGCGCGGTTGATCTCCCGCATGCGGTCGGCGCGGAAGTTCATCATCAGGATCGCGTCCCCGTCGCGCACCGTGGCGATCCGGCCCTGGCCATCCGGAATCACGGTGGGTTGCACGAATTCGTCGTCCTCCCCGCGCCCGTAGGCCGCCTGGATGGCCCCTTTCGCGTCGCTCGCCCGCTCTCCAGTGCCCAGGGTCAGCATGTCGTAGGCGCGCGCCACCCGGTCCCAGCGCTGATCCCGGTCCATGGCCCAGTAACGACCGCAGACCGACGCGATGCGACCGGCACCCAGTCGCTTCAGCCGCGCCTCGAAATCGGCCAGGTATTCCAGGGCCGAGCGGGGCGGAACATCCCGACCGTCCAGAAAGGCGTGGACCTGAATGGCGCTTGCGCCAAGCTCATGGGCCACCCGCACTCCGGCCAGCAGATGATCCATGTGGGAGTGTACCCCGCCAGGGGAGAGCAGGCCGCACAGATGGATCGTGCCTTGGGCCGCGACGCATGCCGCCACGGTGCCGGTCAAGGCGGGATTGTCGCCCAGCCGGTTTTCCCGCACCGCCAGACCGATCCGGGTGAAGTCCTGATAGAGGATCCGCCCCGCGCCCAGATTGGCATGCCCCACCTCGGAGTTGCCCATCTGGCCTTCCGGCAGGCCGACGTGTTCGCCGCAGGTTTCCACCAGGGCGTGGGGGCGGGTGCGCCACCAGAGGTCGAAATGGGGGGTGGGTGCGGCGTGGATGGCGTTGTGGCTGGTGTCCCGGCGCATCCCCCAGCCGTCCAGTATGGCGAGTATCATGGGCGTGGGTCGCATGGTGCGTGGCAATCCTTTGTCCGAAAAATGGGGTTTCCATGGGTCTCGATAATTTTAGCACCAAATGACGCCATGCTCCAGTGCGTCCCTTGCATGGTCGGGCGGGTCTCTTTAAACTGTCTTTAATTCTTCCCCAATCATGTTTGAGGAGTATGCACGCCATGGCCATATCTTTGACCAAGGGTCAACGGGTTTCGCTGGAAAAAGAGACGGGAAAAACGCTGGACAACATCGTCATGGGTCTGGGCTGGGATGCCCGCAAGCCGGAGAAGAAAGGATTTTTCGGATTCTTGACCGGCGGCGGCAACAAGGATATCGATCTGGACGCCTCGGTGGGGTTGTTCGACGCGCAGGGTCGGCTGGTGGATCAGGTGTGGTTTCGTCAATTGCAAAGTCAGGACGGTTCCGTGCGACACTCGGGCGACAACCTGACCGGCGATGGGGAGGGGGACGACGAGCAGATCATGGTCTCCTTGCAGCGTGTCCCGCCTCTTGTGCAGGCCCTGGTGTTCGTGGTGAGTTCCTTCACCAACGACACCTTCGACGCCATCGAGAACTCCTATTGCCGTTTGCTGGATGCCACCACGGGCCAGGAACTGGCAAGATATCAATTGCGGGAGCAGGGTTCGCACACCGCCTTGATCATGCTGACCCTGTACCGCAAGGATGGCGGCTGGTCCGTGCGCGCCGTGGGCGAGAAGGCGCAGGGGCGCACTTTGGCCGAGCTTGCGGAAGGGATGCGTCGGTTTATTTAGTTCCAACCACTTGATCTTACAAAAAAGGAGCCTTGCAAGATGCCTGTTTCTCTCACGAAAGGTGGTAATGTGTCGTTGTCCAAGGAAGTGCCCGGTTTGAAGGCCTGTGCGATCGGCCTGGGCTGGGATATCCGCGCCACCGACGGTCAGCCGTTCGATCTGGATGCCGTGGTGTTCGTGCTCGGCGCCAATGGCAAGGTCCGTTCGGACAGCGATTTCGTCTTCTACAACAACCCGAAGGGAGCCAATGGCTCGGTTCAGCATCAGGGCGACAATCGCAGCGGTCAGGGCGAGGGGGATGACGAGCGGATTCTGATGAATCTGGCCGGGATTCCCGCTGATGTGGACAAGGTGGTGATCGCGGCGACCATTCACGAGGCCGATGTCCGGCGGCAGAGTTTCGGTCAGGTGAACAACGCCTACATGCGGGTGATGAACGCCGAGGGCGGGGCCGAGATCGCCCGTTACGACCTGAGCGAGGACGCCTCCACCGAGGCGGCGATGATCTTCGGCGAGATCTACAAGCGCAACGACGAATGGAAATTCCGCGCCGTGGGGCAGGGGTTCGCCGGTGGTCTGGCCCCCCTGGCGAGAAGCTACGGGGTGGATGTGGGTTGAGTCGGCTGGGCGTTTCGCTCCCGTCGGCGGGAGCGAAACGCCTTCATTGCAATCGAGGGTGCATCTATGGCAACGCAGAACGAGTGGGTGGAACGGGGACAACGGGCCGTGGGCGCGGCGACCGATATGGCGACCGGTCTGTTCCGGGGATTGCAGAATCTGGGACCGCGCATTCAGGCTGCGCAGTACAAGCCGATCGTCGAGGCCTTCTGCGCCTATACCGGTTTGATGGCGGCCCAGCATGGCCGGTTGCGGCGCCAGGAGATCGACGGATTTCGCAATTTTTTGATGCAGAATCGGCAGAATCCGGTCTTTGGCGGTTTTCCCCTGGACGAGTTGATCGACAAATTCAGAAATTACGCCGTGCGGGCCTTTCTCGAGGAGACCGCGATCTTCGACACGGTTTTGCATCCCATTGCGCGCGGATCCGACGAGGCCCGTCTGATCGTGACCGGTTGTCTGAGCATCGTCTATGCCGATGGCCGTTGCGATGAGAGCGAGCGGATACAAATGGAACAATTGGCGACCCGCCTGGGGGTGGATACCTGGCGGATGATGCAGGAGCTGGGGGTGGTCTTGCCCTCCTGGTCCGGCTCGCCCGCGCCAGCGGCGCATGTCGCCGCACCGCCGCCTCCGCCTCCGGCGTATGCCACCGCACCGCCGCCTCCGCCTCCGCCCGCATATGCCGCTGCCCCGCCGCCGCCTCCCGCGCAAACCGCACCCCCGCCGCCGCCTCCGGCGCGGCCCGCTGCTGCCGGGCGAGAGCCATGCTCTTTTTGTCAGGGCACGGGGTGTGTGTTTTGCAACAATACCGGTTTCAAGGCGTAGAGCGGGACATGAGCGATTCCCCTTCCCCGGGCAAGGCGGATGTGGTGCGACTGCTTTTGGAAAGCGAGGGCAGGGCCATGCTGTGCCTGGATGCCACGCGCTCCGGGGTGATGGTGCCGCGACGTTTCGCCAAGGATATCGAGTTGCGTTTGATCTTGAACCGGAACATGCCGCAGCCGATCGACATCGGCGTGGAGGCCATCGAGTCGGAACTGCGTTTCGGGGGCATTCCTCACTATTGCGTGATCCCCTACGATGCCGTGTGGGGGGTTTTCAATCCCGACACCCGTCACGGCATGTTCTGGAGCGAGAGCATGCCCGAGGAGGTGCGTGCCCGGTATGGTCTGGCGGAGGTGGACGTGTCGTTGCCCGTTCCTCCCGTTTCCTCACCTGCCCCTGACCCGGTTGAGGAGCCGCCACCCGTCTCGCCCAGGGCGCGGGTCGGGTTGCAGGTCATCGAGGGAGGGGGAAGCGAGGAGACCGCTCCGCCCAGGAAACGTCCTCCTCCCCATTTGCGTCTGGTGACCTGAAACCGAAAGCAGCGGATGGCCAGGGAAAAGCAACGATTCGTCTGTCAGGATTGCGGTGCCGATTTCTCGCGCTGGGAGGGACGTTGCGCCGCGTGCGGGGCCTGGAACACCCTGAAGGCGTTTCAGGAGGCATCCGCCACCCCCGGCAGGCGTTCCCACGCCACCACTGGCGAGACCACGCGGCCCGTGCCCCTGGCCGCCATTGCCACCGATTCCCAGCCACGGGTTTCCACCGGCATCGACGAACTGGACCGCGCCCTGGGCGGCGGCCTGACGCCAGGTTCGGCCATCCTCATCGCCGGGGATCCCGGCATTGGCAAATCCACTCTGCTCATGACGGCACTGGCCAAACTCGCCGCGCAACGCACCGTGCTTTACCTCTCCGGCGAGGAGTCCCCCCAACAGATCAAACAGCGCGCCGAACGCCTGAACCTCGCCTGCGACCGCCTGTTGGTCCTGATGGAAAACCGCCTGGAAACCGTGATCGACGCCGTGGCCGCCACCCAACCGGATGTCCTGGCCGTGGACTCCATCCAGACCCTGGTCACGGACACCATCCCCTCGGGGGCCGGGGCCGTGACCCAGGTGCGGGAGTGCGCTGCCCGCCTCATCATGCTGGCCAAGCAACGCAACATGGCCCTCTTTCTGGTGGGACACGTCACCAAGGACGGCCAGATCGCCGGTCCCCGCGTCCTGGAGCACATGGTGGATACCGTCCTGCACTTCGAAGGGGAACGGGGACACGACTATCGCATCCTGCGCGCCATCAAGAACCGTTTCGGCCCGGCCAACGAAATCGGCGTCTTCGAAATGCGCGAAAGCGGCCTGGCCGAGGTGCCCAATCCCTCGGAACTTTTTCTGTCGGATCGCAACGTGGCTTCCGCCGGTCGTGTCGTCTTCGCCGGCATGGAAGGCACCCGGCCCGTGCTGGTGGAGATCCAGTCCCTGGCCGCCTCCAGCATGCTGGCGCAACCCCGCCGCGCCACCCTTGGCCTGGATCCCAATCGCCTGGCCATGCTGGCCGCCGTGCTGGAAAAACGGCTGGGCGTCGGCTTTTTCAACCACGATCTGTTTCTCAACGTGGCCGGCGGGTTTCGCATCACCGAACCGGCTGCCGACCTGGCCGTCTGCGCCTCCCTGTATGCCTCCTTTCGCAACCTTGCCGTCAATCCGGGCCTGGTGATTTTGGGGGAAGTGGGACTCGGCGGCGAGGTGCGCGCGGTCTCTCATGTCGGCGCGCGTCTCAAGGAGGCGGCCAAGCTCGGCTTTTCCGCCTGCCTGATCCCGGCCTCCTGCCAGAAGCATCTCCCCCAGGGGTTGGGCATCCGTGTCCACCCCGTGACCCGTCTGGCCGACATGATCGACCACCTGACGGTTTGAATGCGTCCCGCCTGGGCATTGCACCTGGTCTTCCCGAGATAGAATTCCGGAAAGGCAAGCAGATTGTGCCGCAGTTCGCTTCCTCCGCTGCGATTGTCCCGGGAAATCCCTTTTGACAGAATACCCCATTTGCGGTTATCCTGTTTTGCTTCCACGCTTCGATCTCATATTGCCGGGGGAAGGAACAACCTTGACCGATCCTTTAGACGATCACTTCCATGACGAGTGCGGGGTGTTTGGCGTTTTCGGCCATCCCGAGGCGGCCAACCTGGTCTATCTGGGACTCTATGCCCTGCAACACCGCGGTCAGGAGTCGGCGGGCATCGTGTCGGTGGACGAGCGGATGTTTCTGAGCAATCGGGGAGGCGGACTGGTGGCGGATGTCTTCCGCCGACACGAACTCGCCACCTTGAAGGGACAACAGGCCATCGGGCATGTGCGCTACTCCACCTCGGGGGGCAGCATCAGCCCGCGCAACCGTCAGCCCCTGGTGGTGGATACCGCCTATGGCGGCATGGCCATGGCCCACAACGGCAACCTGGTCAACGGCGTGCAGATGCGCCGCCAACTGGAACGGCGCGGCTCGATCTTCCAGTCCACCATGGACACCGAAGTGATCGTCCATCTCACTGCGCTCTCCCGCCGCAAGACCTTTCCCGAGCGCCTGGTGGAGGCCCTCGGTCAGGTGCAAGGCTCCTATGCCCTGCTGGCCATGAACGAGCAGTGCATCATCGCCGCCCGCGATTCCTACGGCGTGCGGCCCCTGGTGCTGGGCAAACTGGAAAACGGCGGTTACGTCTTCTCTTCCGAAACCTGCGCCCTCAACCTGATCGGCGCCGAGTTCGTCCGTGATGTGGAGCCGGGCGAGGTAATGATGATCGGACCCGACGGGCTGGAATCCTTTTTCCCCTTCCCGGCCCGGGAACGGCGCCTGTGCATCTTCGAATACATCTATTTCGCCCGCCCGGACTCCATCATCGACGGCGTCAACGTCTACGCCTCCCGCAAGCGGATCGGCATGCGTCTGGCCCAGGAACATCCGGTCCCGGCAGCCGATCTGGTGATCCCGGTGCCCGACTCCGGCGTGCCCGCCGCCCTCGGCTTCGCCCAGGCCGCCGGCCTGCCCTTCGAGTTGGGCATCATCCGCAATCACTATGTCGGTCGCACCTTCATCGAGCCGCAGCAGACCATCCGGCACTTCGGGGTCAAGATCAAGCTCAACGCCAATGCCCACATCATCGCGGGCAAGCACGTCGTGCTGGTGGACGACTCCATCGTGCGGGGCACCACCAGTCGCAAGATCGTCAAGCTGGTGCGCGATGCCGGGGCCAAATCGGTCCACCTGCGCATCTCCTCTCCCCCCACCACCCACCCCTGCTATTACGGCATCGACACCCCCACACAGAGCGAACTGCTGGCCGCCAACCATACCGTCGAGCAGATGCGCGAGTATGTCACCGCAGACTCCCTGGCCTTTTTGTCCATGGAGGGAATGTACGCCACGGTCAATGGTTGCGGCACCGGCTATTGCGATGCCTGCTTTTCCGGTCGTTATCCCATTCCGTTCCCGCGTCAGGAGGAGAACACCCAGCTTTCCTTGTTGCAGGAAACCTGAGCGCCATGACCGTGCGTCGGCGACATGAACGGGTTGCCTTTTCCGGTCGGGCCGTGTTGACCTTGCCGGACGGGACGGTCTGTGCCGGTTCGACGCGGGATGTCTCGCTGCATGGACTGTTTCTCGTGCTGCCGGAGATTCCGGTCGCGGTGGTCCATGGGTGCCAGGGGGTGCTGCGGCTGACCGAGCTGCATCACCAGCGGGAGTTCCAGTGCCGGGTGGTGCATGTGGCGCCCCAGGGCCTCGGCATCGAGCTGCAAGACCAATCCATCACCTTCGGCTCCGACTTGACCGGATCCATGTTGCGCGAGACCCGGTTCCAGGTGGGGGTGACCATCCCCCCCGGCGGCGATGTGCCGGTGACGCTCCGCCGGGCCGGTGCGGAAATGGTGCGCGCCTATCTGCTCAAGATCAGCATCAGTCGCATGGAGTGTGTCATCCCGGTCCATTCCGCCCCGCTGCCCGGCCCGGGCGAGCGCCTTGCCTGGCGCATCGAACCGGCTGCCCATGCCCCGATCGAGGGGGAGGGAGAGCTGCGCTCCGCGCGGGAGCATGGGGCGGAAAAGGTCTGCCTGGTGGTCTTTCCTGTGCTGGCCGAGGAGACACGCCGGGCAGTCGAGGGGTTGATTCAACGCCTGAGCGATCATCAGGCGCAACGCGGCCTGGCCGGCATCGCCAATCCCCCTCCCGCCCGCTTCGCCGCCGCGCAATCCCGGCAAATCAAACAGGTCCTCAAGGAGTTCGAAGGGGTGTTCGGCAAGTCCAAATCCTGATTGCGACCTGGTTGAAAAATCTTGCATATGATTAACAATCTGTTATATACTCCAATCTGCTATTTTAACATATCAGTATATCCGCTCACACACCAACCAGGCCTCGCGCCATTCGAGGTTGGGCGCTGCATTTCATGACCGGGGGGGACTCCAAAGTGCGATTGCAGGATCTTTCCATACGTTGGAAAGTGACCGGTCTTTTGTTGATGATCGGCCTGGTTCCATTGGGGCTGGCGGTCTGGTTCGCGGGGGTGCGTGCCGGTGACGCCCTGATGGACAAGGCTGCGGATCAACTGCGCACCGTTCGCCAGATCAAGAAGAACCAGGTGGAAGCCCTGTTTTCCAGCCGCCGGCAGGATGTGAACATGCTGGTGGACACGGTGGGGACCCTGCGCACCGAGGCCTTCCGCAAACTGACCGCGCTGCGCGAGGACCGCAAGCTGGGGGCGTTGCGTTATCTGCACACCCTCGAGAGCGAGATTGCCACCCTTGCCGTGCAACCCATGGTGATCGAAGCCGCCCAGGGGTTCCGGCAGCACCTGCCATCCTTGCGCCGGGAAAACGGCCTGGAGGGCCAGACCCTCGAGCGGATGCGCGGTGAGCTTGCCGGTCATTACGCGGGTGAGTTCGCCCAGGAGTACCGTCGCCGCAACGCCGGTCGGGAACCGGAGCAGGAGCGTTGGTTCGCCGCGCTGGACGATGACGCCGTGGCCCTGCAGGCCTATTACGTCTTGGGCAATCCGAACCCCCCCGGCGCCCGGCATCGGCTGGACCGGCATGCCGACGACCGTTCCGCCTATGGCCGGCTGCATGCGCAAGCCCATCCGGTCTTCCGCAGCCATCTTGAAAAGTTGGGTTATCATGACATTCTTATCGCCGATCCGGAGAGCGGACGGATCGTCTATTCGGCCTTGAAGGAGGTGGACCTCGGTCGTTCGTTGAAGGAGGGGGCCATTGCCGGCAGCAATCTCGCCGTGGCGTTTCGTCAGGCCAACCGGGAGGAGAATGGCGGCACGGTGGTGGCGGCGGATGTGGCGCCCTATTGGCCCTCCTACCTGGATCCCGCCGGTTTTCTGGCAGTGCCGATCCTTGCCGGCCCGCAGAAAGTGGGCATTCTTTTGTTTCGGTTTCCCCTCGATGCTCTCGATGCCATCATGAAGGAGCGTGCCGGACAGGGCGCTTCCGGGCAGACCTACCTGGTGGGCCAGGATCGCCTGATGCGCTCGAACGCCTTTCTCGACCCGGAGCATCGTTCCGTGGCGGCCTCGTTTCGCCAGCCGGAACAGGGCAGGGTGGATACCGAGGCGGTTCGTTCCGCCTTGTCGGGAGAGACCGACACCCGGGTGATCCGGGATTATCGGGGCGATCCCGTGCTGTCCGCGTGGACGCCGCTTGTGGCCATGGGTCTGCACTGGGCGCTGGTGGCGGAGGTGAGCGTTGTCGAGGCCTTCATCCCACTGGATGACCAGGGGCGTTCCTTTCTGGCCCGTTACGCCGAAAAGCACGGTTACCGGGATCTGCTGCTGATCGATCCGGAGGGATATGTCTTCCATTCGGTGGCCCGCACGCCGGTGCTGGGGACCAATCTGTTCAACGGACCCCATGCCGGTTCCCATTTGAGTGATCTGGTGCGACGGATTCTGGCCACCGGGGGCAGCGGGTTCGCCGATTTGGCCCCCTATGCCCCCAGGGAGGGCCAACAGGCCTTTTTCGTGGCCCAGGCTGCGGGCCATCATGGGAAACCGGAGGTGATCGTGGCCCTGGAAATGCCTCTGGAGCAGATCGACCGGATCATCCACCAGCGGGAAGGGATGGGTCGCACCGGCGAGACCTTTCTGGTGGGACGGCATCAGGGCCTGATCTCCTATCGCAACAATCGCGTGGTGGAGCCGGCGCGCGCCGGCGACAGCGATTCGGATGCCGCAGCCTATGGGGAGAAGGCGCTCAATGGAGAAACCGGCTCCATGCTGGGCATCTGCCGGGATGGGGAAACCGAGCTGGTCGATTTTGCCCCGTTGGACATCCCCGGGCTGAACTGGGCGATTGTCAGCCTCATGCGGGTTGACGAGGTGCGCGCTCCGGTGCGTGGTTTGGCGATGGCGCTGCTGCTGGCCGGATGCGCGCTGGCCGGCATGATCGTCCTGATCTCCTGGCGGATGGCGCATGGCCTGGTCCGTCCCATGCTCGAACTGCAAAAGGCGGCGACCGCCATTGCCGCCGGCGACCTGAGCGCGCGCAGCCATGTCGCAGGCCAGGACGAAGTCGGGCAGGTGGGGGTCACTTTCGATCGCATGGCCCACACCATCGAGGAGCAGCACTGGTTGAATGCCGGCCTGGCCCGGATCGTCGGCATTCTTCAGCAGGCGGTGCATGCCGATCCTCTGGCCGACGCCCTGTTGCAGGAACTGGTGCCCATGCTCTCCGCTGCGCACGGGATGATTTATCTGCTGAATCCGGTTCAGGAGCGGTATGAACCGCTGGGCAATCTCCGTCCGGCGCATCAGGATGACCGCAATGACGTGTTTTCGCCGGGCGAGGGCCTGGTTGGCCGGTGCGCCTTGACGGGTCGCACCGTGCGGCTGGACGACATCCCCGCCGAAGCCGTGCGCATCGGTCTTGGGCTGGGGGAGGCGCTGCCCGTCTCGGTCATCGCCATTCCGGTCGTCCATCAGGGAGGGGTGTTGGCCGTGCTGGTGCTGGCCGCCTTTCGGGCCTTCACGCCCGTTCAACAGCAGTTGCTGGAGTCCGTGGCCCAACGCCTGGGTTCGACCTTGACACATCTGCGACAGGCATGGGAAACCCGTGAACTTCTGGAAGAGACGCGCCGCCAGGCCGAGGAGCTGCAGGTCCAGACGGAAGAACTGGAGAGCCAACAAGAGGAACTGCGGCGGATCAACGCCATTTTGGAACGGCGTGCCGATGCCGGGAAGGAGTGATGATGATTGCAAGATTGCATTTTACGAAAAAAATTCTCAATGGCCTGGTCGGTTGCCTGATCCTGGTGCACGGGCAGGCGGCCTGGGCCGGAGAGCGTTTGACACTGGCCGACGCACCGACCCTGTTGACCGGTCTGGTGGCGTTGGCCAATCATCTGGGACATTTCCGCGCAGCGGATCTGGAGCTTGCGATCCTGCCCTTCGCCACCGGCGATCAGGCCTTGCAGGCCATGGAGGAAGGGAGGGCGGACGTGGCCACCGTGGCGGAAACCGCCTTTGTCCTGCGTCTGTTCGGGCAGCCGGAACTGCGGGCGCTGGCGGTGATCGGCGGTTGCGACAACGAAGTGCGCATCCTGGCGCGCCGGGACGCGGGGATTGGCGCCCTGGCCGATCTGCGTGGCAAGCGCATCGCCACCCAGCAGCGGCTTTCCACCCATTTTTTCCTCGATCAGGTACTGCTCAAGCACGGCATGACCATGGCGGACATCACCCCGGTGTTTCGCAAACTGCCGGAACTGCCCGATCTGATCACCTCGGGGCGGGTGGATGCGGTCATCACCCGTGATCCCTTTCTGAGCCAGGCCATCGGGCAACTGGGCGAGAACGCCATTGTGCTGGAGGCCCCCGGTCTTTACGACAAGGTGTTTCTGCTGGCGATGCTCCGGGAGCGGCTTGGTCAACGCGGCCCGGCCATCCAGAAATTGTTGACCGCCCTGGTGCGCACCGAGGCCTATGTCCGTGACCATGGACAGGAGGCCCACGACCTGCTGGTGCGTCTCCTGCCCAATGAGAAGTTGAGTTCCGTGTGGCATCACACCCGTTTGCGTTTGTGGCTGGACCACCGTTTTCTCCTCACCCTGGAGGATGTGGCGGCATGGGCCATGCGTTCGCAACTGGTGCAGGCGGACCGCGTGCCCAATTTTCTGGCCAACATCGCCGCCGAGCCGCTGCGCCGGGTGCGGCCCATTGCCGTCAATCTGCCGGAATGACGCCATGTCCATTCGTGGCAAACTGCGTTGGATGGGGATTCTGCCGGTCGTGGTCTTCCTGCTGCTGACCGGGCATGCCCTGGTGATCCAGCGGGAGGGCGACCGGATGATGCACCGTTCCCGCCAGATGGACGAAATTCTGAAACTCTCCTCCCAGTGGGCGGTCATCACCTACGAACTGGCCAGCCACGACCGCAAACGCCCGGACGAGCAGTGGCACACGCTGCAGCAACGCATTGCCGAACTGCTGACTGCCCTGTCCGGTCCCGTCGCGGACCCGGACGAACGGTATCTGCTGGACGAGATGCACGCCAGGGTGACCAGTGTCAAACAGCGCCACGATGAGTTTCACGCTCTGCCCGATGTCAACCGGCATCCCGAGATGCGCCAGTATCAGGAGATGCTCATCCGCCGCATGCGCATCGAGGTGCAATCCCTGGCACCGCTGGTGGAAAAGCTGCACGATTTGCACAATGCCGCCTTGATGCGGCTGCTGGCATGGCAGGGACGGCTCAACATCATCCTGCAACTGATGCTGGCCCTGATCGTCGGTCTGACCTCCGGGATGCTGGTGCGCGCCATCACCCGTTCCCTGTCGGTGTTGCATCAGGGCATCCTCTCCCTGGGCCGGGGGGATCTGACCAGCCGCATCGAGCTGGATTCCCGCGATGAACTGGGAGAAGTCGCCGCAACCCTCAACCACATGCGGGAGCAACTGGGCGAGATCACCGTGTCCCGCGATGTCCTGCAAGAAAAGGAGCGGGAGGCGCGCGGCATCATCCAGACCGCGCTGGATGGTTTTTGGATCACCGATCTGCACGGTCGCATCCTGGATGTCAACGATGCCTATTGCCAACTCTCCGGCTACACCCGGGACGAGTTGCTCACCATGTCCATTGCGCAACTGGAGGCGAAAGAGTCCCCGGAAGAGGTTGCCCGCCATCTGGCCAATCTGCATCGGAACGGCCATGACCGTTTCGAAAGCTGTCATCGCTGCAAGGACGGCGCGCTGCTGGAGCTGGAGATCAGTGTGCGTTGCATGGACATGCGCGGCGGTTTGCTGATCGCCTTTCTGCACGACATCACCGCGCGCAAGCGGGATCAGCGTCATCTGGCGGAGACCCTGGAGTTCAACCGCCGTATCATTCAGGAGGCCCCGGCGGGGGTGGTGGTCTTTCACCGGGACGGGCCGACGGTGTTGGCCAACCATGCCGCCGTGCGCATCCTCGGCGCGGCCAGCCAGGAGGAGTTGTTGAGCCTGAATTTCCATCAGCTCGAATCCTGGCGGATTTCCGGGATGTACGTCGTCGCCATGGATGCCTTGCAAGGGTGGCATCCGCGTCGTCTCGAGGCGTTCGTACACACCCGTTTCGGTTCCTCGGTCTGGCTGGACAGCCAGTTCGTGCCCCTGACCTTGAACGATCAACCTCACCTGATGGTGATCTTCACCGACACCACCGAGTCCAATCAGGCGCGGGAGGCGATGGCGCGCGCCAGGCGGCTGGCCGAGGAGGCGAGCCTGGCCAAAAGCGACTTCCTGGCCAACATGAGCCATGAGATCCGCACCCCCATGAACGCCATTCTGGGCATGGCAGACCTGTTGTGGGAGAGCGCGCTGACCCCGGAGCAGAGAAAATGTGTCCAGATATCCCGGTCCTCCGGGGAGACTTTGATGGGCATCATCAACGACATCCTCGATTTTTCCAAGATCGAGGCGGGTTGCCTGGATCTGGAGGAGATCGACTTTCGTCTGGAAGAAGAGGTGGAGACGGTTTGCGAAATCATGGCCCCCCGTGCCCGCGAAAAGGGGTTGGAACTGGCCTGGCGCATCGCTGCGGATTTGCCCCGGAGCGTGCGCGGCGATTCCGTGCGCCTGCGTCAGATTTTGATCAATTTTTTGAGCAATGCGCTCAAGTTCACCGATCAGGGCGAGGTGGAGTTGACCGTGAACCGTCTGCCCGCTCCCGCAACCGGCGGGGAGGAAAAGGCGTTGCTGCTGGAGGTGGCGGTACGGGACACCGGCATCGGCATTCCGCGGCATCGGCTGACGAACATCTTCGAGAGCTTCACGCAGGGGGATCGTTCCACCACCCGCCGTTACGGCGGCACCGGCCTTGGGTTGGCCATCGTCAAGCGGCTGGCGGAACGGATGGGCGGCAACATTGCCGTGGAGAGTGTTCCCGGTCAGGGTTCGCTGTTTCGCGTCACGCTGCAATTGCGTGAGGGTGTGGAACAACACGCACCATTGCCGGCCCCGGATTTGAGCGGCAAACGCATCCTGGTGGTGGATGACACCGAGGCCAATCGGCTGATGTTGTGCCAGATTCTCCTGCCGTTGGGGGCCGGGGTGACGGAGGCTGTCGATGGTCAGACGGCGTTGCTGCTCATGGAACGGGCCAGGGAGCGGCGGGAGCCTTTTCATCTGCTGCTGCTGGACGAGCGCATGCCGGGTCTGGACGGCCTGCGGGTGGTCGAATGCTGGAAGGCGGCTGGCTATCCCGGCACGCCCATCCTGATGCTGACTTCGGACTACCGTGAGTCCCACAAGCAACGTTGCGCCGAGCTGGGGGTGCATCACTATCTGGTCAAGCCGGCGCGGCGCGTCGATCTCCATGCGGTCATCGCCGCCGCGCTGGGATTGGAGCCATCCGCCGTCCTGACGCCTGTTGTCGATCCTCTTGCGGCGCTGTGCGTCGATACGCCCTTGCGCATTCTGCTTGCCGAAGACACGATCGAGAATCGTCTGGTGGTGCAAGGTTACTTCAAACGAACCGCCTATCACCTGGATCTTGCGGAAAACGGCGCCATTGCCCTGGAAAAGTTGAAGAGCGCCACGTATGATCTGGTGCTGATGGACATACACATGCCGATCATGGACGGTTACGCCGCCACGCGGGCCTGGCGGGCCTGGGAGCGTGAACAAGCCAGGCATCCGGTTTACATGATCGCCCTGACCGCCAACGCCATGCAGGAGGACATTCAACGCAGCCTGGAGGCCGGCTGCGATGCCCATCTGACCAAACCCATCCGTCGCAAGACCCTGCTGGAGGCCATCGCCCGGGTGACCGTCGGGTTGGCGTCTGATCGCAAGGTTGTCTGAAATCATGAATTCCATGCACGCAAGAAGAGCCGTGCGCCATGCAGGATGCGAACAGCCTGGATGCCATCCTTGATCGGCTTGTAGATGATCGAATAACTGCCAAACGGATGGACCCGGTAACCTGCGTTCAGGTATGGATGAGGCTTCCCCATGTGGGGTTGACTGGCCAGCAATTCCAGTTTGCGATCCAGTGCTTGTACCCACGCATCTGCGCTGCCGACATGATCCTCGGCGATGTGGCGCCAGATATCGCGTACATCTTGATAGAACCGTTCCTGGAATTTCAAGTGTGGCATGTCTGGCTGCGTGCCCACTCTTCATGCAATCGAGCCTTGACCTCTTCCAGCTTCCAAACCTTTGGAGGGTCGGTGTCGGTTTCCGCCTCGGCGATGGCGCGTTTGACATATTCCCGGTATTCCGGATCTTCGCAATCATCCGTGATGTCCAGCATGGACAGCGCGGTATCGACAACGGCCTCGGGGGATGGGAAATTCTTGATGCGGGCGCGCACGATTTGTTCGGATTGATCGGACAGGACAATGGACATGGGCATGGCACGATCTCCTCGGCAACGTTGGACGGATTTTTTGCAATGTGTCCCCGGTGTTCGATGGAACAGGTGCTGCTCATTGTACCCCGTGCGATCCGCCCTTTTCAATTCTCTTGTTTCCGGGCAGACTTCCGCTCATGGACGATCTGCTCTTTCTGGCGCACCGCATTCCCTATCCCCCGCGCAAGGGGGACAAGATCCGCTCGTATCATCTCCTGCGGCATCTGTCCCGGCACTATCGCGTGCATCTGGGGGCCTTCGTGGACGACGAAGCGGATGTTGGCCATACCGCCCCCCTGATGGAGTTGTGCGCCGGCGAGACCCGTTTCGTCCGGCTGCACCCTCTGGTGTGCCGCTTGCGCGCTTTGTGGGGGCTGCCGGCGGGACGCTCCCTCACCTTTCCCTGCTACGCCAGTCGCGCCATGCTAAGCTGGACCGGGGAGATTCTGCGCCGTCATCCCGTGCGCCGCATCGTGGTCTATTCGGCGGCTCCGGCCCAGTTCGTCCCGGTCGACCTCGACCCCGCCATTCGGCGGGTGATCGACTTCGTGGATGTGGACTCACGCAAATGGGCGCAGTATGCCGAGGGGTGCCGTGGCCTGGCGCGCTGGATTTATCGTCGCGAGGCCCGCACCCTGCTCGCGGAGGAAAGGCGGGTTGCCGCCGCCTTCGATGCCGCCCTGTTCGTCAGCGAACCGGAGGCGGCGCTTTTCAAGGGGTTGGCTCCGGAGGTGGCCGACAAGGTCGATTTCTGGGAAAACGGCGTGGATACCGATTATTTTTCGCCGGATCGCGACTATCCCAACCCCTATGAGGCCACCGACCTGCCCCTGGTTTTCACCGGGGCCATGGACTATTGGGCCAACGTGGATGCGGTCACCTGGTTTGCCCGTGAGGTCTTTCCCCAGGTTCTGGCCACCCTGCCCAGGGCGCGGCTGGTGATCGTCGGGGGGCGTCCGGCTCGGGAGGTGTTGGCGTTGCGTTCCCAGCCGGGGATCACGGTCACCGGACAGGTGGAAGATGTGCGACCGTGGCTGTTTTGGGCCAGGGCGGCGGTGGCCCCGCTGCGCATCGCCCAGGGGATCCAAAACAAGGTCCTGGAGGCCATGGCCATGGCCAAACCGGTTTTGGCCACCCCCAAGGCCATGGAAGGGGTGCGGGTGCCGTTGCAGCGCTTCGTGGCCGAGGAGCCGGAGCGCCTGGCCGCCCTGGCCGTCGCCCTGCTGGACGGCAACGAGGATGGCAGGCCCTATCGGCAGGCCGTGCGCGCCCATCACGACTGGCTGGTCAATCTGGAAAAGGCTGCCCGTGTGGTGGCGGGTTGACCATGCACATCGCCCACATCCTGTATCGCTTCGACATCGGCGGCCTGGAAAACGTGGTGGCCCAATTGATCGATCACCTGCCCAACGATCGTTTCGACCATGCCATCATCTCCCTGACCGAGGTGACCGATTTCAAACACCGCATCCGCCATCCACGGGTGACCTTCCACGCATTGCACAAAAAACCGGGCAAGGACCCGGCGGTCTGGTTCCGGCTGTGGCGGCTTTTGCGAAGGCTGCAACCGGATCTGGTGCATACCTGCAACCTGGCCGCCATGGAGGCGGTCCTTCCCGCGCGTTTGGCCGGGGTCGGGCGCGTCATCCACGCCGAACATGGTCGCGACAGCTACGACCCTTGCGGGACCAACCGCAAGTATCTCCTCCTGCGCCGGCTCCTGGCCCCCTTCGTGGATGGGTTCGTCCCGGTCTCCGCCGAGCTGCAGGCGTGGCTGACCGACAGGGTGGGTGTCCCGCCCGGCAAGGTTCATCTGATCATGAACGGCGTCACCCTCCCGGAACCAATCCCGCGCCAACCTTCCGCCAAGGGCGAGACGATCATCGGCACGGTGGGCAGGATGTGGTCCATCAAGGATCACCCCAACCTGGTGCATGCCTTTTTTCGATTGTGCCAATTGGCCCCGGAGCGAAAATTGCGCCTGATGATCGTCGGGGACGGCCCGGAACGCCCTGCCGTGCAGGGCCTCATCGACCGGCTCGGCCTCGCCGGTCGCGTACACATCACCGGCTGGCGCGCGGACGCACGGGAGCAAATGACGCACTTCGATCTCTTCGTCCTCTCTTCCCTGGCCGAAGGGACCCCGCTGACCATCCTGGAGGCCATGGCCGCCGGTCTGCCGGTGGTCGCCACCCGCGTGGGGGGGGTGCCGGATCTGGTCGTGGCCGGCCAGACCGGCGCCCTGGCCCCTCCCGGGGATTCCGATGCTTTGGCACGGGCCATGCTACCCTATCTGGATCCGCAACTGGCGGCCTGTCACGGCGCTGCCGGACGCGCCAGGGTCGCGGAGCGGTTCTCCCTCACGGCCATGGTGGCAGCCTATCGCCTGCTGTTCGAGGGATGACGGTTACGAAAAGGCAAGCAAGTTTACAAATCTCTTTTTGATTTTTCGGCCCGAAGCGGCTATTCTGTGGCAAATGGTTGCCAATCAACGAGGAGTTCGCCATGGCCGTTGGCCCCGATACCTCCATCCAACGGGAGGAACCGACCACCGAGGAGATCGAACGCCAACAGCGTCGGCGTTTGATCAAGCGTCTCGCCGCCACCGGGGCCGGGGTGCCGGTCATGCTCACCCTGAGCAGCGGGGCCGCATTGGCCGCGGCCAGCGGTCACTGCATCGATACGACATTGATCTACGACAAGGACGATGTCCGGTGCATTCTGAACACCGATGTGGAAAACGTTCCCGAACGCCGCGCCGCGCGCAGCACCTTTTTCGCCACGCCGCCAGCCACCATCGCCAACGGCATGACCGGCGGCGGGGACAACGCCACCGATCTGTGCCTGATCTACCACGACCCCACCACCGGCAATCCGACCTCGTATACCACGGATTCCTCCAATACCTGGGGGAAGAACGGCACCAATGTCCGCATCACCGAATCCTGCTGGAACTCCTTCATGCAACCATGACTTCCGCGCCTCTTCCCATCTCCTGGGCCATCGGGAAGGATGCCTCCTGGATCTGGGAATCCATTGAAAACTCGTTTTTTCTGTTCAATCCTCATTCCGGCGAGACCCACCTGCTCAACGCCGCAGCCGTGGAGATGCTGGAGGCGTTGCGGGAGGGCGCGGCGAGTCTGCCGGAGCTGCTCGACCGCCTGGGCGTCGCGGGGGATCCCGCGCCCTACCGCGCCCTTCTGGAGGAGCTGGACCGGTTCGGCCTGATCGTCCCGGCGTGGACGTGAAAATCGGCGCGCTGACCACCGGGGAGACGACCCGGCGTCTGGCGAGCGCCGACGGATTGGCCTGGCGGGCGGGACCGTTCGTCGTGCGCCTGCGCGCCGACGTGCCGGGCTTTGCCGGCCAGTTGCGCCTGCTCTACGGAGAGCATCGCCTGGTCGAGACTGGTGAAACAAACGATTTTCATCTGGAATTGGCCCGTCCGTGGGGCCTGCGTCGCTGGTGGCGGCCCAAGGTCTTCTTCGAGATGGATGGTCCCACCCGCATGGCCCCCTTTCCCCTGGATCACGCCCTGCCCCTGTTCGAATGGGGGTTTAATTACGCCATCGCCACCCGCGCAAACCACTATCTGTTGCTGCATGCCGCCGTGGTGGCGCAAGGGGAGCGGGCGCTGCTGCTGCCCGGTCTGCCCGGATCGGGCAAGAGCACCCTGTGCGCGGCTTTGGTGTTGCGCGGCTGGCGGCTGCTGTCGGACGAATTCGGCCTGCTGCGGCCCAGCTCCGGCCTGCTTGCCCCGCTGCCCCGTTCCATCGCCCTGAAGAACGCCTCCATCGCCGTGATTCGCGCCTTCGAGCCGTCGGCGGTGCTGGGACCGGAGTTCCCCAAGACCCGCAAGGGGACCGTGGCGCATTTGCGGCCTCCCCCGGAGAGCGTGCGGGCGCAGGAACAAGGCGCACGACCCGTCTGGGTGGTCTCTCCCCGTTTCGAGGCCGGGGCTGCCGCCCGGCTGGTTCCTCTGCCCAGGGATCACGGCTTTCTGCGGCTGGCCCACAACGCCTTCAATTACGAATTGCAGGGGGAGCGGGGCTTTCGCGCCGTGACGCGCATGACCAGGGCGTGCCGCTTCTTCGATTTGACCTTCGGCGATCCGGGCGAGGCCGTGGCCCTGCTGGACGGACTGGCTGCGTCATGACGGGGGCGGCGACCCTGCTGGTGGTGCTGCGTCAACCGGAACGCCTGGCGGTCCTGAGCGCCCCTGAGCAGGAGTTCACCCTGCGCCTGGCCCGCCGGGCCGGGCTGCTGGGGCCGCTGCAGCACGGACTGGAGCGATCCGGCCTTCTGGAGACCCTGCCCGCCCCCATCCGGGATGGGCTGGAAGGGGGCAGGGTGGTGGCCGACAGCCGGGAGCGGGCCATTCTCTGGGAGGTGGATCGCCTCGAACGGGCGTTTTTCGGCACCGGGTTGCCGGTGATCCTCCTCAAGGGGGCCGCCTATGCGGCACTGGGTCTCCCGCTGGCCAGGGGACGGCTGATGGCCGACATCGACATCCTGCTGCCCCGTGCCGACCTGCCCCAGGCGGAGCGGGCGTTGCAAAAACACGGCTGGCTGACCGCAACGAGCGATCCGTATGATCAACACTACTACCGGGAGTGGATGCACGAACTCCCCCCCATGCGCCACTGCCATCGCCCCACGGAGTTGGACATCCATCACGCCATTCTGCCGCGTACCGGACGGCTGCAACCCGACAGTGCGCTTTTGCTCCAGGAGGTGATCCCGCTGCCGGGCCGGCCAGGGGTGTGGACGCTGGCCCCGGTGGACATGGTGCTCCATGCCATGGTGCAACTGTTCCACGACAGTGATTTCGGCGCCAACGCATTGCGGGATCTGCTGGATCTGGACGGCCTGCTGCGCCACTACGGCCCCACCCCCGGTTTCGGCGACCGCCTGCTGGCCAGAGGCCGGGAACTGAATCTCACCGCTCCGCTTCATGCCGCCCTGTACTTTCTGGAGCGGTTCTGTCAAACCCCGGTGCCGGGGCATGAACCGCCCGGCTGGTTATTGCGGGGCTTGATCACCCTGGCCATGCTGCCGGACCATCCCGATCCGCGCCGGGACGGGACGTCCGTCCGTCTGGCCCGCTGGTGTCTTTATGTACGCTCCCACTGGCTGCGCATGCCGCCGGGATTGCTTGTGACCCATTTGACCCGCAAGGGGCTGAGGAGATGGAAGCAACATGTGTGGCATCGTCGGGGTGTTTGATTGCCGGGAGGAGCGACCGGTGGCTCCAGATCTCGTGACCCGTATGAACGACGCCCAGGCCCATCGCGGCCCGGACGGGGCCGGGGTGCGGGTGCTGCCCGGCCTGGGGTTCGGCCATCGCCGCCTGGCCATCATCGACCTGGAGGGGGGCGCCCAGCCCATGGAAAACGAAGACGGCTCGGTGCTGCTGGTCTTCAATGGCGAAATCTATAACTTCCAGGAGTTGTACCGGGAGCTGGTCGCCCTGGGGCATCGTTTTCGCACCCGCTCCGACACCGAGGTGATCGTCCACGCCTGGGAGAGCTGGGGCAGGGAATGCCTGCTGCGTCTGCGCGGCATGTTCGCCTTCGCTTTGTGGGATCAAACTGCTAAAACCCTCTTTCTCGCCCGCGACCGGCTGGGGATGAAACCGCTCTATTATGCCTTTCATCCCGATGGCTGGCTGCTCTTCGCCTCGGAACTGGCCGGCATCACCGCCTGGCGGCCCGGGAGCTGGTCCATCTCGCACCGGGCGGTGGAGTGTTTTTTTGCGCTTGGCTATGTCCCGGACCCGGAAGCGATCTTTTCCGGCATCCGCAAGCTGGAGCCGGGCCATTCTCTGCTGGCGCGGCGCGCAGGGGCGCAGCCCCGGCCCGAGCGGTACTGGGACGTGAGTTTCTCGCCCGGCCCTCCCCTGACCCGCGCGGACGCCGCCGCCGAACTCCTGGAGCGGCTGGAGGAGTCGGTGCGCGTCCACATGGTTTCCGATGTCCCGGTGGGGAGTTTCCTTTCCGGCGGCATCGACTCCTCGGCGGTCTCCCTGCTGATGGCCCGTGCCTCCGACCGGCCCCTCGAGGCCTGCACCATCTCTTTCGGCGATCCGGCGCTGGACGAATCGGCGCATGCCGCCAGAGTCGCCGAACGCCACGGCCTGCGCCATCACATCGAACAGGCCGATCCCCAGCGGTTCGACCTGCTGGATACCCTGGCGCACCACTACGGCGAACCCTTCGCCGACCCGTCGGCCCTGCCCACCTGGCTGGTCTGCGGCCTGGCGCGCAAACACACCAAGGTGGTCCTTTCCGGCGACGGCGGCGACGAGAGCCTGGCCGGCTACAGGCGCTATCGTCTTTTTCTGGCGGAAGAGCGGGTGCGCGCCCTGTTGCCGCTGGCCGTGCGGCGTCCGCTGTTCGGCCTGCTGGGCCGCTGGTACCCCAAGCTCGACCGCGCGCCTTCCTGGCTGCGGGCGCGTTTCACGTTCCAGTCCCTGGCCTTCGACTGGGTGGATGGCGCCTTTCAGGGGGTCGCCATCCTGCGGGACGACCTGCGGGAACAGCTTTTCACCCCGGCATTCGTGGGTCAATTGCAGGGTTTTCGTGCGGGAGAGGTCTTTCGCGCCTACGCCCGCAACGCCCCGGAGCACCCTTTGTCCCGGCTGCAATATCTCGATTTCAAGGGTTTTCTCGCCGGCCAGGTGCTGGTCAAGGTGGACCGTGCCAGCATGGCCCATGGCCTGGAAGTGCGCGCCCCGCTGCTGGATTACCGCCTCGTGGAGTGGATGGCCGGACTCCCCCCGGAGTTCAAGCTCCACCGGGGAGAGGGCAAGGCGATCCTCAAGGAGGGGTTGCGGCCCCTGCTCCCCGAGCAATTCTCCCAGCGTCCCAAGCAGGGGTTTGTCATCCCTCTGGCCGCCTGGCTCCGGGGACCCTTGGCCCCGTTTGTGCGAGAGAGAATACCGGGCAAGGCCCTGATGGAGACCGGCTGGTTTCACCAACGTTTTCTCCAGCGCATGGTGGAGCAACACCTGAGCGGCGCGCGGGATTTCGCCTATCCATTGTGGGCATTGTTGATCTTTGAGTCATTCATGCGTCGAATGGAAGTTGCCAAAGAAAGCGCAACCGGGTAATATCAACGCCTTTTACATTGGCAGGTCGTGGTGGTGAGGGCGAGGTCCAAGGTGTCGAAGAACATCATTCGCAAGCGCAGCTTGTTGTTTCCCCTGGTGGGCCTGTTGGTCCTGACGGTGCTTTCCACCATGGGCGTCGGCTATTTCATCAACTATCCCTTTCTGCATCAATCCTTGCAACAGAAGGCGCAGACCGAACACGAGGCCCAGGCGGCCCAGGCCGGTTTCATGCTGGAGCATGTCTCCGGCTCGCTGATTCAATTGGCCCACGTCGTTTCCCGCGACGGCGAGTTGCAGGAGGCGTTCACCTGGCGCGCCCGGGATTTCAACCGTCTGTTGCGCAAGCTCTTGTTCCTGGGGGACAACATTCACGGCGTGGACTTCTTCGCCGTGACCGATGAAAACGGTGCCACCCTGTACAGCACCAGCGATGCCAGTTCGGAAACCATGTTTCCTGCAGCCTCGCTGCAAAAGACCCTCAAGGGGGGGGCGGATCTCGCCTCTGCCAACCTCAACGGGACGTGGGCCATGTTGGCCATGGCCCCCATCGTGATCAACCGCAAGACCTCCGGTGTGTTGATTCTGGGGGTATGGCTCGACAAGGATCTGGCGCGCCAGTTGACCCCCAAGGAGTCTCTGGGCGTCGCCTTCCATGCCCCGGATCAGGTCCTGACCAGCTCGTTCGAATTGAAGGCCTGGCCGTCCGTCGATCCGGAACGGGTGCGGGGGTGTATTGTCGATGCCGTGTCCTCTTCGTTTCTGGATCACGCGTCGCGGCATGGACTCCATTATTCTCCCATTCGGATCGCGGATCAGCCGTTCTGCATGATCCTGCCCCTGGATCTGAATCCCATGCATCAGACCCTGCGCGACCATATTCTCAGGCTGTCATGGTCTTCGGTCATCATCATCCTCATGATTCTGCTGCTTGGTTTGACCATGCATTTCCTGATTCTGCAACCCCTGAACCGGCTGCGCAACAAGGCGTTGATTCTGGTGGAGGTCTGTTCCAACGAGAAGTTGCGCATGCCGGACATCATCGGAACCGAGAGCGGCAACGAGATTCAGATTCTCGATCAGGCCTTCGAGACCGCCTCCACGGCCATTTATTCTTACATCGGCGAATTGAGCCACCAGAAGGAGCACTTCAAGGACATGGCCATCCGGGATCCCCTCACGGGGTTGGGCAACCGGCGGCTTTTTACCCAGTTGGTGGAAAAGGCCATGGCCTATTGTCATCGCTACCAGCGTACCATGGCTGTGATGTATCTGGATCTCGACCACTTCAAGCCGATCAACGACACTCTGGGGCACGACATTGGCGACCTGTTGCTCAAGGAGGTGGCGCAACGTCTGAAGGGGGCATTACGGGAAACCGATGTGGTGTTTCGTCTGGGGGGTGACGAGTTCGCCGCGCTTTTGCCGGAATGTGCGGGCGGGGAGATGGCTAGGCAGTTGGGGGGCCGTCTCATTCAGGAGGTTTCGCAGCCCTACCGGTTGAAGGAAAACGATTGCCATGTCGGCGTGAGCGTTGGGGTGTCGTTGTATCCGGATCACGCGGACAACCTGGAAAATTTGTTGAAACATGCCGATCTGGCCCTCTACGCGGCCAAGGATGCGGGACGTGGCGTGTGTCGTCTGTATGCCGATCTGCCGGCGGATCAGCCGTAGGAGACGATCTTCAACAGTCGTTTCAGGTTGTCCGGTGTCAAAACCGTGTCGAGGGTCAGCGGGATCAGGGGGGCAGGCGGGGAGGGGGGTGTCGAATCCTGGTCCTGGGTGTGACGCGGCAAGCGGGAAGTCTCTACCCTGGCAGGCGGGAGCGTCGATTCCTTGTTCATGCCGGAAAATGTTTTGTCCATTTGCAAACCCTCGCGCATTCGAATTCAGGCAACTTGTTGCCGTGTGCGGGAGCAAAAAGCAACCATTGCGCCAATTATCGCGCAACCCATGGCGCGCCGGCCATTGCCGACACCATGACGAATGAGGTATCGTTGCCGGATGGCGTTCTGGAGTCTGCAGTTTCAGATTATTAAGGGTCCAGGGGGATTATCCCCCTGGTGGGATCCAAGGGCGAAGCCCT
>JADGAR010000053.1 GCA_015231915.1 Magnetococcales bacterium
CAACTGGGCGTTTTCGGCAATGCCCAAAACGCCTCCGCCATGGTGAGCGACCTGCGAGGGCAGGGGCGGGGTGGCGGTTTTCAGGTGTTCGGCGATTTCCTCTCCGGCCACCGATGGCGCGGCAGGAGGGGGCGGCGCCTTTTTGGGAGACGGCGAGGAAAAGATGAAATAGGCCACCAGTACCCCCAGCGCTCCCAACAGGATGAGGCGGCCTGGTTTCCGGGTACGGTGACGCCGGTACTGGTTTGAGGTAGGATAGCGAGGGTTCACATCGATTCCGGAGCGGAGACACCCAATAAAGCCAACCCGTTGGCGATCACCTGCCTGACCGCCAGGCAGAGTTCCAACCGGGCACCGCGCAAGCCCGGATCCTCATCCAGGATGCGATGGTTGTTGTAATACCCATGGAAGGCCGCCGCCAGTTCCGAGAGGTAATAGGTCAGGCGGTGCGGTTCCCGGCTCAGGGCGGCCCCTTCCACGGTCTCGGGAAAGAGTCCCAGGCGGCGGATCAGGTCCAGCTCTTCCGGGGCCTCCAGGCGAGACCGGTCCCCCCCATCCCGCGAGAGGTTCCGTTCCTGGAGCCTGGTCAGCAGGGAGAAGACCCGCGCATGGGCATACTGTACGTAAAAGACCGGGTTGTCGTTGGTGCGCGACTTGGCCAGGTCCAGGTCGAAATCGATCCCCGCGCCCGAGGAGCGGGTGAGAAACCAGAAGCGGACCGCATCCACCCCGGTCTCTTTTACCACATCGCGCAGGGTGACGAAGGTGCCCGCCCGCTTGGACATGCGCACCGGTTTGCCTCCCTGGGTGAGATTGACCATCTGGGTGAGGATGACATCCAGGATTTCCCGTTTGCCGGTCAGCGCCTCCAGTGCCGCCTGCACCCGTTTGACGTACCCGCCGTGATCCGCGCCCCAGACATCGACGAGGCGGTCGAAGCCCCGCCGGGCCTTGTCGAAGTGATAGGCGATGTCTGCGGCGAAATAGGTATACGATCCATCGCCTTTTTTCAAGGGGCGATCCGAGTCGTCGCCGAAATGGGTGGAACGAAACAGCAGTTGGGGACGTCCGTCGTAATCCTCCGGGGAGGCGCCGTCCCATCCCTTGGGCCGTTCCAGCACCCCCTGGACGATCCATCCGTTTTTTGACAGTTCCTCCACCGCGCGGTCGATCCCTCCGCTGACATGCAGAAAACGTTCCGAAAACCACTGATCGAAATGGATTTGCATGGTTTCCAGGTCTTCGCGGATCTCCCGCATCACCCAGTCGATGGCGAAATCGACCACTTGTGAAAACGGCAGGGATGCGGGATCCCCGTGTCGCTCCAGGAGCGCCCGGGCGATTTCGATCACGTATTCGCCGGGATACCACCCTTCGGGAGGCGTTTCGACATGACCCGCGATTTCGCGGCAGCGGTGGAGCACGGAACGGCCCAGCACTTCCACCTGGGCGCCGGCATCGTTGATGTAGTACTCCCTGGTGACCTGGTGTCCGGTGGCGGCGAGCAGACGGGCGATGGTATCCCCGGTGACCGCGCCGCGACCATGACCGACATGCATGGGACCGGTGGGATTGGCGGAGACGAACTCCACCAGCACCTTCCGTCCGCCACCCGCCGCAGAGTGTCCGTAGCGGTCGCCACGGGCGAGAATTTCCCCCAGCAGCATGCGCAGCCGTTCCGGCGCGATGTGAAAATTGATGAACCCTGGACCCGCGATGTCCCAAGAGATGCCGGCGGTCTGCTCCGCAGGGAGGGCGGCGAGGATCTTGCGGGCCAGATCCAGCGGTTTCATGCGGGCATGGCGGGCGAGCACCAGTGCGGCATTGGTGGAAAAATCGCCATGGGATTTTTCGCGTGGACGCTCCACCTTGATCTCCGGCAAGGCCTCCAACACCCCGTCGGGCAATTCCCCTGACCCGGCCAGGCGGCGCAGGCCGGCAGTCACGACTTCAACGACGATCTCCCGCATGTGGACTCCCAAGGCTGGATGGATCAAAAAAACGCATCCCACAGTGTACCCGCGCCCGGTCGCGCATGGCAACCGGAAGGGTGCTTTCCGGAAAAAAAAGATCTTCATGGCCGATCTCCCTGGCATTGCGCGAGGGGATTGGTTAGACTGAAAAAATGTCTGTCAACCAACGATTACGGAGCAACTTCAAGCGTGTCACCCTACTGGCTGCATCAACCGATCCGGATTCCGGCTGAGCCTGCCCCCAACTCCTCGCAAGCCGTGCGTCCGTTCGGCCCTCCCGGCGCCCTCGGCACCCTGGGGGAGATCGCCCGTCGCATGGCCGCCATGCAAGGCACCAGCGCACCTGTGGCCGATCCGGCCTGGGCCACGGTGTTCGTGGCGGATCACGGCGTGGCCAGGGCCGGCATCGCCGGCCACACCGAACAGGATACCCTGGCCTGGGTGCGCAGTTGCCTGCGCGGGGAGAGCGCCAGTGCGGTGATGGCCCGCCACCTGGGCATCCCCTACGAGGTGGTGGATGTGGGCATGCGGGAAACGCCCGATGCCCTGCCGGGCCTGATCAGCCAGCGGGCCGGCAATGGCACCCATGACTTCCGCCACGCCCCGGCCATGAGCGAAATGCAGCTCCATACCGCGCTCAATGCGGGCCGGGATGCGGTGGAACGCGCCAGACAGGCGGGAACCCGCATCTTCATCGCCGGCGAAATCGCCACCGGCAAAAGCACCTCGGCGGGTGCCCTGGCCTGCGCCCTGCTGGGCATGCCCCCGGAAACCGTGGCCGGCCCGGGATCCGGCATCCCCCCGGAAATGATCTCGGTCAAGGCCGACATCATCCAGGGAGCGGTGGATCATCACCAGAAGTTCATTACCAATCCTTTGGATCTCCTGCGCCGCCTGGGCGGCTTCGAGACCGTCGCCATGTGCGGGGCCTATGTCGCCTGCGGACAGTTCGGGATCACCGCCATCGTGGACGGCCTCTGTTCCACGGTGGCTGCCCTGTTCGCCATCACGCTGCATCCCTCTCTCAAACAGTGGCTCTTCGTCGGTCACCGGGCAGCGGAACCCGGCCAATATCCCATCCTGCGCAACCTGGACCTGCGTCCCATCCTCAACCTGGACATGCGGCTGGGAGAGGGGAGCGGGGCGCTGGCCGCCCTGCCGGTCCTGCGCATGGCGTGCGCCTTGTCTGGCGCTCCCGAACGATGATCCCGCCGAATTACCGCAGCCACGACGCCGGAGAAGGGGTTCTGCTCGACCTGCTGCGCCACGGCGCGCCCGAGGGAGGCGTCAAATATCGCGGTTCCCTGGACGATCCCCTCGCCCCGGAAGGGTGGGAGGCCATGTGGGCCACGGTGCGCCATCACCCCCCCTGGGACCGCATCCTGACTTCTCCCTTGCGCCGCTGCGCGGAATTCGCCCAGGAACTGGGAAAACGCATCGATCGTCCCGTGACCGTGGATCCGCGTCTGCGGGAGATGAGCTTCGGTCGCTGGGAAGGCCGCACCGCCGCCGAAATCCTCGCCGCCGATGGCGACCTCCTCCCCCGTTTCTGGCGCAACCCCCTGGAGAACCCCCCACCGGGCGGAGACGACCTGCGCGAGGTCCGTCAACGCCTCCTGCAACTCTGGAACGAACTGCCCGCCAACCCCGAAGGGGAGCGAATCCTCGTCGTCGCCCATGGCGGGGTGATCCGGGTGCTGCTCAGCTTCGTCCTGATGACCCCGCTGGAACACCTCTCCCGCATCACCGTACCCTATGCCGCCCTGGCCCGCATCAAGATCGAGCGCATCGGCGAGACGTGGATGCCCAGATTGCTGTTCTGCGGCCTGGCCGGAACCCTGGATGAAGCCCGGTGAGTTCCAACTCCTGCTGGTCGAGGACGACCAGGTGGACCGGTTGGCCTTCAAAAGGTTGATGCGTCAGGAACTGCTGCCGTTTCAGTTCACCATGGCCGGCTCCCTGGCCGAGGCGACCCGCCTGATCGGGGCGCGCAGCTTCGACGTGGTGATCTCCGACTACCGTCTGGGAGATGGCACCGCCCTGGAACTCTTTCCTTTGCTGCCGGAGACCCCGGTGATCGTGGTCACCGGCGGCGGCGACGAGGAGACCGCCGTGCAGGCCATGAAGGCGGGCGCTTATGATTACCTGATCAAGGATCACGACCGCAACTACCTGAAATTCCTCCCTGTCGTCGCCTCGCAGGCAGTCGAGCACCGCAATGCCCAGTCCCGTCTCAGGCAGAATTTTCACCTCCAGGAGGCCCTCAACGCCATCCTGAAGATCGCCCTGGAAAACATCCCCCTCGACGAGCAGATGCATCGCATCCTGGAACGGGCCTCGGCCATTGGCCCGTTGCCGGTGGCCATTCTGCCCGCCGACGATCCCGACACGGTGGTGAACCGCCTGCGCCGGGCGATCGGGGAGATGGACGACCCGGAGATGCAGGCCTTTCCCCAGGCGGTCGCCGATACCCTGGCCGGCTGCATCGAACGCAGGCGAATGGAAGAGGACCTCCGTCAGGCCAAGGAGGCCGCCGAGGCGGCCAGCCAGGCCAAGAGCGCCTTCCTGGCCAACATGAGCCACGAGATCCGCACCCCGATGAACGCCATCATCGGTTTTACCGGCCTGGCGCTCAAGACCGAACTCGGCCCCAGAATCTACGACTATCTGGCCAAGATCGAGGGGTCGGCGGATATCCTGCTGCGGGTGCTCAACGACATCCTGGACTTCTCCAAGATCGAGGCGGGCAAACTCGATTTCGAGCAGGTCCCCTTTCAATTGCCAGCCGTCTGCAATCACATCGCCGATCTCTACCGCAAGCAGAGCGCGCAAAAGGGGGTGGAACTGATCATCGTCCTGCCCGCCCGCGTTCCCACGGCCCTGATCGGCGATCCGCTGCGCCTGGAACAGGTGCTGGTCAATCTGGTGGGCAATGCCATCAAGTTCACCGAACGCGGCGAGATCGTCGTGCGCATTCGCGCCCTGGAACAAGGCAAAGGCCGCGTCAAACTGGAGTTCACCGTCAAGGATACCGGGATCGGCATGCGTCCGGAAAAGATCGCCGGGCTGTTCGATCCCTTCACCCAGGCGGACGAATCCACCACCCGTCAATACGGCGGGACCGGGCTGGGGTTGGCCATCTGCCGCAGCCTGGTCGCCCGGATGGACGGCGAGATCCGGGCGGAAGCGGAATTGGGCAGGGGGAGCACGTTTTTCTTTACCGCCGTCTTCCAGTTGCAGCCCGAGGCGCGCGCCCCGGCACCCGTGCCCCGGGAGAGCCTGAGCGGCATGCGCGTTTTGTGCGTGGACGACAACATGGCGGCACGGGAGATGCTGGAAGAGATCCTGCGCTCCTTCTCCTTCGAGCCGGTCATGGCCGATTCGGGTCCTGCCGCCCTGCGGGAATGGGCGGCATCCCTGGCCGAAAACCGGCCCTTCCCCCTGGTGTTGATGGACTATGTCATGCCGGGAATGGATGGACTGGAAACGATTGGTCAGCTCCAGGCCGGCAGCGTCAAGCCAAAAATCATTCTCCTGAGCGCCTTCGATCAGGTGGCGCTCAAGCATGGCAAGGGGATGGACGCCATCCTCACCAAACCGGTCTGCCGCTCGCGGCTGTTCGACACCATCATGGAGGTATCCGGCCAGGCCGTCGTGCGCTCCCGGCGCGTCAATCCCAACGCCTCCCTGGAAGAGGAGATCGTCGGCAAGATCGGCGGGGCGCGGATCCTGCTGGTGGAGGACAATCACATCAATCAACAGGTGGCGCGGGAGATCCTGGAACGGGTCAAGCTCTTCGTGACCATCGCCAACGACGGACGGGAAGCGATCCATCTGGCCGGGACGGATCATTTCGACGCCGTGCTGATGGACCTGCAAATGCCGGAAATGGATGGCTACGAGGCGACCCGCCGGCTGCGCGCCGATCCGAAATTTCGCACGCTGCCCATCATCGCCATGACCGCCCACGCCATGGCCGGGGAACGGGAGAAATGCCTGGCCATCGGCATGAACGACCATGTCGCCAAACCGATCCAGCCGGCCCGGCTCTTTCAGGCGTTGCTGGCCTGGATCGCGCCCCAGCATCGTTGCCTTCCCCGCTCGGATGACCGGCGCCCGGCCCGCGAAGCCGATGACGGGTTGCCCGACGCGCTGCCCGGCCTCGACGTGTCCGCCGGATTGATGCGCCTGATGGGCAGCAGCCGGCTCTACCGGTCCCTGTTGCGGCAGTTCGCGCGGGATTTCGCCAATGTGGGCGCAAAGATCCGGGCCGGCCTGAGCGGCAAGCGGGCCTCGGACATGGAGATGGCCCGTGCGACCACCCACATGATCAAGGGGGTGGCCGGCAATCTCGCCGCCACCGGGTTGCAGAACGCGGCCCGCAATCTGGAACTGGGGATCCGCGAGCAGGACGCCGCGCAACTCCCCATCCTGATGGAGCGCTTCGATGACGCCCTGCAGCAGGTGATGGCCTCCATCGCCACCCTGCCGGATCCCCCGGAAGCCAGGGAGGCCACGTCCGCCGCCACGACGCATGCGGCAGCCTCTCCCGATCAGGTGGCCGGGGCGCTGCATGCCTTGCTGACCCGGTTGTGCAGGAATGACCTGATGGTCGAGGAGAACATCGCCGAATTGCGGCGCCTGCTGGCCAATACTCCTGCGCGGGAGCAGGTGGAAGCCCTGGCGCAATATGTGGATGATCTGGATTTTACCTCGGCTGGCGATACGGTCCACAGGATCGCCGCCACTTTGAACCTTGTCCTGGAACGGCCATGAACGATGCGGAGGAAAACAAGCCGAGAATATTGATCGTGGACGACATCGTCGTCAATCTGAAGCTGTTGCGTCAGATTCTGCGGGACGATTTCCTGATCTCCTTCGCCCCCGGCGGGGTGAGGGCATTGGAGGTGGTCGCGCTGCAAAAACCGGATTTGATCCTGTTGGACATCATGATGCCCGACATGGACGGCATCTCGGTGTGCCGGCATCTGCGCGAAAATCCGGAGACCGCCGCCATTCCGGTCATCTTCATTTCCGCCAACGAAGAGGCCATGGCGGACATCGCCGCCTGCGGCGGGGGCGGGCCGGTGGATTGCATCGTCAAGCCGGTCAATGCAGGGGTGCTGCTGACCAAAATCAAGCAGTTCCTCGGGTGACGCCATGTCGCGACCGATCCGGGTCCTGTTGGTCGATGCCTCGCCGCTCTCTCAGGCCCTGCTCAAGCGCCTTCTGGCGCCCTGGCCGGACCTGGTGGTGGCAGGCAGCGCCCGCGACGGGGCGGAAGGGCTGCGTCTCATCGAAGAGGTGCGACCGGACCTGATCTGCACCGACATCTTCATGCCGGTGATGGACGGCCTGGAGTTCACCAGGGCGGTGCGGGAGCGCAGCAATCCCCCGGTTCTGGTGGTCACCGATTCCCTGCGCGAGGAGCAGCCGATCAGCCCCTTCGATCTGCTGGTGGCCGGCGCTTTGGATCTGTTCTACAAACCGGTCAACTGGAACGCCGCCGAGGCCGAGGATGCCTCCCGCGCCCTGGCCGGCAAGATCCGGCTGCTGGTCGGACTGCATGGCTACCACGAGACCTGGATCACGCCGCCGCCCCGGATCCCGGACATGGCCATGCCGGCGGTCAATCTCGTGGTGATCGGGGGCGGGACCGGTGTCGTGCCGGTGCTGCGTGAGATCCTGGCCGGTCTCGGGGCCGATTTTCCGGTGCCGATCCTGTGCGTGACCCATCTGGCTCCGGTGTTTCACCGCCCGTTGATCCACTGGCTGGCGCGGCAGACCTCGATGCTGGTCCAGGAGGGATCCCAGGGCGAAATGCCGATGCCCGGATCGGTCTACTTCGCGCCACCTGGCCATCACCTGCTGGTGGACCGGCAGGGGTGTCTGCGGCTCTCCGAGGCCGCGCCGTTCTCCAACCGGCGCCCCTCCCTCACCGTGACCCTGGAGTCGGTCGCCGAACACCTGGGAGGGGCGGTCATCGGCGTGCTGCTGAGCGGGACCGGTCAGGACGGCGTGCGCGGACTGGCCGCGCTGCATCACGCCGAAGGGATCACTCTGGTCCAGGACGATACCACCGCCATCGCCTTCGACCTGCCCCGTCAGGCCATCGATCTTGGGGTGGCGACCCATGTGCTGCCCTGCTCCGACATGGCCGGGGCACTGCTCAACCTGACCGGCAAGGGCGAGATGTCCCTTGTCGACCTCCCGGCGGTGGCGCCGTCCGGGACCGGGCGCGTGCCACGTCTGCTGATCGTCGAGGACAGCGCCATCCAGGCGTTCAAGCTGCGTCGTTTCCTTAGGGAGGCGGGGTTTGATCCCGGCGTGGCCAAGGATGGCCAGGAGGGGTTGGAAATGGCCCGCCGCGACAAGCCGGAACTGGTCATCAGCGATGTCTCCATGCCCCGGATGAACGGGTTTCAGCTCTGTCGCGCCATCAAGGACGACCCGGAACTGCAAGGGACACGGGTGATGCTGTTGACCGCCCTCACCAACCCGGACGAAATCCTGGAGGGGCTGGCCGCAGGGGCCGACAACTATCTGGTCAAGCCCTGGGAAGATGCCGCCTTGCGGACGATGATCGACCAACTGCTCGCCCCGGCCCCCGCCGTGGCAGGGGAGCAGGCCGGCGAACTGGAGGTGACCTTCGAGGAGCGGACCTTCCGCATCGCCTCCAGCCGCATGCAGATTCTCAATCTGCTCATGACCACCTTTCAAAAGGCGGTGCGGCAGAACAAGGAACTGGTGGACAAGCAGTTGGAGATGAAACTCCTCAACCAACAACTGGTGGAGACCTACGCCAAGGAGGCGCGGCTCAACCAGCAGTTGCGCCAGGAGATGGGCGAACGCCAGCGCATGGAAGTGGATCAGTCCCGTACCCTGCGGGAACTGGAGGAGGCCAACCGGGAACTGGACGACTTCGCCTTCATCATCGCCCACGACCTGAAGACCCCGCTGCGGGGGATCGGCTCGCTGACCAGTTGGCTGGTGGGGGATTACGCCGCGCAATTGACCGAGGAGGGGGCCGATCTGGTGCGTCTGCTCGCCCGGCGCGCGGAGCGGATCAATCTGCTGATCGAGGCTTTGCTGCAATACACCCGGGTGAGCCGGGTCAACGAGGAGTTGACCATGGTCGATCTGGGGCGGGTGGTGCGCAATGTGATCAAGGGGCTGTCCGTGCCGGACGAGATGGAAATCCTCGTGGAGACCCCCATGCCGATGATCCATTTTCAGGAAAACCGCGCGGAGCAGATTTTCCACTGCCTGCTGGACAACGCGGTACGCCACATGGGAAAGCCGGTGGGGGTGGTGCGCGTGGCCAGGATCGACGCGGACGAGGAGCCGCACTGGAAGTTTCGGGTGAGCGACACCGGGCCGGGGATCGAGGAGCGTTATTTCGAGAAGATCTTCGCGATCTTTCAGACCCTGCAACCCCGCGACGAGGCGGAAAACGCGGGCATGGGGCTGGCGCTGGTGCGCAAGATCGTGGAAAAATACGCAGGTCAGGTCTGGGTGGAGTCGCGTCCCGGAGAGGGCAGCCACTTTTTTTTCACCCTGCCCAAGGAGTTGACACCCATGCTGCAGGTGCGTGGTCGCAGTCGGGCGCGTCCGTCGGGTTGAAGAGGAGAAGCGGGAGATGCATGACGCAGAAAGCACCGGGGAACGTCTGCAGGAGGCGGAAGCCGAAATCCGGCGTCTCAGAGGGCTGCTGGAACAGCGGGCCGGCAACGATCAGGCGCATTTGATTCTGCAACTGGAGCGCTCCAATCAAGAGCTGAAACAGTTCGCCTACATCGTCTCCCATGACCTGAAGGCCCCGCTGCGGGCGATCTCCTCCCTGACCCAATGGATCGCCGAGGATTACGCCGACCGCTTCGACGAGGATGGCCGGGAGCAGTTGTCCCTGCTGATCGGGCGGGTCAGGCGGATGGAACAGCTGATCGAGGGGGTGTTGCACTACTCCCGGATCGGTCGCATCCGGGAGGAACCGGTGGATGTCAACACGAACAAGCTGGTGAACGAGTTGATCGTCCTGCTCGCCCCCCCCCGGTCGATCCGGATCGAAATCGTGACCCATCTGCCGGTGGTGCGCGGCGACAAGACCCGTCTGGGCCAGGTGTTTCAAAATCTGCTTTCCAACGCGATCAAGTTCATGGACAAGCCCGCAGGGAAGATCCGGGTGGATTGCGTCGCGGAAGGGGGAATGTGGCACTTTACCGTGGCCGACAACGGCCCGGGCATCCCGGAAAAGGAGTTCGACCGCATCTTTTTGATCTTTCAGACCCTGCACGCCAGGGACGACTGCGACAGTACCGGGATCGGGCTGACCCTGGTGAAAAAAATCGTGGAACTGCACGGTGGCCAGACCTGGGTGACCTCGACCGTGGGCGAGGGGAGCGTGTTTCACGTCACCCTGCCCCGGAGCGCGGATTGAGTCGCCATAAAAATCATTTTTTGCGAGCGAGGCATGCGACATGAAAGGAACCAAACCGATTCTGCTGGTGGAAGACGACCGGGTGGACGCCATGACCGTGCAGCGGGCACTGCGCAAGATCCACGTCGGCAACCCGTTGACCACGGTGGGCAACGGCGAGGACGCCCTGGCCCGCCTGCGGGATCCGGCCAACGAACGGCCCTGCATCATCCTGCTGGACCTCAACATGCCACGCATGAACGGCATCGAGTTTTTGTCCGCGATCAAGGCGGACGATGCGCTCAAGAAAATTCCCGTGGTGGTCCTCACCACCTCCAAGGACGAGATGGACCGCATCAAGAGCTTCGACAACGGGGCTGCCGGCTACATGGTCAAGCCGGTGGATTACGTGCAGTTCGTGGACGTGATCCAAACCATCAATCTTTACTGGACCTTGAGCGAGCTGCCTGGTTGACCGCCGATGGATCAGCCCCTGCTGGAACGATTCCGACGCCTCATCGCCAATTACACCGGTCTGGTCATTCCGGAGCGGGACGATCCCTCCCTGCGCGCCAAGCTGGGGCTGCGCACCCATGCCCTCCGGTTTGCCGGCATGGAGAGTTACCTCAATTTTCTGGAAACGGATGCCCAGGAAGCCCGCGGGGAGTGGCAGGTCCTGATCCGCGAGTTGACCACGGTCGAAAGCTACTTCTTTCGTGACTCCGGACAGATGAAACTGCTGCGGGAGGTCATTCTCCCGGAGTTGATCGCACGCCATCGCGAGGAGCGCGTCCTGCGTCTCTGGAGCGCCGGGTGCGCCTCCGGGGAGGAGCCGTACTCCCTTGCCATGCTCCTGCTCGAGTTGCTGCCAGCGGACGCCTCCTGGCGGATCGTCCTCATGGGCACCGACATCAACGACCATCCCCTGCGCCGGGCCATGGAGGGGATCTATGGCCAGTGGTCCTTCCGGGGCGTGGAGCCGGAGTGGCTGGAGCGCCACTTTCACAAGCACGGGGAAGAGTGGCGGCTGAACGAGGGGGTGCGCGACATGGTGGAGTTCCGGCTTCTCAATCTGCTCAAGGAGGAGTTTCCAGCCGGGGAGATCCGGGATTTCGATCTGATTGTCTGCCGGAACGTTTTCATCTATTTCGACCGGGTCACGATCACCCGCATCGTCAAGAAGTTCGCCCGTTCCCTGGGGAACGGTGGGTATCTGCTCACCGGTCACGGGGAGATCCCCCACCCGATGGCCGATATTCTGGGTCTTGGCCCGGATCGGCTGGTGGCCAGGTCATATCCGGATTCGGTCATTTTTCAGCGTCCCGCAGAGGAGCCGGTCGTCTCGACCGTTCCGTTGCCGCGGATCGTGAAGAAGTCCATGCCTGTCCGCCCGTCAGCGGGGAAGGCGCCTGCCGTCAAACCCGCCAAGGGCGCCCTGCTCCAGGAGGCCTTGAGTCACTTCGGTCAGGGGGCATACCGCAAGGCCATCCCCCTGGCGACGGAACTGGTGGACGATACCACCCATGCCTTTGCCGCCCGCATGCTGCTGGCCCGCATTCATGCCAATCTGGGGGAGAACCGGCTGGCGGAGCAGTGGTGCCGCAAGGCGCTGCGCATCAATCCGGTGGCATCGGGACCCCATTTCCTGCTGGCGCATCTTTTTCAGGAGCGGGGCGAACCCGGAGAGGTGGCGGATCTGTTGCGCAAGGTGATCTATCTGGACCGGGCACACATTCCGGCCTATCTGGAACTGGCCGCCTTGTATCAGATGGAGGGGGACCTGGCGCGCGCCCGGCGGATGCGCGTGAGCGCCATGGAGTCCCTGCGCGCCTTGCCCCCCCATACCCGGATCGAGGGCTACGAGGAGTGGACCGCCGAGGAGTTGGGCCGCCAGTTGAACGTGCTTCTGGAGAAGTGATGCCGCGTCAGTGCCTGTTGTCGCTTCGTGTCTGGGAGGTCACCGCTTCCAGGGGCTTGTAGCGGGACTCCAGCATGTCGGCCTGCTTGTTGTTTTCGATGGTATCGAAGCGTCGTTGCAAGGCCTTGTCGCGGAATGCGACCTGTTGCCGGTATTGCTGTGCCATCTCTTCCATCCGCATGGAGCGATACTGCTGCTGCGAAATGCGCGTGTATTGCAGCAGGGCGATCATCACTGCCGCCAGGGCCAGCACGATGGAGATCAATTTGGTTTTGCTGCTTTCGTCCTGCTGGACCGCACCCTTTCTTTTGGAAGAGGGTTCGCTGCGTTCAGAGGCTTCGTCGCTGCCGAAATCGTCTGCCATGGCTGCTCCAGGGAATTGGGTATGCGGTCAATGGTGTCTGTGTTTGAATATTCTTATCGGCTGCAAACCCGTTGGGCAAGAGCTTTTTTCGCCTGATCGGGTGCATTGGGCTGGAGAAGGCGATATCATGTTCGCAAACGTAACGTTGGCGATAGGACATGAGGCATGAGGAGACCGGAGGGAGCAGCGCTTGACCGGATGTGGGGATGGTTGGGGGATCGCGCGCATGGACTCTGGCCGGTCGAGCGCCCCTTGCCCGCAGTCGAGGTGCGTCCGGTGAGCGGAGTCTGGCGGGAGCCGGTGCGGGGCAGGCCGGAGTTGCTGGCGCCGGTGACGTTTCGTATCGACAACCTGACATGCGAGATCCAGCGGCCCGAGGATTGGCATCACCCGGAGCAGAGCCATGCCTGGCTGATGCGTTTGCATGCCTTTGGGGATCTGGTGGCGCGTCAGGCTGCCGGACGGCGGGGGTGGCATCGGGTGCTGTTGAGCCGCTGGGTGGCGGAGAATCCCCCCGGCGCGGGGGTGGGATGGGAGTCGGAGCCGTTGTCGCTGCGGATCGTCCATTGGGTGCAGTGGCATCTGGACGGCGCCCCTGCCGATCCCGTGCCATTGGCATCCCTGGCCATGCAGGCCCGTTTTCTGGACGCCCATCTGGCCTGGCGCGCGCCGGGCAGGCTGCTGCTTCTGAATGCCAAGGCGCTGCTGCATGCCGGGCTTTTTTTCCAGGGGCCGGAGGCGGATGGCTGGTTGACGCGGGGGTTGACGATCCTGGAACGGGAGATCCCGCGCCGCATTCTGGCGGACGGAGGCGAGGTGGCATGCGCGCCACAGTCGCATCTCCTGCTGGCCAGGGATCTTTGCGACCTGCTCAATCTGGCCTGGAACTACCCGGAGGCCCCGATTCCCGCATGGGTGACGGCCTATTGGCGGGAGAGCCTGGGGCGTTTGTTGGTCTGGATGCGGATGGCATGCCACCCGGACGGAGGGATGCCGGTGTTCGGCGAGGTATTGCCGGAAGGGGTGGTGGAACCGCGGGAACTGGCCGCCTATGCCAGGCGACTGCAAGCCATGCCGGTCCTGCCTCCCATGCCGGAGGGCGTGGTCCCCTTGACCGCGAGCGGGTTTGCGCGGTTGAGCCGTGGCCAGGCCGTGGTGTTGGTTCGTTTGCCCCCTGAGGGGGCGTGCGAGGAGGGGGGGCGTTCCCTGGTGAGGGAGATGCTGGCTTTCGAGTGGTCGCTGATGACGCAACGGGTGGTGGTCAATCCTGGGGATGGACGTTTTCATTCCACGGTGCAACTCGACGGGGGTTCCTGTGGGGACGGGAGGCGGGGGTGGTGGTCGCGCCGGGTGGGTCCGGTGGGTTTGCGGGTGGCGGAGGAGGGGGAGAGCCTGGTGTTGGAGTGCGGGCATGACGGTTGCAGGCGTTTTGGGTTGGGCGGTGCGGTCCATTGGCGGCGGTGGCGATTCGGCGAGAAGGAGTTGCGCGTCGAGGACCGGGTTGCTGGGGGAGGGCGGGATGCGGTGGCCCGATATCATTTTCATCCGGCGCTGCGCTGCCAGGCGGATGCGGGCGGTCAGACCGGAGTGCTGACCCTGCCCGATGGCCGCCGGGTGACCTGGGAGATTGCCGTTGGCAGTGGCGGACTGATCTCGCATCCTCATCATCCGCGTCGCGGCGTGAGCGTGCCGGCCATGTGTCTGGAGGTGCGTTTCCAGGGGGCGGAGGCGCGGGTGATCTTTCAATGGTAGGGGGGCTGGCGCGTCATTTTGGGGTATTGGTGCATCTGACGTTGCTGGAGGGGTGGCGTACCCGGTTCATGGTATTGGCGGTGCTGGCCATGGGGAGCGGGCTGCTGGTGGCCGGCTTTGCCGGGGAGTTGGCCATCGCCGAGGCACGGGAGGTCCGTGTCGCGATCTTGGGGAGTTGGTTGCGGCTGTGCGCCGTGTTGTTGATCACCCTGTTTGCCGTCAACAGTCAGATGCGGGAGATGCACGACAAACAACTTGAGATGTTTCTTGCCTTACCCAGGCAGCGTGGCATCCATCTGGTGGGGAGGGTATTGGGGCAAGGGGCGGTTGCGTTGTTGCTTGCTGTGTTGTTTGTGGTGCCTTTGGTGGGGAGCGTTCCGGTCGGGCAAGTGGCGTTGTGGGGATTTTCCTTGTGGGTGGAGCAGTGGATTGTGGCGATTTTTGGTTTGATGAGCGTGTTGGTATTGCGTCAGGTTCCGTTGGCGGTCACGGCGACTTGTGGGTTTTATTGGTTGGCTCGTTCGTTGGAGGCGTTGCAATTGGTGGGGCAGGGGCCGATCATGCCGGTGCATTCCCCGTTTCTGGTTTTCGTTAATTCAATTATCGTAACTTTGAACTACCTGATTCCCGCCCTGCACCGCTTCACCCGCGCCGAATGGCTGATGTATGGCAGCGGGACCTGGGAGGATTTTCGCTTCATCGCTGCCCAGGGGGTGGCCGCCTGCCTGCTGCTGACCGGCATGGCGCTGTTCGATTTTGCCCGCCGGCGGATATGAACGGCAAACGCGCCGCCGCCGGGTTGGCCCTGACGGGTCTGGCGCTGCATATGCTCCTGACGGCAATCCAGTCCCCGGCGCGCGCTCGGGCGCAAGCGCTTCCGGCGCCACCCGACCGGGAGGTGCTGCAAGTGGCCAGCCTGGGCGAGCCGGAGACCCTGGCCAGGATCCTGATGCTCTGGCTGCAAGCCTTCGACTACCAGTCCGGGGTGAGTCTGGCCCTGCGTGATCTGGACCGGGAACGGGTGCGCGACTGGCTGACCCGCATCCTGGAACTGGACCCGCGGGGGCAATATCCCCTGATGGCGGCGATCCGGCTCTATGGCGACATCCCGGAGGAGGCCAATCAGCGCATCTTCGCCGAGTTCGTCCATGGCCATTTTTACGCCGATCCGAATCGGCGCTGGCCCTGGTTGGCCCACGCCGTGGTGGTGGCCAGGCACCGCCTGCGGGATCTGCCCCTGGCTTTGCGCTACGCCCGCGCCCTGGCCGATGGCGTCACGCCGGGACGCGTTCCCTCCTGGGTATGGCAGTTGGAGTGGAGCATTCTGGAGGAGATGGGCGACATGGCCGGGGCGCAGGCGGCCCTGGATGCCCTCCTCGCCGGCGGGCGTGTCACCGATCCGGTCGAACGCCGGTTTCTTGCGGAGCGCAAGCTCGCCCTGGCGTCCCGAACCGCGCCTTGACCCGGTTCCACCGTATTGCTATCGTTTCCGATTGTTCCATTCGAACCTGGAGAGGGATCCATGACCAGAAGGGAGGCGGGCTTCACCCTGATCGAAATCGCCATCGTGGTGGTGATCATCGGGTTGCTGCTGGGCGGGATTCTGACGGCACGGGAGATGATTCGTGGTGCCCGGGTGCACAGTTTGGCGAATCGGGGGAGTGCGGTCAAAGCGGCGATTCTGGGCTTCGGCGACCGTTTTTCTGCGCTGCCCGGAGATTACGCCGGTGCCGCTTCCAACCTGCCAGGCATGGCGAATCTCTCCGACCACTGCGCGGGCGCGGCGGGCAAGCGGGGGCCGGGCAACGGCGACGGCAACAATCGTATCGGCGGTCTGCCAGAAAGGGAGGAGGATCTTCATTCCGGTTGCAAGCGGGCCGATGAACTGGCCTTTGCCTGGAGGCATCTGGTCGCCGCCGGCTTTCTTGCCGGGAGTTTCGACGGCAAGGGGGAGGGCGTGGACGAGGCGGAGTTCAACTGTCGTGCATCCACCTGTCCGGCCAATCCCTACAATGGAGGGATGCTGTTGTTCTTCAACCATCAGCAGTACACCAACGACTTCGAGGACCCGCGCGCCGACGGCACCACCAATCAGTTGTCGAGCGGGCGCAACATTCCGGTGGAGGTGATTGCCGAACTGGATCGCAAGATCGATGACGGGGATCCGGCGACCGGGTCGTTTCGTATTGCGGATTTCTTCGTCGGCGGTCGCGGGGGCGCGGGCAAAACCCGCATCGATGCCTGCGCCAACGATGTCAATACCACCAGCAACATCGTGACTTGGAATATTGGCGGTCTGAATCCCGATTGCGGCGGGATCTTTCTCTTCTGAAGCAGTGGCGGCAAGGGAGACATGGGTGGGAACGGCTTACGGAAAAATCGGGCGGTCGGCGGGTTTCACCCTGATTGAAATCGCCATTGTGGTGGTGATCATCGGCCTGCTGTTGGGGGGGATCCTCAAGGGGCAGGAGATGGTGAGCAATGCCCGCGTGCATAACCTGATGGATCAGGGTGCGGCTGTGCGGGCGGCGATTCTGGGGTTTTCCGACCGGTTTCATGCCTTGCCTGGGGATTACTCCCTGGCCACCCGCAACATCCCCGGCGCCCGCGTCAACGGAGACGGCAACGGCCAGGTGGGCGGGGATCCGGACTCCTCGGCACGGGCGCGCACCACGGAAATCGCCGGGGTTTGGGAACACCTCTCCAGGGCCGGTTTTCTCGTCGGGGCTTACGACGGCAATCCGGCAGGGGTTGCCGGCCCCTGGTCCTGCGCCCCCGGAACCTGTCTGGTCAATGCCTTCAACGGCGGGCTGGTATTTGCCTACGATCACCAGCACTATCATGCCGATCCCGCCAATCCGGCCAACTACAAGGCCGGTTTGTCCCGCAACCAGTTGACCACCGGGCCGTTCGTTCCGGTGGAGGTGATGGCCGAGGTGGATCGCAAGGGGGATGACGGCGACCCGGCGCACGGGTTTCTGCTCATCGGCCATGCCTATCTCGCCACCCCGGCAGGCGGCCCCCAACAATGCGCGGCTGCCGCAGCCGGGGCCGGCATGGTCGAATATTGGAATCTTTTGAGCCGCAACAGCGACTGCGGCGGGGTCTATTTATTCTGAATGGGGATCCCCGGCACGGCGCCGGGCGATGAGGTTGCGGCAAGAAAAAGCGCCAGAACCATGCAACCGGACCCTCGGGAAGCTCGGAAGGGGGGTCCGTCATGGAAAAATGGTTTAGCCGGGTGGCTTCAATCGGACTGAGCAGCTGCACCGCAGCGTGGTGGCGCCTGGGGGATCCGGGTTGTTCTGATCGATCCTCCTCTTCCCTGGGCCTGCTGAACGTGGCCCGCGAAGCCAGCGAGCGCTTGATGGATCGTCTGTCCGGGATGCTTGGTGCCCCGTGTGACGTGAGACCATCAATGTTTTTTTGCGGATACACAGGATCAGCGTTTCACTTGCACCACACCTTGATGGACCCGTACCGGAACTGCGTTGATATCTTCATAGGCGGGTGGGGCCAAAACCGCTCCCGTTTTGATGTCGAAGCGAGCACCGTGTCGGGGGCAGATGATTTCGTCACCTTCCACTTCTCCGCTGGACAAATAGCCCCCATCGTGCGTGCAACAATCCTCCAATCCATAAAAATTCCCGTCCACGTTCACGACGATCGTGACCAGACCATCCACATCCACGGTCTGCCAAGTGCCTGGCGGAAAATCCGCTGCCGAAAATACATCCACCCATTCATTCATCTGCTGTGCTCCTTATAACATTTCCATTTGCCATTGGGCCTTCGCGTTCATCATTTCTCTGCTCCAGGGAGGATCCCATACGATTTCGACAGCCACTTCGTTCACACCAGACACCTGTCTCAGTGTCATCTCGACCATTTCCGGCAGTGCTTGAGATACCGGACATCCTGGTGCGGTCAAGGTCATGCTGATCGTCACCTGGCCATGGGGAGTGATATTCAATCCATACACCAGTCCCAGATCATAAATGTTGATCGGAATTTCGGGATCCACAATCGTGCATAAGGCCGAGATGACATCTGCCTTGAGTTCTTCTTCTGGACTCATTCTGATTCTCCTTAGGATCCTTATTCGGTACAGATGGTGCCAGTATCATTTTGCAGGGCTGCGTGCAGAATGAACCAGGCGAGATTGGCGCATTTGATGCGATCTGGATAGTCGAGAATCCCGCCCAGCAGTTCCAATTTACCCAGTGCCTGTTCTTCCTCACTGAGGGTGGTCTGAGTGCCATGCAGAAAAGAGGTCATACGATGAAACAGTGCCTCGGCCTCATGAATGCTCAACCCTTCCAGGGCTTCTGTCATCATGGAAGTGGAAGCGACGGAAACGGCACACCCAACCCCTTCAAAACCGGCCTCCTGGATCACGTCATCCTCAATCCGCAAATGAAGTGTCAATTCATCACCACACATGGGATTGAACCCATATGCCCGATGGTTGGTTCCAGGGGGCATGTGCATATAGTGGAATGGATTGCGGTTGTGATCGAGGATCATCTCCTCGTACAGATCGCGATCTGTTTTCATGACTGTTTTACTCCCAAGTTGAGACTTTGCCCGACCCATGCCTGGAGCAAAGTCGGTTTTACCCGTTGCAACACCTCTTCCGCGAATCCCTTGATCAGCAGAAGACGGGCACTGGTGACATTCAATCCACGACTTTGCAAATAAAATAACGCCTCGGGATCCAAACTTCCCACGGTGGCGCCATGGCTGCATTGAACGGCGTCGGTATTGATCTCCAATTGGGGCTTGGTATCGATCTCCGCCGTGTCGGACAAAAGCAGATTGGCACTGGTCTGGTTGGATCGGGTGTGATGAATGCCCGGAGGAACACGCACCACGCCATTGAACACACCACGGGCATTTCCATCCAGCACACCCTTGTACAACTGGCGAGACCAGGTGTCCGGGCTGGTGTGGTGCATCGAGGTGTGAAAGTCCATGTGTTGGCCTCCTCCGGCGATGAACAACCCGTCCAGGGAGCACTCCGCCCGCTCTCCGGCCAGCGTGACATGCAACTCCTGGCGGGTGAGTTCCCCACCCATGGAGAAAAGCTGGGAATCCAGACAACTGTCGCCCATTTGGGTGGCTCGCATCGTGCCCACATGATGGGCCACAAGACTTTCTTGCAACAGCAGCAGGTGACGAACACGCGCCTTTTCACCCAGGACGAGCGTGGTATGGGCATTGGTGAAATGCCGGGCCTGACCCAGGGAGGCGTAACTCTCCACGATCTGGGCATGGGCGTCGGTCCCGGCCACCACCACATTCCGGGGCATGGCGACCATCGGTTCCCTGGATATCGTTGAGAGATAAAGCAGATGCAACGGTTTTTCCAACCGGGTTCCCGACGGCAAATGGACAAAGGCACCATCCCCCCACAGGGCATGGTTCAAGTCAGAGAATCCTTGATCATTGCCGGGTGTGTGGTTCCCAAGGTAGGGTTCCACCTCGCATGGAGAGTCGTTGACCAATTGCGCCATGCTTGCCACCCGGACCCCGACGGGCAAATCATGCAGGTCGGATAACGGGCGAGAGAACAGGCCGTTGACAAAAACCAGACGATAAACGCCACGACGGTCTGCCAGATACGGGGTGATATCGTCCGGATCCAGCCCCATGCAACCGGGTTCGGAGGGTTTGTAAGCCCTTTTCCAGAGTGCCGTGACCGATGTGTGTTTCCAGTTTTCCAACCGTTGCGTTGGAAAACCGCTCTGCATGAAGCGTTGCATGGCCTCCTGTCTGGAAACGCGCACAGACACGGAGTCGAATCCAGGCAGCTGCATGGCGTGCTCGACAAAATGATCCTGATAGGCGTTCATGGCCGTATTCATGTCACCACCTCAAAAAAGCCATCCATAACCCCTCTCCTCCAGTTGACCAGCCAGATCCAGCCCACCACACAAGACGATTTGGCCCCCGATGAGGACATGCACCTTGTCCGGTGGTACCTGTTCGAGCAAACGTGGATAGTGGGTGATGAGAAGCATGGAGCGTTTGGTATCCCGCAAGGCATTGATCCCTGCGGCCACCTTGGCCAAAGCGTCGATATCCAGCCCGGAGTCGATCTCGTCGAGGATCGCCAGATGTGGCTCCAGGACCATCATTTGCAACAGCTCGTTACGTTTTTTCTCGCCACCGGAAAAACCGGCATTGACCGGTCTGAGCAACCAATCTTCCGAAAGTTCCAGACTTTTGGTCCGCTCATTGAGGTAAGCGCGAAAAGCCATGGCATCCATTTCCGGCAAGCGGCGATAACGTTGATGGGCATTGAAGGCTTCCTTCAACAGACGGACATTGCTGACGCCAGGGATCTCCACCGGATTCTGGAAGGCAAGGAAAAGGCCCGCCCTGGCGCGATCTTCCGGGGCCATGGACAACAACTCCTGCCCCTGATAGAGAATTTCTCCGGCGGTCACCTGATAATCCCCGCGTCCGGCCAGGACGTTGGCCAGGGTGCTTTTGCCGGAACCGTTGGGGCCCATGATGGCATGAACCTCTCCAGGCTTCAGATGCAGTTCCAAGCCGCGCAGAATGGGCTTGTTCATCACGGACACATGCAAGTTGCGGACTTCCAGAATGTTCATCCCACACTCCCCTCCAGGTTGACTTCAAGGAGTTTGCGAGCCTCCACGGAGAACTCCATGGGCAGTTCGCGCAAGACATCTTGACAAAATCCGTTGACAATCAAGGAAACCGCCGCCTCACTGGCAAGCCCTCGTTGTTGGCAATAGAACAGTTGTTCCTCGCTGATACGGGAAGTGGTGGCTTCATGTTCCACTTTGGCGCTGTGATTTTTGACCTCAATGCAGGGGTAGGTATGGGCCGAACAATGCGCGCCCAACAGCAGGGAGTCGCATTGCGTGTGATTGCGCGCCCCTTGTGCGCCGGCCAGCACCTTCACCAGGCCTCGGTAGGCGTTGTGCCCCTGTCCGGCGGAGATCCCTTTGGAAAGAATGGTGCTGCTGGTATGGCGTCCAATATGGATCATCTTGGTGCCGGTGTCGGCCTGCTGGTGATGGTTGGTCAAGGCCACGGAATGGAATCGTCCACTCGCACCCTCTCCGCGCAAGATGACGCTGGGATACTTCCAGGTAATGGCGGAACCGGTCTCAACCTGGGTCCAGGAGATGCGGGAGCGGTCTCCACGGCATTCGCCCCGTTTGGTGACAAAATTATAGATTCCACCCCGACCTTCGGCGTCACCCGGATACCAGTTCTGCACCGTGGAATATTTGATCTCCGCTCCTTCCATGGCGATCAGTTCCACCACAGCGGCATGGAGTTGATGGCGGTCGCGTTGTGGGGCGGTACATCCTTCCAGATAGCTGACATAACTGTTCTGGTCGGCAATGATCAGGGTGCGTTCGAATTGTCCAGTACGAGCGGCGTTGATGCGAAAATAGGTGGAGAGTTCCATGGGGCAACGCACCCCCGGTGGGATGTAGCAAAAGGTGCCATCGCTGAATACCGCCGCGTTGAGGGCGGCGAAGAAGTTGTCACCGCTCGGCACCACCGAACCCAAATGGCGCTGCACCAACGCGCCGTGTTCCCGGAGGGCCTCGGACATGGAACAAAATAGGATGCCCAGTTGCGCCAGTTTCTTTTGGTGCGTGGTGGCCACCGAAACGCTGTCGAACACCGCGTCCACCGCCACTCCCGCCAGGCTCAACCGTTCATCCAGGGGAATGCCCAGTTTCTCATAGGTGGCCAACAAGGCCGGGTCCACATCCTCCAAGGCAATGGAGTCTTGATTGTCGGCAAAAGGCGATGAGTAGTAGCTGATGCCCTGATAGTCGATGGGGGGATAGCGCACGCTGGACCAGTGGGGTTCGATCATGCCGAGCCAATGTCGATACGCTGCCAGACGCCACGCCAGCATGAATTCCGGTTCTCTCTTTTTGGACGAGATCAACCGGATCACCCCTTCATCGATTCCTTCCGGAATGGTGTCTGACAGGATGGAAGTGACAAATCCATGTTTGTAGCTGCGCGAGATGGCGCTGGCGACCACGGTGGAATCATTCATGGCGAAGGCTCCCTGGTGTTGGATGATGCAACCATTTGGGCCAAAGTGGTTGCCTCCAGCAGGGCAAGAAACTCTTTGCTGATGCGCAACCAATGGGGACGGGGTTTGCAGACGCCTTGGAGATGACACTCCATATCGGCATGACTACATGGGGTCAGGCGCATGGGACCGTCCAGGGCTTCCATTACTTGCGCCAGGGTAATCTCCGAGGGAGGACGCGCCAGGACAAAACCGCCATTACGTCCCCTTTGAGAGATCAACAATCCCTGGCGGGCAAGGGTTTGCAGCAATTTGCGCAGCGTGGTGGGCGCCAGGGGAATTTCGGCGGCAAGGTCGGTCGCATTCATGGGGGTAACCGGGTCCGCCGCGCAACGGGCCATCACCAGAGTGGCGTACTCGGTCATACGGTTGATGGAGAACATGTTGCTTCCTTTTTTTCATAACAGGACCGTTTCTGGTCCCGGTTGATGACACATGCCAAACCCGTCCTCAATGAAACGTTTGCTTCATCTCCTCGATTTGCATGCAGGATAAAAATATGCGTGAGTAATCCCAGTCATTTTCCGTGGTCTCTTCCATGGCATCCAGTTTGGGATGTATCAGGCAGATGGAGTCACAAAGGCCCCGAAGTGCCGTTTCGATATACATCAAGGTAATTTGTAAATCGTGATCGGCCTCCTCTTGACGCCCGCATGCCGTGTAGCACAAAGCGCGTTCCAGATAGGCGATGCCGTACTCCGGATGGATATCGATGGCTTGGGTCAGATTGGCAATGGCATCTTGCAGTCGACCCATCCTCCGAAAGACTGCGCCGCGAATGAAATAGAGTTGTCTGTTTTCCGGATCGATCCGCATCGCCTCATCGCAATCGGCCAGGGACTCCGGAAATTGAAACAATCGCATATGCGCTACTGCGCGTGTCAAAAGTTGCTTGATGGAGACATTTCCGACTTCCATGTCCCGGGTCACCATGTCGATGCATTCCTGGATATTGCCCAACGCCAGCAGGCGTAGGCTTGTCGGAACCAACTCACAGGTTTCCATGATGGTACTCCTTTTCGTTTTCTGTTAAGCGTTTTTACTGCTTCTACGCTAAATGAGACTATTTTAGTCTCATTTTAGTTCCAATCAATCCCAGAATCCCCCGCAAAAAGTCTACAGTTTGGACGCGGAAGAAAAGGCAAGAAGCAACGGCAGAAAGAAAAAGCGGGAAGAAAACTGATTATTATTTTAATTATTTTGAAGAAAATGAAGAAAACCGGATCTGATATTTTCAACCCGGCGGCCTGATGATATTTTCAGATCGGCGCTGACATCGCCCCCGAGGGGATGACCGTGGCGCCTACCTCTTTGAATGATGATGCCGTGTTGAAACTGGTGGGTCGGGCGCATCACTGGTTGCGCCAGTTGGAAAATGGCCGATTTGGCTCGATCAAGGAGTTGGCGGAACATGAGCAGCACGACTCCTCCTGCATTTCCAAGATCCTGAGCCTGACGTTGCTGGCACCAGATATCGTGGAGGCTATTCTGGACAGGCGGCACCCGGACGTCCTGACCTGGAGGGAGTTGCGCAAACCGCTTCCGAAGCTCTGGAGCGAGCAGAGGGCACGATGGGGGATTTCAGAGCCGGTGTGACATGGGTGGCGTGATGCTGACCGTCCCCTCCAGGAGGAACCTGGAGGGGATATTGCCTACATCATCAGGCAGCAACGGCCAGAGTCTGATCAACGAACTGTTGGGTGTTTTTCTCGATAAATGCCCGGAGTTCATTTTGACTTTCAGTCAGGATGTTGATCACGCGGAATGCGTGGTCTTTCATATCCTTGGCCACTTTCGTGGTGATTTCAGCCTGGGTGCCCAAGATTTCCATGGGAGATTTGGCGGAAGTCAATTCATTGAGTTGGCGTGTGGTGACGGCGTTGAGTTCCTCAACCGCCTTGATTTGCTGGGTCGCAAGTTGAGAGATGATGTTTTCGTTGATCTGCTTCATTTCTGCGATGGAGTCGATCACAAATTTGCTCATTTCAGCCATTTTTTCGACGATTTCTTTGCTTTCCATGGTTTGTCTCCGTCGGCAATGTGCCGGTCAGAAGGTTGGTGTTCATTTATGCTGCACTGCAACATAAACTACGCCACCCTTCAGAGCGTGTCAACAAAAAAAAGTGCTGCCTCCAGGCCCTTCAGTTCCAAGTGAAGGAAATCGGCGTCACGTGCGTTGGCCAAGGAGCATTCACGGTTCAAGGCGCGCCTTTTGTTTCAGTTGAGCCATTGCAGCCGCCTGGCAGAGGCTGGACGCCTCTTTTGGGCATTTGGTCTTGCAGCAGATTTTCTGTGCCCGTCCCTCACAGCCCTGCCTGGCGCAACAGTTGCTGGGGGCAGGGTGTTTTTCAGGGCCAGCTGGGCGGCCTCTGTGACGGGTCAAAGAATTCTGGAGCAAGCATGGGGAGATCTTCTGTCTAAGGTTGGGCCGGTCGCACGATGACGTTTCTGGTTGCGTCTGCGTCCCAATAGACCACCAGAATGCGCACTGGCTCCTGTCCCCGGTTGATCCCCCGGTGCCAGTGATCCATGGCCTCCACAAAGGCGGTGCCCGGACCAAAGGTGCGCAAACCCTTTTCTCCGTAATCCACCGTCACCTCGCCTGCGAGGATATAGGCATACATGGGCACCCCATGCTTGTGCCAAGCACTCTCCTCACCGGGCGGAATCGTGACGATACTCGAAGAGAGTACGAGCGGCGCGCCATTCGGTTTGCGCAACGGTTCATCAAGTATTGTCTTTGATGTGTCGAGTAACGGTTTGACATTCTGATAGGCCGGTTCGGCCCACCCCTCGACCACGCCCCACATCAAACCGAACGCCACCCACGCCACACCCCTCATGTGCCACTCCTTGTTGGATGCGAAACCGGATACCCTTGAAGGGGGGTGAGTATGATCCAACCCGAAGATCTTTTGCAAGGCGTCATCAGAGCTTAGGGGGGGGTGAAATGCGAAAGCCAAACGGGTACTGTTTTCAAGGCAGGCAGGGAGTTGCGCAAGAGGGTGGACGTTTGACCCTGGCGCAACGGGTCGCACCGTGTCGGGTTTTGTTGGTTGGCGGCAAGGGCGTGGTGGCCATTCTGGGGTCTCGCAACAGGGTGGCACACTGGCCTACCAGGGTGTGGACCAGAGTTTATTTCCAGTTCGACAACTATCTTGACTATCGAACTGGTCAAATATTAGAAACTGATTTTAAATATTGAAATTATGCATAAAAAGTCTGGTCCACAGGCTGTGGACCAGAAGGGTGTCTGGTCCACAGGTTTTGGAGAATTCCGGGAGAGGGGAGAAAAAAAAAGGGTGTTTCCGACTCCTTCTGGTCCGGAGGCTACCAGGTCGAAATCGAAACGATATCGGCCAACTATTGAAAATATTGTGATTTTCTGACACAAAAAAACCGCCTGGGAGGGCGGTTTGAAATCGAAGAAAACCTTGCAGAATTTGATTGGCGTACCGAAATGGAATTTCCAAACCAAATTCTCCACCTGTTGTTGCGGCGCAACACGGAGTAGAGTTCAAGGGCATTTTGGTCGCCAATGGATGTCGTATACTGGCAGGAGGTTGATTCCAATGCCATCTTTTCGGCATGTAGGAATTTCTCTCCTGCGCCGCATGGCACCTGTGGACCGGTTTTGGGACTGTGCTTGGATGGGCAAGGCGCATCCGGTATTCTCTGGTCCAGAGGTCAGGATGCGAAGACTTCGTCCACGGAGTTGGCGAAGACGAAGTTGTCGCTCCATATCTCATAAGTTCCAAATCCGCCGATCGTACCTTCTCGGTCACCCAGTCTGGCGTCGAGCCAAACTTGCGGCGCATCAGTTTGAGCAGCATATCGGCATTACCATCATGACGGCCTTCCTGCTTCCACTCCCTGGTCCACCCTTCAGCAGTCTCTGCCAACATGGTACGCACCTCCTCCAGGTCATCCATCTCCGGCATAGCCTCCGGGACGGAAACGTTTTTCTTCGCCAGTCGTGGCAACAAAATACGGCTCAACCATTTCGCGAACGCCCGACGCAGTTCACGCTGTTCCGGGCTTTTCAACCACGTATCCAACTCTTCGATCACCTGACGGACATCTTCCAACCGGCG
>JADGAR010000054.1 GCA_015231915.1 Magnetococcales bacterium
CCCGCATTCCTTCCCGCATTCCTTCCCGCAGCCCTTCTTCCCTGCCTTTTCGCATCCCGACTTTGCCGAGCGCATGTACACCTGCCAACATCGTGCCTATGATCTGCATCGCAGGCCGGTGATCGGTCTTGCCATCCTTGCCGACGAGGAGGCGGGCTGGCGGCCATCGTCGTATGGCTACGAGATGTGGGGATCCAGCCTGCACTGCCGCTTCAATACCGTCAAGCTGCCGGAAGAGGCCGATAACCGCTTTTGGGAAATTTTATGCCAATTCGAAGAGAACCAGGCAATGCCCTATATCACGAGCGTGGAAAGAATCGGAATGCGAAAAGGCAGGGAAGAAGGGCTGCGGGAAGGAATGCGGGAAGGCAGGGTCGAAATACTACTGCGTCAAATGCAACGCCGATTTGGCGCCGTTCCTGATGACATTCGCCAAAGGGTGGCATCTGCCCAACCCGAGGAACTGGATGCATGGATCGACAGCATTTTCGACGCCGATTCCTTGCAGGCCGTTTTTCATTGATGCGCCTTCCGGCAACGTCGGTCATCTTCCGGATTCCGGATCGGTTGCCGGTTTCCTGCCGGTAAAGAGCGCCACCCACAACAGAATCGGCACGGCCATCGCGACCAGAGCGCCAAGGGCGTTGGCGATCTTCTGTTTGGTTGGGAGCTCGTAGTGGAAGGGACGATAGTTGACCAGTGCTTCCAAATCCGCCTTTTGCGCCGCAGTGAAATGATCCCCGGGAGTGCATTGATTCTCCTCGGGAAAGACATAGCAAGCCGGATTCTTGAAGTTGTACACCCCGTTCTCCAGTTCGAACACGGGGCCTGGATGGAGGGTTTTCAGGGGGAAGTTCTCCATGCGGTAGCCGTACACGGCGTTGTAGCACAAGATGAAGGACTGCCCTCGCATGAAGAACTCGTTGCGTTCCATGGGCATGGTGATTTCGCCCTTGGGCGTGGCCGTGATCACGGATTGGGTGATGGGGGGCGGGGTGAAGCCGGGTTGCTGGGCGGCCTGCCAGGCTGCGTTGATGGGGGCGACCTTGTAGCCCTGGTGCTCGAAGTAGGTGTAATCGAAGCTGCCGACCTGCCAGGCCATGGCCAGTATGGCCGCCAGGGCGATGTACCACCCCTGACGGCGGTTCAGGAAGGCGATGGAACTGCCGAGCATGAGGCTGACCACCAGCACGAGGACCATGTCGATGACCCACCAGCGGAACAATTCGCTGGAGCTTTTGATGAGCGGCAGGGTTTTGAAGAGCGCCTGCCAATGGGCGGTCCCCCAGGTCAGCACGATGGGCAGGAGCAGGATCGCGGTGAAGAGGATCCAGCCCAGTTGACGCCGCAACCGCTCGCCACCCAACCTCTCCTCCTGCGCGGCGGTGGCGAGGGAATGAGGATGCAGACGCAGATAAATCCATAGAAAAACCAACAGCAACGGCAACAGGGAGATGCCATGGGTCCAGATGTGGGGATCGAGCATCCACTTGACGTGGGAGAGGTAGGGCAGGATGGTTTCGTCGAGCTTGCCGTGTTGCCAGAAGAGGGTGCGCCCCATGATCCGCAGCAGGTCCACAATGGAAGCGATCCCGGGCAGGGGATACAGGTCGCGGGGAAAATGGCTGAGGTAGGCCCCGCCAGCCATCAATTTGCTTGCGGCCAGGGAGAGGGCGATGAAGGCGGCCAGGGGCCAGCGCTTCAGGCAAACGGCGAGGGGGATGGGACGCCGGGTCAGCACCAGACCGAGCAGGCCGGCGAGAAGGATCAGGGAGGGAAAGAGCAGACCCGCCATGCCGCCGTGAATCCAGTAGGCCATGAAAAGGCCCGCACCCAGGCCCAGCAGCAGTTCCCGCCGCCACCCGCCGCCCGGCGCATGATGAAAGAGACAGTAGGCGATCAGGGGCAGCAGCATGAAGCCATGAAACACGTAGTGGCCGGCCATCAGACGACCGGAGTAGAAACCGTTGAACATGAACAGAATGGCCCCGGCGACCGCAACACCGGTCGAAAGCGTCAGGACCCTGGCCAGGAACAGGTACATGCCCCAGAAGCCCAGGCCGACGAACAGCAACAGGTTGACGTAGATGGCCTGCATGGGGGGCATGAAGAGGGTCAGGAACTGGGGCACCGAATAGAAATAATTCTGGATTTCTGCAAATCCCGGCTGGCCGCCGCACTGGCCCGGCAGGAACCAGTTCGGTGTGGTAAAACCGTTGCGGATGATCCAAAAATAGTTTTCGAGAAGCATCGGCAAGGCGCCGGCGTAATCGTGGCCGACGGATGCACCGGTATAAAACCGGGCGTAGAACAAATGATAGGCGAGCAGGCAGGCGAACAAGATCAGCAGGGGAAGGAGCGTGCCGGCAACCGTGACACCGGCGAAGATCCGGTCGAGGAAGGCGAAGGGCGAGTTTTTTTCGGGCGTGGCGGTGTGCCGGACCTCGAGTTGCTCCGGTTCGATGTGCAGGGGCGCTGGCGGGGCCTGCAGGCTGACGGCGAGGCGGTCCCAGGCGGCGGGATCTGCGGCATATTGACGACGTTGCGTCAGCAGGATTCTGGCGGTTTCCGGCTGTCCTGACCGGTGGAGGGCCTCGATATGGCTCAGCCAGAACCTTTCCTGAGCGGGATCGATTTCCAGGGCGGTCTTGAGGTGGTGCAAGGCGGCGTCGGGCTTGTCCAGACGCAGGGCCAGCAGCCCGAGATTGTAATGGGCGTCCGGATTGCGCGGTTCGGCGTGCAGCACGGCGCGAAAGAGGGTTTCGGCCTCTGGCAGCCGGCCCTGCTGGTGGTGTTCGATGGCCTGCCGGAGCAGGTCGCCGGTGGTGGCGGTAAAGGGGTGGTGCTGGGTCATGGCGGTGTCCTGATCTGCGCAATGATCTCATGAACGACTCACATCAAGCCGGCGGGCGTCCTTGCAGGTTAGGCGCTCCCCTGCTGCCGGCCTTGCGGCTCCTCATCGAAATTGATGCGCTCCAGTTCCACCACCAGGGGACGCTTGAACAGACGCATATTGATGCTGCCGATATATTCCATCATGAAGCCAAGAATGACAAGAATAATGCCGTTGATAAAAAACTGTCCAACCACCAGTGGGGCGAGTCCCAACTGAAAGCCCTCCCAGTTGAACAGCTTGTAGATCAGATAGCCAAACGCCACGGCCACGCTGCAAGCCGCCATGAAGAAGCCGAAAAAGACCATCAGACGCAACGGCGCCTTGACGTGGCTGGTAATCCCGGTAATCGCCATATCATACAATGTCAGATAGTTATTCTTGGTGCGCCCGGCCCGACGTGCCTGCTGGGTAAAGAAGATCCTGGCGCTGGGCAGGCCGATCTCGGAAAGCATGCCGCGAAAATAGGGATAGGGATCCTCCATTTGACGCATGATCTCCACCACCTTGCGGTCCACCAGGGAGGAACCGTTGAAATTACGAATCTGTTCGACTTCCGAGATTTTGCTAATCAGATAATAATAACTGTTGCGCAAAGTCTGCATCCACCACCCTTCCATGGCGCGTTCGCGCACGGCCATGACCACGTAATTGCCTTCCTCCCATTTGGCCAGCATGGCGGGAATCAATTGCGGCGGTTCCTGGAAGTCTGCGGCCTGCATGATCATCGCGTCGCCGGTGGCCTGCATCAACCCATGATAGGGGGAACGGACGGTGCCGAAATTGCGGGCGTTGAGGATCACCTTGACGCAGCGGTCCTCGGCGGCCATGCGCCGCAGGATCGTGCGGGTGTTGTCGGTGGAAAAATTGTCGATGAACAGGATTTCCAGTTCGTATTGCGGCAGTTGCGCGAAGATCTCCCGCAGGGCATCGCGCATCGGCTCGACGTTCTCTTCCTCGTTCAGACAGGGGATCACCACACTGATGCGTTTTTTGCGTTCCATGGTCGTCCCCGTCACACCCGGCACCCGCCGATGTAATCCTCGTCGGTGAACACCTCCTCGATGGGCACCGGCACCGGTTTGCCCCACATCCTGGGCAGATGGGACTTGACGAAGGGATCGTCCTCGTTGCCCACCAGACATTTCTGCTTTTCGCCATAGGCGAAGGCCTTGAGGGACAAGCCCCGGTCGATGATCTCTTTCAGGGGTTCCTGAAAAAAATTGCCAAGGGAGGTATGGGTATAGGGGCAGGGCATCACATCCCCGTACTTGGTGATGGAGACCATGCGCTTGACCGCGATGCAACCCACATCGATGCCATAGCCGGGTGTCAGGTGGGTAAAGACATTGTACTTGTCGGCCAGGGAGTGGATGTGCTCCCACTCGCTGTCGCCGCACATCATCTCGGTGCGCCCTTCCCACACCCCGACCGGCTTGGCGAAGGTGACGAATGCCCCGATGTTTTTGCTCTTCGTATATTCCAGAAACTGCAAGAATTCCTCCGAGCGGGCGCGTTCCTTCCAGACCACGGTCTGGATGATCACCTGCAGCCCGGCTGCCAGACTGGCATCCACGGCGCGCATCACGTGGGCGTGCGCCCCCTTCTTGCGGCGGAAGGTGTCGTGCTCTTCCGGGATCATGCTGTCCAGGCTGATCTGCACCTTGTCCACGCCGATGGATTTCAGATGTCTGGCCTTCTCCTCGTCCAGCAGCCAGCCGTTGGTATCGGAGGTGATGAACCAGCGATCCGGGTCGATGGCCTTCACCACCTCGTCGAAGTCGGGATAGACCAGCGGCTCGCCGCCGGTGATGACGATATGGGCCAGCCCCATCTCGTCCCCCTGACGGGAGAGTTCGCGCACGTCATCGACGGTGAAGACCCGGCGCTCATCGGCGTCACGGGACTGTTTGGTCTTGTGCATGAACTTGTCCGCCGAGCAGTGCTCGCACTTGAAATTGCAGGTGTAGTCGTACTGGAATTGCAGGATGGCGATGCTTTCGCCCCTGGCCACCTTGTCTGCGTATTTTATCACTTTTTCATAGATGTAGGGCTTTTCGCGCTTCAGCTTTTCCCGCTTGCTTTGCTCGAAGGCGCTGATCTGATCCTGCATGTTATTCATAATACAATCCTTTTGCTAAATGAACTTCCCGTAGAGTTCCCGATGCACCGACAAAAGATCGGCGGGAGGGCCGTCGTGCCACTCCCAGACCCCATTCCCAGGCCCTGCGCCACGATACCGCATGGTCTCGTCGAGGGCACTGGTCAGATGACAGTTGAACAACAAAGAAACAAAATGGCCCCGCGTCGTCCGATCCGGCACGATGGCCTGCTGGATGACCAGGGGCGTCGGATCGAAACCGACCGTGGCACCCAGTTCTGCGGCGGCCACCGCGCGGATCCGATCCTCCCAGCGCTCCTTGAAACGGATGATGCCCCCGGGAATGTGCCACCCCGGCGTATAAAAGGCATCCTCGCGCCAGGTCAGCAGGGTGCGGCCCTGTTCGTCCTTGATCAGGAGGTCCACATTGACCAGCGGGGTACAGCGGCTGACCATGTAGAACACCGCATCGGGCAAGCCGCGCGTGGCATCCGGCACGCCCTCCTCCACCAGGGCCACGGCCTGCTCCAGGCTGCTCATCCGCGCACCACCTCCAGGCCGTAATCCCGCAGGATCGCCACCCCCAGACCGGGATCATACCGGTCGCGCAGGATGCCGGCCACCTCGTCCGAATAGCTGGCCGCCATGACCAGCACCGCCGCCATCGGTTCGCTCCTGAGGTGCTCCGGCGAACGGATCGGCAGATGGGAAGCCGGGGTGAACTTGCCCTGTTTGAACGGGGCCGAGTCGATCACACAGGCCACCCGATCCTGGAGCTTCAGCAGGCTGATCACCGCCAGGGCCTGGTGTCCGGCCCCCCAGATGGCCACCTTGCGGGGCGGGAAGCGATCCAGATAGCCATGGATCTGCGCGTGGATCCGCTCCTGAAAGCCCAGCAGATGGGTCAAATCGGCTCGCGCCCGTTTGCGCACCGTGGCGGAGAGGATGTAGTCCTGCCACACCTCCCGGCACTCCAGCACCTCGAACCCTGCCATGCCAAGCAGTTGGGTCAACGTCTGCCTGGTGAAATAAAACAGATGGTCGCGGATGAATTCGGAAAAGAGTCCGTTCCGGACGATCATGTCGAAATTCGGCACCTCCACCAGGCCTACGGCGCCCTCGGTCAGGTTGGCGGCAATCCCCCGCAGGGTTGCCACCGGTGCGGGGAGATGCTCCAGAAAGCTGAGCATGAAAAAGCCGTCGAAGGGCGCCTCCGGCAGGCGTTGCTCCGGGGAGTCGATGGAGCCTGCGAAGACCGGCAGGCCCGCCTGTCGGCACTGCGCCACCGAGGCTTCCGCGTGCTCCACGCCCCAGGCCAGCATGCCCTGTTCCCGCAGCAGGGCCAGGTACTCGCCGCGCCCGCACCCCACTTCCAGGACCTTGCGGCCCGCCAGGCCATGGGTGGTGGCGAATGCGCCGAACTGCTGCAGCCGGAACTCACGCATGGCGGCGGAAAAGGCGGTGGCCCGCACCACTTCCCGCCAGTAGTGAACCGGCGGCCCGAACAACTGGATCAATCCGCAGGCCGAGCACTGCCCGACTTCCAGGTGTTCCCCCCGATCGGCGCTCAAGGTGGCCGCATCCGGCATGAACTGGGCGGCGCCCGGCATATTATCGTAACAGAGCAGCGGTTCGGGGTAAAGCATTCCTCCGCAGACGCGGCAGGATTCAGCGGGATTCATTTTGTGTCTCCGCTGCCAGGGCGTGGAGCATCTCCAGGGAGATCATGCGGTCGTCCACGTAGAGGTCGGCAGCCGGCTTGCCGAAATGGAGTTCGTGGTAGCGCACGCCCCAGTCGCTCATCTGACGTTCGGTCACGGCACGCCAGTCCAGTCCGGTGGCGGAACCGCGTGCGGTGAGCAGCACGATGCGGTCGCCGGAGTCGTGGAGTCGGTTGATGGCCTGGATGGTATGGGTCAATGGTTGCGCCTTGGAGTAGTCGTTCTGGTGCGTCAGGGAGGCCAGCACGCCATCGATGTCCACCACCAGGCGTCTGCCGGGGCGGGAGGATCGGGTCGGAGGTACCTCCCGGGTTTGCCGATGCCAGGCAGCGGTGCGCTCGATGGCGAGCGGCAGCGGGGTTTGGACCTGCAATCCCAGTTCCGTGCGTGCCCGGTGGATATCGGGCAGATAGACGGAACGTGCGGCGGAATGGTGACGGTTTTCGCCGGCGATGCGGACCCGCCTGGTTGGCGCCAATTGTTTTTGCACAAAGTATGCCAACTCTTTCATGGAAACCGCATGATCCGAGCCGACGTTGTAGGCCCGCGTCTCCCCTGCCGCCAGCAGACGCCACAGCCAGATGGCGAGATCGGCGGCGTACAGATAGGAGCGCACTGCCGTGCCATCCCCCTTGACCAGGATCTCCTCGCCCTCGCCACAGGCATCCCGGATGAAATTGCCGATGGCGAAATAGGAGTCCATGGGCATGTGCGGTCCGACAAAGGCAAAGCAGCGGGCAATGGGGATCTCCAGCCCGAACTGCTGGTGATAGAGGGTACACATCTGTTCCGCCAACCGCTTGGCATTGCCCACCAGGGCGGCGGGATCGGTGGTGGACGGGGCGGTCGGGTGGGTCTCGGGGATGGGGGAGCCGTCCGCCGGAGGGGCGCCGTAGACCGCACCCGAACTGACGAACAGCAACCGCCTGGCCTCGGCCCGATGCACGGCAAAATCCAGCAGACGCCGCGTGCCGGTGACGATGCCGTCCATGATCTGGAAGTGTTCGGCGGGTTGGTCGAACTTGGAGTCCGTGGCCGCATGGACGATGTGGGAAAAGTGGCCGGCTGGCAACACCGAATAGCGCAGATCCCCCGGATGCAGGGTCAGACAGGGGTCGCCGGCCTCCGGAAAACGCGCCAGAAAGCCGGCAGGATCACGGGTCATCACCACGGCCCGGACGCCGGCATCCAGACGCCGGTTGGCCCACAGCAGGCTGGCCAGCAACCAGCGCCCGAAAAACCCGGTCCCCCCGGTCAGGAAGATCCGGCTCCCCCGCAGTTGTGTCCATACCTCGCGGGTATGCCCCAGCACGCCATCCAGATCCTCTGCCGCAATCTCGAAAACCATCCTCGCCTCCATTAACCGCGTTCCCTCCTGCCCTCACAGCATAATGGCGTCGTGATCGGAAGGCAACATGCCCCGGTGTTCGGGGCGTTCCCTTGACAGACCAGCGGCTTGATGGTATTCAAAGGAGACTTGTCCATCATACAAACTATTATTATAGGAAAAATATCAATAATGCAAAACAAGGAAAGAAAAATATTCTTAATTTTGTCGATTTTGCTTGTGATCGCCTTTCCGATATTTCTGTATTTTCTAGGCGCAGAACTGTATTGGTTTGCGCAAGATCCCAAGGATGAGTTCAACAGAAAATTTGTGATCGTGAATGATTCCCCCTTTGTCAGCAAACTCGCGCCCAATCAGGATGCCACGATCTATCCACAAGTTGGCCCTTTCCACTATAACAACATCGGAGCGCGTAGAATAAAAGATATCAAGGAAATCCCTGACGGAAATACTTATAGAATTTTGATGTATGGCGACTCAATTACTCATGGTTTTATGATGCGGGAGAATCAACATTATCCGCATGTTACAGAACAACTGCTCAACGAAAAATTATCTAAATCCACCACTTACGAAACCTTGAACATGTCGCGCGGCACCTCTCCCGCAATCTATTCGCATCACTTGCGGGTCGATCTGCCCACCCTGCGCCCAAAAATGGTTACCGTACAAATCGAACTCTCCAACGACGTGGCCGATGAACTGGGCATGATGGAGGCAGGACGCGATGAATATAATTTATCATCAAAAATCAACCATTACCGCTATTTCATCTCCGGCGGAACCTGGATGTCCAGCATCCCCATGTTCGGCATCCCCTGGCTGGAAACCAGAATGTCCTTCGTGACCTTGGCGCGCAGAATCGGATGGTTGCGTTCCAAGTTCGGTCACTACAAACCACCGCCTTATTATCTGTACACGCTCGGCTTCGATGATTATCTAAAAACACAAGAAAATCTAGTATCAACCTTTGATCGTATGTTTGCAATTATTAAAGGTATGCATGAATACACCAAAAAGAACGGAGTGGCCTTTCTGTTGATTGTCACCCCATCCCGGCATGCTTATGACAACAACCCGGAAGACCCCATCGGCTTCCACAAACCTGGGGCGCAACACTTGATCCATGCCGCAGAAGAACGCGCCACGGCACTTTCCATCCCCTTCATCTCCTTGCACGAAGAGTTCGGCAAATTCGGTGGCGCCGCTCTGTTCACCGATTTCTGTCACCCGACCGTGGATGGCCAACAGCTCGTCGCGTTCAAAACATTTATGAAAATTGCAGAAACGATCACCGGGGTCCAACAATCCTATACCATCCAAAAAGAGTAAAAACTGGCCTGGAACCAATCCCCCCGCAATTTCAACCCTGGACAAAACCGCCAATATTTCATTAACCTTGCCCAGGCTTGCGTGGTTTCTCCAATCAGGGTAGGTTCTCATGGATTTCAATAATCAATCCGTTCTGGTCACCGGCGGGACCGGCTCATTCGGCAAACACCTGCTGCGCACCATCCTGCAAACCAGCTCCCCGCGACGCCTGGTGGTCTTCTCCCGCGACGAACTGAAACAATGGGAAATGCAGCAGGACCCGGTGTTCGGCAAGGCCGATTGCCTGCGCTTCTTCATCGGCGACGTGCGGGACAAAACCCGCCTGGCGCAAGCCTTCCGCGAGGTGGACTACGTCTTCCACGCCGCCGCCCTCAAGCAGGTCACCACCGCCGAATACAACCCCATCGAATGCATCCATACCAACGTGATGGGCGCGGAAAATGTGGTGCAGGCCGCACTGAGCGCCAACGTCAAAAGGGTGATCGCCCTCTCCACCGACAAGGCGGCCAACCCCATCAACCTGTACGGTGCCAGCAAACTGGCCTCGGACAAGATCTTCGTCGCGGCCAACAACCTCAGCGGCACCATCGGCACCCGCTTTTCCGTGGTGCGCTACGGCAACGTGGTCGGCTCCCGTGGCAGCGTGGTCCCCTTCTTTCAAAAGCTCATCCAGGACCGGGCAGACAGCCTGCCCATCACCGATCCCCGCATGACCCGCTTCTGGATCACCCTCACCCAGGGGGTCTCTTTCAGCATTTCCTGCATGAAGATCATGCACGGCGGCGAGGTGTTCGTCCCCAAGATCCCCAGCATGCGGATCATCGATCTGGCCACCACCCTGGCCCCGCACCTGCCGCAACGGACGGTTGGGATCCGCCCCGGCGAAAAGCTCCACGAGGTGATGATCACCGAAGATGACGCCCGCTCCACGGTGGAACTCGATGACCGCTACGTCATCGAACCCACGGCGGTGTGGTGGTCGCGCCGCTCCTTCCTCGACGACGGCGGCAAACCGGTCCCCGACGGTTTTCGTTACTCCAGCGACACGAACCGCCATTGGCTCAACGGCGCACAACTGATCGACATGCTCACGGAACCCGCGTGACCGTTCTCCCCTTTCTGCCCTATGGACGCCAGGTGATCGACGAGACGGACATCGCCGCTGTCACCGAAGTCCTGCGCGGCGACTGGCTCACCTGCGGCCCGGCGGTCCCCCGCTTCGAGGAGGCGCTGGCAGCCAGTGTGAATGCCCCCTACGCGGTCGCCTGCTCCAGCGGCACCGCTGCCCTGCATCTGGCGGCCCTGGCCCTGGAACTGGGGCCGGGAGATGCCGTGGTGGTCCCGGCTGTCACCTTCCTGGCCACCGCCAACGCCGCCCGCTTTGTCGGCGCCGAGGTGATCTTCGCCGATGTCCACCCAGACACCGGGCTGATGGGCGTTGCCCACCTGGAGGAAGCCCTCGCCCGCGTCCCCGCCGGTCTGACGCCGAAAGCGCTTTTTTTGGTACATCTGGCCGGTCGCATCTGCCCGGAGCTGCCCCGAATGCGCGCCGTGGCCGCAGCGCATGGCATGGTGGTGGTCGAGGATGCCTGTCATGCCCTCGGCTCTGCCATGACCTTTCCAGATGGCGCAAAAACCCGGGCCGGGGATTGCCAGTATTCCGCAATGACGGTCTTTTCGTTCCATCCGGTCAAGACCGTGGCCATGGGAGAAGGGGGGGCGCTGACCACCCGATCCGCCGATTTGCACCTCCGCCTGACCCGCCTGCGCGCCCACGGCATGACCCGCGACCCGGCAGAGTGGTTGTTTCCCCAGCAGGGCCTGGCCCCGGACGGCCAGCCCAACCCGTGGTACTACGAGATGCCGCAATTGGGGTTCAATTATCGCGCCTCGGACATCCACTGCGCCCTGGGCGCAAGTCAACTGGCCAGGCTGGAGTCGTTCGTGCGAAAACGCAAAGAACTGGCGCAAACCTACGACCGGTTGCTGCACGCTTTTGCGCCGGATCTCCGCACCCCGGAGCCGCATCCCGGATGCGAGGCCGCCTGGCATCTCTACGTCATCCGGGTCGATTTCGCGAGGCTGGGGATCCCGCGCGCCCGCTTCATGAATCGGCTGCGGGATAAAGGCGTAGGGTCTCAAGTCCACTATCTCCCCTTGCATTTGCAACCCTACTACCGCCAGCGCCATGGCGACCTGCGGCTGCCGGGGGCCGAGGCGTGGTACGCCCGCTGTCTCAGCCTGCCGCTCTATCCAGCCCTGAGCGACGCGGATCAGGCCCGGGTGGCGGAGGCGGTCGGGAGCGCCCTGGCATGAAACTGGGGCTGGGCACCGTGCAGTTCGGCATGGCTTACGGCATCACCAACCGGGAGGGGCAACCCGGCCTGGAGACGGTGCGGGCCATCCTCGCCGAGGCGGCCTTATGCAAGGTGCAGGTCCTGGATACCGCCTGCCAGTATGGCGCCAGCGAGGCGGTCCTGGGAGAGGTCCTGGAGCGGAATCACCCTTTCCGCATTGTGACCAAGACCCCCTCCTTTTCGGCAGAGCGGATCACCGACCGGGAGGCCGGACTGTTGCAAAAAACCTTTTTGGAATCATTGCAAAAACTGCGCACCGACTCGGTGTACGGCCTGTTGATCCATTCCGCGCGGGATCTGCTCAAACCCGGCGGGGAGCTTTTGTTCACGGCGATGCAGCGGTTGCAAGAGGCGGGCAAGGTCGCCAGAATCGGGGTATCGGTCTACGGCCCTGCCGAACTGCTGCCGATTGTGCAGCGCTTTCCCGTGGAACTGGCACAGACCCCGGTCAACATTCTCGACCAGCGCTGGCTGGAGGGTGACAACCTCGCCCGCCTGCGCGCCTCCGGGGTGGAAATCCATGCCCGCTCGGTTTTTCTGCAAGGGGTGCTGTTGAGCGACCCCGCCGCGCTGCCGCCTTTCTTCTCCGGGGTGCGGCCCCACCTTGTTGCCCTCGGCGAGGCGATCCGGGCACGGGGCTTGACCCCCCTGGAGGCCGCGCTCGGCTTTGTGCGCGACCTGGACTGGGTGGATGTGCTCCTTGGCGGGGTAGTCGCCGTGGCGCAGTTGCGGGAAATTCTGCATGCCATGGCACGCCCTTTCGACAGCACCTTCCTGCGCCCCTTCGCCTGGCGGGACGAAACCTGTATCAATCCTTCGTTATGGGAGACGACATGATCATTGGAATCTTGCAAGCGCGTTTCTCCTCCACCCGCCTGCCGGGCAAAGTGCTGAAACCGCTCCTGGAAAAACCGATGCTGGAACGGCAGATCGAACGGGTGCGCCGGGCCAGGAGACTCGATGCCCTGCTGGTGGCCACCAGCAACGAACCGGAGGACGATCCCATCGCCGCGCTTTGCCAACAGATCGGCATCGACTGCTTCCGGGGGTCGTTGCACGATGTGTTGGATCGTTTTTATCAGGCTGCCCTGCCCCATGCCCCGGAGCAGGTCGTGCGTCTGACCGGGGACTGCCCCCTGGCGGATCCCGCCGTGATCGACGGGGTGATCGATTTTCATCTGGTCGGCGGCTACGACTATTCCAGCAACGCCCTGGAGCCATCCTTTCCCGACGGCCTGGACGTGGAGGTGATGGGTTTTGCCGCCCTGCATGAGGCCTGGAAAAACGCAACCTCCCCGGCAGAACGGGAGCATGTCACCCTGCACCTGGTGCGCCACCCGGAGCGGTTCCGGCACGGGTCGGTGCAACGGGGGGACGATCTGTCCCACCTGCGCTGGACCGTGGACGAACCGGAGGATTTTGTCCTGGTCGAGCGGATTTTCTCGGCACTCTACCCGGACAATCCCGCCTTTGGCATGGGAGAGATTCTGGCCCTGATCGAAAGGCAACCCGACCTGGCCTGGCTCAACACCCGCCATCAGCGCAACGAGGGGTTGGAGCGATCGCTGCGAAAAGAGCGCTATGCCGCCTCCGAAGCCCTGCTCCAGCGTGCCCTGCAGACCATCCCCCTCGGCTCGCAGACCTTCAGCAAGAGTCTGGTGCAGTATCCCCACGGGGTCTCCCCGTTCTTCATCACCCATGGCCAGGGGAGCCGGGTGTGGGATGCGGACGGCAACGAGTACCTCGATTTTATCAACGGGCTGCTCTCCATCAGCCTGGGATATGGCGATCCGGATGTCAACCAGGCCGTGCGGGAACAATTGGATAAAGGCACGCTCTTTTCGCTGCCTCACCCCCTGGAAATGGAGGTTGCCGAAAAAATCGTGGCCATGGTGCCGGGGGTCGAGCAGGTACGCTTCGGCAAAAACGGCTCGGACGCCACCTCTGGAGCGATCCGGCTGGCCCGCGCCCATACAGGACGGGAGCATGTGGCGGTGTGCGGCTATCACGGCTGGCAGGACTGGTACATCGGTTCCACCGCCCGCCACCTGGGGGTGCCCAAGGCCACCCGTGACCTGACCCATACCTTCGTCTACAACGACATCGCCTCCCTGGAGCGGATCTTCGCGGCCCATCCCGGCGCGATTGCGGCAGTCATTCTGGAACCGGTCAATGTCGAACTGCCGAAAAACGGCTTTCTGGAGGCGGTGCGGGAGTTGACCGGCAGACACGGCGCCCTGCTGGTCTTCGACGAGACCATCACCGGATTTCGTCTGGCCAACGGGGGCGCGGCAGAGTATTTCGGCGTGATCCCGGATCTGGTCACCCTGGGCAAGGGCCTGGCCAATGGCTTTCCCATCTCTGCAATTGCCGGACGCCGGGAGATCATGCGCTGGATGGAGGAGGTGTTTTTCTCGTTCACCTTCGGCGGCGAGACCCTCTCTTTGGCGGCGGCGGCGGCCACACTGGACAAATTGCGCCGCGAGCCGGTGGTGGCCACCCTGTGGGAGCGGGGCCGGCAACTGCTGGATGGATTGCAGCCTCTGTTGACGCGTCATGGCGTCGGCCACTTTCTCACCACGGCGGGGTTGCCGGTCTGGTCGTTCTTGATGTTCAAGGATGCGGGGGGATACGGTCAGTTCGAAATAAAATCATTGTTTTTACAAGAAATATTTGCAAGAGGCATCCTTTGCATCGGCACCCACAACCTGAGCTACGCCCACAGCAAGGCCGATATCGACACCCTGCTCGGGGTCTACGACGAAGTCCTGCCCATCCTCAAGGAAGCGGTGGATGGCCAAACGATGCCAAAGCGGCTGCGTTGCCAGCCCATTCAGCCGCTCTTCAAGGTGCGCGGCTGAAGGGTGTCAACGCGCCTTGACCTGGGCAGCCAGTTTGCGGAATTTCGGGTTCGGGGTGCAACGCAGCAGGCGGTCGATGATCTTGCAAAAGCTGGCCGGATCGGTGTTGGGGTTGGTCAGTGCCGCCAGGATGCGCACCATGGTGTCCCCCTTTTTGCTGGGGTCTTCGTAGGGGTGTTCGTGCAGCAGGCGCGAAATGGTGGTCAGATAGGTGACCATCCCCCCCTGCAGGCTGCGGATGTGATATTTGCCCGAAAATTTCCCCAGCAGGAAATGGCTGGACTCCCCCTTGCTGCAATAAAGCAGCATGGGACGTTTGGCCAATTGCGACGCGAACCGCTTCTCGAAGGCATCCGGCCTCTCCTCGATATCCAGCACATAGGCCTTCAACGACCCCGGGATGCCAGGGTCCGTGTCCGGGACACCGCGCACATCCACCACGATCGGCTCGGTGGGGGCGGCCAGAAACTGCTCGATCGGCATGACGCCGGGATTACCGAAAATGGACATGGCTGGCATCACCTGTTGGTATGACCCACATATCAAAAGAATTTCCGCGTTGCAGCTTAATCGAAGCACACGGAGCCTGTCAATCGGCTCACTGGTGGGTGGGCAGTGCTCCCTGGAGTTCCTTGCGGATCTCCCGCAGGCCAGGCAGACGAGAGGGGGGAAAGGGAACAGGGCGGCATTGGTTGATGGCGCGCAGCCCGATGCGGGCTGTGAACAGGGCGTTGGTGGCGGCCTGGCCGGCGCTGGCCAGGGCCGCTCCGGCCAGGGTGTCGCCGAGCAGGTCCGCTGCGGTGTGGGTCAGCAGTTCGGTGGCCCCCACCACCACCATCCCTTCCGCCATTTGGCGCACCAGTACGCAGGAACCGGCAAAACCGGGGCGCAGACCGTAGATCCGGGCGATCTCATGGATCATGCGCAGATTGCGCCACAAAAAAAGCAGCGCGTCCAGCATGGCCACGGGGGAGAGCACCGCCGACAAGGCGGCGCCGGCGGCATGACGACCCACCACCCGCAAGGCGGCCTGGTCCAGGGGACGCATGGCGACATCGGAGAACAAAGTCACCAGCTCCCGATCCCCAAGATGATCCCGGAAGGCGGCACGATAGGCCAGCAAGGCATTGTTCATCTCCGGACGCTCCCGGTAGCGTTCCCCGGCGGCTTCCAGCACCCCCCTGGCCTGGCCGAAGGCATCCTCCCTGGCGAGACGCTCCAGACGCAGGCGCAATTCGTCTTGCGCACGCACCGAGCGCAGGCTCCGCCACTCCCGCACAACCGCAGTGAGCAGCGCGCCGGTCAGGACGAACAACAGCAGACCAAAGGAAATGCCCAGGGAAGGATGCAGGCGGTACTGCGCTGCCAAAAAGCCCACCGCATCCTCCACCAAAACGGCGATGAACAGCAATATCAAAGAGAAAAGAATCCAGCGTCCAGGCCCGAAGCCTCTTTTCCCCGGCCCGGGACCGGCAGGCGTGTCATGAACGTCCTCCTCGTCACACCCCTCCTCCTGACCGGGGGAGACCGGCAACTGGGCAGGGGGGGGAGCAGCCGGTTTTTGCCTTGGGGAGAAGGATTCCGGGGGCAACTCCACCGGGGGGACCCAGCGACTCATCGCAGCTTGTCTCCGAGCAAAAATTCCAGGGCATGATCCAGCCGGATGTGGGGCGGGGTGGCGGTTTCGGCATCCGGGGGGCGGCGCGGCTCGAACTCCAGAAAGTGAAACCGGTTGGCGTCCCACTCGTTGGGGTCGGGGATGGTCTCCGGGATCTCGCCGGGGAAAAGCAGCGTCTCCTTGTCGCGGCCCTTGGGGATCCCCTGGACAAACGACAGGCGGCGGCCATCGTGCTCGCGCACCACGGTGCGGGTGCAGCGCAGGGAGGCCAGGGCCTGGGTCTTGATCTCCACCCCGGCGAAGGCGGCGTCATTGGCGGGGCGTGCCACCATCTGACGCAGCAGGCGTTCCAGGTTGGCGTGCTGATTGGCGGCCACGAAATCGGCCTTGGTGACCGCGAACAGGAGCTTGTCGATGCGCGGCTTGAACAACCGGGTGAGGAGATTGGCCTGACCGTAACGAAACCCTTGCAGAATCGCCTCCAGGGCCATCTGCCGGTCGGCGAACGCCCCCGGTCCCCGGTTCATGGCGCTCAGGAGGTCCAGCAGCACGATCTGACGATCGAAACTGGTAAAATAGCGGGAAAAAAAGGTGTCGATCACCCATTTCTTATAGGATTCGAATCTTTTTTCCAGCTCCTCGCGCAAGGAACCGGGCGGGTTGCCCTGGTGCCCGGGGGGCGGCACCGGAGAAAACATCAGCAGGGGCGCACCCCGGAAATCGCCGGGAATGGTGAAGCGGCCCGGTTGCAGAAAGCTCAGGCCCACCTTGGCCTCCTTGCAGGCCAGCAGAAACCGGGTATAACTTTCGCCGAGGAGGCGGATCGGCTCCTCCCGCGCCGGTTGGGCGAGGTCGGTTTCGGCCAGACGCGCGCGCCACTCCTGGGACAGGGAAAGACGCGGCTCTTCCTCGCACCGTTGCAGGGTTTGCGCCGACCATTCCTCGAAGGAGAGGCGCAGCATGGGCAGATCCAGCAGCCACTCCCCCGGATAGTCGATGATGTCCAGATAGAGCGTGGCACTGGGGGTGATCCGGCGGCTCACCATCCCGGCAGGACGGAAGCGCAAGGCCAGACGGATTTCGCTCAAGGCATCGGTGGTGACCGGCCAGGCCGGTTTGGCCCCCAGCAGGGCGCGCAGATAGGAGTCGTAACGGAAGGCCGGCACATCCATGTCCGGCTGCAGCATGATCCGGGTCCCTTGCAGACGACCCTCCGCCACCACCTGGAAAAAGGGGAGATTGGCGCCATCCAGGGCATGCAGCAGGTGATGGACCAGGGCGGTGGTGAAGACGGTCTTGCCGCTCTGATTCAGGCCGGTCACCGCCAGACGCACGGTGCGATCCATGGCCAGATGCACCCATTCGTCGAGTTGTCCCACCGCGCCGCGCGCCAGTTGATCCAGGGTGGCCATCAGGTCCGGGAGACGGCAGGGCGTTGCCGGACCTGCATGAAGCGATCCACGAGGTGACGCAGTTGGGGATCGGGTGCGGCGGAATCGGTCGGCTCTTCCGGTGGGAGCGTCAAGGCCGGGGTGACGAGACGTTCCCAGCCCGCGCTTTTCCCGACAGGGCCACCCAGCGCCTCTTCCAGGGCCATAAGTTGGGCGGCGAGCCGTTGCGGCAATTCCCGGCCCTCATGCGCACCCTCGCCCTTGCGTTGTCCCTGCAGGAGACGGGAGATCCGTTGCCGCAGCATCATCAGGGCGGGATAGGCGGAAAGCGCCCGGGAGCGGTCGCTGCCGCCACGCAGCGCTCCCCAGCGCTCGGCGGCCTCCCGGATCACCGGGTCGATATTCAGATCGGCCAGTTCGGCGAAGGCCCCCTGGAGTTCCACCAACATCTCCCGCAAGGCCGCCACCTGGGGGGGCAGCGCGGCCAGCGCCGGAGGGGGGGGCAAAGGGGGAGGCGCGGGGGTGACGCGGGGTGCGGCCACGACCTTGCGCTTCTCCGGCGGCGGCATGGCCAGGGTGGTTGCCTGCCGTTCCAGCGCCTGGGCCGCCAGTTCCAGTTGTGCGATGATCCGCATCCAGGACTCCTGTTCCGGTCGTCCGGGCAGGGGCAGGGTGATCTGCTCGCGAATGGAGGCACCCAGTTCCCGCACCAGGTGTTCCCCCTCGCGCCGCATGTCCGCCAGCAGAGGCCGCAGGGCTGCGGCATCCAGGGTGAGGAGCGCGCCCGCCTGTTCCACCCGGTTGGCCAGGCGCGATTCCAGGTGGTCCATTTCCTGGCGCAGACCGTTCAGGCCCGCCACCACGTGTTCCAGGATCAGGGCATTGGCCATGGCCATCCGTTCCCCCTCCTCGCGCAGGGCGGTCACCAGGGGCGCCAGCTCGACAGCGTCGGTGCGCGCCGGGTCTGCCCCCTTGCCGGCCAGGTCGCGGAGCGCGTCGAGGGTTTCCATCTGCCTTTCCCCCATGGCGGCCAACTGCTCGTGCAGCAGTCGTTCTCCGGTGACGCGGATCATCCGGTCACGCACCATCCCGATCAACGCCGCGAGCATGCGATCCAGGCGCCCCTGCCCGCGTCGGACGGCCCAGGCGAACCCTCCTGCAGCAAGCACTCCGGAAATCGTGGCCAGGAATTTCAGTCCGGCCAGGGCCAGCAGCCCGCGCAACGCCTCATTGACCACCGCCGGATCCCCGCTGATCAACCCCTGTCCGGTTTCGTACAGGGCGCCCAGCAATCCCAGAAAGGTCAACAGCAGACCGGCCCAGGCCAGGCGGGCCGGCATGGTGTGCAGCGTTGACGCGACGAAGTGGTGTTCGGCGAGTCGATCGGCGGTGAAGATCGTTTCCGGGCGACTGGTGCAACGGAGTTTGCGTTCACCAGCGTGCGGCAGAATCAGGCCTTCCCTGAATTCCCGCCAGGGGGGGGCAAGCCATGGCGACTCGTTGAAGCTGGCATCCACGCGGGCGAAATGCGCAACGAAGCCTTCCGGATCCCCCGGGGTTTTGCCGAGCATGCGCACGGCCTCCGGGATTCCCTGGGAGAGGGGCACGAAATGGCGGCGTTGCAGTGTCATCCACGCTGCCAGACCCCACAGCGGGATCAGGCCTGCGGTGATCCAGGGTGCGGCGGCATGGTTGACAAGGTGGGAGATCCATTCGATCAATGGTATCGGCTCCGCAGGCGGCTAGGGTGACGACTGGATCATCGAGCAAACATTGCACCAACCTGGGCATGGAGGATTGCGACTGTTTTTCACGGCCCACCGCTCCCCTCGCCACCCTCAGACCCCGGCAGGTGATGCCAGCGACGAAACACCTCCCACACCAGGGCCTTGACATGAGGATAATACAACCCGTACCGCTCCCGCATCGCATCACACACCAGGCGATCATCCGTGGCGGCGGACAATGCCAAGGCATTGGGCAACACGGCATCGAACAAGGGCACCCCCAACCCTGCGGCCATCTCCCGAATCCACGGCAAATTGCGCTGAAACTGCTGACTGCGCTTGTCCACACGATTCAGAACCAGCCCCAGAAATGCCGGCATCTCCCCTCCTCCGCGCTCCCGCACATAACGCACCATCTCCAGCGTGTCCGGCAGGGCATTGATGGAGATCCGTGACGGCTCCACCGGTGTCACCAGGGCGTCACTCATGATCAAAGCATTGACAGCCAACAGATTGCGCACGTCGATATTGCCGGGCAAATCCAGCAACGCCACATCGAAACGCTTGGCCAACTCCGGCTTCAAACCGTCGCGCAGTGCGGTCAGCCGATGCAACGGATTGACTTCGAAGGCAAAACTGCTCGCCTTGTCCGACACCATCACGCCGATCTCCGGCAAAGGCTCTGCCCGCCCCCTGGGGACCCCACGGGGCCGTTTGAACAGAAAATCGCCAAGATCCACGGCGTTGCGCACATCCAGATCCCTGGCCAAACGCCCCAACCCGCGCCCGGAACCCCGAACGCGTTCCAGTCCCTCCGCGCCCAGCAACGCCGCCGCCGCCGAACCCTGCGGGTCCATGTCCATCACCAACACACGCAGAGGCCGGCCACGCACGCTCAACGTGGCCAGAAAATCGGCCATGAACAGCGTCAGAGTGGATTTCCCCACCCCACCCTTATTGTTGAATATGGAAATGGCATACATGGCCGGGCGTCAAAAAAAGATGGCACGAGTCTTGCGCAATAAAGATACCAAGTACCGCACCCACTCGCTTCGAAAGGAGATCAAAAATGACCCGTAACATCCCGGCTTTGCAGGAGAAAGTCAATTTCTTGCGCAGGACGCCTCATGTCTTCGACATCGTGTCCACCCACTGCGGCGTCAAGGACCTGTCCAACCTGCACGACATCAACCAAAATGCCCTGCAACGGGTGCAACGCTACGTGGACTATTATTACGGAATTTTCGCCTACCCCTATTGATGACGCCCCAGCCTACCAGGGCATGAAGCGATTAATGAAGCTCATGGGACGGGTGGCGCCGTTCATGTCGTAACTCATGACATGGACGGCGCCCGCCATGGTGTGAATGGCCTGATTCATCCCGGCAATATTGACGCTCATGGGCGAAAGCACGCTCATCTTGCCGTTGACCTCGCCGATGGACTTGTCCATGCTCTTGACGCTGCCCGTCATCGAGGCAACGTTCTGGCTCAAGCCGGTCACGCTGGCATTCATGGTCCGGATGGAATCGGTGATGTTCTCCATGTTCTCCGACATGCTCTGCATGTCCACGGACATGGTTTCCATGTTGTCGCTGATGTATTCCAGATGGGTGGCCATCAGTTCGACATTGTTGGACAACTGATTGATATTGTTTGACAGATTTCCCATATTCACGCCCATCTTCGGATCGATGGACGAGGCCATGGTGCGGATGTCCTGGGTGAGACTGTAAATCAGAAAAAAGCCGTACATGGCCAAAATGATGAAGGCGAACAGGGACGGGTAGACGATCAATTCCCAACGCCTGGCGCTCTTGTCGAAACTCTTGGCGAAGTCCGACAGAATCATCGCCGAACATTCACCACACTCCCGATACTTGCCAGCCGGAATGATCGGCTGATTGGGCGGCTGGAATTTTGCCGATCCGGAATCGCGGTAGGTCTCAGCGGCATGCTGGGGACAGGGGCGGGCGCTGGTATTTTGTCCATCCTGATCAGGTTGGTCCGGCATGAAATCAAGCTCCTTGTGAATTAACGCCTTGCCCGTGCCGACCCGGGACGGGGCAGGCTCGGATACAAAAGCGCGGCCAGATCCAAAAATTCAATCGCCGCCTTGCTGCCGGGCGCAAGCTCGAAAACGGCACGCCCCTCGCTGAACGAGCGCCGATAGACCGTGCGCTGGGCAATACGGGTCGGCAGGATTTTGACATCGGGCAACGATGCCAACGCCTGCTCGGTCTCATCCGACTCCTTGAGCATCGGATGGGTGTCCGCGCGATTGATGAACAAAAAGATATCCGGTTTCCTGGGTTTGGTCGCCGCCGTTTCCCGGACGATATCCAGAAAACGCACCGTGGACCACACATCGGCCTGGCTCGGCGGCACCGGCGACAGGATGCGGTCGGCCTGCGCGATGGCCTGCCGCATCGCCCAAAGGTTGGAGGCTCCCACATCCACCAGCGCCTCCCCCTTGTGGGTCGCCATGATCCGGGCCGGATCGCTTTCGGAACGATACACCCGAATCTCCGGCGTCACCGCCTCCTCACGGCGCACCTCCACGGCATCGCTCAAGGTGGATTGGGGATCCAGGTCGAAAGTGACGACATCCACGCCCGAACGCGCCAGCCATACCGCCAGATTGAAGGTGATCGTGCTTTTGCCGCATCCGCCTTTCAGGTTGCCCACGACGGTGATCATGTCGAATCCCTTTCAGCAGGTCAATGTCTCATCCCACGCGACCGGATAATCCCTTTTACGGGAAACCGGTACGGAATTCAAGTGGCGACCCGCGCGCGGCGGGCCGGTCAGGCGCAAAAAAAAGAGGGGGCGGCCCTGCAACCGCCGCCCCCTCTTGTCACATCAGATGACCGCACAATTACTTGCCGGGAGCACCAGCACCCTGACCGGCATCGGCAGGCGGGCCACCAGCCGGGGCGCCAGCCGGCATACCCGGTCCACCCCAACCCGGAGCGCCACCCCAGCCCGGTCCACCATAACCAGGACCGCCATAGCCCGGTCCACCCCAACCCGGACCGCCGCCCCAACCACCCGGACCACCGCCCCAACCACCCGGGCCGTAGCCATAGCCGTTGTTCCAGCCGTTGTTCCAGCCGTTGTTGTTGTTCCAGGCGTTGTTGCCATAGCCATTGGCGGAGCCGTCCATATCACCGCCCATGTTGAAGCCGAAATTGCCCTTGGCGCGACCACGGCCATTGCCAGCGCCATAGCCGTTGTTACCCCAGTTGTTGTTCCAATTGTTGCCACCATTACCCCAACCCGGCCCATCACCCCACCAGGCAGAAGCTTCGGGAGCGGTCAGCATGGCCGCACCACCCAACAGAGTCGCGACAGCCAGGACAGCCAAACCTTTTTTCATGATATTCTCCAGTTTTACAAGGAATTGATTAGGTACGATTACCATTTCTCACGTCTACCATCCCCAACCGCCAGGACCACCCCAGCGACCGGGTCCACCGCCCCAGGGACCCCAACCGCCCGGCCCCCAGCCGTTGTTCATGCCGTTGTTCATGCCGTTGTTCCAGACATTGTTGCCATTCCAGAAATTATCGGCCCAGCCATCCATATCACCATCGACGGTGAAGGTGAATTTTCCCCGGCCTCGGCCATTGCCATTGCCCCAGCCGTTATTGCCCCAATTGTTGCCCCAGTTGTTCCAGCCGTTGTTGCCCCAACCGTTATTGCCCCAGCCGTTGTCCATCGGCCACCACGAGGCCTCGGCGACGGAGGAGAGGGTCATCCCCAGGGCGAACAGGCCGGCAAGTGCCGCAATACGCACGGATTTCTTCATGTGAAAGCTCCTTCTTTGCGCGTCAATGGATGATTGACTAAAAATGCCGACCGGCTGTTTGCAGTGCCTTACCACCAGCGGTTGCCACGGTCGTTTCTGCCGCTCCAGGGGGATGGGTGGCCATAGGCACCGTCGGTGGCGTCCCGGTCTCTCGGGTCGTAATCCGGATCATAGTAGGACGGATCGCGCCAGCGCCGTTCCGCGCGGGGATCGAGTCCCGGTTCCTGGTACTCCCAAGGCGCCAGACCGGCGCCATAATAGCCTCGACTGCGCCGCCATTCCTGCTCTGCCGAAACGGAGGGGGCCGAATCCCCCCACCCGGTGGGTCCGGGCCAATATCCCCCCTGGCCGTAATAGGGAGAGGAATACTGGTGACGATTGGAATAGCCGCTGCCTCCCCACGCGGGGTCGTTGTCCATCAATGGGGCGGTGCCACGTGCCGCTCCCCAAGGGTCATAGGGAGGCATGACATATTGAGGTACCACCCTGGCGGCCTCTCCGCCGCGCCGATCGTAATCCCGATCCCGGGGGTCCGCATCCCGCCTGTTTTCCGGGTAGGGATGGATCTCACGCTCCGCGCCCCGTGGCGCGCGCTCCACACCCTCAGGCGAGTTCTTCATCTCGCGCATGAAGGAACCCATGAATTTGCCCAGCCTCTGCCCCATTTCCACGGCATCACCCTGATCCGCAACCCCCATGATGCCAGGCGACATCGGGTTCATGTCAGGCGTGAAGCCCCCGGCTTGCATGTCGTTCGCCGGTGCAAAACATGCGGCAGCAAAGGCCAAGAAATAGAGAAACCACTGATATTGCACTGTTTTCCTCATTGGCATGCCGCCTGGAAATCTTCCAGGATCCGGTATCTTGTGTTAAGATATCATCACCTCCTGTGGAGAAGCCAGGGACAAAATCGCCGGATCCCATTATTTTGAATATTATAATTTCCTTATAAACCCTCTGCGGCCAATATGCAAAGAAAAAAATTCACTGCGTGCGTTTTTCTGGCGCGGTCGCCGGTTCGACCGTCGGCGCCATCTTCCGGTACTCCTCGGGAATGGTGAACAGGGAGGCAGGCTGTTCGCCCTCCTGAATGTTGGTCAATTCCACGGTCAACCCGTCCGCGTAACTCTCCCGAATGGCGATGCGCAGGCGGGGATCGACCCACAGGTGGGCATGGGGGAACTCCCGATCCGGCCCCTTCATCACGATCTCCCAATGGATGACCGCGCGTCCGTTGAGCATCTCCCTGGCCACCTGACGGCAGACGAAAGCCTTGCCGCTCCGGCAGGGACTCTCCGGCTCGTCGGGCAGCGGAGGACGCGACAAGGCCACCGACACCACATTTTCCATGTAGCTCTTCTGGTCCGGAAAGAGGGTCGCCACCGATTTGCGTTCCGGTCGGTGCAACAGGGCGATCCTGACCCCGTCGCGCTCGCTCTCCGTGCGGATGCCCTCGGGTGAGACGTACATCCGACCCTTGTCGCTCCCCTTGCGATTCTTCTCCATGCGGGTCACGTCGGCGGAAAACGGCAGAATCGCCGACTGCCGCGCCGTCATCTCCCCGCCAAATGCCGCCGAAGGCAAACCCAAAAAAAACGACATCAGCAAAACAATCGTCAAACCCCACATGGCTCAACGCTCCCAGTAATTGGGAGAATTATCCCGCTCCCAGGGATCCCATCCGTGCCGGGTGTCGTATCGACCCCGGCGACCCGCCCACCATGGAGGCGCGTCACGTTGATACGCATCCCCATCCCGCTCGTAATAGCGGTCCCGCGAGTAGGACTCACTCTGATAAGGTCCATCCCAGTAGCGGTCGCGGGAGTCGGAGTATCTGCCCGGCTCGTCGCCGGCATACCCCTGCCGCGGACGCCGCATCAGCCGCTCATCGTCAGGATGCAACCGCTCCGGGGCGCGTGGCATCGGACGCTCCCGCCACTCGGGGTCGCGCTCGTCCCCCGCCCTGGGGATCTCCCCCCATGGGCGATGGCCCCGCGCGGGGGGGTCCCGCGATGGTTCGCTCTCCCAAATCCGGGGGACCACCCGCTCCCGCTCCCGATCCCGCTCCTGGCGGGTGGGACGCTCCTGATCCCACCATTGCTCCCCGGCGGGTGGGCGCCTCTGCTCCCGCGGCTCCACCACGAAGGGATTGCGACCCGGGTCCGTGCGGTACAGACCGGAGGACCAATTGAACTCCTCCGCAGCATGGAGCGGATTCAGGAGTGCCAATGGCATGAATATCAACCACCACCTGTCGAACAAGCGATTCATTGCCACACAACGCCGGAACGGCCGCGCGATCCGCCATCTGGTGGCGGCGCATCCGGGGCTCCCTTGAAATTCTCATACGGATTGGCGGGATAACGCCCTTGCCTCGGCATACCGCCGTATTCCGGAGCAGGACGGCCCTCCGGATGGCGGCCCATCTCCCGCCGCATGCCGCCGGTGGCGCCCGGCAATGGCCACTCCTGATCCTGATAGGTGCGTTCCTCCGGCCAGACGCGGGGAGCTGGCGGCCATGACCCGCGCTCCCTCCGCTCCCAGGACTCCTGCCAATAGCGCGGGTCCGTGCCGGACGGATACTCCCCGGCCCCGCGCGGCTCCGCATCCTGGTAAGAGGACGGCGGCCCATACCGGCGCTCCTGGCGAGGGTAGCGCTCCGGTTCCCGGGACTGCAACCGGCCATCCGATTCGTGATCCGACTGGAAATCGCTCGGCGGTTCCCAATAACGGGACGGATAAGAGGGGGTGGAGCGCTCACGATTGCTGGCAGCACCCTGCCGACCGGTGTCGAACGGCCCGTCCCCTCTGGAGCGCGGTGCGGAATCCTCCAGGGCCAAAACAGGCCGCCAGGTCATGAATACCGTTGCCAGCGCCATGAGGAGCCGCCCCCTCATGATTACGGGTCACTCCGGGACGATCCGGAATCCACCTTTAATCGAATCCCTCTGCGGGTCGCGGGTTTGCTCTTCACCTCCTCGGCGGCTTCCTGCCGAACTGCGGGGGGCCGGAACACGACCGGTTCCTTGATGACGGGAGCCGGTGCTGCTGCCGGTTCCTGAACCGGGGCCGGAGCCGGAGCTGGCGGCGGCGCAGGGGGCGCGGCCTCCTGGACCGGAGCCGGAGCTGGCGGCGGCGCAGGG
>JADGAR010000055.1 GCA_015231915.1 Magnetococcales bacterium
CCGACTGGCGTCTGCCCGCCGGACGACTCGCGGTGCGGGAGGCCGCGCCCCTGGAGGTGGCCGCCCTCATCGCCGGGGCCGTGGGCGGGGTGGTGCGCGCCGCCCCCGACGGCACCCTGCGCATCGAGCGTCGCTTCCTGGTGCCTGTGCCCCTCTGGGAGTCGGGTGAGCCGGATCATCTCTTCACCGACGCAACGGATATTCTGGAAATGGTCGAGGAGGGGCGCAGCGGGGCCGGGTTCAACCGCATCACCGTGGAGGAGGCCCTCCCCGATGGGCCAGGACCGGGGGTATGGCTGGATCCGGACCCGGAAAACGGCAGCCGCGACCTGCGGCGCTGCGTTCCGGGCGAGACGGTGCCGCTGCTTTCCGTGGCCGGGCCGGGGGTGGAGGTGACCGCCATGGCGGCCTCGACGGGTGAGTTGCTCGCGGCGCGCCCCGTGGTGCGCCGGGTGAGCGAGGATCTGCTGTTTCAGGGGGGAAATCGTGCCCTGCTGGCCAGGCCCGCCCACGCCATCGACTCCGTGATCTGGTTGGGCAACGACCTGGGTCCCCTGACCCTGGAGCGGGATGCCCGCACCGTGGTGGCCGCCCGCGCGGGCGCGGGCCTAGCCAGGGTGACCTGCACCCTGATGACCCATGCCATGCATTCTTACCGCGCGCCGTTGACGCAAAACGGCTCGGACCATTTTTCCGCGCTGGTGGCCCTGCGCGCGGATGTCGGGTCGCCGGTGGCCCGTTCCCTGACCTTGTGGCGGGGCGATGGCATGCGTCCCGGCAAGCGGGTGGTCTCGCCACTGCTGTCGGATCCCGTGGCGCTGCGGGCCAGGGGCGAGGCGGAACTGGACCTCGGAGAAACCCTGGCCGTGTTGCGGCTGACCCTGCTGTATCGTCCCGGCCTGGCGCCGGGTCGCAGGGTGGAGGCTCAGGATGGGCTTTATGGCGCCAGCCGGCGGGGGATCGTCACCGGTTTGCGCCATGAGTTGACCAACGCGGGCGCCATCACCCGCCTGGAAGTGATCACCCGCTTGTAGCGTCTGCTCCTAGCGCGGCGGAACCGTCTTGTCCTTGGGCGCCTCCTTGGGCGGATTGAGATTGTCCGACCCCATCGGCAGATACTGCTCCTTCAAATCCAGCACGCATTGCGTCACATAGGCGTCCATCTCCTTGGGCGTGACCTGATCCTCGACGGCGAACTGCTTGCACTGGTTGAGCAGTTCCTCGTCGGACGGCAGTGCCTCCGCCGCTTGCGCCAGGGAGGATCCCAGGACCAGCCCGGCAACCAGCAGCATGGACAGGGTGGATTCATGGTTCATTTGGCAGCTCCTGTATACAGGGTTTGTGTCTTGTTCGGTCATGGTTTCCCGGGGGGCGACTTGCCGGGGGGCGGGACGGCGATGACCGGCGGCTCGTCCGGCTCCAGGTCCGTGTCGTCGTCTGCGGCACGCTCGTTGCTCAGGTCCCGCAGGCATTGTGACAGGTAATCGTTCAGGTGTTCCGGTCTGATGCCATCTTCCTGGGCATACCGTTCGCAGGCGGCCTTGGGGTCGTAACCAGGGGCTTCCTTTGCCGGCGCGGCCAGAGAGGGATCGGCCAGGGTCACGATCAACAGGGCTAGGGCGGGCATCTTGAATCGCATGGCATGCGGTCTCCACGGCTTGAAAAGCGCTCCGGGTTCGTTAAACCAAGTGACAATAGGGGGGAACCCCTGGGAAGTAAATTGAGAAAATATCGATTGAAACGATTCGAAATTTATATTATAAGAAGGACAAAGCCTGCCTGGCGCGGGGATGGCAGGGTGGGGAGCAGTGGTGATTGTTGAATTCATTTTGTTTTTTGGCTGGATGGCGACCGGGATCAGAAACAAGGGAGTGTGTCATGGACCTGGATCAGTTGCGGACCTTTCTGGAGGTGCAGCGGACGCGGCATTTCGGGCGCGCTTCGCGCAGCCTCTTCATCACCCAGTCGGCGCTCAGCATGCGCATCAAGCAGCTGGAGGAGGGGCTGGGGGCGACACTGTTTTCACGCAAGCGCAACGACATCCAGTTGACGGCAGCCGGGAAGCGGTTTTTGCCGGCAGCCGAGGAGCTGGTACGCTTATGGGAGGAGGCGCGCCGGGGGGTGGCGCGGGAGGAACGGGAGACGCCCCTGCTGGTGGTGGGGGGGATGGTGGGGGTGTGGGACGGCTGGCTGCCGGAGCGGCTGGCCGGGAGCGGGCTGGCGTTGCGCTGGGAGGCGCATGCCGGGGAGGAGGAGGAGTTGCTGCGCGGCGTGCGGGAGCGGCGTCTGGACGTGGCGTTTCTGTTCGATCCTCCGTTGGTGAGGGATCTGCGTCGGCGGGGGATGGCGACCCTGGAACCGGTGTTGATGGCCAACCTGCCGGGATTGTGCGCCAGGGAGGCGTGCGGGGGGGATGCCTATGTTCTGGTGGAGTGGGGGCGACCGTTTTTGGCGGAGCATGCCCGCTGCCATCCTGGGGTGACCCCCCGGATCCGCACCGGGAGCGGGCGGCTGGCCCGTGAGTGGCTGGAGCGGATGGGGGGAGCGGCCTATCTGGAGCGTCATCGCGCCAGCGGGTTGTTCGAGGTGGCGGACGGTTTCGCGGGTCGCTCCGAGGTGTGCGCGGTTTATCCGGAGGGCGGGGAGCGGGCAGGGTTGGTGGAGGAGATGCTCTCCCGCATGGCCGGATGATCGAGGATGGCGCGGGCGATGGCGGTTTTTTTCATGCCATCGGTAGCGAGGGTGAAGTGGGCAGCCGACTGGTAAAAAGGATCGCGGCGGCGCATGACGGTCTCCTCGGAGAGGGTGGCGCTCAGGGCGGGGCGGTTGGCGTCCAGGGCGTTTTTTTGCGCCAGGCGCTCGAGATTGCCGGTCAGCCGGACCACGAGGCCGTTGTGCCGCAGGGCGGAGACCTTGCGTTGGCTGAGGCATTCGTTGCCGTCGGGGTCCAGGTCCACCACCACGCCGCCGCCGGTATCGATGATGATGTCGTCCATGCGGGCGCATTTTGCCACCACCTGGTATTCCAGCTCCCGGAAGCGCAGCCAGTCGTGTCGCAGCCAGGCCAGCAGCTGGGGGATGGGCAGGCCGTCGTTTTCGTAGGAGAGGAGCAGGTCGGTGGAAAGGACCGGGCGTTTGGTCAACAGGGCCAGGGCGCGCGCCACCCCCGACTTTCCCACCCCCCGCGGGCCGATCAGGACGATGTTCATGGCGATTTTCCGGTCATGGCACGCCGGCGCAGCTTGAGCGCCACCACCACCCAGGGCGAGGCGTGCAGAAAAAGATCGAAGATGTCGATGGGCCGCTCCAGGGCGCCGGTAAAGAGCATGCGCAGCTTTTCCGTCAGATGCGGCTCCGGGACGAACGGGGCCAGCGACAGCCAGATGGTCAGCAGCGTCAGGACGGGCCAGGAGACCCGGTCCAGCCAGGAAGGGGTGGGGGGTGAGTCGTTCATGGGCAAGTGTCTGATCCTCAATGCATCGGGTTGGGCAGCCTCTTTTCCCCTCTGGCAGCAAAAAATAGCTTGAAAGGGGAATCCGGTTTGCTTTAGGATGCATCATAACATCCTGGGCGGGTGTCGTCTAATGGTAGGGCCTAAGCTTCCCAAGCTTAAGGCGGGAGTTCGATTCTCCTCACCCGCTCCAATTTTTCTCCAGAATCCGTTTGTGTATCCTGTCCATGAGCACGGCGTGCATTTGCCGGATCAACAGCAGGTTCAAGGGCTGTTCCGTCAACGCCTCCCTGGCCAGCAGCAACGCTCGGCGATAGTTGCGGATCTCTTGAATATCCTGACCCTTTTCCCCGTCGAAATCGATGCCCGCCTCGTTTTCCAACACCTCATCGACCGTGGCCTGGGTGCCTTCGATCTTCGAGGAGAGGACCGCCTCACGGGTAGTCAGGGGGGAGAGCATGACCGATGCGTTGATCATACTCTCCAGCAGACCATCGTATCGGGCCAGAGTCGCATTGGCGGGACCGATCTTGCGCAGAATGCAACGGTAATCCAGATTGGCGGGAGGCAGCGATTCCGGGATACAGGGGGTCATTGTCCTTGTTCCTCTTGATCGGACTGCGCTTGGCAATAACCGTAAATTTCCATCCTACAGCCTTCCGCCCGGACGGGCAATGGCGCTGAGGGGGATTGATTCACAGCCGTGCTCTTGATAGACTGAACCGGTCAACTCAATACAAAAGCCTGCATGGTTCCCACTTTGGCGGATGAATTTTTCCAGTGGTTTCTCCCTTGCCCGTCACATTCTGCGCGCCAATCTGGGTTGGAATCCCAAGCCGTACAAGCTGACCTGGGCCGTGACCTGGCGCTGCAACTCCCGCTGCCGGGCGTGCCGGATCTGGCAGACGAATCCGGGCGCGGAGCTGGCGCCGGAGGAGTTGCAACGCCTGTTGCGTCACGCCGATGACCTGGCCTGGATCGATCTGACGGGGGGGGAACCCTTTCTGCGTCCGGATCTGGCAGAGCTGACCGCCGTCATCCTGGAGCGTTTTCCCCATCTCTATCATCTGCACCTGCCCAGCAATGGCGTGGCCCCGGACCTGGTCATCCGGGGCATCGAGGCGATTCTTGCGCAAAAACCCAACTTTCTGACCATCACCCTGAGCCTGGACGGCCCCCCGGAACGGCATGACGCCCTGCGGGGCGTGGCGGGGAACTGGCGCGATACGCTGGCCATTTACCGCCATTTCGCCGCGCATCCCCGACCGAATCTGCGGCTTTTTTTCGGCTTCACCCTGTCGGCGTTCAACGCCGGCATGCTGGCCGACGCCATGCGGGCGGTGCAGGAGGCACTCCCCGGCACCGATCACCGGCAATGGCATTTGAATCTCGCCCATCACTCCCACTATTATCAAAATACCGGTGTGGTGCTGCGCGACCCGGCCAGCGAAGCGCTCATGCCGGGCGACCTCGACCGGCTGCGGCTCGCCAAGCGACGGGATTGGTTCGATCCGGTCGCCTTGCTGGAGCGCCTTTACCTCGCCCGCGCCAAGGCGTTCCTGCGCACCCGCGCGACCCCGCTGCCCTGTCAGGCGCTGCGCGCCTCGCTGTTCATGACCCCGGACGGTACCTGCCATCCCTGCAGCATTTGGGAGTTCTCTTTAGGCAATGTGCGTGAGTTCGGTTATGACCTGCGCGCCCTGCTGGAGGGGGCACGGGCCAGGGAGGCCAGGGAACGGATCCGCGCCGGCGATTGTCCCCAGTGCTGGACTCCCTGCGACGCCATTCCGACCATTCTCGGTCACATCTTGCATCCTTGGGCATTTTTTCGATGACTTTATTCACAATCGTGATCCCGACCCGCAACGAGGCCGACACCATTGGCGAAATGGTCGCCTGTTGCCTGCGTTTGACGCCTGATGTCCTGGTGGTGGATACCCTCTCCACCGACGGCACCCCGCAACTGGCCGAGCAGGCCGGAGCGCGGCTGTTGCGGGTGACGACCCCGGGCAAGGGGGCGGCCCTGCGCGCGGCCATTCCCCATATCGCCACGGAACTGGTGGTCTTCATCGACGCCGACGGCTCCCATGTCCCCGCCGATATCCCGAAGCTTGTGCAACCGATTCTGGAAGGGCGCGCCGACCATGTGCAGGCCTCCCGGCTGTTGGGTGGTTCCAGCGAGCTGCACGGCTCCTTTCAGGAGTTCTTCCGTCTGGCCGGCAGTGCCTTCATCACCGCCTGCATCAACTGGCGCTTCGGGGTGGCCATCAGCGACAGCCAGAACGGGTTTCGCGCCATGCGCCGCGACCTGTTCGTCACCCTGGACTCCCGCGAACGGATCACCACCATCGAACAGGAGTTGATCATCAAGACCCTCAAACGGGGCTATCGTCTCGCCGAGATCCCCAGTCACGAACACTCCCGGATCTTCGGCGCCTCCAAGATCCGTCTCACCAGGGTCTGGTGGCGCTACGGGTACGCGCTGTTGCGGGATCTGTTCTTCTGACCGGTTCGCAACCGGGGATCAATCGTCGTCGTCGTGGTGTTTTTTCCTGGAAGCGCCGGGCCATTTCCCCTGTCCCCGCTCCGCCTTCCATTGCCGTTCCGCCTCCTCCTTGTCGGCGCTGCGGTGGCAGGCCACGCACCGCTCGTAATCACGTATGCCCTCATCAAGGTGCTCCGCGCGTATTTTGCCCGGCGTGTGTTCGTGACAGCCGTAGCAGGTGTATTGCCGATAATCCGCCTGCGTGTGACAGACCGAGCATGTCGCCGCATGGTCATGATCGAACGTGAACCATTTGGTGTGATCGAAGGTGGCGGGCCGCCACTTCTCCGTGCCATGACACTGGTGGCAGGGGCCGGAAAGGGGACGATGCAGCGTGTCAACGGGTTTGGCGTGACAGGCGTTGCAGTCGCGGCGTGCGGTTTCCGCCAGGGAGTGGTGGGAAAAGCGTCCGGGGGGACGGAACGCCACCACCCCCGCGTGGTCGGCGTGACAGGCCACGCACGCGTTCGCCCTCAGGGTCTGGTGGAAGGTGGATGGCGTTTTTCTGGCCGGCAGGGGCTTCCCTTTGGTGGTGGTCACGCCGATGTCGTTCACCTTGTGGCAGGCCACGCATTTGCGCGACGGCGTCCCCCGGAACGGAACGTGGCAGGCGAAACAGTCGTCTGCCAGGGAGGCGTGCCCCGCGATCAGCGTGCCAGGTGCGATCGTCTGGCGCGGCAAGGCGAACACCAGCACGGCGATGATCGCCAGGTTGATTCCCAGCAGGAGGGCAATGGAGCGATTCATGGCCAGTTCCAGAACAGAAATACCGAGAACAGGTGTCCCAGCGTCAGGACGGCGAAGGCATAAGAGATGGGAAAATGGATGGCCCGCCAGTGGGTCATCAATTCGTAGGTCACCGCATCCCAGAACAATCCGTTTTCTGTTTCTTCGTCGGAAAGTCCGGCGGCGTTGCGCTGCTCCCTGGCTTGTGCCAGGTGACGCCGGGAACGGATCAGCAGGGTGCGACCGATCATGCCGCTGATCACATTGACCATCATTGCCAGGGCCGCCAGCCAGGGCAATACCGCGTTGAAGTGGACCCCGGCGTGCACGAAGACCAAAACGGCCCCAAACCAGGTGAAAAATTCATGCATTTTCAAAAAGGTTTGCGGGCTGCCGCCCTGGATCACCTTGCGTTTGCGCAGGGAGTAGGCCAGCGACAACACGATCAGCAGGGTTCCCGGAATGCCGAGGTAGCGACCGATCCATACCCAACCGAAAAGATGCAGCATGGCATCCCCGATCATGGTGGCGGCCACCAGGGCCGTGAAGCGGACCAGGAAGGGCGCCACTTCCGCGCGTATGAGGGAGCGGTTCATCCGCGCCTCTCGCCACGTCTGGCCGCCTTCTGGCCTGCTGGTCCGTCGCGACGCAGGGCCATGAGTGCCGCCACCGTGATTTGCAGGAAAAACCCGCCGACGATGAATAAAAAGAGCTGCAACGTGGTCATGGCATGCCGATCCTCGACAAGAGACGTGGATGAAGTCGAACGGCTGTCAATTTAGCGCACGCGCATGAATCGAACCTGAATCTGGTGGCGCTTCAGCGCCTCGGGCACATTTTTTTTCGCCATGATGACAAAACCATATTTATCTTAGCATAAAAAGAATTTAGCCTTGCAATCTGGCAAAGATTGTGCGTAAATTATATACAAATGTTAATGTATTATTGATGTTCTGTTTGCACCTGTCTTGCTGAGGAGTGGCGGTCGCCGTTGCGATGACGAGTCTGTCGGAACCATGGCATTGGGGCGTTTTGGGAGTGGGCCTGACGGGGATCGCCCTCGTTTGGCGCAGTTGGCGCGCACGCATGGGCGCCGGGAAGGCGCTGTCGGAGCGGGAAGCCCGTCTGCGCCTGATGTTCGAGCATGCGCTGGATGGCATCGTCGTCATCGATGGCACCGGCGTCATGCAGGATCTCAATCCCGCTGCCGAACGGCTGTTCGGCTATTCCAGGCAACAACTGCTGGGCAAGGATATCGTTGATCTCATCATTCCCCCCGAGTTCCGCGCGGCGCACAAGGAGGCGCTGCGCAGGCGCGCCCACTCTCGCGGCGGCCCGCAAGGCGCTTTCCAGCGCAAGGTGGACCTGCAGGGGTTGCGCGCCGATGGCCGTCGCATCGATCTGGAAGTGGGGCTGTTCGATGTCCGTTTGGCGGGCAAGACCTGCTATGCGGCCTTCCTGCACGACGTGACCCAGAAAAAACAGTTGCTGCGCTCCCTCGAGGAGACCCTGGCCGTGGCAGAGTCCGCCCATCAGGCCAAGAGCGAATTTCTGGCCAACATGAGCCACGAGATCCGTACCCCGATGAACACCATCATCGGCATGACCGATCTGGTCCTCACGATGCCACTTGCCCCGGAGGAGTGGCGACAGAATCTGGAGATCATCCAGCGCTCCTCCCAGTCGCTGCTGGAGTTGATCAATTCGATCCTGGATTTTTCCAAGATCGAGGCGCGCATGATCCGGCTGGAGCATGTCCCATTCGACCTTGCCGAACAGGTCGAACAGGCCTGCGATTCCCTGGCCATCAAGGCGCACCAGAAACATCTGGAACTCTGCTGCCGCCTGGCCCCGGACCTGCCGGCGACGTTGATCGGGGACCCGCTGCGGCTCAGGCAGATCCTGATCAACCTCGTCAACAACGCCATCAAGTTCACGGAGGCGGGGGAGGTGCTCCTCGACATCGCCCTGGCCGATCCGGCGGCGGTTGCGGGATGCGGCGCGCCCTGCGGGCAGGCGGTCTGGCTCCATTTCGCGGTCAGGGATACCGGTGTCGGCATCGCGCCCGAAAAGCAGGAGCTGATCTTCGAGCGGTTCACCCAGGCGGACGGTTCGGTGACCCGCAAACACGGCGGTACGGGTCTGGGGCTGACCATCAGCCGTCACCTGGCGAACCTGATGGGCGGGGAGTTGCGGCTGGAGAGCATACCCGGCAGCGGCAGCACGTTTCATGCGTTGCTGCCGTTCGGCCTGGAGCGGGGTCCGGCGGGGGCCGTGGATCTGCTGCGCGGGGTGCGCGTGCTGGTGGGGGATCCCCATGCCACCGGACGCGGCATTGTGACCGGGATTTTGACCTGGGCCGGGGCCGAGGTGGTGGCGGCGGGCGATCCGGACGCCTGGCGGGAGAGCTTGCGGGCAAGCCTTGTGGAACAGCGTCCCTTCGCGTTGTTGCTGCTCGACCATGCCATGTGGGCCGACCGGATTTTCGCCGATCCGGAGGTGGCGCGCTATCCGTGCGTGCTCGAGGGGCGGGTCGTTCTGCTGCTGCCGCGCCATGTGACCGTGGAGGAGATGCGGTGCGGCGAGGGCATGCCGGGGTTTCGTTGCGTGCGCAAGCCGGTATGGCGGGAAAGTTTGCTGCGCACGCTCCAGCGGCTGCTGGTTCCGGAGGCGTGCGGGCAGGAGGGTGCCCCTGTCCCGGCTGGGCCGCTCACCCGGTCGGAGTTGGCATTGGACATTCTCGTGGCCGAGGACGAACCCGATCACCGGCACCTGGCGACGATGATCCTGACCCGGGCCGGCCATACGGTCACTTTGGCGGAAAATGGTCTGGAGGCGATCGATGCCTTGCGCCGCAAGCCTTTCGATCTGGTCCTGATGGATTTGCGGATGGCGGAAATGGATGGCATCGAGGCGACCCGCCGGATTCGCGCTGCAGATACTGCGGAACTTGCCAATCCGAAGGTGCCGATCATTGCCCTGACGGGCAGGATTTTGAACCAGGAGGAGCAGCTTTGCCTGGAGGTGGGCATGGATGCCTGTCTGAGCAAGCCGTATCACCCCGCCGAATTGTTGGACATGATCCGGATGGTGATCCGGAGGAGTCGTTCGGCGGGTCAACCGGCGGTGCAGGGGGAGCGCATGGCCGTGCTGAGTGAGGTGGCGGATGGGGGGGAGTTGCCTCTCCGGCGTCTTGCCTTTCTGGAGCGCTGTCCGGCCCTGTTGGAAGGTCTGCGGGTGGCGGTTGCCGGTCACGACCGGCACGAGGCGCTGCGGATCGCGGTCATGCTGTGCAACCAAGCGCGGGAGATCGGTGCCACGCCGCTTGCCGTGCAGGGGTTGCGGCTGCGCGGTTGCGTGGAGCAGAAGAAGTGGGGGGAGGCCGATGCGGCGTTGACGCGGCTTGTCACGCGTTGCGAGGCGACGCGGCAGGCCATCGAGAGGGTCATCCCGGCCATGTGACGGACGCACTGCGTCCGTGATCTGGCAATCATCCTGCCGGTCTGGTATAACGGTTCCGGTCGGGAATCCGGATGCGCATGCCCAGGCAGGGCGTGCGCCGGCCAGGTCGTCACAGGCAGCGAGGATGCCATGAATCCGTTCCAGTATCGCTCCGATATCGATGGTTTGCGGGCTGTTGCCATACTGCTGGTCATTGCCGGCCATTACGTCCCAGATTTATTGGCGAGTGGTTATCTGGGTGTCGATATTTTTTTTGCCATTTCGGGATATGTGGTGACGGGGTCGTTGCTCGGGAACGCTTCCGGGACCATCCTGGCGCAATTGACAGGCTTTTACAGGCGCCGCATCAAGCGTATCGTGCCGGCGCTTCTCATGATGATCGTGCTGACCGCAATGGTGGCGGCCTGGGTGAGCGGTCCGACGCTTTATGAGGGCGTGGCCGATGCGGCGATTTTTGCCTTGTTCGGGGTTGGCAATTATTATTTTTTGTTAAGCGACAGCGATTATTTCAGCAATGATGTCTCTGACAATCCTTTTGTTCATACATGGTCCCTGGGTGTAGAAGAGCAATTTTATTTTGTTTTTCCTTTTTTTATTTTGTTGTCGGCATGGAGCGCGCGGAAAAGCAGCATTCGCGGCCACGTGATTTTGTTTTTTATGATTGCAAGTATCGCCTATTCTTTTTATGTCAGGCAGGATGATCCCCTGTCTGCATTTTATACCATGCCTTGTCGTTTCTGGGAACTGGGTGGCGGGGCCTATCTCTGCCTGCTGCGCCACCAGTATCCGGAATGGTTTGCGGGCCGGAGCACCGGAGTTGCGCGGTTGCGGCCACTGGCGGCGATCGTGATGATCGTTGGTGGGTTGATGCTGGCTTCATATGATAAAAATAATTTATTATTGCCGCAGTTGCTGGTTGTGGCAGGCAGCCTGATCGTGTTCGCCTGTCGTGAAGAGTCCTCCTGGCTCAATCAATGGATCGCATTCGCCCCGATCGTCTGGATCGGCAAGCGTTCCTACAGCCTGTATTTGTGGCACTGGCCCGTCTATCGCATGGCGGTCTCCTTTTTTCCGCAACGGGAGGCAACGGTGCTCGCGGGGGCGTTTGGCGTGGTTGTCGTGCTTGCGCTGCTTTCGTACCGGGTGGAGAGGGCGTTCATCGATTGGCGTCCCGGCCATGAGCGATCCGTGTTGCTGCTGTTTCCGTCGGGGGCCTTGCTGGTGGGACTGCTGATTGCCGGCGCACTCAAGCCATTCAATCACTCCATCTGGGGGGGCGGTTCCCGCTCCCTGCCAACGCCCTGGTGGCAGAACCCGTGCCACCTGACCTCCTTTGCCTCCGGCGATGTGCAACGGTGCCTGAACCCGTTGGGCGCGCAGAGAAAAGGGAAAAAAGTGTTGCTCATCGGCGACAGCCATGCCGCGAATTATTACACCGCCTTCCGCAAACTCGAGGAGGCCTTTTCCTATTCGCTGCATTTGATGAGCATCGGCCTGAAATACCATGGCTGCACCATCATGCCCGAACCCTTCATCGCCCGTTTCGACGAAAGGTCCGCCAGGACGCTCCGGGCGGCAAGGATGTGTACGCAATACAATCAGGCCATTCTCGATTTCCTGGCATCGGACGCCATTGCCGAGGGTGACGTGGTGGTGGTGGGGATTTATCATCTTTATACGCTGGCGGAACAGAATGGCATTCCGCGTCAGGCCATGATCGATCTGCTCAACAGGATGGCCGCCCTGTTGCATGAAAGGAAAGCATTGCTGGTCATGATGAGTGATGTGCCCCTGCTGGCAAGGCACCCGTCGGCCTGTGTCCGTCCTGGCTGGCGTGCCCCGCAGTTCATCCCCCGCCAATGTGGCGTCGATGAACCGCTGTTTCAATACGGGGTCGCGGCCTTGCATGATATTTATAAAAGTGTTGCAAATACCAATTTTAATGCATTTTTTATCGATGTGCATGATTTTTTCTGCAAGGATGGTTATTGCGATGCCTTCAAGGATGGCAAGCTCCTGTTTGCCGATATCAACCATATCTCCGTCGAAGCCAATCTGATGCTGGCGCCCGCCATTGCCGCGCGTTTCGCCGAAATCATGGAGATGGCGAAACCCTCGTCCTCTCCATGAGCGGGTCCGCACCGGGGCAGGCCGGTCGTCTTTATTGTCAAATTTCCGCAATGTTGCGCAGGAGAGTGCCATGACAGCTCGTTGGGATCGATTGGCAAGCGCCATCGCCACCCTGGGTGGGGTGGGCCGGGCAAGGCGGGCGCCGGGGACCATGGGGACCCTGGCCAGTGTGCCGGTGGCCGCCCTGCTGCAACTCGCCGGCCCGGCGGTGCTGGCGGCGGGGCTGGTGGTGGTGATCGTGGCCGGGACCTGGGCCGCCGAGGTGGTCTGCCGCACCTCCGGGCGCAAGGATCCCCGCGAAGTGGTTGTGGATGAAATGGCAGGGTATTTGCTTACCATCCTGCTGGCGCCAACGGGTTGGATCTGGTTGGGTGTCGGTTTTGCGTTGTTTCGGCTGTTCGATATCGGCAAGCCATGGCCGGTCTCCGTGCTGGAACGTCTGCCGGGAGGGTGGGGCGTGATGGCGGATGACCTGGCCGCAGGCCTGCTGGCAGGTCTGATCATCATGCTCGTGGTCTGGAGTGGGTTGGCATGAAATCACTTTTGGTTATTCCTCGTTGGAGCGAACAGGAAGCGCTGTTTCCCCCCTCGGGACGGCCCCACCTGGACCTGCTGCTGGAATGCCTCGGGTTCGAGTCGTTGTCGCTGACGGAACTGGATCCCGACGAACCGTTCGATCCCCTGAAGGTGCCCGAGGAGTACCGGCTGATTCTGGTGCAGGATCAGGGCCGCTCCAGTCGGCTGCGCCGCTCGGTGCTGTCGAACCTGGGACTCTCCCTGGGACTGGACGGGGACGAATCCGATCGTCTGCGCGTCCTGGGGGCGCGTTCGCTGCTGGACCGGGATGGCAACCCGGTGGGCTTCGCCATTCATCGTCGCGGTCGGGTCGTCGCCTACTTCGAACGTTCCATCTGGAGCGCGTCCGCCTCCCTGGTCAAGATGATCCGCGCCTTCCTCGAAGAGGAAACCACCGCGCGGCGTGGCCGGGGCGCAACCTGCTGGATGGTCGAAGGGGCGGGTGTCCCCCTGGATCCGGCGGAGTTCCTCGACCACGAAGAGTTTTCCCAGTGCCGGATCCGCTTTCTTCCCGACGGGGACTCCGGCCTGCTGATGCCCGCCAGCATGGGCGAGGAGTTCCGCGAACGGATCCGGACGCGACTCGGCGTGCGGCTCTACAGCCAGGTGCCCCGCCCCCTGGAGGAGTGGATCGGCGAGCGGTTGACCAGGAGCGGCTTGACCCTGGCCGTGGCGGAATCCTGTACCGCAGGCCTGATCACGGCCAGACTGGCCAGCGTGCCCGGCTCCTCGGCCTACTTGCATACCGGGTTCGTCACCTATGCCAACCTGGCCAAGCGACGCTGCCTGGAGGTCACCGACGCCCTCCTGGCCAATTGCGGGGCCGTCAGCCAGGAAGTGGCCCTGGCCATGGCCCGGGGCGCCCTGCGCGCGGCGGATTGCGACCTGTCCGTGGCCGTGACCGGCGTGGCCGGCCCAGGCGGGGGCAGCGAACAAAAGCCCGTGGGCACGGTCTTTCTGGCCGCCTGTGCCCGCGACGGCGGCATGCTGGAACATCGTGGTTTTTTTGTCGGCAGTCGCGACCGGATCCGTTTGCAATCCAGTCAGACCGCCTTGCATCTATTGCGCAGGTTGTTGATCAATCAGGGATAAGGGGTGTTGACGATGGAACGGGAACGACTGCTGCGCTCATGTCTGGCGTGGGTGTGGTTCGCTTTGCTGATGGCCGGTGCGCCGGCCCTTGCCGACCAGACCCAGGATGTGCCCAGACGCCACTACACCCTCGCCAATCCCAAGGACGAGGTGATCGGCGGCAACTATTTCCGCCATCGGGTCACCGCAGAAGACACCCTGATCCTGCTGGCCAGGGACAACCATCTGGGATTCAACGAGATCATGCTGGCCAATCCCGACCAGGATCCCTGGAGCCCCCGCATCGGCAGCAAGATCCGCCTGGATTTCCGCAAGGTGCTGCCGGGCTTGAACAACCCGGCCAGGATCGTCGTCAATCTCCCCGAAATGCGGCTCTATCATTTTCGCGGCAACCGGGTCGACACCTATCCCATCGGGGTGGGCCAGGAAGGGATGATGACGCCGCGCGTGCGGGCCACGGTGACCTCCAAAATGGCAGGCCCCACCTGGCGTCCGCCCCCGTCCATCCGCAAGGAGGACCCCTCCCTGCCCGAGGCGATTCCGCCGGGTCCGCGCAATCCCCTGGGGACCCATGCCATCTATCTCACCCTGCCTGCCTATCTGATTCACGGCACCAACCGCCCCCTGGGGGTGGGTCGCCGGGTGAGCCATGGCTGCATCCGCCTCTATCCTGAAGACATCATCGATTTCTTTCCCAACGTCAATGCCGGGGACTCGGTGGCCTTCGTCAACGAGCCGGTCAAGGCGGGCTGGCGCGGCGAGGAGTTGTACCTGGAGGTCCATCCCGCCCTGGCCGAGCTGAAGTGGGAAGGGAGCCTCCAGACCATGATGCAGAAGGCCATCACCCAGGCCCTGGCGCGCCGGCCCAATATTCAGGCCGAGGTGGACTGGCGGCTGGCGGAACGCATGGTCGCCAATCCCGACGGCCAATCCCGGCGCGTGGCCGCCTCCAGTACCGCCGTCGCCACCGCAGCCGAGCGACAGGCCGCGCTGACCATCCCGGACATCCCGGAGGAACAGACCATCCCCGAGGCAGGGCTGCGCCTGCCCGATCTGGAACAGTTGGATCGGGAAGACGGCAACTCTGCCGCCTTGGCCGGCCCCCGCGCCGTCAGGGGCGGCAACCAGGCGGTCACGCCCACCGCCTCCGCGCCGGACGCGGAGCCGCCGCCCGAAGCCTCCCCCATCCAGGAGGCCACGCCCGTCCAGGAGAGTCCGCCTCCGGCGGCACTCTCCGAGCCAGCCCCGGTCGCTCAACCCGCCGTGCCCCAACCGCCGGGTTGACCGGGTTCGTGACAGACAGCTGACAATTCGTGTGGATGAGCGTATGCAAGCTTGACCCTCTGCGCCATGACTGCATAGGATGGAGCAGGCGAGGCGCTTGACGTTTGCTCCACGAGCCGACGGCCCGCGCATGGTCTGACCGGCGGTTCTTCTCCCCACGCGCATGGGTCCGGCAGGGTCTTATGATCAAGCATTTACCCTTTTCGAAAAAGCTTGGTTTGTTCTTTCTCCTGATGCTGTTGGCGTTCGTCATGAACGCCACACAGGCCTTCTGGCACTTCCGCGTCAACAAGGCCGCCTGGCGGCAGGAGCATGAAACGCGCAAGGTCGCCGAAATCATCCATCAGGTGGAACAGGATGCGGATCATGCCGAGTCCGCAGTGGAGGTGTTCCTGCGCACCCGGGAAGATGCCAGGGGGGAGTATGCCCTGACCCTGCTGCGTGGCATCGAGGTCCAGTTGCAGGATCTGGCCAGCCTGCCGGAAGCCCCTTCACCCGACAGCATCGGTTTGTTCGCGGCGTCCATCGTTTCGCAGTCGAAGCTCGTCACGCAGATTCGGGGATATCTGCAAGAGATCGGCGCCAACGAGAATTCCGGGGAACATGGCCTCATCCGCAACCGGATTCACCAGGTGGAGGAGCTGTTGCGCCAGAAGCGGGAGTTCGAAATTCTCGCCTCCATGTTGCAATTGCGTCGTCACGAAAAGGATCTGATGGACCGGCAGGATGTCGTTTATCTGGCCAGGTTCAATCACGAAGTGGAGCATTTCCAGGAGTTGTTGCGTGCCAGTGAACGGTTGACGGAGGAAGAGCAACAGACGATCTGGGGGTTGTTGCGACAATACAATCAAGGATTCTACACCATCGCCAGCGCCCTGCTGGCGGTGCGCAAGCGGGTGGATGAGTTCCGCATCGGCATTCCGCAAGTGGATGCCGCCATGCAGGGATTGATCAACGAGCTGGACCGGATCTACCGGGAGCACGACCTCAGGCAGAACCATCTTCTTTTCATCAGTTTTGTCCGTTCCCAGGTCATCATCATCTTTTTTCTGCTGCTGATCGGCGCATTTCTGGCCTGGTCGCAATACGACATCCTGCGGGCCATCGAGGGGTTGAGCCTGTTGGCGCGGCGGGTGGCCAGGGGGGAGCAGCCGGAGATCGTCGTGGAGCGGAAAGACGAGATCGGCGAGCTGACCCATTCCATCAAGGTGATGCAGACCAGCCTGTTGGAACGGCACCAGCAGTTGACCGCCAAGGTGGGAGAGCTGGAGGCGAGCGAGCAGCGCTACGCGGCGGTGATCCGGCTGGCGGATTATGCCATCTTCACCCTGGACGCAAGGTTGCGGATCCTGACCTGGAACCGGAGCGCCGAAATGGTGTTCGGGCAGCAGGAGTTTCCTGGGCATGGGCTGGCCGGGCTGGTCGATCAGGCGAGCCTGTCGGAGTGGGATGGCGCTGTGGCCGCAGTGCGGGAGAGCAGGCAGACGCAGCGCCTTGGGGAGGAGGGGCGTTTCATGTGCCGGAGGGCGAACGGGGAGCGGTTTCCGGCCACGGTATCCCTTGCCGGCTGGGAGCTGGAGGGCAACGGCCATTTCACGGTGATTCTGCGTGACATCTGCGAGCGGGTGGCGAACCGGCGGCAGGTCGAGCGCGCGTTGGATGTGCGTTCCGCGATCGCGGAGATTCTGCAGGCGTCGTTGCAGCCTGTGACCCTGGAGGAGATTCTGCGGCGCGCCCTGCAGGTGGTGTTGTCGATCTCCTGGCTGGGGTTGCAGCGCAGCGGGGCGATTTTCCTCTACGATGCGTCGCGGGAGCGGCTGGAGATGGTGGTCCATCAAGCCCTGGCCCCGCAGGTGGTGGAACTGTGCCGGAGCGTGCCTTTGGGGCATTGTCTGTGCGGGCAGGCCGCAGAGGGGGGGGAGGTGGTGATGAGCAGTTGCCTGGACGAACGGCACGTCATCTCTTTTGAAGGCATGGCGCCCCACGGCCATTACTGCGTACCCATCGTCTCGCCACACGGGATGCTGGGGGTGCTGAACGTCTATCTCCCCGAGGGACACCCCTGCGACGAGGAGGATGAGGTGCAGTTTCTGGGCAGCATCGCCGACACATTGGCGGGATTGATCTCCCGGCGGCAGGCGGAGCGCAGGATCACGCAGCTTTCGCGGGCGCTGGAGCAGAGTCCGGTCAGTTTTCTCATCACCGATCCGGCAGGCCTGGTCGAATACGTGAATCCCCGATATTCCGGCATGACCGGTTATGCGCCGGACGAGGTGTTGGGCCGGAGCATTCTGGAACTGAAGGGGGCGGCGGGGTCGCTGGAGCGGGAGGCCATGGAGCGGGTGTTGCGGCGTGGCGGGGAGTGGGCCGGGGAGTCGCGGGGCCGCAAGAAGGGGGGAGAGGAGTACTGGGAGCTGGTTTCGTTGTCGCCGGTGTTCGATACGGATGGCCGGATCATCAATCATGTGTTCGTGGGCGAAGAGATCACCGAGAAAAAGGAGCTGGAGCGGGCCAGGGACCGGTTGTTGACCACGTTGGATGCCATGGTGGAGGAGCGGACCCGGGAACTCGACCGCAAGATCTCGGAGCTGGAATCCACCCGTCACGAGTTGATCGAAAGCGAGAAGATGGCCTCCCTGGGGCGTCTGGTGGCGGGGATCGCCCATGAGGTGAACACCCCCATCGGGGTGGCCTATTCGGCCTCCACGCAGATGCGCGACGAGAGCATGGAGATTGTCCGGCTGCTCGATCAGGAGGAGGTGGAGGTGGACGAGTTGCTGCGCGCGGTGAAGATCATGGATGACGCTTCGCTGCTGGTGGTGCGCAATCTGCAGCGCGCTGCGGAACTGATCAACAGTTTCAAGCGGGTCTCCATCGATCAGGCCTCGGAGGCGGTGCGGGACTATTCGGTCCTGGAAGTGGTGCGGGATGTGCAGATGAGCATGCGCAACTGGTTGAAGAAGTCCTCGGTCGTGGTGGAGGTGACCTGTCCGGAGGAGTTGCGGGTGGTGGGGGTGCCGGGCTATCTGCATCAGATTTTGACCAATTTCATGCAAAACAGTTATACCCATGGGTTCGCGCAGGGGAGTGTGCCCGGTGCCATACGGCTGGAGTTCGCGCTCGAGGGCACGCTGTTGCGTTTCGATTACCAGGACACCGGGGCGGGCATGGAAGAGGATACCCGCCGGCAGGCCTTCGAGCCGTTTTTCACCACCAACCGTTCCGCCGGGGGGAGTGGTTTGGGTTTGTATATTTGTTACAACCTGATCACCACCAAGTTGCGTGGTGTCATCTCCCTGACCAGTGCCCCCGGCGAGGGGGTGCGGTTTGTGTGTCAGTGGCCCGTGGAGATCCGGCGCGGGTAGGGAGGTGGGTGGGTAAAAATGTAATTGACAGTGATTCCCATATCTGATATGATCCGTTACAAATTCAATACATGAAAATTTGTGATGGAACGGGGGATCGGACGTGATGGAACCGGTGAAAAAGACCCTGCAATTGAAATCGAAGTTGACCCGTCGTCCGGAGGAAGCCGTTGCGGGTCCGCCGCCCTGGCGGGTATTGGTGGTGGACGACGAGGAGGATGTGGTTGCCATCACCCGGTTGAATTTGCGGACCTTCACCTTTGGCGGGCGCTCCCTGGAACTGGTGTCTGCCAACTCGGGCGCGGAGGCGAGAAGGATCTTGCAGGAGCAATCCGGTTTCGCCTTGGGGTTGGTGGACGTGGTCATGGAGACGGACGATGCCGGGTTGCAGCTGGTCCGTTACATTCGGGAGGAGCTGGGAAATCGGATGATCCGCCTGGTGATCCGCACCGGGCAGCCCGGCTTGGCTCCTGAGCGTTATGTCATCGATCATTTCGATATCGACGATTATAAGGAGAAGAGCGAACTGTCGGCGCAGAAGCTGTATACCACCGTTCGTTCCGCGTTGAAGTCGTTTCGGGATTTGACCACCATCGACATGGCGCGCAAGGGGTTGGAGACCATTCTGGCCGCCGCGCCACAGATCTATTTGCATCCCCTGGATTCTTTCGAGGATTTTTATTCCGGGGTGTTTACACAGATCCTGGGACTGTGTCATCTGGGCATGGGGAGCCGGGTGACCATTGCCAACGGCTATTTGGCCCTGTTTTCCAGGGAGGAGATCGTCATCAAGGCCAAGGTGGGGGAGGTTGCGCAGGCCAAGCAGGTCAGGGTGGAGCGGGAGCGGATTTCGGCCACCGAGACCATTTTGCCTCTGGAGGATGGGGGACGGCCCATCGGGATGTTGTATCTGGAGCATCCGCAGCCGTTGGATCCCCTGGCGGTGGACCTGCTGCGGATTTTCACCGGACAGGTGTGTGTGGCCTTGCAGGGTTTGCAGGCGCGGATGGAGTTGCGACGGGCGCATCAAGCCGCCATCCGGATGTTGGCGGATGCGGCTGAGGCCAAGGATGCCGAGACCGGCAGGCACATTCAGCGGATGGTGGTCTTGACGCGGCTGTTGGCATTGGCCATGGGGTTGTCCGTCGAGGCGGCGGAGGAGGTGGCCGAGGCGAGTCAGTTGCACGATGTGGGCAAGATCGGTACGCCGGATGCCATTTTGAACAAGCCAGGCATTTTGAGCGGGGATGAGAGAAATATCATACAGGAGCATGCCCGTTTGGGTGGGGTGATCATCAAAGACGAAAATTTTCAACTGGCGCAACAAATCGCCCTTTATCATCATGAGAAGTGGGATGGATCCGGATATCCGGACGGGTTGCGGGGCGAGGAGATTCCCCTGGCTGCACGGTTGGTGGCCGTGGTGGATGTGTTCGATGCCCTGGTCCATCGCCGTCCCTACAAAAAGGCCTGGCCCATGGAGGAGGCATTGGGGGAGATTCGCCGTCAATCCGGATTGGCGTTCGACCCTCGGGTGGTGGAGCGGTTTCTGGAACTGGTCGCCGGGGGGGTGTTGGAGCGGGAGTTGGCGGGGATCGGGGATTGAGTGGTATTTGTAAATATCATGTAAATTGCCTTGCGCTTTGTGACAGGATTGTCTAGTTTGTAAGTGTTAGGGGATATGGTCATCACTGGGGGTAATGGTTCTTATTCGCCTTCTTCCCTGCTTCATCTCAATCATCACCTACCCCCGATTGATTGCAAGGGGGGCGTGTCATGTTGAAAAACCTGTCCATCAAGTTGCGCGTTGTTTTGGTCGTGATTGGCATTTTCGTGGTCAGTACCGCATTGATGGCGGTTTTTGCCAATCAATCCCGGCATGCGGAACTGCGGATGGAGATCCGGGAACGCGCCACCAAAACCTTGCAGCTCTTTTCCGCCCAGGTGGCCGCCGATGCCGAGGGGCTGGCCAAGGCCCATGTCGGATTGGATCGTCATCCGGATCTGTTGCGATTGTTCGCGGAACGCAACCTGGAAGGCCTCCTGGCCCAGGCCAAGCCCATCTTCGACCATCTCAAGGGGGAATTCCGTATTACGCATACCTATTTCATCGAGCCGGACGGACGCATCTTTCTGCGCGTTCATGCCCCGGATAAGCGCAACGACGTGATCAAGCGGGCCACCTATCAACAGGCCGCAGCCAGCAAGCGCATCGCCAGCGGCATCGAGATGGGGGCGAAATATTTTTCCCTGCGCAGTGTGGTCCCCATCAGCCATCAGGGGCAGGCCATCGGTTTTCTGGAATTGGGGCAGGAGATCGACCATGTCTTCACGGCGCTGAAAAAGATGACCGGCAACGAGGCCAGCCTGCTGTTGGCGGATGCCTACATCAAGGCCAGGGGGGTGGACCTGGGAGACAAGCCCAAGGCCGGGGGGTTCGGGTTGCTGGAAACCACGGATCAGGGCAATGCCCGCATCTTGATGGAACATGTGGCCGCCGGTCTCGCCTCGGGGTTGCAGGAGACGACGGTCTTCGATGTGGATCTGCCGAATGGCGCATTCGCGGTGGGCATGGCACCCCAAAAAGACGCCTCCGGGGAGACGGTCGGCATCCTGTTGACCCATTGGGAGATCACCGAGCGCAAGGTGGCCATGCGGAATACCATCCTGGTCAATGCCCTGGTGTTTGCCCTGGTCATCATTCTGGCGGGACTGTTTCTTTACTTGACGATACGGCGCAGCCTGAGGTTGTTCGGGACGTTGCATCGGACCATGGGCGAAGTGACCGGCTCCTGGGACTTGACGCGGCGCATCGACGTGTGCTGTCCGGATGAGGTGGGGCAACTCGTCACCGGTTTCAATGCCTTCATGGACAAGCTCACTGCCGTGGTGGGAGAGGTGAAGGAGATCGTCGGTCAGGTGGTTGCGGGCAGCCAGGAGATCCGCACGGCGGCCAGCGCGCTTTCCGAGGGGACCTCTTCCCAGGCGGCCAGCATCGAGGAGACCTCCTCGGCCATGGAAGAGATGACCGCCAACATCCAACAAAACACGGACAACGCGCGGCAGACCGACGCCATCGCCATGCAGGCCGCCGGGGATGCCTCCTCCGGGGGCAAGGCGGTCACCGAGGCGGTCACGGCCATGAAACAGATCGCTGGCAAGATCTCGATCATTGAGGAGATTGCCCGTCAGACCAATCTGCTGGCCCTCAACGCCGCCATCGAGGCCGCTCGTGCAGGCGAGCACGGCAAGGGGTTCGCAGTGGTGGCCGCCGAGGTGCGCAAACTGGCGGAGCGCAGCCAGATCGCCGCAGGCGAAATCAACACGCTTTCCCGTTCCAGTGTGGTGGTGGCGGAGCAGGCGGGCGAGATCATGGTCCGTTTGTTGCCCGACATCCAGAAGACGGCCAGCCTGGTGCAGGAGATCGCCACCTCCAGCCAGGAGCAGAACTCAGGGTCCAATCAGATCAATGCCGCCATTCAGCAACTGGACAAGGTGATTCAGCAGAATGCCGCCGCTTCGGAACAGATGGCCTCCACCGCCGAGGAGTTGGCCACTCATGCCGTGCGGCTGGAACAGACCGTGGCGATGTTCCGGGTCTGATCAGGCTACCCCAGGGATTTGGCGTCCCGACTGTAACTGAACACCACCAGTTCCGCCAGTCTGGGCGGGGAGGGGTTCTTGTTGAGGACGCTGGCCAGTTTGTGGTTCAAGGACTCCACCATCTCCTCGCTCTCGTCCACCACCAGATCGGCCTGAATCCAGGTCGGATCCTCCGGGGGAACGCCGGTGTAGTTGATGGTCTTCACATCGGTGCGCTCCCGCTCCAGAATTCCCATGGCCAGCCTTTGCAACCGTTCCACGTCGTCGTCGGAGACCCCGAAACGCTCCAGCAGGGCGCCGTTTCTGGCGATCGCTTCCGCCTCTTCGATGGGACGCTCCGGATTGATGCGGCTCCACTCCTGAATCCAGCGCACCCCCTCCTGAATGCGACCGGCGGCCAGGGTGGTCACGATCAATTCGGCCAGCAGATCCAGATTGCCCCGATCCTGATCGTAAAGCTGCCGATACTGCTCCCGCGCATCCGAAAAACATCCCAGACGCGCCAGACAGGCGCCATACCCGTGCTGCACGTCCGGGTCGTTGCCGCTGTGCCACAGACAGTTGCGGAAATGAGCGCGCATCCCCTCCGCGTCTTCTTGCAGGGTGGCCGCCAGCCCGAGCAGATAGAAGGCACGCACCGGTTCCTGGCGCCGGTACTCCATGGCGATGCGCTCCAGACGCTTCAATTCGAACTCGAAACGGTCAGACGGAATGGGTGAGGCCCAAATGCCCTGCAAACGGGCCAATACGCCATCCAGGATTTCATCGCAATTGCTGTTGGTCGTCATGTTTCGCTCCTTTGGCGTGGGATGCGCCGTTACCCTTCCCGCTACCGGAATGAGTTTGAAAATTTCTCCCTGTTCAATTTATCGGCTCCCTGAATCTCCGCTTGAGCAAAAAAATGCCACCGGCGCAAAAAAAATTCACACCACCTCCTCATCCCGCAAACGCGACTCGAACCAGGCATCGTGCTCCCCGCGCTCCAGACCGCCATCCGCCACCGCATCCTGCGCCGCAGCGCGCCAAAAACGCTGCCGCGCCGGGCCATCCGGTATCCGTTCCACCACCCGCGCCCGCCATGCCCCGAACGCCTGCGCCAAACCACCCCAGCCAGGCTCCAGCCAGGCATCGATCCGCTCCTTCAAGACCCGCGACAAGGCCGGACTCAACCCCCCGGTGCCCACCCCGATCCCCACCCGGCCTCGCCGAATCACAGCAGGCACCAGAAAACCACTGCTGCACGGATCGTCCGCCGAGTTGCATAAAATCCCACGCTCCCGGCACAAACGGGCCACCTCCCGGTTCATGGCCGCCGTGGCCGTGGCGGCAAACACCAGAAACGGCACCGGCGGCCCCTCCAGCAACTCCGGGGTGAACGCAACCGCCCTGGCCACAATCACGCCCCGCCCGGCCAGATCCGCAATACCCGCCTCCCACTCCGGGGCCGCCACCGTCACCGCAGCACGGCATGCCAACAACCCCTCGATCTTGCGCCGCGCCACCTGACCGCCCCCCACCACCAATACCGGGCGTTGCGCCAAAACCAGTTCCACCATGTAATGAGGCGTGCTATCTTCTTCCATCCTTTCGTTCTCCCAAGGTGGGTCCCATGTCCGAAAAGCACATCATCATCCGTGGAGCCAGGGAACACAACCTGAAAAACGTTAATCTCTCCCTGCCGCGCAATCGCCTCACCGTCATCACCGGGGTCTCCGGGTCCGGAAAATCCTCCCTCGCCTTCGACACCCTGTCGGCTGAAGGACAACGCCGCTACGTGGAATCCCTCTCCGCCTACGCCCGGCAGTTCCTGAGTCTCCAGTCCAAACCCGACGTGGATGCCATCGAGGGCCTCTCCCCCTCCATCTCCATCGAGCAAAAGGGCACCAGCAAAAACCCGCGCTCCACCGTGGGGACCGTCACCGAAATCCACGACTATCTGCGCCTGCTCTTCGCCCGTGTCGGCCAGCCCCACTGTCACGGCTGCGGCCAGCCCATACGCTGCCAAAGCGTCAGTCAGATGGTGGATACCCTCATGGCCCTGCCGGAAGCCACCCGCCTGCTGCTGTCGGCCCCCATCGTCCGCGACCGCAAGGGGGAGTACCGCAAGGAGTTGGCCGCCCTCGCCAAAACAGGATTCACACGGGTGATCATCGATGGCGAAACCCGCGACCTGGACGACCTCCCCCTGCTCAACAAACAGCAAAAACACACCATCGAGGCCCTGATCGACCGCATCGTCATCCGGCCCGGCCTGGAGACCCGCCTGGCCGATTCTCTCACCACGGCACTGGCCCTGTGCGACCAGTTGGGCCTCAAGACCATGGCCCATCCGGTGGCCAAGGCCACCTTGCTGAACGATCCGGTCGAGGAGATCGTCTTTTCCGAAAATCACGCCTGCCCGGACTGCGGCATCTCCTACCCGGAGATCGAGCCACGCATGTTCTCTTTCAACAATCCAAACGGCGCCTGCCAGGGGTGCGACGGACTGGGCAGCCGCGAGTTCTTCGACCCCGCCCTGGTCATCCCCAACCCGGACCTCTCCATCCGTCAGGGGGCGGTGGATCCCTGGGCCAAGCCCACGGCCAACATGGCCCGCGACTCCCTGCACACCTTGAGCGAACACTACGGGTTTTCCATCGACACCCCGTGGAAGGAGCTTCCGGAATCGATCCACGGGATCCTCTTGCATGGGTCAGGCGCGGAAAAAATCCGTTTCCGCTTCCGGGGTCCCCGCGGCTCCTTCACCACCCAGCGGCCCTGGGAGGGGATCCTGAAAAATCTGCAACGCCGCTACCTGGAGACCGAGTCCGACGACGTGCGCGAGGAGTTGCGGCCCTACCGCAGCGCCTCTCCCTGTCCGGTCTGCGATGGCAAGCGGCTGCGCAAGGAGGCCCTGCATATCCTGATCGGCGACCGCAACATCGCGGACCTCTCCGCGCTGCCCCTGGATCATGCCGTGGCTTTTCTCCACGCCCTCGACCTCACCCCCAAGGAAAAAACCATCGCCGAACGGATCCTCAAGGAGATCCTCGACCGCCTGGAGTTCCTGCGCGCCGTGGGATTGAACTATCTCTCCCTGGATCGCTCCGCCGCCACCCTCTCCGGCGGCGAGGGGCAGAGGATCCGGCTGGCCAATCAGATCGGTTCCGGCCTGACCGGGGTGTTGTACATCCTGGACGAGCCGAGCATTGGCCTGCATCAACGGGACAATCAGCGGCTCCTGAACTCCCTGTTGAAACTGCGCGATTTGGGCAATACCGTGGTGATGGTGGAACACGACGAGGAGGCGATCCGCAGCGCCGATCATGTGGTGGACATGGGACCCGGCGCCGGCGAACACGGGGGCAGGGTGGTGGCAGAAGGCACCCCGGAGGAGATCATCGCCCACCCGGACTCATTGACCGGTCGCTATCTGGGCGGCAAGGCGACCATCCCCCTGCCAAAGGAACGGCGTGCCCCCGATCCCGCCCGGTGCATCACGCTGAGCGGGGTGACCACCAACAACCTGAAGAACGTCACCACCTCCATCCCCTTGAGCCTGTTCACCTGCGTGACCGGGGTGTCCGGTTCCGGCAAGTCGAGCCTGATCCTGGACACCCTCTATCCGGCCCTGACCCATCCCGGCGGGGGGGTGGAGGCCCACATCACCGGTCTGGAGTGGTTGGACAAGGTGATCCACATCGACCAATCCCCGATCGGTCGCACGCCCCGCTCCAATCCCGCCACCTACACCGGGCTTTTCACCCCGCTGCGCGAGTTGATGGCCAGCGTTCCCGAAGCCCGCAGTCGTGGTTATCAGGCGGGCCGGTTCAGTTTCAACGTCAAGGGGGGGCGTTGTCAGGCCTGCTCCGGGGATGGGCTGATCAAGATCGAGATGCATTTCCTGCCGGACCTCT
>JADGAR010000056.1 GCA_015231915.1 Magnetococcales bacterium
CATGGTACGCAGGCGGGGGCCTGGGGAGATGGTCCTGGACGGGGTGCGGCTGCCCAGCGCCTTGGCCGCCCGCCAGCCGAAACGGATGTCCTCCCACTCTCCGGGTGTGGGTTGTCTGCGGGTCAAGCAGCCACGCGGGGCCAGCAACTCCGGCAGATAATCGGTCACCGAGCGCAGCGAAAACCCATGCGCCTCCAGCAAATCACCAGCAGCCCGCAGCAGTTGATCGTCGTGCAGCCCCCACAAGCGCAACACCATCCGCAAGGCCAGCCGATCCGGACGGGCACGCCAGATCCCCTGCTTGCGGATCCCCCCCACCAGCACCACGCCCCGCGCCCCACCCCGCTGCAGATGCCCGAGCACCTTGCGGAACTGGCCCAGACGCACCCAGCGGATCTCCTCCACCAGTTGCGCCAAGGTGGGATCGGTCTCCCCCTCGTGGGCCACCGCCACCACGCCCGGCCCGCCGCGCTCGCGCATCGCACGGGCGAACATCAGGGGAATCGCTCCAGATCCGGCTACCAATCCTACCCGTTCGGTCAAGGAAGAAATCTCGCGGAGGGATGGAATACAAGTGTCCATTCACAAACGGACACGTCTCAACGGCAGATGCCCCGCTGCCCGCTTTGCAGGAACTCCAACAGGTATTGAATCTCGACGCAACTCGACAAGTGACGCTCCAGCTCCTCGATCGCCTGTTCCATGCGCAGATTGGAGCGGAACACGATCCGGTAGGCCTGTCGGATCGCCTTGATCACCTCCTCGGAGAAGCCATGGCGCCTCAGGCCAACCACGTTCACGCCGGTGATCTTGGCCCGGTTGCCCGCCGCCGAGACGAAGGGAAGCACATCCATGGAGATCGCGGAAGCGCCCCCGATGAAGGCGTTGCGCCCGATGCGGGCGAATTGATGGATCGCGGTCAGGCCGCCGATGACGGCATAGTCCTGAATCTCCACATGACCGGCCAGGGTGGCGCCGTTGGCCATGATGACATGATCGCCCACCCGGCAATCGTGGGCGACATGGGCATAGGCCATGATCATGCAGTCGTTGCCCACCCGGGTCAGGCCGCCCCCCCCCTCGGTGCCGCGATGGATACTCACGTACTCGCGAATGGCGCAGCGCTTGCCGATCTCCACCCGGGTCGGCTCGCCGCCGTAATGCGAGTCCTGCGGGTCCTGACCAATGGAGGCGAAACTGAAGACGCGGGTGGCCTGACCGATCTCCGAGCGGCCATCGATCACCGCATGGGCACCCACATCGACCTTGTCGTGCAGGACCACCTGGGGACCGATCACCGCGTAGGGACCGATGCGCACGCCGACGCCCAGCTCTGCCCCCGGGTCCACCACGGCGGTGGGATGAATGAACATGGTATCATCCATGGCCGTCCCCCGTCGCTTCCCCGTCGGGGGATTCCGCATCCTGATCCCGGGTCATGGCCATGAGTTCGGCCTCGGCGACCACCGCCCCGTTGACCCTGGCCACCCCCTGGAAACGCCAGATCTCGCGGCGACGTTTCAGCAAGGTGAGTTCCAGCCGCAACTGATCCCCCGGAACCACCGGCTTGCGGAAACGCGCCTTGTCGATGGCCATGAAATAGACCAACCTCCCCTGCACCGCACCGGGATCGATCACCCCGGCCAGCAGGGCGCCGGCCTGGGCCATGGCCTCCAGGATCAACACCCCCGGCATCACCGGATGACCGGGGAAATGGCCCTGAAAAAACGGCTCGTTGATGGTGACGTTCTTCAACGCCACCAGCCGCGAGCCAGGCTCCACCTCCTCCACCCGATCCACCAGCAAAAAGGGGTAACGGTGGGGAAGCGTCTTGAGAATGTCACGCAGATCCGCCACTTGCACGCTCCTTGGGCTAGAACCATTTCTTGGTGTGTTCGTTGAGCTGCTTGAGCACCTGATCGGAAATGTCGATGGCGTTGTTGGCAAAGAGCACCTGCCCCTTGCCGAACACGGCGGTATACCCCCGTTCGCGTCCGATCTCCTCGATCACCTCGCGCAGCGCCTCGGTAATCTTTTTGGTCCACACGCCGTTCTCCCGGTCGATGGCGGCCTGATTGTCCTCCACCAGACGCTGGTACTCCCGGAACTTGCGGCGCGTGTTGTTCTCGAGGTCGGCGCGGGCATCCCGATTCAGCATGTTGCCGCCCTGCTCGAGCTTGTTTTTCAGTTCCTTGATCTCCGCCTCCATGGCATCCACTTCCTGCTGCTTGACCGCCAGTTTTTTCTTGAGCATGTCACGCGCCTTCTGTGCCGCCGTGGAAGCGGCCATCACGCGGGGGACATCCACGTAGGCGAAGGTCGGCGTCCCGCCGGCAGCCTGGGCGTCATCCGCGCACCAGAAGCCGCCGAACAGCGCCAGGGCGACGGCCAGGCACCAGGTGAGCACGAATTGCGACGGACGGGCGTTGACCGCGCCACGGGCGTTGGCAAGAAAAGAGGTTTCGCTCACAGCGTCGTCCCCATGCTGAAGTCGAAGATACGCGTTTTGTCGATCTCCTCCTTGACCAGTGGCGTGCTGAAGGTCAAACGCAACGGCCCGAAGGGGGAGTTCCAGTGGATCCCGACGCCGGCGGCCAGCCGCACCCCTCCGGAGGGCCTGACATCGGTAGGCAGGCTCCAGTCACCCACATAACCGAGATCCATGAAGGTGACACCCCGCACCCCCTTGTCTCCCAGCCCCAGGAAGGGAAAGAAAAGCTCCGCGTTCACCTGTTCGAAGTGGGTGCCGCCATAGGCGTCGTCTTCCGGCGTGGTGCGCGGACCGATGCCGCCCGGCTTGAAGCCGCGCACCGATTGCCCGCCGCCCAAATGGAACCGCTCGAAGATCGGCACATCCTTGCTCATGCCATCGATGATGCCGGCGCGGCCCCGCAGATGGCCCACCCACTCCTCATCCGAGGTGATGGGGTGATAGAGTTGGCTGTCCACCATGGCACGGGCAAAGGTCACGTCCCCGCCCAGACCGGCGAAATCGGTGGTCAGGCGGTGGGTTTTCCCCTTGGTGGGCATCATCGTGCTGTTGACATCGCTCCAGATCAGGGCATTGCTGACCATGGAACGGATGTAGGGACTTTCGTCGGCCTGGGCCTGCAGCGCACGCGACGGCAACGAACCGGTGGCCTGGATGTCCACCTGGGCGAGGTTGTAACTGAGGTTGTTACGCAGGTTCTTGGAAATGGGGAAACCCAGTCGCAGCGCGCCACCGTAGGTCTTTTCCGTATAGGCACCGATCAACCGGCGGTCGGCGTCGCGGGCGAAAAGGTCGAACCCGGCAGAGAGGTGCTTGTCCATGAAGTAGGGTTCGGTGAACGAAAAGTCGAAATTGGTGGTGGTTCCGCTCAAAGCCGTGGAGAGGACCAGCCGTTGCCCGCGACCCAGGAAGTTGTTCTGGCTGACGCTGGCCGTGCCGATGAAGGAGTCGGTGGTGGAGTAACCCGCGCCCACGGAGAAGGTCCCGGTGGGTTTTTCCGCGACCTTGATCTGGACATCCACCTGATCGGGATTGCCGGTGGCGGGGGTGGTGACCTCGACGCTTTCGAAGAAGTTCAGGTCTCCGATGTTTTTCTTGGAGTCCCGCATGGCCGAGGCGGAGAAGCGATCCCCCTCGTTCATCGTCACCTCGCGACGCACCACGTTGTCCCGGGTGCGGCTGTTGCCCACCACCTCGATGCGGTTCACGTAGACCCGCCGTCCCTTGGCCACCTGGAAATTGACGGCCACGGTCTTGGCATCGTCATCGATCTTCGTCAGGGGTTGAATGTCCAGAAAGGCGTAGCCGAAGTCTCCGATCAGGTCGGTCAGTTTTTCGATGGACTGCCGCATCAGGTCACGGGAGTACCACTCTCCCTTGATGATGCGCAGCGCCTCCATCAGCTTTGCCTTGGGGAGTTCGTCGAAATCCCCCTGCACGTCGATGTCGCCGAACCGGTAGCGTTCCCCCTCGTGAACCGAATGGGTCACCACGAAGGCCTTCCGATCCGGGGTCATCTCGGCCACGGAGGACTCCACCTGCACCCGGGCGTACCCCTCGTCCAGATAGACGTTGCGCATTTGCGACTGATCGAACAACAGCTTGTCCCGGTCGTAGGCGTCGTCGTCGGTGAACCAGGAGAACAACCCCGAGGGCTGAATCATCAGTTTCTTCAGCAGTTTCTTTTCCGAAACCTCCTTGTTGCCGATGATGCGCACCTTGCTGACCCGGGATTTGGATCCCTCGAAGACACGATAAACCACATTCACCAGATTCTGATCCAGTTCCTTGACCTCCAGGTCGATCTTGGCCAGAAAGAACCCCTTGACGCGGAACGCCTGCCGCAAGGCGGCGATGTCCCGCTCGGTGGTCGACCGGTTGAAGAGGGAGTGTGCCTTGAGTTGCACGATCTTTTCCAGTTCCTCGGTGGTGAGGGCGTCGTGCCCCTCGAAGGAGACCTTGCTCACCGTGGGGTTTTCCACCACCCGCACGATGATGGTATTGCCTTCCATTTCGATGGCGACATCCTTGAAGAACCCGGTGTCGTACAGGGCCTTGATGCTCTTGCTCACCGCATCCCGATCCGGAGTCTGACCGGGGGTGAAGGTGACATGGCTTTTGACGGTATCCGGTTCGATCCGCTTGGCCCCCTCCACCCGGATGCCGCCAACATCAGCGGCGTTGCTCGTGGCGGGGAGCACAAAAGCAAGATTGAAGAAAATCAATAAGATCCAAAGACGCATAGCAACCATGCTCATCTTTTCCTCATGGCAGACGTGACAAAATTGGCTAACCATACCCCAGACGCAAGGGTTGGGCAAGAGAATTCCTTGCGCGATACTACACGCATGAGGCTACTGCGCGAAAGGAAACATGCGCGTCAGATCGTTCTTCATGGCCCACACCATCAGGAGAATCAACAGGGTCATGCCCGTGCGGTTGGCCGCCAGTTGAATCCTTTCCGGCACCGGCGACCCTTTGGCCGCCTCGATCAGAAAAAAGAAAAGATGTCCGCCATCCAGAACCGGGATGGGCAGAAGATTCAAAATGCCCAGATTGATGGAGATCAACGCCATGAAGAACAACAGACTGCTGCTGCCCTGGGAGGCAGTCTTGCCCGCCATCTCGGCGATCATCAGCGGCCCGCCGATCTGATCTGCCGGGACCGCGCGGGTGATGAGTTTCCAAACCCCGGTCACGATCATGTCGGTCATGCGCCAGGTCTGTTCCGCCCCCCGCCGCCACGCCTCGACCAGGGGGTATTCGACCCGCTCCACGGCATCCCCCGGCCCGATCCCGATCAGAAAGGTCTTGACCGGTTCGCCGAACAGATTGGTCATCTCCCGCACCTTGGGCTGGATCTTGACGATGAAGGCCTCCCGCCCCCGCTCGACGGTGAATTGCATGGCCCGGCCATCCGACTCCTTGATGGTCCGGCTCAACAGTTCCCAGCGGGTCACGGGGCGATCGTCGATGGCCACGATCCGGTCCCCCACCTTGATCCCGGCCTCGGCGGCAGGCATGTCGGGGGAGACCGTGCCCACCACCGGCAGCACCTCGTCCACCCCGATCATGAAGGCCATGATCAGAAACAGAAGCGCGAAAAAGAAATTGAACGCCGGACCGGCAAACACGATCCAGAACCGCGCCCACACCCCCTGATGATCGAAGGAGTAGCGACGCTCCTCCGGGGGGATGGGCGGCTCGTCCTCGTCCTGGGACTCGCCCAGCATCTTGACATACCCCCCCAAAGGCACAGCGGAGAGGCGGTATTCCGTCTCCCCTTCCCCCCGGCTCCAACCCGCGATACGGGGACCGAACCCCAGGGAGAAGACCAGCACCCGCACCCCGAAGAACCGCGCGAGCAAAAAATGCCCCAATTCATGCACGAAGATCAGGATGCCCAATACCACCACGGCCCAAAACAGTGTATTCATGCCACCTCAGGTCCCTTTCCGTAACGGGCGATCCACTCGCCGGCCCGCCTGCGCGCCCATTGATCCACTTCCAGAATGTCGCTCACCGATCCCGGTTCGCCCGCCTCTCCGGCCTGCCCGAGGGTCCATTCGATGAGAGATGGAATCGCCATGAAGCCGATGCGATGCTCCAGAAAGGCGTTCACCGCCACCTCGTTGGCGCCGTTGAGGATCGCCGGCGCCGCTCCGCCCCGACGCAAGGCGGCGTAGGCCAGTTCCAGGCAGGGAAAGGCCAGGGGATCCGGCGGGCCGAAAAAACGCAACGTCCCGACACGCACCAGATCCAAGGCGGGCACCGGGGCGGTGATCCGTTCCGGCCAGGCCAGGGCCACGGCAATGGGGGTGCGCATGTCAGGCACCCCCAACTGGGCGAGGACCGATCCGTCCGGCCAGGCGACCATGGAATGCACGATGCTTTCCGGATGGATCACCACCTCGATGCGGTCGGGGTCCACGCCGAAAAGATGATGGGCCTCGATCACCTCCAGCCCCTTGTTCATGCAGGTGGCAGAGTCGATGGTGATCTTCCTGCCCATGCTCCAGTTGGGATGATTGAGGGCCTGGGCCGACGTGACCCCGGCCAGCCGCTCCGGCCCATACCCCCGGAAAGGCCCTCCGGAGGCCGTCAGGATCAAACGCAGCGAGGCATCCACGCGCAATGAGGCCTCCAGGTCGCCTTGCCCCTGGCACAGGACCTGAAAAATGGCGCTGTGCTCCGAATCGACCGGGATCACCCGCACCTTGTGGCGCCGGGCCTCTTCCATGAAGAAGCGACCGGCCATCACCAGGCACTCCTTGTTGGCCAGGGCGACATCCTTGCCGGCGCGCACCGCAGCCAGGGTGGGACGCAGTCCGGCGGCCCCGACGATGGCGGAAACGGTCATCTCCGCCCCGTCCCAGGCCGCGATGCCCTCCACCCCGGTCACGCCGGCAAGCACCTCGACCGGCTCGTCCGCCAGCCGCTCCCGCAACCGTTCGGCGGCCTCCACATTCCACAATGCCACGGCCTCGGGACGAAAACGACGAATCTGCTCGTACAGCCTGGGAAGATTGGACCCGGAAGCGGCCATAGCCACCACGCGAAACCGCCCGGGATGGGCAGCCACCACATCCAGGACCGCCTCCCCCACCGATCCGGTGCAGCCGAGCAGGGCAATGGACCTAGGGGCCAAAAGGGGATGCTCCCGCTGCCACGCCGTTGGTGCCCAGGCGCAGATACAGGGCAAAGATCGGAATCGCGAACAACAGACTGTCCAGCCGGTCCAGCAGGCCACCATGGCCGGGAATCAGATTGCCGGTATCCTTGACTCCCGCCTCGCGCTTCAGGACCGATTCCACCAGATCGCCGATCTGCCCCGCGAACGACAACACCACACCCAGCAAACCTCCGGCCAGGGGCGAGATCACCGGCACGAAACCGCCGATTCCCAGTCCAAGCCCCGTCAGGGCGCCCAGCAGGATCCCCCCCCAGAAACCGGCCCAGGTCTTGTTCGGGCTGATATCCGGGGCCAGCTTGCCCCCTCCCCAGGTCCGACCGGCCAGCAGCGCCCCGGTATCCGTGGCCCAGATGACGAACAACAGCAGACAGATCAACCGGCCACCGTGCTCCATGGCCCGGATGGAATCCACCAGCAGCAGGGGCAGCCCGCAATAGAGCACCCCCATGAAGCGAAACCCCGCCAGGTCCGAAACCACCCTGCCCCGCTGGTATTCCGCCACCCCCACGACCAGCAGCGCGAACAGGATCGCGGCCAGTTCCAGGGGGATCCAATCCGGACGCCCCCCATAGCCCGTGCCCAGTACCACCCAGACCGCACCCAGAAGCGGCAGGAAAATCCGCAAGACCACCGGACGCGACCGCAACGCCAGCCACTCCCAAAGCAAAAGACCACTCGCCACCAGCAGCAGAACGAACAGCATGTCCCGCGTCCCCGCGAGCAGCAGCCACAGCAGCAGCGGGATCAGGACCAGGGCGGAGAGGGAACGAACGATCATCCGGCATCATTCCATGGGTTAACGGGCCGCGCCAAAACGGCGGTCCCGGTTGGCGTACTCACGAATGGCGGCCTCGAGGTGGCTCTCCTCGAACTCCGGCCAGAAAATGGGCAGGAAGACCATTTCGGTATAGGCCATCTGCCACAGCAGGAAGTTGCTGATCCTCTGCTCGCCGCCGGTACGGATCAACAGGTCGGGATCCGACTGCCCCCGCGTGGTCAGGTGGGCGGAAAGCAGCTCCTCGGTGATCCCCTCCGGGGCGAGACGACCGGCGGCCACCTCCCCGGCCAGGACGCGCACCGCGTCCACCAGTTCCTGGCGGCCACCGTAATTCAGGGCGATGTTGAAATCCAGCGTCGTGTTGCTCCGTGTCCGATCTTCCAGATCGCGTACCAACTGCTGGATCTCCCCCGGCAGTTCGGCGATGCGCCCCAGGGCGCGGAAACGCACCCCTTGGGAGATCAGCTCATTCATCTCCTTGCGCAGATGAATGGCCAGCAGGTTCATCAGCGAGGCAACTTCCTCCTGGGGCCGGTTCCAGTTCTCCGAAGAGAAGGTGTAGAGGGTCAATGTGGGAATCTTGAAGGCCAGACAGGCCTCCACGGTTCGACGCACGGCCTTGACACCACGACGATGACCCTCGATCCTGGGCAGAAAATGGTTCCTTGCCCACCGTCGGTTGCCATCCATGACAATGGCGATATGCCGCGGTCGTTTCTCAAGAGGAATATTGGTCATCGATCATCCTTCACGCGCCGCACCGGCCAACCGCCCCGTCATACCCGCATGACATCCGCCTCCTTGTGGGCGACGATCTCCTCCACATCCTTGACATGCCGATCGGTTCGCTCCTGCACGACCTTTTCCATATGCCGCAGATCGTCCTGGGAGATCTCCTTGTTTTTTTCCATTTTCTTGAACTGATCCATGGTCTCGCGCCGCACGTTGCGCATGGCCACCTTGGCGTGCTCTCCGGCCTTGTAGACCAGCTTGACCAGATCCTTGCGCCGCTCCTCGGTCAACTCCGGCAGGGGCACCCGGATGACGATGCCGTCATTGGAGGGATTCAGGCCCAGATCGGATTCCAGGATGGCCTTCTCGATGGCCTTGATCAGCTTTTTGTCCCAGGGTTGGATGGTGATCATGCGGGGTTCCGGCACGTTCATGGTGGCCACCTGGTTCAAGGGGGTGTCGGAACCGTAGGCCGGCACCATGATCCGATCCAGGAGCGAGGTGGATGCCCGCCCGGTGCGCAGGGAGGCGAGTTCCTCCTTCAAGGCATGCACGGTCTTGACCATTTTTTGATCCAGGGCTTGCAGAACGGGTTCGATCATCGTCTCATCTCTCTTGGCCAGGCATGGACATCACGCCATGCCGATGGTGGTCCCGCGCGCTTCCCCAGCCAGGATGGCCGCCAGGTTGCCCGGCTCCAGGATGGAAAAGACGCACAGCGGAATCCGGTTGTCGCGGCAGAGGGTGATGGCCGTCAGATCCATCACCCGCAACCCCTTGAACAGCACCTCGTCATAGGTGAGACGGTCGAATTTGCTGGCATTGGGGTTTTTGAGCGGATCGGAGTCGTACACCCCGTCCACCTTGGTCCCTTTCAGCAAAAGATCCGCATGGATCTCTGCCGCCCGCAGGCTGGCTGCGGTATCGGTGGTAAAATAGGGATTGCCGGTCCCGGCAGCGAAGATCACCACCCGTCCCTGCTCCAGATGGCGCACCGCTTCTTTCTGGACGAACGATTCGGCCACCTGGGGCATGGCGATGGCCGACATGACCCGCGCCACCCCGCCTTCGGCCTCGATGGCCGCCTGCAGGGCCAGGGAGTTGATCACCGTGGCCAGCATCCCCATCTGGTCCGCGCTGCTGCGTTCCATGCCCAGCGCCGCACCGGTGGCCCCGCGATAGATGTTGCCGCCCCCCACCACGATGGCCGGTTGCGCCCCTTGCGCGCACGCCTCCAGGATCTCCCCGGCCAGTCGCTTGAGAAACCGGGGGTCGAGATTCTCGCCCCCGCTCCCCATGAGGGCCTCTCCCGACAGCTTCAGCAGAATGCGTCGCATCATCCCCCCTGTTTACTGGCCGCCGACCTGCTTGGCCACCTCGGCGGCGAAATCGTCGTCCCGTTTCTGCAACCCCTCGCCCATCATGAAGCGGGCGAAACCGCTGACCGTAATCCCGCTGCCCAGTTGCTTGGCCGTCGCGTCCACGACCGCCTGTACGGTCTGCTCCTGGTCCATGACAAAGGGCTGCTCCACCAGGCAGGTGTCGCCGTAGAACTTGGAGAGCCGGCCCAGCACCATCTTTTCGATGATGGCCTCCGGTTTGCCGGAAGCGCGCGCCTGCTCGGCCAGGACCGATTTTTCGCGCTCCAGGTCGGCAGCGGGGACCTGCTCCCGATTGAGATAAAAGGGCGTGGATGCCGCCACATGCATGGCGATCTTCTTGCCCAGCTCGCGCAGGGCCTCCTGATCGGAGGCATCCGATTCCAGGCCCACCAGGGTGCCGATCTTGCCGGCCATGTGGCTGTAGCCCACCACCACCCCACGGGTGACGGTCAGGCTGGTCAGGCGGCGCAGATTCATGTTCTCGCCGATGGAGGCGATGAGGGCGGTCAACTCCTCGGCCACGCTCCGACCGGCTCCGGGATAGGGTGCGGCAGCCAGGGTTTCCAGAGCGTCCACGCCATTGGCCAGGGCCGTTTCCACGGCGGTGTTGGCGTAGGCGATGAATTTTTCGTTTTTCGCGGTGAAGTCGGTCTCGGTATTGACCTCCAGCAGCACGCCCCTTTGCCCTGCCGCAGCCACCACCACCTTGCCTTCGGCGGCCACGCGACCGGATTTTTTCGAGGCGGTGGCGATCCCCTTCTTGCGCAGCCAGTCCACGGCGGCTTCCAGGTCACCGTTGGTTTCGGTGAGGGCCTTCTTGCAGTCCATCATGCCGGCTCCGGTCTTTTCCCGGAGGTCCTTGACGAGATTCGCAGTGACAGTCATGGTTCCATTTCCTTATGTAGGTATCAGGCATCCGTGGTGTGGGCTTCCGGGACTTCTCCCTCCGGGGAGCCGCCGGCGTCCTCGGACTTTCCGGTGAACATGGCCTCGGAGATATCCGGTTGCTTCCCTTCGAGGATCGCGTCGCCCATCTTGTTGAGAAAGAGTTTCAGGGAGCGGATGGCGTCGTCGTTGCCGGGGACCACCCAGTCGATGTTGTCCGGGTTGCAGTTGGAGTCCACCAGGGCCACCACCGGGATGTTGAGCTTGTTGGCCTCGGCCACGGCGATGGACTCCTTGTTGACATCCACCACGATGATCAGGTCGGGCAGGCGGGACATCTCCTTGATGCCGCCCAGGGAACGTTCCATTTTTTCCTTCTGGCGTTCCAGGCGCATCACCTCTTTTTTGGGCAGGACCTGCCAGGAGCCGTCTTCCCTCATCTTTTCGATCTCCTTGAGGCGACGGATGGAGTCCTGGATCGTCTTCCAGTTGGTGAGGGTGCCGCCGAGCCAGCGGTGATTGACATAATACTGTTTGGTGCGGGCCGCCTCCTCGGCGACCAGTTCCACCACCTGACGCTTGGTCCCCACGAAGAGGACCACGCCCCCCTCGCTGACCCGTTCGGTGACGAAGCGGCAGGCGTCACGCAGCATGTAGACGGTCTTTTGCAGATTGATGATATGGACCCCGTTCCGGGAGGAATGGATGAAACGGCCCATTTTGGGATTCCAGCGTTTGGTCTGATGACCGAAATGGAAGCCCGCGTCCAGCAGTTCACGAATCGAAAATGTTGCCATGGTCTCTGATCCTTCTTACGATTGGGTTTCGGCTTGGTCCTCCGCCGCTCCGGCTGGTGCATCGGCCCTGCCCCGTCGCCGGGGAGCCTGGGCCGCCGGTTGGTCGGCGTGCGAAATGGGATGATTGTCAAACCGGATCAGTGTAACGGCAAATCGACTGGTTGGCAAGGAAATCAGCACAAAATTAAGGGCGATCCCATGATCGGATGGCAGAGGATCCGATACGTCCGCCAAATTCAGCAAAATCACATAAAAAAAATAAATGAGTCAATCTGACACGGCGCAGGGAGTGGCAAGCCAACCCCCATGAGGAACTCCCACCGGACTTGTGCGGATTTCCCTTGCCGATCATGCCCAATCGAAGGAATATAAAGCATACCTCACGGCGATGGACGCAAAAAAGGAACTCCCGATTGAGCGACCCTGACACCAGAACCTGTTGGCACTGTTTGGTGGGCGCAACCCTCAAGGCCCTGCTGGAACCGGTTGGGCATGAATGGCCTCAGGAGAACGATCATGCCGCATTCATTACACCATCTGGACAAGGCAGGCATCACCCCCGATTCCGTCATGCGGATGGGAAGAAGCATGTTTGAAGCAACGCTGGATACGATGCCCTACGAAGAGTTGACCTCCTTTCCAAGATTGGAGCATCTGCTGGTGCAAAAGACCCAGGATGCGGAACAGATCGGCGAACAGAAGGGTGAGGCGAAAATACTGACACGCCTGTTGCAGCGCCGTTTTGGCGCAATCCCGGACTGGGCCGGTGAAAAGATCGCCAAGGCCACCCCCCAATCCCTGGAGGAGTGGAGCCTCCGATTCGTCGATGCCCAATCCCTGGATGAGATCTTCGCGGACAGAATGTGACGACGGACTGGCCCAAACGCACCATGAACACCCTCGACATCAGTCATGCCAGGCGATTTTCTTACGACCGGATGATGCAAGACCTGGTGAAGGGCTGCATTCCTGATGCCTCCGCACTCCATCCTCCCTGCTCCGGGCAGTGGCTCCATGTCAAACAGGCTTGACAACGACTCCAGCTACAAGTTGCTCTTTTCCCATCCAGAAATGGTACGGGATCTGATCCTCGGCTTCGTGCAAGGATCATGGGTGGCGCGTCTCGATTTTTCCACCCTGGAAAAGGTGAATGGCCTGTTTGTCGGTGACGAATTCCGTGATCGGGAAGACGATATCATCTGGCGACTGCGTTTTGGCGATGTTTGGCTCTATGTCTATCTTTTGCTGGAGTTCCAGACATCGATCGACGATTTCATGCCCTTGCGCGTGGGCGATTACATGTGCTCCCTGTACCAGGATCTGCGCCGGACCAAACAGTTGCCGGACAAAAAATTACCCCCCATTCTCCCCGTGGTGGTGTATACTGGCAGGCAAAAATGGGAGGTTCCCCTGGATGTCAACGAGATGATCGTCCCGGTCCCAGGCCTGGAGATCTATCAACTCCACATGCGCTACCTGGTGCTGGATGTGGCCTCCATGGCGGAATCCGAATTGGAATCCCTGCGCAACCTGGCAGCCGCCCTGTTCCGCCTGGAAAACTGCCGATCCGTTGAGAAGGTCCGGGAGTTGGTCAGGACCCTTCAGGAATGGTTGAAAGCGCCGGAACAGTCCAGTTTGCGACGTGCCTTCGCCATCTGGTTGCGGAGGGTATTGCTGCCCAAACGTCTGCCGACGGCAGAACTTCCTGAAATGACAGACTTGTATGAGGTGGATACCATGTTAGCCGAAAGCGTTCAAGACTGGGTGAAACCGTGGATGGATCAGGGCCGCCTGGAAGGCCGCCTGGAAGGCCGCCTGGAAGAAGCCGCTTCTCTGCTGCTCAAACAGATGCGTCGGAAGTTTGGTCAGACGCCAGACTGGATAACCGAGAAGGTAAGATCGGCGAACCTGGAACTCATCGAGATGTGGAGCGACAACTTTGTCTTCGCCAACTCCGTGGACGAAGTTTTCGCACCTTGAATTTTGAGACGATCCCTCATCCCCCGCCCGAAGCGTCCCGACCGTAGCGATCCTCGAAACGCACGATGTCGTCCTCGCCCAGATACGAGCCGGACTGCACCTCGATGATCTCCAGGGGAATCTCCTCGCGGTTCTCCAGGCGGTGGAGCATCCCCACCGGGATGTAGGTGGAGTGGTCCTCCTCCAGGACAAAAACCGCCTCGCCCCGCGTCACCGTGGCCCGTCCCCCGACCACCACCCAGTGCTCGGCACGGAAACGGTGTTTCTGCAAGGAGAGCACCCCGCCAGGATGGACCGTGATCCGCTTGACCTGATAGCGGGGGGCGATATTCAGTCGCTCGAAACTCCCCCAGGGCCGGTAGACCTTGCGATGGAGGATCAACTCCTCGCGATTTTCCCGCTTCAGACGCTCGACCAGGTTCCTGACCTCCTGCACCCGCTCCCTGGCCGCCACCAGCACGGCGTCGTCGGTCTCCACGATGACGAGATCCTCCACGCCCAGGGCCGCCACCAGCCGGGCCTGCGCACGCACATGGCAGTTGCGCACGCCCTCCAGGATCACATCCCCGTGGGCGGCATTGCCCCAAGAGTCCCTGGTCTCGGCCTCCCAGACTGCGGACCAGGAGCCGAGGTCGCTCCAGCCCGCATCCAACGGCACCACCGCCGCGCGGCGGGTCTTTTCCATGATCGCATGGTCCATGGAGATGTTCGGCGCGCTCAGGAACGCCTCCCGCCCCAGACGCAGAAAATCCAGATCGACCCGGCCCTCCTGCAGCGCCCCCCGGCAGGCCTCCAGCAGACCGGGGGCCAGGGCGGTCATCTCCTCCAGGCAGACGGCGGCCCGCAGCAGGAACATGCCGCTGTTCCAGAAGTACTCCCCCGACGCCACGAAACCGCGCGCCGTCTCCGCGTCCGGCTTCTCCACGAACCGCTCCACTGCGCAGGCCACGCTGCCCGACTCCAGGGCAGCGCCCCGGCGGATATAGCCGAAACCGGTCTCCGGGGCGCGGGCGACAATGCCGAAGGTGACCAGCCACCCGGCGCGCGCGGCCTGGGCAGCGTCGATCACCGCCTGTCGAAAGGCCTCCTGGTCCGGGATCAGGTGATCGGCTGGCAACACCAGCAACAAAGGGTCGGGATCGAGGGTGAGGGCGTGCAGGGCGGCGCAGGCCACGGCGGGCGCGGTATTGCGGCCTTCCGGCTCCAGCAGGATGGCGGCAGGGGCGACACCCATCCCGCGAGCCTGCTCGGCCACCAGGAAGCGATGCGCCTCGTTGCACACCAACAGCGGCGGATGCGCCTCCGGCAGGCCGGTCAGACGGCGCATGGCGGCCTGAAACAGGGTCTCCTCGCCGACGAGGGCGAGAAACTGCTTGGGATGGGCCGCGCGGGACAAGGGCCACAAACGGGTCCCGGAACCCCCGGAAAGAATGACAGGCAGCAACGCCATCTCAGGCCCGCCAGATCAGGATGCCATCGGCCCGGTAGACCCCGCGCGCGTCCACGATGAGACGCGCATGCTCCCGGATCATGGCCCAGTCGAAACGGTCGTGATCCGTGGCCAACAGCAGGCAGTCATAGCCGGCGATCACCTCCGGGGTCAGGACCACCCCTTCCATCGAGAGTTGAAAGGCGCGCATGGGCGGGGTGCGCGGCACATGGGGATCGGAGTAATCCGCCAGCGCGCCCATGGCCAGCAGCTTTTCCAGCAGATGGAAACTGGGCGATTCCCGCACGTCATCGACATTCTTCTTGTAGGCCAGCCCCAGCACCAGCACCCGCGACCCCCGCACCGGCTTGCCATGGGCATTGAGGGCCTCCATCACCTTGCCGATCACGTAATCGGGCATGGCGCTGTTCACTTCGCCGGCCAGCTCGATGAAACGGGTGTTGACCCCGTACTCCCTGGCCTTCCAGGTCAGATAGAAGGGGTCGATGGGGATGCAATGCCCCCCCAGTCCCGGTCCGGGATAGAAGGGGGTGAAGCCGAACGGCTTGGTCGCGGCAGCGCGGATCACCTCGAAGATGTCCAGTTGCATCTTCTCCGCCACCACCTTGAGTTCGTTCACCAGGGCGATGTTGACCGAGCGATAGGTGTTTTCCAGGATCTTGACCATCTCTGCGGCGCTGGGGGAAGAGACGCAGGTGACCCGATCGATGACCGATTCGTAAAGGGTCCTGCCCACCTCCAGGCAGGCCGGGGTCATCCCGCCGCACACCTTGGGAATGGAGCGGGTGGTAAAATCCGGATTGGCCGGATCTTCCCGTTCCGGGGAGTAGACCACGAACACCTCGACGCCCACCGTGAAGCCCGCCTTTTCCACGGGCGGGGCGATCAACTCCGCGGTGGTGCCGGGATAGGTGGTGCTTTCCAGGGAGATCATCTGACCGGCACGCAGATAGGGGAGCACCTGGTTCATCGAGCCGGTCACGAAGGAGAGGTCCGGTTCCCGGTTGCGGTTCAGCGGGGTGGGCACACACAGGATGATGGCATCCGCCTCGCTGGCCCTGGAAAAATCGGTGGTGGCGAGGAATTTGCCGGCCTCCCAGGCCTGTGCGAAGGGGGCCACGTCGAGGTGTTCGATGTAGCGGATGCCCTGACGCAATTTTTCCACCTTGCGGCCATCCACGTCGAAGCCGATCACCGGGAAACGCTCCTCCAGAAACCGCGCCGCCAGGGGCAGGCCGACGTATCCCAGCCCGACGATGCCCACCACGGCTTGACGCGCGCGAATCTTGTCCAGCAGTTTTTCCTTCAACATGGCCGCGAATCCTCAAGCAAGAACATTCAATGTCAACCCGCCTTCAGCCACTGCCAGGAGAGAATCCCGGCCAAAGTCGCGAGCAGCGAACCGATGACATGCGCGGCAATCGCCGTCATCGCCCAAGCCAGCCGCCCTTCCTGCAGCAGGGTCATCACCTCGGCGGAAAAGGTGGAAAAGGTGGTGAGGCCGCCACAAAACCCGGTGATGATCAGCAGTCGCCATTCCGGGGCGAGATTCGGCATCTGGGCGAAGGCGGCCAGAGCCAGGCCGATGACGTATCCGCCGACCAGATTGGCCAGCAGGGTGCCGGGCGGCAATTGGGGCAACAGGGCATTGAACCGCAACCCGAAGCCCCAGCGCAACAAGGCCCCTGCGGCTGCCCCCAGGGCAATGGCCAGAATCGATGTCCACATGCGAACGGTACCGTCTACGGAAATGGCAGGGCGCTTTCCCCGCTGCATGTTTTCACGCCGGACAAAAAAACACAAGGCGCAAAAGACAAAACGGCCCTGACCGGTTTCCCGGCCAGGGCCGCTCGAGTGGCGGCCTCCCCCCGTGGTGGCTACCAGGAAATCTTCTCGATGCCGTCGAACTCCATTTCCGAGCCGTCCCACATCTTCAGGACGCCGGAGGCGTCGCCGAAGGTGAAGGTCAGGACATCGCCATGCACCTCGTAAGCGGCATCCGTGATCAGGGACCATTCGCCCTCGGCCATGGCATGGCGAACCGGACCATGGGAGACATCGTTGAGGTGGACCTCGTCGCTCCAGATATTGTGTCTGCCGCTGTCATGGCCGCCGCGGACCTCGTCGTGGCCGTCGCCGGCGCCGAAGACGAAGGTGTCGGACCCGGAACCGCCATGCAGTTTGTCGTTGCCTGCACCGCCGGTCAGCACGTCGTTGCCGGCGCCACCGCGCAGGGTGTCGTTGCCCGCCTCGCCGTCCAGGGTATCGTCGCCTTGCCCGCCGTCGATGCGGTCATTGCCCCGGCCACCCAGCAGGAGGTCGTCGCCCTTTTCGCCGAAGAGGCGGTCATTGCCGTCGCCGCCATCGATCTTGTCGTCGCCCCGCCCGCCGGACAGGCGGTCGTTGCCGTCGCCACCCGTCAGCCAGTCGTTGCCGCGACCGCCATGCATATTGTCCCTGCCCTTGCCGCCATCCATGTGATCGTCGCCGCCGGCGCCATGCATGGCATCGTTGCCGTCCTTGCCGTACATCGTGTCGTCGCCCCTGGTCCCGTGCAGGTCGTCATCCCCATCGGTCCCGTAGATGGCGCCGTCATCCTGCAGACCCACATGAATCGGATCGCTTTGCGTCACCCCTGCCGAGTCGCCGTCCCGTGTTGCCACCGAGGCCACCACGTTGAACTCGGCGCCCTCGCTCCCGGCCATGACGGCCAGACCCGGAATCTTCCATGCCACTGCGATGCCGTCCCCGTTGACTGCGGTCACTTCCAGCAGGTCACGGGAGATCACCCAGGTTCCGTCCGGGCCGGCGGTGCCCATGTTCAACGCCACCCCGGCGGGAATGCCGCTCAGGATGACATCTCCGTCCAACTGCTCCGAGCCGTCCTGATCCCGCATGGCGAAAGCGATATCCATCGCCACCCAGTCGTTCGCTTCCCCGGAGGCCCCGGCGGCAGCGATCACCGCGCCATCCGTCACCGCCGCCACCTCGACATCCACCTGGCCATGGGTGGTGCGGCTCTCCGCGCCATCCTGGGTCACCACCCGCACGTCCAGGGAAAAATTCCCGGCGCTGTCGGCGGCAGGGGTCAGCATCAGGTCGGGGATCCGCCAGGCGACCGCCTGTCCGGCGTTATTGACTTCGGTCACCGTCAAGGCGTCCTGGGGAATCACCCACCCTCCGCTGCCATCGGCCTGGCCGATACTCAGGGAGGCCCCGACCGGCAATCCGGCGATCACCAGATCCCCGACCAGGGATTCCGAGCCGTCCTTGTCTTGCAGGGCGAACTGGATATCCAGGGCGATCGGCGTATCCTCCGCGCCGGAGGCGTTCGCGGCGGCCATGGTCACTTCGTCCGCGCTGTCCGGCTCGAACACCACCGGAATCGGTTCGTCGATGACCACCGGCGGGGGCACGACCACCGGATCAGGCTCCGTCACCACCACCGGGGCCTCGGTCGGGGCCGGGGCCTCGATCACCGGGGCCTCGGTCGGGGCCGGGGCCTCGATCACCGGGGCCTCGGTCGGGGCAGGTTCCTCCGCTGGTGCAACGGTCGGCGTCGGTTCGATCACCGGGATCACCACCGGATCGATGCCGATCACCGGTTCCTCGATCACCGGGGCCAGGGGATCGCTATCGGGTTCCGTGGCCAGGACCGGCTCTTCGAGCACCGGGTCGGTGGTGGTTGTCGTCGTGGTGGTGGGGGCGATGACCGGCTCCTCGACCACCACCAGGGGATCGCTCAGGGCGGGATCCGTCATCGTCGGATCGAGCACGGGATCCGAGGCGGTTGACACCGGATCGCCCACAACGAAGACCGGCACGATGAATTGCCCAGGATCGTCAACCAGCAAGGGTTCCATCGTATCCGGGCTGCTCGTTTGATCCGAATAAGACAGGATCGCGGCATCCGTGGTGGTGTTCTGCAGGTTATCCAGGGTGGTGGACATCTTGAGTGACTCCTTTTGGCTCGTCATCGGTCTCGCGACTCGGGTGAATTCATCAATTAAAATCTCACCATTCCTCATGCACCCGCCATGCCGATTTTTTTTGTTTTTCTTTCAATAGGTTACAAAATCTCCACGACAAACGGGACGGACGGATGTCTGGAAAAATTTCTGCCGGAAGGGGGAGGTTTGCAGGTTAATATATTGTTATTATGGATTTTTTCTGTAAGTAACTTTTTTTTACACAATCAATGGCGGCGAAAAAAATTTTTACATATCCCGGCAGCGCCGCAAACACATCCACACCATTGGCCCCCGCCGCAATACGCGATACAATTTCTCCCTCCACGCATCCGCAAACCGCCAGGAGCAGACAGGCTCATGAATCCGCTGATCATACTCGGCGCCACGGCCACCGGAAAAACCCGCCTGGCGGTGCGACTGGCCAGGGAGCGCAACGGCGAAATCATTTCGGCGGACTCGCGCCAGGTCTACCGGGGGCTGGATATCGGCACGGGCAAGGACCTGGAGGAATACGCCGGCATCCCCTGCCACCTGATCGATATCCGCGAACCGAACGAGGAGTTCAGCCTGTTCGAATTTCAACGGCTCACCCTCGACCTGCTCCCCCGGATCCGGCAACGGGGGCGGCTGCCCATCCTGGCGGGAGGAACGGGACTCTACCTGGAGGCGATCATCCGGGGCTACCCCCTCGCCCCGGCCCCCCTCGACCCCCATCTGCGCGAGGCGCTGGACCGGCTGAGCGATGCGCAACTGGCCGCCCGCCTGCTCTCCCTGAAACCGGCCCAACACAACACCACCGATCTGGAAAACCGCCCCAGAATGATCCGCGCTATCGAAATCGCCCTGGCCGGCCCGCCACCCGCCACGCCACCCCCACTCAACCCCCTGATCCTGGGCATGCGCATGGAGCGGTCGCGGTTGCGCGAACGCATCATGCAACGACTGGACGCCAGACTGGCAAACGGCATGATCGAGGAAACACGCGGACTGCTGGAACAAGGGATCCCCCAGGCCACGCTGATCGGCCTGGGGCTGGAATACCGCTTTCTCACCTGGCACCTGCTGGGAGAAATGACCTTGGCGACGATGCGGGAAAAACTGCATCAGGCCATCTGCCAATACGCCAAGCGTCAGGAGACCTGGTTCCGCCGCATGGAACGGCAGGGCATCCGCATCCACTGGCTCGACGCCGACCCGGACCCCTACCCGGCGGCATCGGACCTCATCGACGCTCTGCTGGAAAAATCCCTCACTTGAGCGGGAAGGTCATGGGGGTATCCGCCGGCAGACCGAAGCGCTCCCGATACGCCTCCACCGACAGCTTGTGCCCCCGCAGCAGATGCTGCCGAAGATTTTTGTAGACGTTTTCGCATATCGGACAGACGATGCCCTGCTCCGTCACCTTGGGCAAGGCCGGGGCTGGCGCCTCGACCACCGGCTCCGGTGCGCTGACCGGTTCCGGAACAGGAGGGACGGGAGGTGGAGGTGGCACAGGGGGAGCAGGCTGGGGGCGCAAGACACGTTCGGGGGGGTATTGCTGTTTGTCCAGAAGCATCTTGACGGAATAAAACCCGATGATGAACACCAGTCCCACCATTCCCAGTCCCTGCATGGCCTCTCTCCTGCGGGTTGTGGTTTGCCGATGAGATTCCATTACAGGATTTTTCCTATCCGGTCAACACGGAATCCGGTCGTGACGTTGCGCTGCCGGCGATCCGGCGCTATAATGGGATTGCAAGGCAACTTTTGACATTCGTTAACAACGGAAAGAACCCCCATGGCCAAATTCATCTTCGTCACCGGCGGCGTGGTCTCCTCTCTGGGCAAGGGGCTGGCAGCCGCATCCCTGGGCTGCCTGCTCCAGGCGCGGGGTCACTCCGTCACCATCCTGAAACTCGACCCCTACATCAATGTCGATCCCGGCACCATGAGCCCCTTCCAGCACGGCGAGGTGTTCGTCACCGACGACGGCTCCGAGACCGATCTCGACTTGGGACATTACGAGCGGTTCCTCGACATCAATATGAGCCAGGCCAACAATTTCACCACCGGTCGCATCTACCAGCAGGTGATCCGCAAGGAGCGACGCGGGGATTACCTCGGCTCCACGGTCCAGGTCATCCCCCACATCACCGACGCCATCAAGGAGGCCATCCTCGGCGTGGCGGGAGACGCCTCCATCGCCATCATCGAAATCGGCGGGACCGTCGGCGACATCGAATCCCTCCCCTTTCTGGAGGCCATCCGCCAGTTGCGCATCGACCTGGGCCGCGACAACACCCTCTTCATCCACCTGACCCTGCTGCCCTTCATCCCCACCTCCGGCGAGGTGAAGACCAAACCAACCCAGCACTCGGTCAAGGAACTGCGCGCCATCGGCATCCAGCCCGACATCCTGGTCTGCCGTACCGACCGCGAAATGCATGCGAGCGTCCGCAAAAAGATCGCCCTCTTTTGCAACGTGGAGCCGGACGCCGTCATCTGCTGTCAGGACCAGGAGACCATCTATCGGGTGCCCTTCGCCCTCTACCTGGAAGGCTTTGCCCGCAAGGCGCTCCAGTTCCTCAACCTGCGCGGCGGCCCCCACCACCTGGAGGCCTGGGAGGCGGTCCTGGAAAAGATCGTCAATCCCACCCACAAGACCACCATCGCCATCGTGGGCAAATACGTGGAACTCAAGGATGCCTACAAGTCCCTGGTGGAGGCCATCTCCCACGGCGGCATCGCCAACGACTGCCGGGTGGCGGTGCGCTGGGTCAACGCCGACGACCTCTTCAAGGAAGACCCCGACGCCCTGCTGGGCGGCGTGAGCGGCATCCTGGTCCCCGGCGGCTTCGGCGAACGGGGCGCGGAAGGGAAAATTCGCGCGGTGCGCTTCGCGCGGGAGAAAAAATTCCCCTATCTGGGCATCTGCCTGGGCATGCAGATGGCCGTGGTGGAGTTCGCCCGCAACGTGGCCAACTTCCCGCTGGCCAACTCCACCGAATTCGTCGAAAACACCCCGGACCCGGTCATCGCCCTGCTGACCGAATGGCAGGACGGTCAGCAGGTGCAACGCCGCGACAGCGAAACGGAAAAAGGCGGCACCATGCGCCTGGGGGCCTATCCCTGCCAACTGACCCCCGACAGCCATGCCGCGCGCGCCTATGGCACAGCGAGCATCTCGGAGCGGCACCGCCACCGGTACGAATTCAACAACCGCTACCGGGAACGCCTGCAACAGGCCGGCCTGATCATCTCCGGCACCAGCCCGGACGGGGAACTGGTGGAAGTGGTGGAGGTCCCGGACCACCCCTTCTTCGTGGCCTGCCAGTATCACCCGGAGTTCAAATCCCGGCCTCGCGCCCCGCACCCGCTGTTTGCCGCCTTCGTCAAGGCGGCGCTCGCCCACAAGCGGGGCTGAGCCAATGACCACCGTTCCCCGCACCGTCACGGTCGGCCCCTTGCGCATAGGCAATCACCTGCCCCTGGTTTTGCTGGCCGGTCCCTGCGTGCTGGAAGGCGCTTCTGACCACGAACTGCGGGAGTTCGCCCTCGCCACGGCCTCCACCATCCAGGCCATCGCCAGCAGGGTGGGGATCCCGCTGATCTACAAGGCCTCCTTCGACAAGGCCAACCGCACCTCGGCGACGGGCTATCGGGGTCCCGGCCTGGAGGAGGGGTTGCGCATCCTGGAGGTGGTCAAGCGGGAGCTTGCACTGCCCGTCGTCACCGACATCCACGCCCCGGAACAGGCGCAAGCCATAGCCGAGGTGGCGGACCTCATTCAGACGCCGGCCTTCTTGTGCCGGCAGACCGACCTGATCCAGGCCGCAGCCCGAACCGGGCGACCGCTCAACATCAAGAAGGGCCAGTTCCTCGCCCCCCAGGACATGGCCCGCGTGGTGGAAAAGGCTGCTGCCACCGGCAACGGACAGATCATGGTATGCGAGCGGGGCTACGCCTTCGGTTACGGGGATCTGGTGGTGGACATGCGCAGCCTGGTGATCATGGGGGCCAACGGGACGCCGGTGATCTTCGACGCCACCCATTCGGTGCAGCGCCCGGGCGGACTGGGCGACGCCTCCGGCGGGGAGCGCCGCTTCGTGGCCCCCCTGGCCCGCGCTGCTGCAGCCGTGGGCGTGGCCGCCATGTTCCTGGAAACCCACCCCGACCCGGATCACGCCCCCTGCGACGGTCCCAACATGGTCCCCTTCGCCTCCCTGGAGGCCCTGCTTGCCCAATTGAAGCGACTGGACGATGAACAAAAAACCGCATCAAACCATTCTGTATGACCGGCATGTGGGTTTGGGGGCGCGCATCACCCCGTTTTCGGGGTGGGAGATGCCCCTGCACTACGGCTCCCAGATTCAGGAGCACCATGCGGTTCGCCGCTCCTGCGGGGTGTTCGATGTCTCCCACATGGGTATCGTCGATCTGACCGGCGGGGATCCGCTGGGCTTTCTGCAGCTGATGCTGGCCTGCGACCCCGAACGCCTGCACGACGGGGGCGGACAGTATGGCCTGCTGTTGAATGACCATGGGGGGGTGACGGACGACCTGATCGCCTATCGACTGGCGGGCGACCGGTTCTGCCTGGTGATCAACGCCGGCAACCGGGAGAAGGATCTGGCCTGGCTGCGCATTCACGCCCCGGCCTTCAAGGTGACGGTGAGCGAGCGCACCGATCTGGCCATGCTGGCGGTGCAAGGTCCGTTGAGCACGCGCCGCATGACGGAGACGCTGCCGGAGGAACTTGCGGAAGCGGTGTCCGCCTTGCCGGGGTTTCACATCCTGGAGCGCCGGGGCTGGCGCGTGGCCCGTACCGGCTACACCGGCGAGGAGGGTTACGAGGTGATGCTCCCGCTCCGGGAGGCGGTGACCTTCTGGGATCGGCTGTTGCATGCCGGGGTGGCGGCGGCGGGTCTGGGTGCCCGGGACACCCTGCGTCTGGAGGCCGGTTTGAGCCTGTATGGCCGGGATCTGCACGACAAAGGCAATCCGCTGGAGTGCGGCCTGGGTTGGACCATCGCCTGGGACCCGCCGCAGCGCAAGTTCATCGGTCGTCCGGCCCTGGAGCCGTTGCGCCACGATCCGGCGGTCAAGAAACGGATCGGCCTGATCCTGGAAGAAAAGGGGGTCTTGCGGGACCAGCAGACGGTCCTGCTGGACGCAACACCGGTGGGCGTGATCACCAGCGGCGGCTACTCCCCCACCCTGGAGCGCGGCATCGCCCTGGCCATCGTCGAACGCCACCTGCAACCCGGTTCCGCCTGCCAGGTGGATGTGCGGGGCCGCCTGCTCAACGCCCGCGCCGTCCGTCCCCCTTTCGTGCGCTTCGGCAAAAGCGCTTTGCGGGATTGAGAGCCTGGTTGCCCGTCACCCCAACTCGACCTTGCGCACGTCCAACGGGTCGATCAGCCGTCCGTTCACTTCCAGCAGCAACCGCGAGGTGTCGTTGACCACCCCTTCCACTTCGCCGGATTCCAAGGTCGGCACGGCAATGGTCACCCCATTGCTGTCTTTCAATGTGACGGCGAAGGTATAACTCCCATCCGCCAGCCCGCCATCCTGAATGGCAACACGCTGTTCGCCGGCCCCTGCCGCCAGCGAGGCGGTCTTGACCACCTGACCGCTCGCGTTGAACAGGGTGATGTTCGCCGTTCCGGCCACCGGCATGTCGAAGTGTACCGCGCCCGCCCCTCCGGTCATGGTCATGTGGTTGCCGTGCACCAATACCCGCTTGCCGATGTAGGCCACCCCCTGATTCATGGCATTCCTGGAACCTTGCATCCCGAGCAACTGGGACAACAGGTCATTGCCGACCCAGGGTACGGCGCTTTCCCCCAGCCAGTCCAACTGGCTGGCTGCCGAGGGGGAACTGTCGCTGGAGGTCAGTGGCCAAGCCATCCGGGAGAGCAGCAACTGCAAAAACTCCGTCTGCACGGCTGCGGATCCGGTTTGGCCGAACCCATCGACGGTGGCGGGATTGATCTGGGGGACGACGCCGAACAGATTCGCCGTGCTCATCGCAAGGGCTCCTCGAAAAGAGAATCACAAGGCGCCGACAACGCCTCCTGACCTGTTTATCGGTTGTCAAACCCTCCGCTTGAGGGATGATCCCCCTTCCTTGCAAAAATTTGTGCGGATCCCGCACCGGCACGGGATCATTCCAGCTCGGGACGGAAACGGATGTCCAATTCCCGGCACTCCGCGCAGCCTGCGGGCGGTGACTCCACCGAAACCGTCTTGCTGATGGCGCGCATCACCGATTCGTCATACACGGGATTGCCCGACGGGTGCGTCACCCTGGGATTCAACAGGGCGCCATCCGGACCCACCTGCACACGCACGATCACTTCCAGGGCCGCCTCGCCACGCAGACCGCCAGGCTTGCGCCAGTTGTCCCGCACCTTGGTGGTCACCCCACGCTGCCAACGGGTAATGGCGAACGGGGAGACCGCAGGCGCGGCAGCCTGCTCCGCATGGGCCGGTTCGGCAGAACGCGCAGGCTCCTCGCTCTTCGGCGGAGCCTTCGGCTGCGACTTCTGGTACTTGGCAATCGCTTTGGAAAAATCCAACGGCTCTTCCGCTGGTTTTTTCTCCTCCGGTTTTTTCTCCTCCGGTTTTTTCTCCGCTGGTTTTTTCTCTGCCGGCTTCTCCGGCGGTTTTTTCTCCGCCGGCTTCTCCG
>JADGAR010000057.1 GCA_015231915.1 Magnetococcales bacterium
CCTCGGGCTGGGGCGCGGGGGCCGGGGCCTTCGCCACCTCGGGCTGGGGCGCGGGCTTCGGCGCTTCCGGTTCGACCGGGGCGGATGCGCTGCCCCAGGAGATGGGGGGCGGCTCGGACTTGGCTTCCGGTTCCTTGGCCTTGGTCTTGGCAACCTTGGCCGGGGGGCGTTTCCCCTTCTCGGTCACCGGTTTTTCCTCCACGGCGACGGGTTTGGCGGCAGGCTCACTGACCACCACCGGGGCCTCCGGGGGGACCGGCTCCGGAGAGGGCGCCGGGGCCTGTGCCACGGCTTTGACCGCCTCATCGTTGTTTTTCTTCCAATCGACGTGCGCTGGCGTGGGCACGACCGGCGCGGGGGCCGGTTCCGGCTTCTCCTCGTGGGGAGGCGACGCGGTTTGCGGCTTCTCGGGATGAGAGGCCGTGCTGGCAGTGGTTTCATGAACCGGAGCAGGAGCGCCCTCCTTCTCCGGTTCATGAGCCGTCGCCGGAGCGGAGGGAGAGGCGACGGGGGATTCGGCGGCCTTGGCGGACGCAGACAGAGGAATGATCTTCGAACTTTGCGACGGCGGCGCGCCACTGGGTGGCGCGAAGGTGTCGCTGCGCGCCACATAGAACCCCTTGATCCCCTCCTTCTTGCGCAACGCCTCCAGGGCGGCCCAGGCCTTGGCCAGATCATTGAAACGACCGACCCGAACACTCTGCCACAAGCGGGTGGGATCCTTGACCCCCCACAACTCCAGCACATAGGCGTCGTAACCCTTCTTGCGCCAAAGGGCGGCCTCCCGCAGGGCGCTCTCCCGGTCCAGGAACGCGGCCATCTGGATCGAATAGGCGAAATCCAGGTTCTGAAGCGGCGGGGTGTCGCTGCTCTTCAGGAGGGTGGCCATGGCCTCCTCCACAGAGATCTTCTTGGCCTCGTCCAGGGCAGCGGCGGTCATGGCCGGGGTCACGACACCGTCCTGGGCGGAAACCGGGACCTTGTTGTGGGGCTTCTCCCGCTTGCGGGGCGCGGGCTTTTCCTTGACCGGCGCCGGCTCGGCGGAGGCGTCCTTGTCCCCGGCAGCGGCGCTGGTCTCGCCGACGGGCGCGGCCTCTTCTTCCCGGACGTCTTGCGGCGGTGGCGTGAGTGTCAGGGGATGCCCGGCCGTCGGTTCGGGAATCGCCAGCGACGCAACGGATTCACTCGGAGCAAAGACCGGAGCGGACGTTTCCTGGGCCGGGCCGGCTTCCGGCGCAACCGGAACCGTGGCGACCGCGACCGGGGCCGGGGCCGCGACCGGGGCCGGGGCCGGGGCCGGGGCTGCCGGCGGCGACTCGGCGCTGACCAGCGCACCAGGCTTTTCCATGGGAACCGGTTCGCTCTTGGCCGCAGGGAGGGTTGCGGGAGAGAGACTCACCCGGAAATCCACCTCTTTGGCTGCGTCCACCCGCACCGCTGCGGTCAGGTCCTGAAAGCCGTTCTTCTTGAGGGTCATGGTGGCCTGGCCGGCGGTCCACTGGAAACGGGCCGGCGTGACGCCGACGAAGCGGCCATCCATCAGGATCCCGGCGCCTGGCGGTTCGCTCACCGCCTGGATCACCCCCAAAGAGGCGTTGACGGCCAGAGAGGCGGGCGCGCCCTTGTCCGCGCCGAACCAGCGATCCATCGCCACGGGACCGGCGGACACCACCGCCACGACCGCCACTCCCCATCCGGCCCATGCGCTCCATGGCAGGCGTTTGGGTTCCACGACCGGGATCACGGGCGGCTCGAATGCCTCGGGGGGACGGGGCGCCTGGGACGACTCCCGCTTATTGCCCGCGCTTTTCTTCAATAATTCGCTGATGACACTCATGATTCCTGACTCCCACACGCAAGACGGCGGATTACGGTCAAGGTCTCCAACTGCGCCCTTCCCGGCGCATCTCCTTGATCCGGCTTGCCGTTTGATTTCTCACATCCTTCCAATCCTGCTGCGGCTCCACGATCACTGGCCGCATCAGGATCACCATTTCGCTCTTGCTCCAGCCTTCCCGCACCTTCTGGAACAGACCCCCGAACACGGGGAGATCCCCCAGCAGAGGCAGCTTGTCCACATCGGTACGCCGCTCCTTCTTCAACAGCCCGCCGATGACCGCCAACTCGCCGTTCCCCACCCGGATGATGCTGTCGGTTTCCCGCGTGGTGCTGGTGGCCAGGGGGATCGAGTGCTGCTTGTCCTTGATCCGGTAGCTCTTCTCCTTGTCCGAGACCGTGCGCACCATGGGATGGACATGCAGCGTGATCATCCCGTTTTCGCCGATCTGCGGCGTGACATCCAGGGCCACGCCGGTGAACATCTCGGTGAAGACCGGAGTCGGATCGGCATAGTTGGCCGCATCCCCGACCCCCACCACGGAGGGACTCTCCATGCCGGTGATGAAGTAACCGTCCTCGCCCACCTTGATGACCGCCTTCTGGTTGTTGATGGTGGCGATCCGGGGCGAGGAGAGCACCTGCACCTTGCCCTGCTTTTGCAACATGCCGATGAAGGAGGTGAAATCATGCATCCGAAAGGCCAAACTGAAGGGCGATCCCGGTCCCGCCTGGGACCCGACGAACCCCTTGGTGAACAGGGGGTTGAGATTCAACACCGTGGCGGTGCTCGAGGAACTGCCCGACGACACCACCTGCTCCGGCATGCTGCTCACGAAGCTCTTGGCGCTGTTCGGCTCGGTGGCCAGGGGCGGAAACCGGTCGCTGCCCAGCCCCTTGTTGACGGCCAACCAGTCGATGCCGAACTGGAACCCGTCGCTCAATTCCACTTCCAGGATCTTGGCCTCCAGGATCACCTGACGCTGACTGCGGTTGCGCAGGTCATCCAGGTAGCCCTCCACATCGCTCTGTTCCTTGGGGAAGGCCCGCACCGTCACCAGGCCGGCCTGCCGGTTCACGATCACGCTCTTGAGATCCTGCCCGCCATAGGCCGGGGCCGGCATGCTCCGCGGGCCGTTGCCGTCCGGGCTGCCCAGCGCCAGGGCGGCATCGACCATGGAGGGACCGGACGATTGCGCCTCCCGCTTCAGACGGATCTTCTGGCTCTTTTCCCCCTTGGCGTTGATGTCCTCGTCGATGGACTCCACGGCCAGATCCAATCGCAGAATCGAGTGGATGGTGGACTCCAGCTCCTTCCAGAAATCCGAAGAATAGGCGGTCTCCACGTTGCTGCCGCTGTTGCTGGACTCGCTGGTGGTGCTGGAGCTTCTGCCTTCCGTGTTGGTGGTGGTCGATTCCTTGCCGCTGCCGGCGCTGACCTCGGTATCGGTGCGCCCGCCCCGCTTGATGGGCAGGAAGTCCACCCGGTAGGTCTTGGTCACCAGCCGCCAGGGGTAGATCTTGAATCCCCGCAGCTCGCCACGTCCATCCTCCGTAAAGGGATGGCAATCGAACTGGTACATCTCGCAGGCCAAATCCACCACCTCATTCACGGTCACGTTGCGCAGTTCCAGGGAGATCCTGCCCCGCACGTCCGGATGGACCACCATGTTCATGCCCGGCTGGCCGTCCACCAAGCCCATGAAGAACTCCCTGGCGTCCACCCCGCTGACCGCGATGTCGAGACGGCGCGGCCCCTGCGGCATCGACGCAGGGGGCTTGCCCGAAACGCCTTCCTCCGGCAGGAGGGCATTCAGGACCGCGCGGGGGGTGTCGTCGCGACGCGGCGGTTTGCCGGCGGCCTCCATCCAGGGCATCCCTTCCTCGGCGTCATCCAGCATGAGGGTCAAGGCATCCTGGAATTCCGATTTGCCCACCTCCGGCCCGGACGGCTCCCCGTCGGCTCTGCCGAACAGCGCGCACGCGGCGTTCAGCGAAAGCAGACCAGACAACAGCACGACCATACCGAATCGAGCCGCGCACCCGTTCCCGTACTCACGCCAACATTTTGACAATCCCGGGAACAGTGACATGAACGTTACAAACCTTTTCTTGCATTTATACCCAGTTGACGGAAACGTCCACATTGCCGCGCGTGGCAATCGCACCATTCGATAAACCTTGAGCAAAAAGGGGTCCAAAACCATCGCCACCGCCGGATTATCGGGACTCCGCGCCCAGCAGGTCGGGGGTCAGACTCAAGGTATTGATCTTCAGGGTGACATAGGCCCTGGGATACCCCACCACGGCGATCTGCACGTTCTCCCAGAAAAACTTCCAAGGGAGTCTCTCCATGGCCCGCAGATACTTCAATGCATCCGGAAACGTGCCGGAAAAGCGCATCACCAGGGTATGGCGATAGACCTTGCCCTCGGCATCCTCCTGATCGATCAGGCTCTTTGGGGGGGGAGAATCCAGGGTCACCAGGGTCAGGCCGCTGTCGGCGGCCAGGAGTTTCCGCAATGCCTGGATCATCTCGGCGGGGGAGACGGTGCCGAGGCTCCCCTGGTCGTTCAACCGCCTGTCCAGAGCGTCGATCTCCGCCGTGATGGCCGCGATCTTCTCCTTGGCGGCCTGGTCGGGATCCTTGTCCTTGCGGGCCAGGATCTCGCTTTCCAGCGTGGCCATTTCCCGCATGGCGTTCTCCACCTGGGCGCGCTGCCGGTGAATCTCCTTAAGCTCCTTGTTGAACGGATCGAGGACCAACTGGCTCCAGCCGGCCCCGCAGATCACCAGCAGCATCACCACGAGTTGCACCCGTTCCCGGCGGCTCAGGCGATCCACCCGGGCCAGCAGGTCGCGCCAATGTTTTTCCAGCGATTCCATGGCCTATTTCCCGTCGCTCTTGCCGGTTCCGGTCAGCATTTTGCCGATATCCGCCGCCTTTTGCATGTCGGAACGGGCATCCTCCATGCCCTGTTTGGCCTTCTGGAGCACGGCGGGACTCTTGTCGCCCTTCTGCTGCTCCTCCCAGGGACGTTCCAGCTCCAGGTTGGCGCTCTTGAGGGAAAAGCGCAGCGTCCCCGGCAGACCCTCCTCTTCCATGACCTGGAAATGCCGGAACGGAATCCCGGCGAGGAACTCGTTTTTGGTCAACTCCTGGACCATTTGCGGAATCCGCTCCGGATTGGCGTTCCGGGCCATGCCCTCGAGCACGAGTTGCCGGCCCTGCTGCTCGAAGATGCCGATGCCGGTCAGCCAGACCCCCTGCGTCCCGGCCCCGGCCAGGGCGAGCAGGAGCGGGGTGACCCCCTTGGCATTGCCGATGGCGGTCTTGTTCAACACCGCGAGCATGCGGTTCTTGCGCTGTTTTTCCTTTTCCATCCGCTCGATTTGGCTCGCCAGTTCCTGGGAGGGGGGACGCACGGGATAACGGGTGCTCAGGTCGGTCACCCGGTTGACGAGCAGGTTTTTCTCTTTTTCCAGGGAGAGGACCGCATTGCGTTCCACGGCCAGACGCCAGCGCAGGATGCCGGTCACCAGCAGCAACAGGATCAGCATGGCACCCGCCGCCATGAGGATGGTGCGTGCGGCCAGGGGATCGAAGCGGGGGCGATAGACCTCCTGATAGAAATTGACCTGTTGCGCTCTCATGCCGAGGCTTCCCGCCGCCCGAGCGCCGCGCCCAGGGCAAGGAGCACACGGGCCGCCTCCCGCTCGTCAATCCCGTCGGCCAGTTCGAGAACCTCCTGGAGGGGGAACTCCTTGACCCGCATGCCGAGCCTTTCCGCCAGGGCCTGGCGCAGACCGGGGATGGGGGTGACGAGAGGGGCGATGTGCAGGCTGACGGCAGAGGCCTGGGAGAAATGGCTTTCGAAATAGTCCATGGTGCGTTGGGCCTCCAGGGCGATCTGGTCCACCAGCCGGGAAGTGGAAATGGCGCGGGAGAAATCCTCCTCGTTGGCCTCGACCAGGGATTCCAGCAGGGCATGCAGACCGATTTCGATGCGTCTGGAGAGGTAGAAGCGCCCCCCCTTGAGCATGAGGACCAGACCGTGACCGGCTTCCAGATAGAGCAGGGCCATCCCTTCCCGGTCATCCGCAAGGCCGAGGGCGAGGTTGCGCAGCGCCAACTCCGGGATGTCGATGGCGGTGAGATCCAGGCCGCCGTCCAGAAACAGGTTGACATGGCGGCGCACATCGGTCTCCTTGGCCACCGCGACATAGATGCGTCCGGAGTCCCGATCCGGTATCGGGCCGGGCATGTCGAACACCTCGATGACGGCCTGGGCCGGGGGGAATTCGATCTGGTCCTTGATGCGCCAACGCATGGCGGATGCCCACTCCTCCCGTGGCAGGTCCGGGGCCTCGGTGGGAAAGAGGACGTAACAGGCCCGGTCCAGCACACCGGAGAAACGGGCCTTTTCCAGTTTGCGCGCCTTGGCCATGGCTGCCGCCACCCGACCCGGATTCTGTCCGGCGACCAGGGGCTGGAACTGGCAATGGTGCAGGCAGGGTTTTGCGCCAGCGCCGGCGGGAAAGGTCAAGTGGGCCATGCCGATCCCGTCGGATTGGAGCGACATGCCGACCATGCCATCGACCTTCGGCTTGCGGGCCGTCAAGCCCCGCGCCGCGATTTCTCTCCATGCCAATGGTTTTGGCAAAGCCAGGCGATCGAACCAGGGCGGCATGGCGAAAAACGATTTCATGGCGCGGCCTCGAGTCATGGCGCCACGGAAATGGTGGTCGAGGTGTTGTTGAATCCCTGGCAATTGATGGTGGCCGAATAGGTGGCCGTGCCAACCGGCAGGGTCACCGTGAAGGTCACGCTGCCATTGGCGTCCGTATAATCGGATGCCGGCGCGAAGGAGATATTCAGATCCGAGGCGCTGCACTGCACGGATTCATAAGGAATGGGCACGGACCCGGCATCCTTCAAGGTCAACGTGATCGTCGGAGTGGTGATGGCGGTCGTGCTGATTTTCAATGCGGTGGGAAATGAGGTCATCGAGGCGGGAGACATGGCCGAATAACAGAATTTTCCGGTGGTGACCGATGTCGATCCGCTGGAACTGGTATCGCTTTGACCATTGACCGCCGCCACGATCATCACCTGCCCCCTGGATCGATTCAGGGGGGCGAACAACGGAAACCGGGTATCGTTGGTATTGGTGACATCACAACCCAGTTTGATGGTATCCTTGTTGGCCGGATAGGTCACGCGCACCGGAGCGATGCCGCTGGTGGTGGTGGCCACCCCGGTGGTCAACTGCGAGGGGTTGCAACCCTGGGTGCCGGAATAGCCATGAATCGCCCCGCCGTACAGGGAGGCGCCGACATAATAATTGCTGGTGAGCGAAGCGGTTTCCGTGTAGGCGGCATTGGTCGTCAGGGTCGTGGTGTTGATGCTGCCAACGAAACGACGGCGGTTTTCCGCCGCCACCCCACTGGCGATCAAGACCTGATCCCCGGCCTGAATCGTCCTGTCCACGCCGGAGAGCGTCACCTTGGCGGTGGTAAAATTGGTCGCGGCATCCGTCAAATCGGCACTGCTGGCGGCAATGCTGCCGGTCGCGGTGCTCGCCAGAACGGTATCCAGCAGATTCAAGGCAATCGCGGTTCCGTCCGGAACGGCATTCCCGTAACGATCCGTGACCAGGGCAGAACCGATCAGGCAATAGACTCCCCCCTTGCCATAATCGTTCAGATTCACGATCCCGTCCTTGACCGCCTCGGTCAGGGTGATGGTGTGGGCCGGGCCGGAGGCGATGGCGACGAGGGGCGAAACCGCGCTGGCCAGGATTGTGGCGCCGTCCTTGTCGTAGGCATCGACCTGCAGTTCGATGTTCCCCGGACGGGTCCCGGAGGTCAGGGTGACCGTGGCGGAACCGTTGGTGGTGCGCACCGCGATGTAACTCGTCGAGGAACTGCTGGTCTTGCTCTCCACGTCCGCAGAAGAGGTGGCGGTGGCGGTACGACCGATGCCGGAGATGTACTCGTTGCCCTGGGGACGGGTCTTGAGGGTGACGCGCAGATTGTTGAACGTTTCGGCATAACCGAGGGCGTCCTCCTTGATGAGAACGCCGGCATCGTCCTTGACATTGATGGTGATGCTGGTGTTCTCGGTCTTGCCGACCCCCTTGACGAAAATCTGCTGCTGACCGGCGGTCATCTGAATGGAGGATGGCTTGCCTCCCGTGGAGGAGATCACCCCCATGGTGATGGTGGCCTTCAGAAAGCCGAATTCGGCAACCGACAGGTTGGCGGTCGCGGCGGAACTCCCGGCGGTGAACGTGAAGGTGGCGCGTCCCGACGCGGTGGTCGAGGAGGCGGAGACGCTCCCGGCGTCGGTGAGCAGGGTCACCGGGGTCTTGTCCGGGACCGGATTGTTGTTGGCGTCTTTCAGCGTGACGGTCACCGTCGTCGTGGAACGGCCATCGGCGGGCAGGGAGTTCTGACCCACGGTGATGGAAGAGGTGGCCGACGCGGCCCCGGAAGAGACGAACTGAATGGTTTTGAACACGATCCTGCCACCGAGCGACACCGAAACCGTGGCGCTCGCCGTTTGACACTGGGGCGTCAACATCACGTAGGCCATACCGGAGGCGTCGGTCACCCGTTCCACGGCGGTGGTGGTGGCGGCATTGTCGACGCACAGGTTGCTCTCGCCGCCCAGGGTCCCGGCGGTGGTCTGAAATTTCACCAGCCCCCCGGCCAGTTCCCCGCCACCCGTCTTGGTGGCCTTCACCCGGATGGAGACCTGGGACTTCCCGTCCGCCACCACGGTATCCGACCCGACGGTGACATCGAATCCGTCCACCCGCAGGGCATCGATCCGGCTCTTGGTCTCCTGCATGTGCGACTTGACCGCCTCCGCGCTGCGCAGGGCGGTGCCGGACGGCAGGGCGCTGGCGCTCACCATGGCGCCGAGCAGGGCGTTGGCCTGGGTGTCGAAACTGGTCAGCGCCACCTCGTTCAATTTGACGTTCTGCCCGGCCAGGGCAGCGCGCGCACTGGGGGTGATCTGGATCACGTTGTCGTTGCCGGTGGTGTTGATGGAATTGAGAAAGCGTTGAATGTTCACCGCCTTGGCCGTGGCATCCGGATCCTTGTTGTCCACCAGGTCCACCACGTTCATGGTGTAGGAGGTGCTCGCCGACGGCGGCGTGACGCTCCCCAGGGTCACCCCGCCCACCGTGAAGGTCACCGGACTGACGGTGCTGCCGATCTGGATGAACGAAAACTTCCCTTCCCCGTCGGTCTCCCCTTCCTTGACCTGGCCGGCGAGTTCCGCCCGGTAATGGACCCCGGTCACGATGGACCCCTGAAACACCCCCACGCCGGTCTGCGTCACAGTGGTCGAAGCGGAAGACGATGAGGATCCCCCCGACGAACCGGAAGAACTCCCGGAGCCGCTGCCACCGCCGCCACAGGCGACCAGCAGGGTGGTCAGCAGACACACCATCACGAAACGCAACCGGAATATCATCATCATCATGGAGCGACCTCGAAACGACAGCGAATGGAGACAAGGAAGGCTGTGCGTCCCCTTTTCCGCAAGAAACATGCCATAGAAAAATATCACGGCACGCGCCCCGCATCCCTCACATGGCCATTTATTTGCTAGCTTTTCTCATCGTGTTTGTGTCATATTTCCGGATCGCCACCCGTGGCATACCGTTCCATCTCAATTTGCGAGTTCCTGATCACCATGGCCAATGTCATCATCTTGGGCGCCCAGTGGGGCGACGAAGGCAAAGGGAAGATCGTCGATCTTCTCACCGAACAGGCGGACGTGGTCGTCCGTTTCCAGGGCGGCCACAACGCCGGCCATACCCTGGTGGTGGAAGGCAAGAAATACGTCCTCCACCTCATCCCCTCGGGGATCCTCCACGCCAAACTCTGCGTGATCGGCAACGGCGTGGTCCTCGACCCCACCGCCCTGCTCCAGGAACTGCAAGAACTGGATAACCACGGCATCTCCATCACCGGCGCCAACTTCAAGATCTCCCCCCTCACCCAACTCATCCTGCCCTACCACCGGGAACTGGACGTGGCACGGGAAAAACGCAAGGGCAAAGGCAAAATCGGCACCACCGGTCGCGGCATCGGCCCCGCCTACGAAGACAAGGTCGCTCGCCGCGGCATCCGCCTCGGCGACCTCTACAACCGCCAGATCTTCGAGGCCAAATTGCAGGACAATCTGGCTTATCATAACTTCATGCTGGAAAATTTTTATAATGCCGCCACCTTCACCATGGAGACGATCCGCGACGACTACCTGCGCATGGCCGATACCATCGCGCCCTTCGTGGACGATGTCCCGGTCATCCTCGCCAACGCCATGGAAGCGGGCCAGGCCGTCCTCTTCGAAGGGGCGCAAGGCACCATGCTCGACGTGGACCACGGCACCTATCCCTTCGTGACCTCCTCCTCGGTCATCGCCGGTGGCGCCTGCTCCGGAACCGGCGTCGGCCCCACCCGCATCCACCACGTCCTCGGCGTGGCCAAGGCCTATACCACCCGCGTGGGCAGCGGCCCCTTCCCCACCGAACTCACCGACTCGGTGGGCGAACACCTCTTCAAGGTGGGTCAGGAACTCGGCGCCAGCACCGGACGCGCCCGCCGCTGCGGCTGGTTCGACGCCGTGGTCCTGCGCCACGCCGCCCGCGTCAACGGACTCACCGGCCTGGCCATCACCAAGCTCGATGTCCTCGACACCATCCCCTCCCTCAAGGTCTGTGTCGCCTACAAACGCAATGGCCGCCGCATGGAGAACATGCCCTCCGACCCCTCCATCCTCGACGTGTGCGAGCCGATCTACGAGGAGTTGCCCGGCTGGTCCGACTCCACCGCCGGCATCGAACGGATGGAAGACCTCCCCAAGAACGCCCGCGACTACCTGGCGTTCCTGGAATCGATCACCGGGGTCCCCACCCGCATCGTCTCCACCGGCCCGGATCGCAAACAAACCATCATTCTCGACAATCCCTTCGGCTGATCAGTTCGTCCCCTCGCGAACCTTCAAAAAACGGATCCCAGGCCACTCCTTGACGGCGTCCCCCAATCTCCAGGCATTGCGCGCCAGGAACACGGGGGCGCCGTCGTAATCCTCGGCCATCTCCCCGTGGGCCGCGTCCACGAACCGCTTCAACAAACGGGGATCGTCCGCCTCCAGCCACCGGGCAGTGAAAAACCCGGCATCCTCGAACCGCACCGGCACGTCGTATTCGCCCCGGATCCGATCCGCCAGCACCTCGAACTGCAACGTCCCCAGCACCCCGACGATCCACTGCGAACCCAGCAACGTCTTGAAGGCCCTGGCCACCCCCTCCTCCCCCAACTGGCGCAAGGCATTTTCCAAATGCTTGACCCGCAAGGGATCCTCCGGACGCACCCGACGCAAAAGCTCCGGGGCGAAACTCGGCACCCCGGTGAATTTCAACACCTCGCCCTCGGTCAGGGTATCCCCGATGCGCAGCACCCCATGATTGGGAATCCCGATCACATCCCCGGCCCAGGCCTCCTCGATCAGCCCCCGCTCCCTGGCCAGAAACAACAGGGGATTGTGTACCGAGAGCACCTTGCCGCTCACCGCGTGCCTAAGCTTCATCCCGCGCCGGAAATGACCCGAAACCAGCCGCAGGAAGGCGATGCGGTCCCGATGATTGGGATCCATGTTCGCCTGGATCTTGAAGACGAACCCGGAGACCTTCTCCTCCTCCGGGGCCACCAACCGCTGCACCGCCTGCTGGGGTTGCGGCGCAGGCGCCAGCCGCAGAATGCCCTGCAACAACTCCCGCACCCCGAAATTGTGAATGGCGCTGCCAAAAAAAACCGGAGTCAAATGCCCCTCCCGATAGGCCCGCAAGTCGAAGGGGTGACACAACTCCCGCACCATGGCCACCTCCTCCCGCAAGCGCGCCACCGCCGTCGGGGTGAGCAGACGATCCAGCTTGTCGTCGTCCACCCCGCGACACGCCTCCCCCTCGTCGGCAGCGACCCCCTCCCCCTTCTCCATGAACAACAACCGGTCCCGGAACAAATCGAAACAGCCAACGAAATCCTGCCCCATCCCCACCGGCCAAGTGGCCGGGACCACCTCCAGGGCGAGTTGCGAGGCGATCTCGTCCATCAGGGCAAAGGGATCCAGGCCGTCACGGTCCATCTTGTTGATAAAAGTAATGATCGGGATGTTGCGCAGGCGGCACACCTCGAACAGCTTGAGGGTCTGGGACTCGATCCCCTTGGCCACGTCCAGCACCATCACCGCCGAATCCACGGCGGTCAGGGTGCGAAAGGTGTCCTCGGAAAAATCGGCATGACCCGGCGTGTCCAGGAGATTGAGCATCATGCCGTCGTATTCGAAGCTCATCACCGAGGCGGTGACGGAGATCCCCCGCTCCCGCTCCACCTTCATCCAGTCGGACCTGGCCCGGCGCCGCTCCCCGCGCGCACGCACCTGCCCTGCCTCCTGGATCGCCCCGCCGAACAGCAACAGCTTCTCGGTGAGCGTTGTCTTGCCCGCGTCGGGATGAGAAATGATGGCAAACGTCCGACGACGTTCCACCTGTTGGGTCAAGGATGTCATGCAGCCCTCGCAAGCCGTCTGGTCGAAGATCTTCCCCTCTTCAACCCGTCAGTCTATCCCAAACGGCCCGCCGGCAAAAGCCCGCGCGTCACCAACCATGGCAATCGCGAATCGGGATGCTTGCCTGCGTCGTCACATCCTGTCCGCGAAGATCTCTTCCAGCGACCGGGCATCCAATACACGCAGGCTCCACTCCTCCAAGGATTGGGAGGTCGCCTTGGCGATCATTTCGCTGGCCCAGTCGGGGATGGCGCCAAAACGGCGCAGCAGGAGGCTCGTCAGTGTTTCGGCCTTGCCTTTCCGCTCGCCTTTCCGCTCGCCTATCCGCTCGCCTATCCGCTCACCATCCTGGCGCTTGCGAACCAAAAGATTCTCCAGCTTTGGCAAGGCGGCAAGCTCTTCCTCGGGCATCAGATCCAGCGTTGCCTCGAACATCCTCCTCCCCATCCGCATGACGGAGTCGGGGGTGATGCCTGCATTATCGAGATGTCGCAATGAATTGCGCATGATCGTGCTCCTGAGGCCATTCATGATGTAGTGGAACGGTGTGGATAAACGCATCAGTCCGGCTTCATCCATGGCCGCAAACGCTTTTTCCCGCTCTTCCGTGCGTGACGCGAAACACTTCAACGGGGCATTCCTGGGGACATTTTTCAGTTCATTAAGAAAAATCACCCGAATGGGTTCATCCAACAGCGACTTGCATTCATAGACGCCATTCGGTCCCATAGCCTTGAAGGCGAAGCGTTCCAGAAACGATTGCCGTGCCGTGGCCGAACTGATAATCACGGTTCGCAGTTGCCGTTTTTTCAGTTTCTCGCATACCCGGTACCAGTCGTCATATCTGGCAGCCTGCTTGAGCGCGGCTTCGTTCATGCCCTGGGTGATCTTGATTTCGACCAGGATCCGGTCCACATTCAGATCCCGCAGACCATCCGCCATGAGCATGTTCTGCTCCTGCGTCCGGCCACCCAACCTGCGTTGCAACAAGATGATGTCTGCCTTGGGCGGAAAGGAGAGGATCGGCACCTCGGTGAGGACTTCGATCCCAACCGGTTCCAGCAGCGCCTTGAGGGTGGCGCCCACCAGGCAGTGCCAACAGGTCTTTGTGCCGGGGTCGCTCAAGCGTCCTTTTCCTTTCGTCGTCCATCGCTGTGACTGCTGCTTCATATTCCGTCAACTGGTCCAATTCGGCAAGCAAAATATGCATCTGGCCTTGCCGCCGACGCGCATCCGGATCCACAGCCAACCGAACTTCACTCAACTCGCCATGATCGCCGCAGTGGTCGTTTTCGGATTTGGGACCCCGAATTTGCGAATATGTGAGGGGAAAACATTTTCCCCTACAGGGAGGGGCAGGTGTGATATGCTGAACCCGTCATCGATCCTGGGAGGAGAGGGCCAGACATGAGCACTGCTGTTGCCTTTGGTACTTTGAAATTCGTCAAGACCCTCAAGGCCGCCGGTGTCGATGAGAAGCAGACGGAAGCGCATGCCGAGGCAATGCGAGAGGTCCAGGACAGTCAGTTGATGGAATTGGCCACCAAGGGTGACTTGCGTGAACTCAAGCTGGAAATCATGAGAGAAATCCACCTGCTCAAATGGATGCTTGGCCTCCTGATGGCAGGAGTATTGGCCCTTGTTCTCAAAACATTCTTCCATCACTGACCCCATATACCCATTTTTCCAATCATGTGAATATCACAGTAAGCCTGCATCAGTGAATTCGACCATCAAGGCAATAGCCTGATCGCAGTCGTTGGCGAGGGCGCGAAAATGCGATCTCAGATCGCCGTACTGCGCGATCAGTACTTTGCACTTCGCATTGGCGTCCGATCCTCCAGCGTGGCCCTTCATGATATTGCGCAATTCGTGCAGCGATTTCAGTGGTGTTACGACAGCAGCGGCTTCCTCTTCGTTCACCTGAGCATGCAAAAGAACCTTGCTGATCAGTCTCAGGCTACCACATTGAGGCTCAATGGCGATGCCGGCTGCGACGGCTTTCGACTTGAAATAGCTTCTGCTCAACCCCTCGACGACCAATTGGTCAAGTGCCATCAGTTCATTCGCCCACTCTTCCCGGCTGTCCGTAACCGGGTAGTGTACTCGATCAGGCTGCTGGGGATCCTTCAGATTCCACCACGATATCCTTTTACCGTTCAACGCTTCGAGGCGTCTTTTCAGGCTTGCCAGTGGGTCCGGGGAGGTATCAAACTTCCCCATGAAATCGGTTTTGTATGCCCGCCCCGAAATCCCCGTCTTGGGATTCTCGTTGAACCCCTTCCAATAGAGTTGTTCGGCGTAGGGCAGGTGGCTGAGATCGCAAAGGTAGGTATGCACCTGGCCTGCCTCGTTGATGTCGTAGCTTTGCAGGAACCACGCTCCACGGCAAGAAATGGATCGGTCTTCCAACCGGTACTTGTCCGGGTCTGCTTTGTACCTGCTCAACACTTCCGGACGAAAAAAAGCAGGACTGGTTTCAAATGGCAGATCGGATGCGACGAAGTAGTTACCGAGTTGGACGGGATCGCATGAGCACTCGCGCACCTGGCGGTGCTTCCAGTCAAGGGCTATGAAGGTGGTGTACTGTTTTGGGTCCGGGGATTCCCACATCATGCGTCGCCGCAACCGACTATTAATTACAGGAGTTGTTACTTGAAATCCACGCATATAGCTTTGATCTATGCTTGCGCGACAACGAAAATACAGAAATTCTTCTGATCGGCTGACATTTTCCTCTGGAGTATCGCCCCAATCAGCAATATTTTCAGGGTCGTACCGGATGGATTCGAACAGCAAGATGTACGATGATTCGAGCATCAAGAGCAACACATCAAGGTCTTCGCGCTTGATTGTGACCACGCGAGCATCTTGCCGTTTGTGGATACGCACAACCTCTTCGACGTCACCGTTTTCGTCCAACCGGCAATAGGCGCTACGCTCAGGCACGAGATGCAGCCCCAACAGGTGCGCTACCTTTTGCGAAAGTTCAACATAAGTTTTGTTGTCCAGGAAACCGTCGAACACACGAATGAAGAGCAATTGTTCACCATGCTCAAGCGTCCTCGATCCGCAACTACTCAATGGCGGCTCAATCCACATCTGCAGCTCCGGCGAGTCATCTCGGTAGCCGTGGCATAACCCCCAAGAAGAAAACGGGTTGCAACTCCAGCCCAGCAGGTCATCTACATCGATTGGCGTTACAGCCGCCGCAGGCACCGCAATTCCATACAAATAGCAATGAGTCAATCCGGCATACAGGATGACTTCTTCACGTTGGCGCTCGGCTCGCAGAAACTCAAGAAAGTCTTGCTGTTGAATCCATTCCTCGTACTCCTTGGACTGTCGGTCAGGCTTCGTGGCAATCTTAACCAATGACTTTGCCGTTGCACCCAGAGAAGGGAAAAACTCATTCATCGTAACACTCAATGTATAAATTTCCTTAAAATTGATTATTATCTACCATATCCGATTCATATAACTATCTATACCATTAATCAATAAAAACACAAAGCCAAAAAAGATGCAAACAAAAAATTTGATTTTCATTAAAAAATCTAACACTCTTGAATTTACATCTAATGTCGTATACGTTGCTCCTTTTTTGTAATAATTCATCAACAATCATCCCGATTCTCACAGACCGACCAGAATGATTTGACAGTTGCCCGGAAGCACCATTGGAGGTGTCCCGGGCAACCAGGGAGCCGGTGGGCACGAATGATCAAAGCAAGTGCAAATATGATCACCCTGTCACCCGGCGCAAAGCCGCTGCCAGTTGCGAAGAAATTCCGCCTCGCTGCCGGCCCCGGCTGGGGTGTTGTAATGGCGTTTCCAATAGGCGGCCAACCCCGCGATGTCGTCCGCCGCCGGCAAGGGAGCGGTCACACGACGGTAGTGCAGACGGCACATGACCGCAGCCAGGAACAGGTCGGTCACCATCACCTCCGGCTGCGGCGCCTGGGGCCAGCGGCTGGCCAGACGCCCCGCGATCTCCGGACGCGTGGCGACGAAACGGCTCCAGATGTCCCGGTAGGTAGCCGGCTCCATCTGAAACACCCCCAATGCCGGCCCCCCTCCCACCTGGCGCAGATAACACCCCAACCCCGACTCCTGGGCTGCGGTCCCCAGCAGCAGCGCCTGGGCGGCGGGGGAATCCATCTCCAGCCACTCCAGGGCCGGACGGATGACATACTGACGAAACTGCGCGGCGTTCATTCCCATGACGATCTCCTCATGTCCAATACGATTGCAAGAGAACACCATGACAACATGATCGCCATGCCTTTGTCCGCGTGAATGGTTTCGGCAATATCCGTCCCGTATGGCATGCCGATGCAGGCGTGGCATGAACCCTGGCCGATGATCGTCCATGGCATGTATAGTGATCGCACCAGGGTTTGGGAGTCGATTCCCGAATCTGCCGATCCAGGTGGAGGCCCCTTGATCCATGCCCGATATCGTCCCGCTTCCCTCCGACTACGCCCCCTGGCTCGCCGAACTGAAGCGCCGCATCCACCAGGCACAGCAACGAGCGACGCTGGCGGTCAACCGGGAACTGGTGCGGCTCTACTGGCAGATTGGCCGAGATATTCTGCTCCGGCAGCACCAGGAAGGATGGGGCGCCAAGGTCATCGAGCGGCTGGCCCAGGATCTGCGCGCCGCCTTTCCGGAGATGAAGGGATTTTCCCGGGCGAACCTGATGTACATGCGCGCCTTTGCCGAGGCATGGCCTGATCCGGAAATTGTCCAACAGGCTGTTGGACAATTGCCATGGGGGCACAACCTGGTGCTGCTGACCAGACTCAAGACGCCCGAACAACGGCTGGCCTATGCCCGACGCGCCATGGAGCACGGCTGGTCGCGCAACGTGCTCTCCATTCACATCGAGCGGCGTCTGTTGGAGCGGGAAGGCAAGGCAGTGAGCAATTTCGCCCTGCGCCTGCCCGCACCCCATTCGGACCTGGCGCGGGAGTCGCTCAAGGATCCTTATCTCTTCGATTTCCTGGGGGTGGGTCACGAAGCGGACGAGCGCGCCATCGAAGAGGCCATCGTTCATCACATCACCCGCTTTCTGCTGGAATTGGGGGCGGGTTTTGCGTTTGTCGGACGGCAGGTGCATCTGGAGGTGGGCGGCGAGGATTTTTTCCTCGATTTGCTCTTTTATCACCTCAAGTTACGCTGTTATGTGGTGATCGAACTCAAGGCAGGGGCCTTCAAGCCGGAACACACCGGCCAACTCGGGTTCTACCTGAGCGCGGTGGACGGGGAGATGAAGTCGGCACAGGACAACCCCACCATCGGCCTGTTGCTATGCAAAAGCAAAAACAAGGTGGTGGTCGAGTATGCCCTGCGCGACTCCAGCCAGCCCATCGGCATCGCCGAATACCGGCTGATCGACTCCCTGCCCGCCGAGTTGCGAACCAGTCTGCCGAGCATCGAGGCCATCGAACAGGCCCTGTCCGCCGAGGAGACCAAAGACGACTCCCCATAAACTCCAATTCTCACACTAATTAAAAAAAATATAAAAATATACGTTTAACACTAAACAAGAACACTTTACTTGCAAATCGAAGAAACACGTCGTTCAAAGAATGGGCATCCAGCAATTGGTCGATCCATGATTCCAAGGTATCCATTTCGGCTGCATTGACCTTCGCATGAACCTCTGCGGGTAAGTCGCCGAAACGCCGGGTCAGGAGGCGCAACAGGGTGTTGCGTTCGCCGATCTGAATACCATCCTGACGGCCTTCCTGGCGACCAATCTGAATGCCCTCCTTTCTGCCCTCCAGGATACCCGCACCCCATATAAAATAATTCTTTTAGGTATATTTAAATTCCAAGGACACCATACAAAACACTCTCTGCCTCGTGAATTTAGCATGGCGTTACCGGCATTCCCGGGATTTCCCGCCACCGGAACCCCCCGCATTTCTCTAGGATTATTATATATAAAAAAATAATATAATTTTAAGATATCAAATTATATTAAGTTTAATTTTAATATCTTTTATAACATTCTCTTTTAAATCAACTTTAATGGCGCGATTTTTCTGCCATCCACTAGGTACCTTTTTCTCAGCAAACCACATCCCTTTAGCATCTTGGCATACTCGCAAGCACTTCCCTTTGTGTTCGACTTGGATCTCACTGCCATTGTCAATCCATCTTGGAACGTTTAACTGATGAGCATGCAATATACTAACCAGTTCAGAAGCTGATCGTGTACGATTCCATGGATTAATATTGGTAACTTTCTTAATGATGCGTTTTATATTTTCTGGCACCCAGACGGGAAGAGTATCCAATTTAATCAACGCCCCTTTGATTATTTTATTTTTAACAATATTATCAACATATAACGACTTTTCGCAGTCTGACTGTATAGTTTCGTATTTAATATTTTCCTTTTCACTTAAAATTTTTTCTGGGTTATACTGAAACCTTCCACCAAGAAGTTGGTATAATATTATTCCGACTTGATAAACATCACCTTGTTTACCATACGATCCTTCAAAAGATTCTGGTGGACGATAAGCAATCGAATGACCTGACCCTGGAACGGTTTCCATTCCATCTGGCAACATCTTTACCGAGCCAAAATCTGCAATAACAGCCTTACCTACATCGTTCACTAAAATATTTTCTGGCTTCAGATCTCGATGCACCATTTTTGAAGCATGAATTTGTGAAAGCCCACAGGATATTTCAAATGTTAGTTTAATAGCATCAAATAAAGAAATACACCCAGCATTAATTAAATCATCAAGATCTCCTCTTTCAAAAAAAGGTGTCATAAAATATGAATAAGAATTATTGACATACCCGGCATCATTAATTCTAATGACATTGTCATGCTGGATCTCTGCCAATCTTTTTGGCTCAAAATGAAGACCAGCATTCTCCCCCCAGTAATAATATTTAATTGCAACTTTTTGGTTAGATATCTTATTTTTTCCAAAAACAAGATATCCATTTGCACCTTTATTTGATACCCTATCTACAGCAATAGATGCAAAGTGATCACAAAGATGAAATGATATATCTTTAGGTAAATCAGAGATTAAATTACTACACATTATCTGACTCCTTGAGCGCCACTACAATAGCTACATTTAGTGCGTCTTGGGCATATTTAGGAGACGATACAGGAAAACTCCTGTCTTTAGAAACAGACAATACTGTGTTTCTGTGAATAATTTTAGAACTGCAAAGATCATTTAATTGAACAACTGCCTCTAATTTATAAACGGGGGCAGAAGCCGCGAATTGACCTCTCGAAGAATGCCCTGTAATTCCTATCAATTCGACTTGATGTTCTCTTAAAATGCTTTCCAGTGTATCTTTCACAGATCGCAACTGGTATACATCATTTTCATCGGTAATCGGGATTTTTTTTGACTTTACTAGTATATTAAAATGATCATCACTGTCAATTTCGACTACCACAAGAATTATTTCTTTACCTTTGATATCAACACCGCAAACTTTCATATTTTTTCTCTTTAAATTTAGAGAAGATCGGGGGATGTCACACTCAATTCACCACGCAGAGAAATTATGACGGAACGCTCAAACCAGAAACCGAGCCATAGTAAATCATACACACAAAAAACGCAAAAAAATTTTTTCATGTTCTTGTAGCAACAAACCACACAGAAAGATACCCAAAACATGGACAACACGCTATCAATAATTATTATTTTCAAAAAATTCCTCGCAACATGATGACATGTAAGACATAATTAAAATATAAAACAAATAAAATCCATATACTGAAACGCCCGCATGTTCAAAACTTCCAGAAACAGACAAGTGGCGAGGACCGGTTCCGACCAGAATCAGCATCGCCGAATATCGGCTGATCGAATCCCTGCCCTCCGAGTTACGAACCAGCCTGCCGAGGAGGCCAAGGACGCCCCCCCATGAACGCCATGCCCGCGTGAATCCGTTCAACCCCCTCCGGCCAACCCGGCCAGATCCACCCGCATCCGCGCCACCACCTCGGCCCACCCCCCCGGCGTCTCCTGCCGATACTGCCGCATCACCCCCGGATACCAGGGGACCTCGCCACTCACCTCCGGCCAGCGCCAATCCAGCCCCAGACAGGGCAACATCACCCAGCAGGGCCGGCCCAACGCCCCGCACAGATGGGCCACCGCCGTATCCACGCAAATCACCAGATCCAATTGCGCCACGATCGCAGCGGTGTCCGCACAATCCCTGATCCGGTCGCCCAGATGCAGCAAAGGCTGATCTTCGGGAGGATCCCGCGCCTCCTCCTCCCCCGCCCCCTTCTGCAAGGAGAAGAACCAGACCCCAGGCACCGACCACAAGGGAGACAACACCGTCAACGACGACAGGGAACGATTGCGATCGTTGTGGTGCGCCACGGAACCCCGCCACACCAGACCCACCCGGAACCCCCCTTCCGGCAGACGGCCCCGCCACAACGCCTCCCGCTCCGGCAACGTCCCCAGATAGGGCAGGCCTTCCGGCACCGGACCATGCCGCTCCCCCAGACAATGCGGAATGCTCAACAACAAAACCCAGAAATCATGGACCGGAATCCGCTCCCAATCGTCATGCACCGCATCCACCCCGGCCAGGGTGGTCATCAATCCCGTCAAGGGGGAACGGGTCGCGTAAGAAAGCCGCGTCACTCCCATGCGCTTGAGCCGGGGCAGATAGTGAACGAATTGAATCTCGTCCCCCAGACCCTGTTCTCCCAACACCAGCAGGGAACGCCCCTGCAAATCCTCGCCCCGCCACATGGGATACGGCAACTCCGGAGGCACGACGATCGGCTCCTCCATGCCGGGATGATAACGGGCTTCGTACAAGCGCCATCCCTCCTCCCAGCGCTGCCGCCGCATCATGAGCAGACCCAGATTCCATCTCCCGTCGGCGTAGTCCGGATTGAGCCGCAGCACCTCCCCGAAGGCCGCCTCCGCCTCGTCGCAACGGTTCCAGCAGGTCAGAAACACCCCCAGGTTGTTGCACGCCCGGACATGCCCAGGATCCAAACGCAATGCCTCCCGCAGAAAATGTTCGGCTTCCCCGGAACGGTCGCACTCATGCAACAAAATCCCAAGATTATTGCAAGCCTCGACCAGATCGGGTTGGATCCGCAAAGCCTCCCGCAAGGCCGCCTCGGCCTCCGGATAACGCTTCGAACGGTGCAGCAACCGCCCCAGATTGCCGTGGGTCAAGGCATTGCCCGGATCCAGGCGCAAGGCCTCCCGCAGGACCGTCTCGGCCTCGTCGTACCGACCCTGCTCGTACAGCAGGGCGCCCAGATTGGCATGGGCGTCCACATACCCAGGGTCCAGGTGCAACGCCTCCCGATAGGCGGCTTCCGCCTCCGGCACCCTTTTGCATTCCCGGTATGAATTTCCCAAGTTGTAATGAGCGATGGCGCACTCCGGTCGCAGCCGCAGCGCCTCCCGATAGGCCGCCTCGGCCTCCGCGTGCCGCTTCAGATCCACCAGCAGGCTGCCCAGATTGATCCACGCCTCGACATACCCGGCGTCCTGGGCGATGGCCTCCCGGAAGCAAGCCTCGGCCTCCGCGAACCGCTTCAGACGGGAGAGGAGATTGCCCAGATTGTTGCGGGCCGCCACCCCGTCCGGGGCATGGCGCAGCGCCTGGCGATAGGACGCCTCGGCGGCGTCGAACCGCTCCAGCCGCTCGTGGAGCATGGCCAGATTGTAATGGACATCCGCATAATCCTCCCGTGCGCGCAGGGCCTCCAGATAGACCTCCAACGCGGCCTGATACTCCCCCCGCCCCTGCAGCAAATTACCAAGGTTATTGAAGGCCGCAAGATGATCCGGCTGAATCCGTGCCGTCTGCCGAAAGGCGACCTCGGCCTCGGCCAGGGCGCCGCGTCCCTGCAACACCAGCCCCAGATCGAACCATGCGCCGGCATGTTCCGGCTGCAGACGCAACACCTCCCACAACACTTCCTCGGCCTGCTCCACCCCCCCCCGCGCCAACAGCACCTCCGCCAACCCGTACCAGCCGTTCACGAATCCCGCATCGACCTCCACCGCGCGGCGCAGCGCGGCCTCGGCCTCCGCCGATTCCCCCCGCTTGTGCAAAAGGATCCCCAAATTGGCCAACCCCTCCGCATCCTCCGGCAGCAACGCCACGGCCCGACGCAACACCGTCAACGCCTCCTGCTCCCGCCCCAATTGCCGCAACACCGTGCCCAGCGCCTTCCAGCCGAAGCCATATCCCGGATGATGCCCGATCACATGCCGGGCAAGCGCCTCGGCATCCGCAAAACGACCCTCGTGAAACAGCGCGATCAAGGGCGCGGAGGCCGGCTGGCGCGCCAGCCCGCTGCGGAAATGGCCCATGGCCTCCTCCCCAAAACCGGCGTGCAACGCCAGCAGGCCAAGATTGACACCAGCCTCCCCATGGCCGGGATCCACGGCCAGGATCGCCCGGTAAAGCGCCTCCGCCTCCGGCAACCGGCCCTCCCGATGATGAATGACGGCTTCTTCCAGCGCTCGATCGATGTTCAAGAATGGCGTCCCGCGAATTGTTGCTTGGCCAACAGGCACTTTTTCGATAGATTCCCTCACATGAAAAAGGAATTATCCCATGATCGCCCGCGAATTCAAGTCCCGGCGGGGGCCTCGCTCCAGGAAGCGACCCGGACGCTGACCGGGTTGTTCCAGGCAGGACAGCTCGCGGAAGCGGAGACCCTGGCCAGGTGGATGACCCGCCACTATCCCGGCCTGGCCGATCGGCACTACGACCTGGGCGTGATCCTGATGGCGCGCAACCTGCCCGAAACGGCGGAACAGGCCTTCCGGGAGGCGGCCCGCCTCGACCCGGCCCACGCGCTGGCCCAGTGCAATCTGGGCGCGCTCCTTGGCGAACAGGGAAAATGCGCCGAGGCCGAATCCGCCCTGCAGGCGGCCTTGAGCGCCCGACCGGCCTTTCCGGAGGCACTCCACAATCTCGCCAAGGTGCTGGCCCGACAACTGCGCCAGGAGGAGGCCGAGGCGGCCCTGCGCGAAGCGCTGCGCCTGCGCCCGGAGTACGCCGGGGCGCTCGAAACCCTGGGCATCCTCCTGGCCAACCGCAACGCCGTGGAAGAGGCCGCGCAAGCGTTCCGCGCCGCATTGCGCCTCGCACCGAATCTGCCCAGGGCGCAAGGAGGCCTGCAGCACATGGCGATGCACCTGTGCGACTGGCAGGATGAGGCCCTTGCACGGGATCGGCGGATGGGACAACTCTCCCCCTTCGCCCTGCTCTCCCTGACCGATTCCGGCATGGAACAGCGGGCCTGCGCGGCTGCCTTCAAGCAACGGTCGCTCAAGCCCGGCCCCCCCCTGGCCAGCACCGCCGGGGCGAACCCGCCTCGGCTCGAGATCGGCTATCTTTCCGCCGACTTCCAGGACCATCCGGTCGCCTTTCTGCTGGCCGGGGTCCTGGAGGCCCACGACCGGGAGCGCTTCGCCATCACGGCCTACTCCCTCGGCCAGGACGACGGCGGGGCGATGCGCCGCCGCGTCATGGCCGCCTGCGACCGTTTCGTCGATGTCAGCGCCCTCTCCGACTTGGCATGCGCACAACGCATCGCCATGGACGGGGTGCATCTCCTGGTGGATCTCCAGGGCTTCACCAGGGAGAGCCGCCCGGAGATCCTCGCCCGGCGACCGGCCCCGGTGGTGGCGACCTGGCTGGGCTATCCCGGCACCTTGGGCCATCCGGGGCTGGCGGACTATCTGATCGGCGATCCCGTGGTCACCCCGCCCGTGCACGCCGCCCACTTCAGCGAAACCCTGGCCCTTATGCCCCACTGCTATCTGCCCAACGACCGGCAGCGTCCCATCGCCCCCACCCCCAGCCGCGCGGCGGCGGGGTTGCCGGAGCAGGGGTTCGTGTTTTGCAGCTTCAACGCCGGCTACAAGTTCAATCCGGACAGCTTCGCGGTCTGGTGCCGGCTGCTCCGGGCGATCCCCGGCAGCCTGCTGTGGCTGCGCCGTTTGCCGTGGCCGTCGGCCATGACCCGGCTGCGCGACGCCGCGCAACAACATGGCATCGACCCGGAACGGATCCTCTTCGCCCCCAAAACCCCCACCCAGGCGGAGCATCTGGGTCGGCTCGCCCTGGCGGATCTGGCCCTGGATACCTTTCCGTACAACTCCCACGCCACCGGATGCGACGCCTTGTGGAGCGGCGTTCCCCTGCTCACCCGCATGGGAGAGAGCCTGGCCAGCCGCGTGGGGGCCAGCCTGCTTGCCGCTGCGGGCCTGCCGGAACTGATCACCCAGGACTGGGAGGCGTATTTCAACTTGGCCATGGAACTGGCACACGATCCGGAGCTTCTGGCGTCCCTGCGTCAACGGCTGCGGGTCAACCGGGGTTCCTGCCCACTGTTCGACACCGTGGGGTTCACGCGGGAGCTGGAATGGCTGTTCGAACGGATGTGGCAACAGCAACGCAGCGGGCAGAGGGCAATGATCCCTCC